>JBGSJZ010000112.1:0-77403 GCA_041741455.1 Anaerolineaceae bacterium | reverse complement strand
TGGTCTCGGTCTCGCCGGATATTCCCTGGCATGTCACCGCTTTCCATCCGGATTACAAGCGCCGCCGCGCCTCGCCTACCTCGGCCGGCACGTTGCAGCGGGCAGCTGATTTGGGGGTGGAAGCCGGGTTGCGCTACGTCTATGCCGGCAACCTTCCCGGGCGGGTCGGCTCGCTGGAAGACACTCCTTGTCCGCACTGCTCCACCCGATTGATTAAGCGCCAGGGTTTCTCTGTATTGGAGAATCGCATTACGTCTGAGGGGAAATGTCCGCAATGCGGCACACTGATCCCCGGGGTGTGGAAATAAAAAGACCCGCCTTGTAAAGACGAAGAATCCGACACATCATAGATCTGATATAGATAAGTTTATTTCCGGCTGCTTTGCCCTGACCGGAATGCTATATAGTGGAAATCTGTTGTTAACGGCTTTTTACGTGGTAAATGATTGGATAACGAACAGATAGGAATTCTAATACGGCGGATTTGTCTCGATCGGATAAACGATTGTTTCAGTTGGCAATGGAATGTTAGTCGCCCCGCCAGCGTTGGTCGCAGAAGGTGTTGGAGTTGGCCCGGTCGGCGTGGGGCCCATATAAGTGGGTGTGCGGGTGGGGGTGGCCCGGGCGGGGAGTGGTGTCGGGGTCGGACCGCTGGGCATGTAGAAGGTCGGCAGCGGCGGCGGAGTATCCTGCCAGACCCAGGGGGTGGGCGTCGGGGTGGCATACGGTACCAGGGCAATGTCGTTGACGTAACCGATGGCGGGCAGGCAACCTTCCTCCAATCGGGCGGAGACATTCTCCCAGATCAACGGCTGGCCGGCGGTATAGGCGGCTTGGATGGCATTCGATAAACAACCCGAACCGGCGTTGTAGTTCACCAATGTGTACTTCCACAAATCTTCAAACGAACTGACCTGCCCCGGGTACTTGCCTGTGATGTTGGTTAAAATTCGCCCGACCTGGGAACAATTGGCCTGGATGCCCTCGGCAAAGATGCGGATGGAGAAGTTGGCCTGGCTCAGATCGATACCGGCCGGGCAGTTTGGGCAGCCAGCATTGACCTGTTGCACCAGCGCACCGCGCAGCAGCAATTGCTCTGCCTCTCCCAGGTTGCCGAAGCCCAGGTCGCACACGCTCTGGTCGAGTGCCAGCGGGCAAAATTGGGCGAAGAAATCTGGGTTCCAGAGCAACACAGTATCTGCCCCATTGTCGGTCAGTTGACCCAACCCGGCTTCCTTGTATGTCTGGTAAAGCGCCGGCCAGATCTGGCTTTCCCGGCTAAACAGGTTCTTCATTAACTGGGCCGGGATGCCGGTTTCTCCGGCCACTGTGATGATCTCCTGGTCGAACTGGTTCTGCCAGTCGAGCATGGCGGGTTTGGCGGCTTCCACTCCACAAACGCTGGCAACCAGGTCGGATTGCAGGCCGCCGTCATCACACATGCTGACGTCTATCTCGCCGTTGCGGATCAGCATGGCGGCCAGGAAGTAATAGGCTTTGGTCGAGGCCAGGTCCT
Organism: Anaerolineaceae bacterium; assembly: GCA_041741455.1. Lineage (GTDB taxonomy): Bacteria > Chloroflexota > Anaerolineae > Anaerolineales > Anaerolineaceae > CALESS01. The sequence continues at coordinate 75,887 of JBGSJZ010000112.1, read as the reverse complement.
GCAGTTCCAGCGGTGTGCTCAACCAGGCGGGCGGCCCGCCCACCGCCGGGAAAACCTGCCAGGTATCGGCGCAGGAGGCCAGGGTCTCGCCGCGCCACTGGTCAGATAGCACATCCAAGTACCACAGTTGTTGGCTGCCAGCTTTGGCGTCTGGGTTCATGAAGTCGCCCCACGGCACCAATCGCACCAATCCGGTGTAACGCTCGCTGGAGTCGCCGAACGAGGAATCTGCCCAGAACTCGATCAACGTTCCTTGTGGTCCAGTCGGGCTGAGCGGCAGCGCACAGCGGTCGGACGGGCAACTAAATGGAACGCCGTTGATGGTACCCTGGATGCGGATCACCATCTCGTTCGGCAGCGGCTCTTCGCCTTCAAACACCAGGCTGGGAACGGTGGTACAGCGGTTTTGCACTGGGTCAGGGTTGCAGTCGGTCACGTTCAACCAGACCTTAGGCATCGGTAGCTTAACCACCACGTCCCGCTTGCTGGGGAAGGAGGAGTTGTAATGCAGGTATAAGCCGGGACAGCGGGTGACATCCCCATTATCCATAGCTTGTGGACAGGGAGGTGTGGTGCGCCATTCGTTATAAACCGTGCGATCGCAGTAGTACTGGACTTCCCCCTCGGTTGGCAGCCCTTCGTGTTCGATAAACAACTGGCAGGCCACCTCATTGTTGCGCCAGCGCACCACCCACCACTCGTAGAAGGTGAAACTGACTTTGAGGGTCACCTGGCGCTGGTAGGGTTCGGGAGTGGGGTCGGCGGCGCGCGCTGGCACAATCCGACTGGCCTGTCCGGTCAATCCCGCCAGCAGGAGGATCAGCAGCGCACCGATAATCAGCTTCGAACCTAAGCGCAAAGAAACCCCTTATAACGTTACTTGGCATATAGTGTAACATAATTCATTCGGTTATATAATTGTCCAAATGGGTTAATTATGAAAAAATTACGCTCGTTCTCCAAATCTATTATTGTTGCCATCCGTTCCAGTTGGAAATACATTTTTAGTAACCCGCGCCGATCAATGATCGCACTGGTTGCGGCTGGCTGTACCATCCTTTCAATTCTCATTGGGTTTACTTATTCCGGGTATACGGTCATTGCTGGTTGGCAATTGTGGACCTGGCTGGCAGCCTCGATTGGTGTGATCCTGGCTTTAATTCCCCGCATGGAATCAGCTCTCCCGAAACGTATCTTTTGGATTCTAGCCGGGCTGCTGGTTGTTTCTCTGGGAGTTCGCCTCTGTAACATTTTAAGCTTGCCGGTTGGTCTGCACGTGGATGAGTTGGGCACGGCTGATTTTGCCATGCGCCAGGTCTTTTTTAATCCTCGTGAGACGATTAACCCGTTTATCACGGGTCCGGATTCGCAACCAACGCTTTTCTACTTTCTTGTAGCTGGTTTTATCCGACTCTTTGGACCGAACATCTTCAGTGTGCGCCTGCTGAGTGTCCTGGTAGGAGGGCTGGGTGTGCTGGCCACCTATTCGATGGTGAGAGCTTTCTCCGGAAAACAAACGGCGCTGTTTGCAGCGTTGATCATGGCCACGTATCATTTTCACAACCACTGGTCGCGTATCTCCCTGAATAATATCTGGGACACTCTCTGGGTTCCGCTAATGCTCGGGCCTTTTCTTTGGGGTTGGCGTAAACGCTGGAGTGGCGGGGCAGTACTAAGTGGATTAGCTGTTGGCCTGTCTCAATACTTTTATGCTGGCAGCAAGGTCGGAGTGATCTTGCTGGCGGTATTGGTCTTGGTGATGTGGAGAGATGCCCGCTCCGAACCAACTCGCTGGGCGGTTTACCTCGGCAAGTTGGTCATGGTAATCGTTTGCGTTGCCGCCCCGATCTTTGCCTTTGCCTTGCACAACCCGCAAGCCTACTTTGCCCGAACCCAGACTGTCATGGGCTGGACACCGGAGGCTATCCGGATTGTCATGGGACCAGAAACCACGCTCTTGCAATATTTTTGGTACCAATTCGCTCACTCGTTTGGCGCTTACCAGGTCTTTCCGGATGATACCGGTTTCTACCGACCAGGTGTACCTCTGGTCTATGGGCCAGGTGCAGTTGTTTTCAGCATCGGTCTGCTCTTGGCGCTTTACATGAAGAAATGGCTGCCCGTCCTCTGGCTGATCCTGACAGCCTTGCTGGGCGGTTTCCTGCTCAGCGGGCCGAGTGGCAGCAGTCACTTTGTGGTCTCTATCCCGGCCATATGCTGGCTGATGGCCCTGCCGCTCAACTGGCTGGCCGAAAACAAGAAAGGACGCCTGGCCTGGGGCCTGCTGGCCCTCATCCTGGCAGTGGATATCATCTTCTACTTCGGCATCTACGCCGCCACCCCCTCCGGCGACCTGGTCAACCCCTTCCCACCGATTCCGTAATACCTTTCACCACGGAGAGGCGGAGTGCACGGGGGACACCGAAAATTTCATTTCAATTAATGATCAATCCAACTACACAGAACATACGTAGGTTGGGTTGAGCGACTCGTCTACGATTTGATTTTTTCACGAACAAAGCGAAATCCAACAAACCCGGATCTAGTATCTTGACATGTAATCATTCACCGAAGATCCGGTCGGTCGCCATTCCTTCGAATCCATATTACAGTTCGATAAACCAAAATGACACAGCTACAAACAATCACTAGGTTTGCCAACAATGGGATCCATCGAATCTGGGTTGGGTTTTCCCAGGGGGAGAGAACAGTCAATGGATATGGGAGAGAAGGTCCTTCAGGATGCCCTAAAGCTCCAGTAAATTGGTCCTGAATTATGAATTTTAATGGATAGCCAAATTTCACACGGGTAATTTCAGCTCTTTCAGTTATCGTAACTGGAATGAGTACTGAAGAAACAACAAAAAGGATGCTTATGAGTAGAGAAAAAGGGAGAAATTTTTGAATTCTCATGATTGATTCTTTCATCAGCACAAATGTTTACAATTTTCCGGGCAAATCCGTACTTTCAGTGAGTTCTGTGTTAAAAACCATCTCCAAAACGACCCGAATAGCCCGCACCTGCGCTTCCAGTGCCATACTTGGCTGGCTGAGGCCGCGCAGCGCCACCTGCTCCAGCAGGGATGGCAGGTGGATGAACCCGGCCGGGACCTGTCGACCACTTAAGGCCAGCGTATCCATCAGTGTGTAGAAGACCTGGTTGCACAGGTATGCCCCAGCGCTCAGCGAAAGCTCGCAGGGGATGCCGGCTGCCAGCAAGGCGGATTGAATGGGACGCAGCGGCAGGGTAGAGAAGTAGGCTGCCGGCCCATCCGGGCGGATGGGTTGATCGGTGATGGTGACACCGCTATTATCCGGGATGCGGTAATCCAGCAGGTTGAGGGCAGCCCGTTCCAGCGAGATCGCTGATCGTCCGGCTTCACCCAGGCAAATCACGGCATCGGGTTGGTGTTCCGCCAGCGCTGCCTTCAGCATGCCTGGTGCTCTTCCGCCATCCACTGGCAGGATCAGGGTTTCCAAATCTTTATCAGGTGGGGGGCCAGTTTGCAAGGCTTTCACCACCTGCTCGGAGGGATTGAGCGGGCTGCCGCCGAAGGGTTCAAAGCCGGTAAGGAATATTTTCAATGGTCATCACCTTTCAAAAATAAACATGGGTTGATTTTGTGAATTTCGGTTTTCCACCGCCATTCACTTCTTCTAGTTTATCCTGTTTTGATTATCTTGATCGAATTAATAACACAGGCCGCCAACGGCGGCCTGTGAAAAACTCTCATCTCAAGCGCAATGAGTTTCTAGTTCAATCGCTTGTAATTAACACACCGGTTTATCTTCTGATCAGCGGTAGGTGGATGGAGTTGGTGTTAAATACGATCCACGGCACTTGGCGTGCATCCGGGCTGCTGGTCAACCCGTCAATCCAGGCACCAGCCACCCAAGGGTCGTTGGTTGAGAGGGTCGTGATCGAGGCTGCACCTGCCGGACAACCGTCAGTTCCCTGGAAAATTAGTTTTACTCCCAAGTCAAAGTACGAATATTCCACTTCATCCGGGCAAGTGGTACCTGGTGCCTGGCGCCAACCGGCTATGAAGTAGGTGTCGAACGGTGCTACCCTTGGACTGAAAATTGGACTGGGGGAATCGGAGAGTTGAGCCGGTACACCTCCAGCGTTGGTCAGTTTGTAAAAAACCTCGGAATCTCCGATGGTGGTATTTTCAGCGCTAAAAACGATGACCTGGTTGGCGGTGCTTGCCCCATAATTGGAGATGCTGGCGTAGATATTATCCCAACCCAGGTTTTCCGTAAGCGCAATCTTTATTTGGGCAAGGCTTCCGCTGGTGACTGTTGCCAGCCACAAACTTGAATCAAACACCTCACCGCCGTCCAAGGAGTACACCATATGCGCCTGGGTGGGGCTTTCCACGGCCATATCAATTGTAGTAAACAATGAGGTTGAAATGGAGGAGTAAACTTCCAAGGGGGTCAGGTTTCCGGTAACCCCATTATTGTTGGCATATTCGACGCCGCGAGATGTGAAAAGGTCCAACCCGAAGACCTTCCGCTCAAACAACCAGGCTGCATGCAGGTTGCCGGCGGAATCAACCCTGGCGACCAGGGGTTGGTTGCGATCCACTGCACGGAACAGGTTTTCCGTAACGACATCCGCTGCGCTGGCATCCGCTGCCGGGAGTAGCTTGCGGTATTGGTAATACTGGCTGTTATAGCTTAAATAGCGGCTGACCACTGAATAGACTGTAGTGCCATTACCAGCCAGCGTGACTGGTGCGTCGCAGTGGCTGATGGTTGCATCGCCTGGGATAACAGGTTGGACTGTTGGATTGGTAATCACCACGCTGGGGATGATAGCATAGCGGGCCTTACAGGTGGTGCCGCTTTCGTAAAATGCCACCACGGCACTGCCATTATCCAGGGCAGCGACATTGGCAAAAACATAATTGCTGCTCGCGCTCGAAAAAGTCAACTGGATACCAGGTTCTCCGCCGATGGTGCGTTGATAAAGTACCCGGCAATATTGGCTCAAATCACCGGCTGGCGGACATTCACTCCACACAATGTGCTTGGTGCCGTTATCCTGCACATCCACTGCTACATTGTAGGCATCCAAAGTCCCGCTGCTGACCAGGGGCATCACAAACATGCCCTGGGGCTGGGTTCCCGAGCAGGCGGCAATCGTCAGGGTGAACAACAGGGTAAAAACCAGGATTCGCTTTTTCATTTCCCTCCACTCCTTTAAGACAATATAGATAAATATTATCTATATATTAACACATCGACAGGTGGAAAACAAGCGAGTTTTTTGCTTTGGATATTGATTCCAAACCGCCGGGCAGGCGTTGGGTGAGCGTAGGCCAGCGGGCAGGCAAAGAGGGGTCTGGCGTGCTAGGATAAGAATGCAAGCGCATCTCTCCTTCCTCCTTTGAAAGAGAACCGGGCCCGAAACCCGGTTCTCGAATTTAATCCTTAAATCATCACGTGCAATGCACCGCTCAGGCGCATTGCACGCGAATATTTCAGGTTTTTGCAAAAATTTCTATAATCTTTAATATTTTAGAAATTTATTGCCGTTTTATTGTTTCATGTATTCTTCCAGGGCGACGATCAGGTTCTCGACATCGCTCATCTGGATCTCGCCCATGGTGGCCACCCGGTAGGTCTTGTCCTTCCATTCGCCGTAACCATTGGCGATGCGCATGCCCTTGGTGGTCAGGAACTTGTTGAGTGCTGAGATGTCCCAGCCCTTGGCGTTTTGTACAGTGCAGACTGTATGTGAGCGGTAGGCCGGGGCAGCCATCACCGGCATGCCGTTGGCTTCTGCCCAGCTATCGAATCGCTTGGACATTGCTTCGTGGCGGGCAAAGCGGTTTTCCAGCCCTTCAGCCAGGATGCGGTCAAGTTGCACATCCAGCGCATAGATCAGCGGCATGACCGGGGTCATTGGGGTGGAATCTTTGATGCGATGCTTCTCCAGCAGCACAAAGTCGAAGTACCAGCCTCGGAAGGGCACAGTTTCGGCTTTCTTCATCGCCCGGTCGGAAACACCCGCCAGCGAAAGACCCGGCGGCAGCGCCAGGCACTTCTGTGATGAGGTCATCAGGAAGTCGATGCCCAGGGCGTCCATCTCAATCTTCACGCCGCTCAGCGAGGAAACCGCATCCACCAGGATCATCGTATCCGGGCTGACCGTGTGCAGCACTTCGCACAGCTCTTTGAGCGGATTCATCACACCGGTTGAGGTTTCGTTGTGAACGATGGTGACGGCTTCGTAGAACTTGGCCTTCAGCGCATCCGCCAGCATCTCCGGGGTGATGGCTTCGCCGAACGATACTTCCAGCTTGTCGACCTGCTTGCCATTGGAAACGGCCACATCGTACCAGCGTTTGGAAAACGCACCATTGATGCAAGCCAGCACAGTGGAAGCAGCCAGGTTGCGCACACCGGCTTCCTGCATGCCGGAACCGGAGTGGGTTCCCTGGAAAATGCGATACTGGGTGAAGAATACTTGCTTGGCTTTTTCTTCCGTCCGTCGGAAGATGGCTTCAAAATCCTTACTGCGATGGGGCATCATCGGTTTCGCCTGGGCCGCCAGTACTTCGGGGGCCACATCCACCGGACCAGGAACAAACATGGGTGCCATACACTTCTCCTTGGTAAATTACCTGAGTTTTGGTTAGGTGACAAACACAACCGTCGTGGGTTGTGGAAATCCCTTGAACTTAGCGCAGGAAGAAGGTCAGGATGACGAGAATACCAATAAATACCCCGGCCAAAATACCGGTTTTCTTCAGGTCGCTGATGATCTCTGAGTAATTCGGGTTGAATTCAGCGGATAGACTGGGGCGGGCGGCAGTGGGGGTCTTGCGTTCGGCCACGATGATGGGTTCAGAAACTTTGCGTTGGGTTTTCTTGCTCATAATTCTCCTATGTTTTGAATGTCTTGGTCAGCGCGCTGGCTGCACCAGGGACATAATTGATTATCTAATCCTGTAGGATGGCGGTTACCACAATCCGCTTGTTATCCACCAGATAAGGATAACACGATATCAGGGTGACCACCGGGTCAATGGTCGGGTCCATCACTTCCACTGTGGTTGGCTGCACAACCTGCGTGCCCTGCACCACGTAGGTGTAGGAGCGCAACTGGGTGAAGATGATGATCTCATCGCCCTTCTTCAACTTGTCCAGGTGGCGGAAAATCTCACCATAGACGTCGTTGTGGGCGGAAAGCACCAGGTTGCCCTTCTGCCCGGGGTTGGCGGAGCCGATGTGCTGGCCCACGACACCCTTGCGCAACTGCTCAAAGCCATCGCCCTGGATGACGCTGGCGTCCACCCCGATGGCCGGGATCTTGATCGAGAAGGCCTGCTCCGGCGAAGGTGTGGGGATGGGCAGGCTGGCCAGCACGTTGACGAGCGGGCGCAGGTGCTCCGGAATCTCTGCGTTGTTAAACTCGGTTTCACCCTGGGCGTTGGGCGGGGTATGCCCCGCCGGCAGTACTACCGCCGTGATGGCCGGGGTGGGAGCGATCGTTGGGATGCTTATGGCTGCCACCACCTCCCGGTTGAGGGTCTGCAGCAGGTTGAAACCGTTGAAGAGCACCACCACCAGACCAATCACTGCCAGGATTTCCACCGCCAGCAGCACCCGGTCCAGGCCAGTGCGCTTGCGCGGTCGTCGATCGATTTCTTCTTCCGGTAAGGGCGCGCTGCGCAGGGAGTCGAGTGGGATGCTGCGCACCTGGGGCTGCAGATTGACCACCCGGCCGGTACGCCGGTAATGGGCCAGACGCGCATGCCGCGCCCCGCGGCTCTTTTCGATGAGCAACTGGCGCAACTCTTCAACATTCAGGTCTTCAGCGCGTCGGTATCGGGCCACAGGATTCCTTGTCACTACTCTCGCCCAACTATTATACCTTAATCAACTTGCTCCGGACACGGACAAAAGCAACCTTGCGATTAAGACATTTATAACTCTTAACTTGGAATCTTAAGAATCATCATTGCCATTTGTTAAGAATCGAGTATAATACGCATACTGTCGTTCCTTCCCCCCAAAGAAGAATCAACACCGATCAGGGGGTCAAGTGGGATGGTGAATGGCTGATAAAAGAAGGGTAGTACCCATCTGGCCGGTTAACCGGCTCATCTTAACACATTGAGTGAGGCATGAAGGCTAAAATTCTGCTGATTGAGAGCAAGCGGACGGAGCACGCATCTTTTGTCACCGGCCTGATCAAAAAAGGTTTTCAGGTTGAAACGGCGGCTAATGGCAGCGCTGCCTTGGCGCGCCTGGTTGAAGAGCGCCCCCACCTGGTTCTGGTGGACGCCGCTTCGATGCGCACCTCCGGCCGGAGAATTTGCCAGTCCATTCGCCAGCAGGTACCCGGCCTGCCAATCACTCTGGTGCTAGGCGCGAAAATGGCGGAGCAAAACAAGTTTGAGGCGGATGTCATCCTGGTTCAGCCCTTCACCCTGCAGAAGTTGCTTAATCGTATCCGCCCGTTGTTGCCGGTGGAACCACGGGATGTGCTGACTGCCGGCCCGCTACAACTGGATGTGGAGCAACGCATGGCCCGTCTGGATAACCGCCAGGCGCGCCTGACGCCTCGCCTGGTGATCCTGCTGCGCACTTTGATGGAGCGACCGGGTGAGGTGATTGAGCGCAAGCAACTCTTCAGCCAGGTCTGGGATACAAACTACACCGAAGACACCCGTACCCTGGATGTGCACATGAGTTGGCTGCGCGAGGCGCTCGAGGAAGATCCCCGCCATCCTTTGTACATCAAAACTGTACGCGGCGTGGGTTACCGGCTGGACCTGGGCGACAAGCGCTGATTCTTTTTCAACCCGGCTGAGAACGGATTTCAGTGATGGACGAATCAATGAAATCCGTTTTTTTGTTTTTGGTCGAGTTTTTTAGAAATCTTCAGGATTCAAAAAAGCTGGATTGAAATTGAAAAAACCCCCCTTCCTGAAAACGAAATTAAGCGCGAAAATTAACAATAGGATAAGCTGTCAGCTAGGTCGTTGAGTGCATGCTCACAACTTGCGTTACAAAAATCCGATTACAGGTTTGAATCCTTACTGGAGGTCAATATGACAGAAGAACACGAAACTCAGGCAAAAGAACCGCATGTGGAGGAAGTCCGCCAGCACATGAAAGCGGCGCGCGCAGCCTGGAAGAAATCCATGGAAGAGATTTTGCCACTGGGTTACCGCGAACACCGCCGGACAGCCCGCAAGGAGATGCTGCTGGCCTTCCGCTCGATGTTGGATGCCGCCATCGAACGCATCGAGAAGAAATAAACTAGCGCGGCGGCCGGGCGAATAATGCCCACAGCAAGGCCAGGCCAGCGGCTATAGCTGCTGCGATTGCCAGGTCGGTGGCGCCATTGGTGTAAAGCTGGGTACCGGCCAGCAAAAAAGCAGCGAAAACCACGGCGGCTGTCAGGCGCTGCACCCCGATTTGCAAGCGGGTAGTTTGCTCCGTCAATTGCGGGGTTTGTACTTCCAATCTGCCCTGTTCCATTTTTTGGAGCAGGGTTTCTGCTTTACGTGGCAGGCTAATCAGCAGGCGGGCAAACTCACCAACTTCGGCCAGGATGGACTTCCAATCCAGGCCGCCTGCCTCGCCAGCCAGCTTTTGGGCGTAGGGGGCGATTCCTGTCCAGACGTTGAAGTTCACATCCAGGCCAGTGCACATGCCGGAAAGGATGCCCAAGCAGCGCACCAGCAGCACCAGGTTTTCCGGCACCTGGAAGGGTAGGTCGAAAATCAGGTCGTTGAATTCCTGCAGGAAGGCCATCGCCTCCGATTGATGCATTTTCATCAATTCCGGGGCAGTTTTACCCCATATCCGATCAAATACACGGGCCGTTGCTTTTTCCAACAGGGAAAGGTCGGCGCCTGGCAGTAGAATTTCCAGGGTCTGGTAAGCATGGATGATGCGTCTTGCATCTTTTAGGCCTACACCAATCATAATTTCCCGCAGCCCGGTCAAGGTTTTGGAGGGTAAATCGCCGGTCATGCCAAAATCCACAAAGACCAATTGCCAGGTGCGTCTGCCTTCGGCTGTGGTTTCCTCCAGTGGCAGGATGAACAGGTTGCCAGGGTGCGGGTCGGCATGGAAAAAGTGATCTTCAAAGATTTGTTTCAGATAGGTATCAAACAGGCGAGAAGCCACCTCGGCCCGGTCGATGCCGGCGGCTGTGATGGCGTCGTAATCTGTGATCTTGATCGCCTGCACATCCTCCAGGGTCAGCACCCGCAGGGTGGTGTGGCTCCAGACCACGGCCGGAACGCGCACCCGTGCATCCTCTTTGAAATTGGCGGCAAATAGTTCGGCATTTTTACCTTCGTGCAGGTAATCGATCTCTTCCAATGTCGACCGGCTGAATTCCTCCACCAGCTTTGGAACACTCACCCGGCGGCGGATTGGCTCGTAGCGCTGCAGCCACCCGCCCACCACCCGCAGGGCAGCCAGATCGGTCATCACAATCTGGTCGATCTGTGGCCGTTGGATCTTGACCACCACCCGGCGCGGTGCATCACCGGGGTTCTCGGGAGGCAGGGTGGCCCGGTGTACCTGCCCAATCGAGGCGGAGGCCATTGGGGTCGACTCAAAGCTCAGGTAGCGCTCGGTCAGGCTGGCGCCGAGTTCGACTTCTGTCACTAGCCGGATGTCTTCATAGGTTTCTGGCTGTACTTCATCCTGCAGGCCGGTCAGTTCGTCGGTGATCTCGCGCGGCAGCACATCCAACCGAGCGGAGAGAAACTGCCCGACTTTGATCATCACCCCGCCCATGCGAACAGCCTGGCTGCGGAAATTGCGGGTAATCCCCTGTAGTCGCGCCTTCCGGTTGCGCCGGGAGAGCCGCCGCAGGCCAATACGGGGCAGAAACATATCCCAGAAAATAATCGAAATCAGGATGCGGCCGAAAAACCACAGGATTTGGCGGTAGCGAGCTTTTAGCATAGGGCGATTATATCACCGCGGATGCAAAGACGTTTTTTCTGTTACAGACATCGGGTATACTTATCTCATGCAAAATATTCTTCCACCGAGCACCCGCATTGGCGCTGTCCACCTGTATGCCAGCCAGCCTTCCAGCCTGGCGACGTTTTACCAGCACACCCTGGGCATGGATCTGCTGGGTGAGGCCGGTGAAACTTTGCTGCTGGGGGTGAGTGGCCGGCCCTTGCTCGGAATTCACCCGGCCAGCCAGCCGCTGTCTTCCGGGCGGCATACCGGCCTGTATCACCTGGGCTTGATTTATCCTTCGCGGCTGTCCCTGGCCCGGGCCTTCCGCCGGTTGGTGAATCTGCGTTCCAACCTTCAGGGTGCATCCGACCATGGCGTTTCTGAATCCATCTACCTGGCCGACCCGGAAGGCAATGGCCTGGAACTTTACTACGATCGCAAACCGGAAGAATGGCCGCGGGCAGCGGATGGCTCGGTGCAGATGTTCACCAATGCATTGGATCTGGAGGATTTGCTTTCTGAAGACAATGCTGCCACTTCCCGCCCACACGTGGACCCATATACCCGAATTGGGCATGTCCACCTGCATGTTGCCGCCCTGACGGACAGCCTGCACTTTTATACGAATATCATCGGATTTGATGTGGTTCAGCAATATGGAAATTCTGCGGTGTTTGTTTCGGCAGGAGGCTATCATCACCACCTGGCGATGAACACCTGGCAGGGGGTGGGTGCGTCTCAGCAGCCTCCAGGCTCTCCAGGCCTGGCCTGGTTCGAAATTACCGGGGTGCCGCTGGCGGCGGTACGTCACCGGCTGGAGGCTTCCGGCTGGAATTTTGAGGAATTTCCGCCCAATGGCTTACTAACCCGGGATCCCTCTGGCAACGGTGTGGCGCTGCTCGGGGAATGACCTGACTCATAGGAATCATTTTCTCGATCCGATTCCATTCTTGTGACTTTCTGACCTATAATGAAATCCATGCCAACCATTGATTTAAATGCCGACCTGGGTGAAAGCTATGGCGCTTATACGCTTGGGCAGGATGCCGCCCTGATGCCTTTCCTGACCTCGGCGAATATTGCCTGTGGGTTGCATGCCGGCGATCCGCTTGTGATGGAAGCCAGTGTCCGCCTGGCAAAAGCGCAGCGGGTACAGATTGGCGCCCACCCGGGCTACCCGGATTTGCAGGGTTTTGGCCGGCGGGCGCTGGGCCTGGCACCAGAGGAAGCGGAAGCCTATGTCCTGTACCAGGTGGGAGCATTGGCTGCATTTTGCCGGGCGTATGGGGTGGAATTGACTCATCTCAAACCGCATGGGGCGCTTTACAACCAAGCCGCCCGGGACCGGGGTCTGGCGGCCGCTATCGTGCGGGCCGCCCGTCGTTTCAGCCTGGGCCTGGTGGTGGTCGGGTTGGCTGGTTCGGTTTTGGTGGATGAAGCGTTGCAAGCCGGTCAGCCGGCAGCCGGGGAAGGCTTTCCAGAACGGGCCTATAACCCGGACGGCAGCCTGCGCTCGCGCACGCTACCGGGGGCCTTGATTGAGGACCCGGCAGAGGCCGCTGCCCAGGCTATCCGCCTGGCATTGGAAGGTGTGCAATTCGGAGAGCAGGCGGCGGCGGTGCAGACATTGTGCATCCATGGCGATTCACCCAATGCAACCAGTATTGCTGCGGCCGTGCGGAATGCGCTGGTTCAGGCTGGCGTCCAGATCCAACCTCTATTGACTGCAGCTCTCTGATCAGTTTCTCTCATGCCGATATTTGTCTGCTAATCATCGTGGTGGACTTTGAAAAATAAGAAAAACCAGTTATTATGTAGATAGATATAATCTGAAATATGGCGCATAAAACAAAAACACCTCATTCCTCAATCTTACAACAAGCCCGCCGGGTGATCATCCTTCTGGGTGTGGGCATTGGTTTCATTGAGTTATTGGTCCACTACCTGCAAAATGGCATCCATCTGGATTGGTACTTATTTATGGAAGTCGGTCTTTACGCTGTTTTTGTTCCTTTGATCGGCTCCCTTCTCCTGAATTATTTGCAATCCATCGAACGTGGTCGATTGCAGGCATTTGAGGTGCTCAATCACCAGGTAGCAGTCACGCGTCGGTTTTCCACCACTTCCGAATGGAAAGAATTAATCGGGTGGATTGCTGAATTTCCAACCACCATTTTACCGATGTACAAGGTCACCATCTTTTTGAACCGCAAACCCGGGGCTCCAATGGAACTGGCAGCTGTCTGGTCTCAGGGACAAACCGGTTTGGCGGAACTGGGGCTGAAAGCAACTCCCTTCTCCTGTAATGTCTGTAAAGCCGGGGGGATAAGTTTTCATAAGTTGAACGCACCGGAATACATGACAAAACCGAAGGAACCGATTTATTGCCTGCCATTATTGCTGGGCGAAACCAGGGTTGGCCTGATCCAGATGGTGGGAACCGAGCCGCTGTCTGACAGCGGAATTCAGGTTTTGAATAATATTGCCCCGGAAATTGCCCTGGCCGTGGATCATGCCCGCCTGCAACAGGTGGCTGCCAACCAGTTGGAAACGAACGCGGCGGACCGCAAGCGGATTGCCCGCGATTTGCATGATACGCTCGGACAATCGGTGGCTTATCTCCGTTTACGATTGGAACACCTCCTGTTATCCAGTGACCCCGCCCACCAGATCGGTGAAATACGCAACGAACTGGAGACGATGCGTGACGCAGCCAACGAGGCATATCTTCATGTGCGGGATACGCTGGCTGATCTTCAAACGGACACTCCTCGGGATTTGCACCAGGCATTGTTTGAAATGAGCCGAATGGTTGCCAACCGGGCCGGTTTTGAAATTCTGGTGTCTCAGACCGGTCGGCCGAGAGAATTAAGACCCCACACTTGCCGCCAGATTCTCTATATTTGTCGCGAAGCCCTGTATAATATTGAAAGGCATGCAAATGCTCACAAGGTCACCGTGAACTTGGATTGGCAGGCAAAAGGATTATTGGTTTCCATCCAGGATGACGGGGGCGGGTTTATGCCTGATGAAGTGGACTTAAACCACCACTACGGTCTTTCCATCATGCGAGATCGGGCGGAAGATATTAAAGCCGAGTTGAAAGTGACCACCGCTCCCGGACAGGGTACGCATATCACTTTATGGCTACCGCTTGAATCACAGCTGGGGGATGTTGGGACGACGGAGAGTATGACATTGCCATTGGATTTCCAAGGGAGTGAGAAGTAATATGATGAAGTTGCTGGTTGTTGATGATCATATCCTCTTTCGCGAAGGCCTGGTGAGCTTGATCAATCGCCAGGAGGATTTGCACGTGGTGGGGGAGGCCGGCAGCGTGGCGGATGCGGTTCGCCTGGCCGGAGAGTTACAGCCCGATATGGTGCTGATGGATTTCAACCTTCCAGATGGCAGCGGCCTGGACGCCACCCGCGCCATCATCGAACTGCTCCCGGAAACGAAAATCGTCTTCCTGACGATTTATGATGACGACGAACGCCTGATCTCTGCCATTCGACTGGGCGCAAAAGGGTATTTACTCAAGAATATTCCGGTGGCGAACCTGCTTTCCGCTTTACGTGGTATGTTGCGGGGGGAGGCGGCGCTGTCTCGCGTCATGACCTCGCGCATCATGGAAGAGTTTTCCCATACCGCACGCGGTTCAGCCGACCATCTCAGCAATAATCCAGTGGACCTGCTGACCGGGCGGGAGATGGAAGTGCTGACGGCCATGGTCAGCAATGCCTCCAATCGGGAGATTGCCGAGCGTTTATTTATCTCTGAGAACACCGTACGCAACCACGTGCATAACATTCTGGAAAAATTGAAGGTCTCCAGTCGGCGCGAGGCCATTAGCCTCGCTCGCCGCTACGGGATGGAGCCAACCTCTCATTGAGGGTATCATTTCCTGTTGGCTAGAGGTGATCGGATGCAAACGCTCGATTTGCGCAAGCTGCTCAAACCGTACTTTATCGCCCCGGCGGCCCCAGCTTTCATCACCGTCCCGGATTTTAATTACCTGATGATAGACGGATCCGGGGACCCAAACACGGCTCCCGAATATCAGACTGCCGTACAAGCCCTTTATTCCCTGGCCTACACTCTCAAATTCAGTATCAAGAAATCCCAACTAGTGGACTACCCGGTGATGGCGCTGGAAGGTTTATGGTGGGCTGAGGATATGGGCAGCTTTTTAACCGGCAAGAAGGATACCTGGCGTTGGACGATGATGATCCTGCAGCCGGAGCTGGTCACCCCCGATACGCTGGTGAATGCATGCCGTGAGGTGGAGCGCAAGAAGCCTGGCCTGCCGGTTTCAGCCGTGCGATTGGAGCGTTTTAGCGAAGGCCGTTGCGCCCAGTTGATGCACATCGGCCCGTATGCAGATGAAGGGCCAAACATTGCCGGCTTGCATGCATTTATTGCCCAAAATAATTTGCAGCGCCATGGCAAGCATCACGAAATCTACCTGAGTGACCCCAATCGCACCGCCCCGGAAAAGATGCGCACGATTCTACGCCAACCGGTTGTTTGAATCAAATCATTCAAGGTTATAATCAGCTTTCATGAGCCGCTCACAGCACCTCCCACCTCCGGAGCCCGAATCCCCGCCCAATTTCTGGGAGATGGTTGCGCCGCATGTCAAAGAGCTGCGCATGCGTCTGCTCTGGATATTGGTCGGTGTAGGCGTCGGGGTGGTCATCAGTTTCAACCTGTCTAAATACTTCCTGGACATATTAACCGTACCCATTGGTGGGTTGGATAAACTGCTTTCCATCGAAGTCACGGAAAACCTGGCCGTGTATATGCGGGTTTCCTTGCTTTCGGGTTTCATTATTGCCCTGCCGTGGGTGTTGTACCAACTACTGGCCTTCATCACCCCGGGACTTCATCCCAAAGAACGCCGCTGGCTTTTCATCTCCATCCCGTTTGCCACATTGATGTTTCTTGGCGGTGTATTCTTCACCTACAAGGTGATGCTTCCAACGGCCATACCTTTTCTGATCAGCTTCCTGGGGGTTACTACCACACCCCGCCTCTCGAACTACATCGAGTTTGTTACCACCCTCATGTTCTGGGTGGGGGTGAGCTTTGAGACACCCCTGGTGATCTTCTTGCTGGCCAAGCTGCGCCTGGTCACGGCTGGCGCGCTCATCCGCCAGTGGCGGATTGCCATCGTGGTGATTGCAGTGCTGGCAGCAGTCATCACACCCACCGGCGACCCGGTCAACATGGCGCTTCTGATGGCGCCGCTGTTGGCGCTCTACCTGATCAGCATCCTGCTGGCGTTTTTGGCTGGCGAGCGCAAGCCCCGCCCGAAGAAAATCCGCAAGCCCCGTAAACCCTTCCGCCTCTTTCGCAAGAAGGCAAAAAAGGTTGAACCTGCGCCTGAGGTTGTGGAAATAGCCGCTGAGGTTGCGGAATCGACCCCCGAATTTGCTGAAGCCATCCCCGAGGATCCAGGCTTGGAGCAAGCGGGAACTGACCCCGATTCGACAAGCAGTGACCGATAATAGTATAATCAGATCAATCAAGTCGGATAATTTCTCAATGACTGGGAAGACTTACAGGAGGTAGCAATGGCAGGTTTAAATGGTTGGGAATGGGTGATCATCCTGGTAATTGTGGTGTTGCTCTTTGGCATCGGCCGAATTTCCAAGATATCCGGTGAAGTTGGTTCGAGCATTCGCGCTTTTAAGGATGGCTTGAAGGGCGACAAAGACGAAGACAAAAAAGATGATGAAAAGAAAGAGGGCGGCGCAAAATAGCTCCGCCTCTTTGGAATGGAAATCCTGGGTATTGGTCCCCTTGAGATTGTTCTTGTCCTCATCCTGGCGCTGATTGTCCTCGGCCCGCAGGGTATGGTGGAGATGTCGCGCAAGATCGGGCGTTGGATTCGCAAACTGGTGCGCTCGCCGTTCTGGAAGGACATCACCACCGCCCAGCGCGAGGTCAGCGATCTACCGCGTAAACTGGTGCGCGAGGCCGGCCTGGAAGAGGTCAAAGCCTCCTTGCGCCAGACGGGGCAGGAAGCTAACCAAACCATCCTGGGTGTCAGCCGGGAGATCCGGACGACCGGGCAGGCTGCCACTGATCTGGAACAAACCCCACCGGTCCCACCCAGCGATGCGGGTGGTGTACCGGGCAATTGAGTGAACACAAGAATAAACAACCGTGGAAAGTTTCGGAGACTTTCCACGGTTTTGATTTAAGGTGAAATCAGGTTGAAAAACTGCTAATTAATAGCGCAGACGGTTATCGAAGCTGGTTAGTGCCTTCATATAGTTCGCCCGTTCAAAGGCGCTGGCATCAGCAACAGCTTTTTGGCTCATACTGCCGCACATTTGTCGCACCGAAGTGTATTCAAATTCAGCCATCCACTTTTCCATGTTGGCTAAAATTTCAGTCGCACGGCCTGGGCCCTTGGCAATCAACTCGGAAGCTACCTGAGTGACACTGGCGCCAGCCATAACTGAGCGCAAAACATCATTGGCGGTGTGCACACCGCTCGTCAATGCCAGGTCGGCCTGGATGCGTCCGTGTAGAATGGCTACCCAGCGCAGCGGCAGGCGAATTTCCTCCGATGTGCTCAGGTGCAGGGTGGGCACCACTTCCAGTGTCTCGATATCGAGATCGGGCTGGATGAAACGGTTAAACAGCACCAGGCCATTGGTGCCAGCCTTAACCAACCGGCTGGCAAAACCCGGCAGGGCGGTGATGAATGGGCTGAGCTTGACGGCCAGCGGGATGTGAATCTGCTTACGCACATCGCTGACCAGATCCACATACGACTGTTCCATATCCTGACTGGACATTTTTAAGTCGGTTGGCACATCATAGATGTTCAATTCCAGCGCATCTGCACCCGCTTGCTCGATCTTTTTGGCGTATTCCACCCAACCGCCGGTCGTGTTGCCATTCAGGCTGCCGATGATTGGGATCTGCACGGCTTCCTTGTGGCGACGGATCAGGTTAAGGTATTCCTCTGGTCCCACATTATAGTGCTCCAGGTCCGGGAAGTAGGTGATGGCTTCTGCAAATGATTCGGTGCCCTGATTCAGGAAGTGATCAAGAGCCTTGCTTTCATGCACAATTTGCTCTTCAAACAGAGAATACATCACGATTGCACTCACACCGGCATCTTCCAGACGCCGGACCGTGTCCACCTTCTTGGAAAGTGGAGAGGCCGAAGCCACGACCGGGTTTTTCAACTGTAATCCCAAATAGGTTGTGCTCAGATCAGCCATATTTCCTCCATTGGTAAATAAGGGATCTGTCCGGAGCGGAAGGTTCCACCCCGGACAGGATGGATACGGATCGATTAATCCTGGTTTTTCGCCTTGTACTCGATGGCGGCCATCTGGCGGTACAGCTCCCAGCGCTTGGTTACATCTTCACGGGCAGACCGCATCAATTCTTCCGCATGGCTTTCGTCGCTTTGCAGCAACATGCGATAGCGGGTCTCGTTATAAGCGTATTGTTCTACCGGAACAGTCGGGTCATTGCTGTCGATCATCAGTGGGTTCTTGCCTTCGTCGATCAGAGCCGGGTTGTAGCGGAAGAGCGGCCAGATGCCGGATTGGACGGCCAGGCGCTGCTGATCCAGACCCTTGCGCATATCAATGCCATGGTTGATGCAGTGCGAGTAAGCGATGATCAGGGAAGGTCCATCGTACGCTTCCGCTTCCAGGATCGCCCGCAGGGTTTGCTGGTCGTTGGCGCCCATCGCCACCTTAGCCACATACACATAACCATAGGCCATAGCGATCAGCCCCAGGTCCTTCTTGGGCAGGTTCTTGCCGCGAGCCGCGAACTTGGCCACAGCAGCCCGCGGGGTGGATTTGGACGACTGGCCACCGGTGTTCGAGTAGACCTCGGTATCCAGCACCATGATGTTGACATTGCGTCCGGATGCGATCACGTGATCCAGGCCGCCGTAACCGATATCGTAAGCCCAACCGTCGCCGCCAAAGATCCAGACGCTCTTCTTGACGAAGACATCCGCAATCGGCAGCAACAGACCGGCTTTCGGGTCTTTCATGCCAGCCAGGCGCTTCTTGAGGATGATCACGCGTTCGCGCTGGCCGAGGATGCCTTCTTCGTTGGATTGATCGGCCTCGAGCAGGCCCTTCACCAGGTCGTCGCCCAGCTCAGCCGAAAGCTGGCCGAGTAATTCGCTGGCAAATTCAAGTTGCTTATCCAGCGTCAGGCGGAAGCCCAGGCCGAATTCGGCGTTATCTTCAAACAGGGAGTTGGACCAGGCCGGGCCGCGTCCTTCGGGGTTAACCGCATAGGGCGTGGTGGGTAGGTTGCCGCCGTAAATGGAGGAGCAGCCGGTGGCGTTGGCGATGATCGCCCGTTCGCCGAAGAGCTGGGTCACCAGCTTGACGTAGGGGGTTTCACCACAGCCGGAGCAGGCGCCGCTGAACTCAAATAGCGGTTGCAGCAGTTGCGAATTTTTGATGGTCGTCGGGGCAAAAGCGGTGCGGTCGGCTTCCGGCAGTTCCAGGAAGAATTTCCAGTTTTCTGCTTCGGGCTCACGCAGCGGCAGTTGATCCGCCATGTTAATCGCCTTGCGGCCGACCTGGGTCTTATCCTTGGCTGGGCAGACTTCCACGCACAGGCCGCAGCCGGTGCAATCTTCCGGGGCCACCTGGATGGTGAAGGCCATGTTGGGCAGTTCTTTGAATTTGGCATCCAGGTGTTTAAAGGTCGCCGGGGCGCCTTCCAACTCCGCCGGGTCGTACACCTTCATGCGGATGACGGCGTGCGGGCAGACAAAGGCGCACTTGCCGCACTGGATGCACAGGTCGGGTTCCCAGACCGGGATCTCGAGTGAGATGTTGCGTTTTTCCCACTGGGTGGTGGCGGTCGGGAAGGTGCCATCCACTGGCATGGCGCTGACTGGCAATTGATCGCCTTCGAAGACCATGATCGGACCGAGCACCTTCTTGACAAAATCCGGGGCTTCGGCGGGAACCGCGGGTCGGCGGGAGAAGTCACTGGTGACCTGGGTCGGCACTTTCACCCTCTTCAGGTTTGCGATCGAGCCATCCACCGCTGCATAGTTCTGTTGCACCACCGCGTCACCGCGCTTGCCATAAGTCTTCTGGATCGATTTCTTGATTTCATAAATTGCCTCTTTGCGGGGCAGCACACCCGATATGGCGAAGAAGCAGGTCTGCATAATGGTATTGATCCGCCCGCCCATGCCAGTCTTGTGCGCCACTTCGTAGGCATCGATCACATAGAAGCGCAATTTCTTTTTGATGATATCCGCTTGCACTTCGCGCGGCAGGTGATCCCAGACCTCATCTGGCCCGTACAGGCTATTGAGCAGGAAAACGCCGCCGGGTTTGGCATAGCGCAGCATATCAATCCGCTCCAGGAAGGAGAACTGGTGGCAGGCCACGAAGTTGGCATCTCCACTGCCGATCAAGTAGGGGGCGCGGATCGTTTTGGGGCCAAAACGCAGGTGCGAAGTGGTGATCGAGCCGGATTTCTTGGAGTCGTAAACGAAGAAGCCCTGGGCGCCGAAGCTGGTTTCCTCGCCGATGATCTTGATCGAGTTCTTGTTGGCGCCCACGGTGCCATCCGCACCCAGGCCGAAGAAGACGCAGCGCACGATATCTTTGGATGCAATCGAGAATTCCGGGTCGAAATCCAGCGAGGTGTGCGAAACATCATCATTGATGCCGATGGTGAAGTGGTATTTGGGGTTTTCTTTTTTCAGTTCATCGAACACGGCCTTGACCATGCCGGGGGTGAACTCCTTGGAGGACAGGCCGTAGCGCCCGCCGATGATGGTCGGGACGTTTTTGAACGGGGCAATTCCCTTGCGGACGGCTTCGGTCAGGGCCGAGGAGACATCCACAAACAGGGGCTCGCCAGCCGAGCCAGGTTCCTTGGTGCGGTCCAGCACAGCGATCTTCTTAACGGTGGCTGGCAGCGCCTTGACAAAGTGCTCAATCGAGAAGGGGCGATACAGGCGCACGGTCAGCACACCCACTTTTCCGCCACGTTTGTTCAGGTAGTTCGCAGTTTCTTCAGCAGTTTCTGAACCAGAGCCCATGATGATGATCACGCTTTTGGCATCCGGGGCGCCGTAATAATCAAACAGATGATAAGAGCGGCCGGTCAACTTGGCAAACTTGTCCATTTCTTCCTGGACGATCCCCGGGCAGGCGTCGTAATATGGATTGACCGTCTCGCGACCTTGGAAGTAAACATCCGGGTTCTGGGCGGTGCCGCGCAGCACGGGATGTTCAGGCGAGAGAGCCCGTGACCGGTGGGCTGTCACCAACTTGTCGTCGATCATGGCATGCAGGTCTTCGGAGGTCAATTGCTCAATCTTGTTGACTTCGTGCGAGGTGCGGAAGCCATCGAAGAAGTGCAGGAAGGGCACGCGTGAACGCAGGGTGGCTGCGGTGGCGATCAGGGCCGAATCGTGGGCTTCCTGCACCGAGCGGGAGGCCAGCAGGGCGAAACCGGTGGAGCGGGTGGCCATCACATCCGAGTGATCGCCAAAGATGGAGAGAGCTGCCATGGCGATCGAGCGGGCGGTGACGTGGAAGACAGTGGGGGTCAATTCGCCGGCAATCTTGAACATATTGGGGATCATCAGCAGCAAGCCCTGGGAGGCGGTGAAGGTGGTGGTCAGCGAACCGGTTTGCAGCGCGCCGTGCACCGCACCCGCTGCCCCGCCCTCGGATTGCATTTCCATCACAGAGGGGATGGTACCCCACAGGTTGGGCACACGCTTGGCCGCCCATTCATCCGAAAGTTCACCCATCCCTGAGGATGGGGTGATCGGATAAATTGCAATCACCTCGCTCAGGCGGTAGGCGATGTAGGCGGTTGCCTCGTTTGCATCGATAGTTACCATATCTCGTGGCATAAGAACACTCCTGTAAGAAAATCCGTTTGCACGGTTAGTTCGGTCAAATCAATCCAGCAAAAGAATCCGGACATTCAACCTTTGAGTGTAATGGCAAACAGGGGAATGATCTAGTACTATCTATCCATAAATCGGCTAATTATTGTCATGTTAGCGAACGGCGCGCGGATTTGTGGAATCCGTAGGTGCAACCGGCCGCTCGTCATTCCCCAACCCGTAGTGGCGACGTCAGTCGTCCTGGTCCCATCGTAGGTGGGACCGGCCGCTCGTCATTCCCCAACCCGTAGTAGCGACGTCAGTCGTCCTGGTCCCATGGTAGGGGCGACCCGGCGGGTCGCCCGACCGGGGGTTGGTAAGGGCATCTATGCCCCGCAGGGGTGCAGGCCGTATGCCAGTCCCCAAACTCAGCCAACACCAGCCCGTGCCCGCGATCGGTCTCTCTCTTCTTTTCAGGGTCGCGTTGCTCTCCCACAGGGTGCGTAGGAACCAGCCACGAGCTACGAGCCACCAGCCACGAGCTACGAGCCACCAGCTACCAGCTAATCATTCACATCCATCCGCCACTTCCGCTCCAGATCCCCCTTCCACGGTCGTCCCGGCTCCAGCCGCCCATAACTCGTCCGCACCTGCCGGCTTAGTCGCATCCGCGTTAATTCGGTCTGCATCCCCAGCCGCTCCAGCAGGTATCCCAGCCGCCGGGCAGCCGTCAGGTTGCGCATATAGTTCGTGTAACGCACCAGCTTCTCCAGGTCCAGCCGCCCCCACCAGGCATCCAGCGCCGCCGCAATCACCCCCACCCTCTTTTTCATCTAGATTTGCCTTTCCATAAGATTAAAAAAAGCAATAAACATTGCATAAAAAGATAACCTCATGATACAAAACCCTTCTCCCACTGCCTGGCTGTGATTAATGACAGATCCTTTTTCCCTGTCGGTTGGGGCATTGTCTTGGATGCGGAACGCTTTGGTTTTCGCAGGGGAGGGTACCACCTTGCAATTGGTTGGAGCACAGATTGGGAGATAAAAAAACCGCCGAAGCGGTTGAAATCAGCGGGCGGGTTTTGGTTAATGCCAGATCCGGAAAGAAGTTGCAGCCTGGGCAGTTGAGGTCCCCAGGAATAAGCTGGCTTGAACCTGCACCACCTGGCCATTTTCCATCCCGTCCACCGGGAAAGTGAAGCGGGCAATGCCATCGGCATCTGTATATCCTGATTGAAATCCGAGAACTCGTCCATCGGGATATTCCAACTTCACCTGGACAATCACATCTTTCAGCGGTCTATAATCGGAAGTGCGGGCAATAACAAAAAGTGTTTGCTCCATGCCGGCAGGTAAAATGGCTCGTTCCACAAATGCAAAGGCCGTTATCGGAAACTTGGAGCCGATGCCGCGGTCATCTATCGTGTCACCTTTGCCGTGTTCCCACAGGTCGAAAGCGATGCGACCCAGGTCCATGAAGACCACGCGCTGGTTGGGCGGGTTTTCCGGGCGCCATTCCAGCCAGCCATATTCAAATGCCTGGACAATCCGGCCATTCATTTCTTCAGCGTTCGCCAGCGGCGCGCCTAACATTGGGCCGTGGCTGGCAAATACTTGCAAGAATGAATAACAGATGTTAAAACCTGTTTTCCCCCATTCCCGACAAGCCCCAGGGTTCATCGCAAAATTAGCCGGTTTTCCGGGGGTGTAGAGCATACTGCCCAGCGGGTCAATCACGATGCCTTCCGTCGTTTGGCGAAAACGTGCCTGATGGGTGTAGAGCACCTGTTCACCGGTGGCGGAGGTCATCACCTTTGTGATCGGGGTACCAAATTCGGTGTAGGGGTCCGGGGATGAATTCCAGGCAGTCAGCCACTCCCCGCTGAGTGAGAAACCATCGGGAAAATTTTTTACTCCCCCGGTCTGTGCCAGTGCAACGTGCGGAGCAATGACGAGGATTATGAGTAAAATGACCACCCAGGAGGCGCTTCGTAAGTTGCGCATAACCTAATTATACAGAGGATATCTGAAATTGCAAGTAGTTTCAGGACTTTTCCTTAAACCAACATTAACTGAATTTAAGCAAATCATACACAAAAAGTTCCCCGAACCCACTTGAATTTCATTTAGTTTATGCTATCATGGAGTTGTGTGGAGGGGTTTACGCTGGAGGTGGTTATGTTTCAGTCAAACGTTTTGGAGTATCAGGAAGCGCGCCGGGCAAATCGCATGCCCTGGAGCCGGCCGGTGAAAATTTTGGCTCCGCGCCGTCTGGGCGGCCGCAGCGTGAATGTTTCGGCCACTGGAATTTTGGTTCGCCTTCCATTGAAATCATCCATTTATTCCCCCCAGGTTGGTGATCAGGTCAGGCTGGCCATCCCCAATTTGGACAATACCTCCACCCTGGAAGTTAGCGGAAAAGTGGTTCGAGTAGAGTTTTCCCCGAAGTGCTTGTGTTTTGCCGTGGATTTGACCCGTTAGGGAGCAGCTGTTGCGCTAAATGGAAATTAAGTCAATCAATAAAGCGGATGCAGATCAGGCTTGTCTGCATCCGCTATTGTGTTCTGTAGGCAAGTCTACCGTAAAATACTCGGCAAATACATGTGAGATAGAGGGGATACAGCCAGTTGGTAACTGTTGGCATCCCCTGCCAGTTGAGTAATCAGGGGTTGGATCCGCACCAGGTAAGTGCTGCCTCCGGCTGGTGGCGTAATCGAGAGGGCCGCTACCCCTCCTGAACCGGGGTTGGTCACTTCCTGTAAAAGGGTCGTTCCATTGGAGGCAAAAAGGCTCATGCGATATGCGCCTAGATTGGGGCCAGCGAAAATCGATATCAGCAAGGTTTGGTCGCTCACCGTTTGAACCTTCAACCAATCCGAGTCAGACACCCCGCAGAAATTATGATCTTGCCCTGAATTCAAATTGAGCAACGGCGCTGAGACGAAAAGGTCATCCAGATCTTCATAGGCATCCGGGGTGCAGTTGGAGACAACGGTCGAGATTTCGGGTCCATCCGGATATGCCCGGACATTACCCGCAACATCCACTGCCTGCAAGCGGAAGCCATAGGTATGGCCGAGCTCACCAACGAACCACTCCTGGCGCAAATCCAGGGCCGGGGCAGTCAACCAATCAGACCAGTTTCCACCATCCATTTTGACCTGGATGGAAAATCCTGCCAGGCCGCTCAGGGTATCGCTCAGGCTCCAGCTCACCGGGAAGATCGTGGAGCTGCTGACCGGCAGCGGGGTGAAGGAGGCGCTGGGCAGGCTGGTATCGTAGGTCAAAGGGCTGACCAGGGCAATGGCGCTGCGGCCAGTTTGGTCAAAACCCTGGACGAGCAGGGAACCTCCCACCGGGGATTTGCTGGTCAGGTCCAATGGAATATAAAAGCCATCATCTGGAATTTCATCCGACCCAACCAGTTCCCACAGACCATTGATCCAATCGGTTGAGTGGAAATAGACATCCACCAGATTCGCCCCGCTGCCGCCTGCATCCACCAGGTCGGCGATCACCGGGAACACCGGACCGGGGATCCACAAGGAGGTTGGATAAGAAAGGGAGATGAAGGGCTGTTCAAGATCCTGGTCCAGGGTCAGGCTGTAGGTGTGCAGCGGGCTGCCCCCGGAGGGGTGGTCCCAGGCGCTGACCCGCAGGTAGTATGTGCCGCTGCGCTGGACGGTGTAGGCCAGGTACGAATCCTGGTTCTCCTCTGAAACGTCGTCATTTTCCACCAGCACAGACTTGCCATCCGAATCCAGGAGTTTGAGCACACTATCCAGGCTTGAGCCAAGGCTGACCGCTTCGATAGAGGCCACCAGGCGTTGGCCGGCAGAAGCGCTGAAGGAGTAATAATCCAGGTCTCCACCCGTGCAAATGACGCCGTTTTTGCTGCTCTCCACACTGATGGCGGTCGCAGCAGCAGGGGTGTCGTTGGGGCTGCTTTCGGCGCAGGTCAGGTCCGGCGGGGTAGTCGTCAGGCTGACGTTGTCCACCAGCCAGCCAACCAGATTGGCGTTTGCCACTCGATCAATGGTGTTGAAGTGAAAACGGATGCGGATGGTTTGGCCAGCGTATGCACTCCCGGTCAGGTTGATGACTGGAGAGTGCAGCCAGTAATTCATCGGGTCATCGCTTAGCTGCAAAAGATCGCTGAACGAGCCACCATTTACGGATACCTGCACCCGGCGTTGATCCCAGACCGGGTTCTCACTTTCTGTCTGATAGAGGTAATCAAACCTGAGATAAGCGCCATTGGCGGGCAGGCTGATGGGCGGGGAGGTTAAGTCCCCTTCCCGGATGGTATCGCTGTTGTAGCCTGTCCCTTGGTTGTATCCCCAGACGGTGGTGCTGGAACCATCTCGATCGTATGTGAATTGACGCCACAGACCGCTGGCCAACCAATCGTTGACCCCGCTTTCCATTGGATCCAGGTAGGGGAGGCTGCGGTTGGCTGCTGCCGGCAGGCTGGCGCTCTCAACCGTAAAGGTTTTGGAGGTGCTCTTGGTCAGAGAGCCGCTCTTGGCAGTGGTGGTAAAGGTGTAGCTGCCTGCTGCCAGATTCCCAACCGACCAGATCGGATATTTCTTCTCAGGCAGGTTCACGGTTCCATTCGGGCCGCTGAGCGTACCGGTAAATGTATTCGCCCCATCTGCATTTTCATACTCATCGCCGATGACTGCACTCAGGACCAACGACTCCGTGCTGAGCGGCGAGCGGCTGAGATCCGGACCGATCGGATCAATGACCGGGCTGAACAGGACAGATTTGGATTGGACTCGGATGGCGGTGATTTTATTACTGGTGAACTTGTTATCTGCCAGGTTGGCGTCAGAGGTGTAATACGTCTCGCCCCGACCGGCAAACTTAATGTAGGTGGGATCATAATCCCCGTCATAGCCGGTAACGGTCACATTGCTGCCGACCAGGATGGATTCGATTTTATTGGCCAGCAGAGAGGAAAGGGTGCCGTTCCATTCCGTATAGTTCCCAACACCGAAGGACTGGCACATGCCCTGATAGTCCACATCGGTGTACAGGGCAATCTGGTTGGAAGTGGGCTGACAGGCCGGCGGGGGCGGAATGGTGCAGGTGGCGCTCTTGAAGACCTGGCGGATCCCGAGTACATTGGCTGAGCGATTGCCTTCATAATCATAGGCATAAACGCCAACTTGTATCGGTCCATCCGGCGTATTCGCCGAGCACAGATCGACATCCCCGTTGAAGGTGACGTTTTTCGCCGGGGTGATGGTTAATCCGCTGCCAATTTCCTGCCAGCCCGAACCATAATTGACCACCGGTTGAATCTTGGTGACTGCAATATCGTCCGAGGCGCTGCCGGCAATTGAAATGATGGAAGCGCTGAACACGGAGCCGGGAGACGGCAAGGTCAGGCTGCCGGTCGGCGGGTTGGCGCCCTGGTTTTGCGAGGTATAGCTATTGGCGCAGCCGGTTCCGTACGCGGGCCAGTTATCCCGCTCATAACAGGTGCGCGGCTCGCCGTCGTTGAAAGGGACTTCATCGAAGGCAATATCCACGCTGTTGCCCCAGTAACTGGCTGCATTGGTGTGAACATGGAAATGCAGGTGGTGGCCAGTCGAATAGCCGGTATCATCCACATTGGCGATGTATTGGCCCCGCAGGACATTGGCGCCAACCGTCAGGCTGTCCGGGATGGATTCATTCGCGATGTGTAAATACAGTTGGTAGGTAACCGGGGTGGTGGAACTGTCCTTTAAAACGATGTAGTTGGAACAATTCGGATCGTAATTGGCACATGAATCATAGCGTATGTATACAGTACCCCCGCGCGCGGCCAGCAAGGGGAACATGGTCCCATCGGCAAAATCATACGCATAGCGGCAAGATAGCTCGGAACAGGAAAAATAAATGAGAAAGTGACCGATCGAGCCGCTTAAACTTTTGGATAAGCCGGCTGCCCAGGGTAATTTGTAGCCGCGAATGGGTTCCGTCAAGGTGACGATCCCATCCGGGTCGTTTGATGGCAGGTACATGAAGCGCCCTTCCTCGGTCAGCATCCCAACCGGTAGGTTGGTAACCTGCTCGGTCCAGTCCGCGTCCGCCTGCAGGCTGACCTTCCAGTCCAGGGCGCTTGTACCATCTGCGGCAGGGTTCAAGTGGGCAATGGCCAGGCCGGGTTCAGTGGCAATCACTTCACCGGTCTCCCTATCCCGCATCTGCAGGAAGAGCAGGGCGATCTGACCATCTTCTGAAAACGTTACCCGTTCCACTTCAATCTGATGGATGATAAACGCCAGCACATCCGTGCGATTCTGGATGGCCTGTGTGAATGCCTGGCGCAGGGCGGCTTCCTGGAGAGGCGCGCTGGGTTCGGGGGTGGTTTGAGGCAAGCCAGCAGCCTGGGTCAGGCTGGTTGGAGGTTTGAAAAGGGTAAGAAAAATACCGATTATCACCAGCGTTCCCAGGCCGATTTTGAGATGCTTCATTTTGGTTTTCCTTAAAATCCGAGCTATGTTCATCATAGTAAAACTGGCTATAAGAATCAAGGTTTTGGAAGGTGACTTAACTTAACAATTTTATCAGGAGCTGCTTTTCCGTCTCTAATGGGCGCAATTTTTATGCCAAACATCCTCCACCAGCTAGGAGAAGGCCAGGATGGACGATTTTCCAGAAGATTGGGTGATGGTAGCGACGATGATCAGGTGTTTGTTAACGTGCCAGACTGGCTACAAAAGTCTGCAAGGCCAGGTCCAGCGGCATCTGGCCAGTTTTAGCGGCCTCATCCATTTCCAGTAATTTATGATGGATGGTTTCCAGGGCAGTCATGCTGAAGCGGCCGGCTTGTTTGCTCAACTTTTGGGCGACAAATGGCGGCTGTCGCAGTTCGGATGCCACCCGCTCTGCCCCGCCACCTTCATCCAGCACCTCACGGGTTTGCAGCAGCAGGCGGAACTGGCGTAACACCATGCCAAACAAGGAAAAGGCGTCTTGCTCCTCCAGTAATTTGTTCAGGCTGCGCAGGGCTTTGGCAGCATCCCCATTGGCCATGGCATCCACCAGGCTGAAGATATCCACCTGCCCGCCAGGGGCGACCAGCATTTCCACCTCTTCGGCTTCCACTGGACGGGCGTAGTTGACGTATTCCAATAGCTTTTCAATCTCCTGCTTGGCCAGCAGGGTGTCGTTACCGGTATGGGCAGCCAGGGTAGCGGCTGCCGCCGGGGTGAATTGACCCTTCAGGCTCTCCGCCTGTTTCCGGATCCAGCCGGCCATTTGTTCCAGACGCGGTAACGCTACATCCCGGATCATTCCCCGGCCTTTGGATTTGCCGACCCATTGCACCAGCCAGTGCCCAGGGGTCAGCGTCTCCCATTCAGCTTCGCCACGCTTCACTTTCTCGTGATCTTCCACCACCAGCACCAGGGCGGTGGTGTCGGGCAGCGCATCCAGTAAGTTGATGAAGCGGGTACGGGACTGAGCGTTGGTGGCACGCGCCAGTGGGTTAGTCAATATCACCAGTCGGCGCTCGGACAAGAAAGGCATGGCCAGGGTGGCGGTGCGTAGTTCTTCTTCACTGGCGCTGCGACCCTCCAGCCGGGTCAGGTTCAGGCTGGCGATGGATGGGTCGCCAAGGCGGGCTTGCATACCTTGCAGCGCCTGCTGGATGCCCTGGCGATCATCGCCGCGCAGAATGATGACGACTGGTTTTTCTTCCATTATCCCGTGGTGTAAATACGATGCAGTGGTGAACCGTTGCGTTCTGAAACGGTAATGGTGGTCACATGCAGGCTGCCCAGTTCGGCATCCGTGGTGAATTGGCGCTGCATGCGCGGCCCCAGTGGCCCGGCAATCACCAGAGCCAGGGTGACCAGTGAAATGACCAGCGGCAGGCGGTCAAGCTTCCTTTGCAAGCCTTTACCTACACCCAGCATGGCCAGCCAGGCAACCAGTCCGGCCAGCACACCGGAGGTGGCAAAGTTGGTGCCGCAGTTTGGATGGATGGCCAGTTCATGTTCGCCAGCGCGCAGGCGGCTTTGAGCTTCCTGGACGGCGGCGGCCAGCTCTTCGGTGTCCACTTTGCCAGCAATCCAGAAGCCGCGCGGGTCGGAATAACCTGCCAGCATCAAATTATGGTTCCGTTCACCCAGCACACGCAGGGTGGCGTGTTCCAGGGCGTGGTTTCGCCGGGTGTGGCTGATGCTACCCTGGTTGAGAATTTGAGTAAAGGTTGACATACCACTTTTCCTTTCTTTATTATTATTGCATTGAATCACAATACTGTTTGATTTTCGGTGAAATATAAATATTTGCCTCTACCTCAATATATTCTTTATCAAGATATGCAATAAGACTTCTGAGATAATCATTTACTTGATATCCCCAGATATCAGTGTCCTTAGCAATATATACTACAGCTGCTTTGTCAGAAAGATCTGATATTACCTCTTGCTGACCAATATTGGCAACCCAGGGCGTCATAAAAAGATATCGAGAGGTGGGTGGTATTTTTGAAAAAAAGTTAATTGTTGTCTCAAGCGGGTATACAAGTAATGAAGCATCTTCATTTCCACACGTAATATGACGGTAATTTTCACCAGTTTCTATACTATGCCCAAATTGTTTCTCATAGCTCAAATCCGTCCGGTGATTAATCCAATATTCACCCATACGGAGGTTCAACCAAAGAAATACCACACTGATTGCAATGGGGATAACCCAAATACTCCATCTTACGAGTTGTCTAAATAACGGAATGGGTTGGTCCTTCGCAAGCAACGATAAAACTGCAAGGCAAGAGTTTATTAGAATAAAAGAAGCAGCTACAAGTGAAAACAAAATAAATGGTGAACCATGAAAGAAGGAGAAACCACGGAAAAACAACATGGAACCAAGCAGATAAGTAAAAACACCACCAAAAAAATTCTTCTTAAATATCATGATTAAGCTCGCAACAATAATTGACAAACGGAATAACGGTGCAGAAAAAGCCCAATTTTCAAGATATCTAAAGTCATCCCATTGATAATATGGACCTAAATATTTCCAAATGGAAGGGTCAAATAAATTTAGACCTTTCGTAATACCTTCAAGTAACCGTGGAAAAGAAAAAATCGGTCCGGTATAACGGCTATAAACTTGTAGGTTGAACAGTATTCCGTTTTGGATGAAATCATCCAGACTGGAAGTAACTGCGAGATATCCACCATACAGGATCAGCACCAAACCTGCACCAAGGAAGGGGAAAGTAGTAAAGAATATTTTCTGCTTTACTTTCTGCCCTTTACGGTATCCAGATAAGGCCAAAGAAAAAAGAATTATGATACCCGGAAATACCATAATTGGGTCGTTTAGTATTGCAAAGCCAATTAAGAGGCTGGCGAAAGTTGCCCGACCTAGAGAATAGGGCACTTCTTTATTCAAAATCGCTAAAACTACGAACGCACTACTAGTAATCAAAATTCCATCGAAGGAATAGTAAACTAACATATTGCCAAGGTACATCGGTCCAATCAGGCTCCAGGCTAAGGAGGTTAGCCCAATCACAAAGGAACTCTTGGAAATGCGCATCGCTGCAAAAAACAACACCACACGAAGAAGTAATAGCGAAATTCGATAGGAAATTATGGATGGGCCAAATAATGTTGAGATTATGCTAACCCAAGTATAGGAAAATGGAAAATGATGGGAGAACACATCCCGGTAGAGGATTTTTCCCGTTGACATTAGCCAGCCGACCGTATAGGTGTCTCCTTCATCTCCTGGGTTGTAGTATGTATAAAAAAGAGTAAATAAACCAATGACCAAAGATAAAAGAAGAAGCCCAAGGCCGACTTTTACATCGTTCTTAACCCAGAGAATAAATTTCAAAATCTTTGTGGCAGTTTGACGAATATTAGTCTTTTTGAAAATAACAAAAACAACTCCAATTTGAAGGCAATAAAGTCCTCCTAGAACGAATATTGGCGTCAAACGTTCGATCCTTGCACCTCGCAAGAAAGGGGGTGTCAGTCCCAAGAAGAACAGAGAGATCAGTAAACCAAAGACTGAAAAAAAGAAAAACCAGCCTTCTGCAACCTCCAGCCGGCCAAATGAAGCCCCAAACCTTTTTAACTCTTGGCCTTTTAAAGTAATGATTGCAAGATAACTACATAATATTGCGATTATTAGGATACAAGCAACTGATAAAAGGCGAACCAATGAGAAGTTAAAAAGAAAGACGTTCTTTGAATCGGAAGGCAGTAGCATTATGTATAGAATAGATAAAAGGGCTTCGACTGCGCAAATCCCCCAATGAAGACTGATTAGCCGATTCTTATTATGAGTTGAAAATATCAAGAATAAGCTCCATATAGAAGAAAAGTTTGAAGTCCGATATTTCTGACTATTTCGGCCCGGATTTGAGAAACCTGGGCCGACCCTGTACTGGTCAGGATGTGCAAGTCACCAATCAAATGTGGTGGCTTTATTTCTGCTCTGCCAGCAGCGCCAGCAACAACGCTTCGCGCAGCGAGCGAGCTTCGCTGACCTGGATGCCTTCCGGCCAGGGTTCGCCCTTGCGAATGCGGCGTGGTACGATGGCGTTTTTGAAACCCAATTTGGCAGCCTCACGCAAGCGATGGGTCATCTGGCCCACCCAGCGCAATTCTCCAGAGAGGCCGACTTCGCCGATTAAGACCGTATCCGCCCGTACCGGTGCATCCCGCATTGAGGAGGCGATCGCCACGGCTACCGCCAGGTCAGCAGCCGGCTCATCGATGCTCAGGCCGCCCACCACGTTGACAAACACGTCCTGTTCGGCTAAATGCAATCCGATGCGACGGGTCAGCACAGCCGTGATCAGCAACAGGCGGTTAATATCCAGCCCGTTGGGGGTGCGGCGCGGGTTGCCCAGGCTGGAGGCGCTCGTCAGACCCTGCACTTCCACCAGAATGGGTCGTGTGCCTTCCATTGTGACGGCAATCGCCGAGCCGGGGGTATTGACCATGCGCTCGGCCAGGAAGGCCTCGGAGGGGTTGGAGACTTCGATCATGCCGCGCTCGGCCATCTCGAAGACGCCGACCTCGGAGGTGGGGCCGAAGCGATTCTTGACGGAGCGCAGCAACCGGAAGGCCTGGTAGCGGTCGCCCTCCAGGTACAAAACGGTATCCACGATGTGCTCCAGCACGCGTGGCCCGGCGATAATGCCTTCTTTGGTGACGTGCCCGATGACGAAGACAGCGATCCCGCTGGATTTGGCCAGCTCACGCAGCCTGCCGGCGGATTCGCGCACCTGGGTGACCGAGCCAGAAGTGGAGCCGATCTCTGGGATGTACACCGTCTGGATCGAATCAACGATCAGCAGGGCGGGCTGGGTGGTCTTGACGTGCTCCAGGATGGTCTCCATGCTGGTTTCAGTTACCAGCAGCAGGCCGTCTGGCAGTTCAGGTTCGGATTTTTCGTTCTGTTCGTCCTTGCGCAGCAGGCGCAGGGCACGCATTTTTACCTGCCGTTCGGATTCCTCGCCGGAGACGTAGAGTACCTTGAGGGTGCGGGACATTTCCAGGGCCATTTGCAGCACCAGTGTGGATTTGCCGATACCAGGGTCGCCGCCAATCAGCACGATCGAGCCGGGGACTATGCCGCCGCCCAATACCCGGGCGAACTCTTCAATGGGCAGAGCCACCCGCTCTTCAGCATCGCCAGATATCTCATTCAACTTCATAGGTCGGGATCCGCTGCGCAGGCCGCGGCCGCTGGCAGATCCTTTGGTCGAGGTTTCCACCTGCTCCACTTCTTCGAGCATGCTGTTCCAGGCGTCGCATTGCGGGCAGCGTCCAAACAGGCGGGGGAAGACCCGCCCACAGTTCTGGCAAACATAACGAGTTTGTAGTTTTGGCATGGAATAATTATAGCTTTGTTTGTCGCGTTTCTGCCTGGAATTAATCATCAGTCAAAAATTTAAAAAGCTGCTCGCATTTACGTGGGCTACGAAAAACACTGGCATTATGTTAAGCGAAGCGAAACATATCTACGATCTTTTGGGAGACTCTTCGCAGCGCTCAGAGTGACAATCTATCAAAAAAGAAATTCTCGTGTTTGGTTTTTACAACCCATTAAAGCGATGCAATACAGCTTTGTGGCCTCTATCAACATCTACTTTAGAGCTTCCTTACACTTGCCGAGACCTCTTTCACAAGATAGATTGACTGGATATAATTCGATCAAGAATATACGAATAAGGCCTTCACTCTCTCATAATATTTTCGCCTTACTCTCACCGGAGATTAATCTTAGCATGGGAAAATGGAGATTATTAGTCCTTTTCCCCCCACCTTTACTGTCCATCTTGAGGAGGTTTTTGATGCAGGAAAACGCAGCAGTAAAACCCGCAGCTCCATCCCGCCTGAAGTTCATTATTGCAGGTTTGTTGATTGTGGCTGCCGTTGTGGTCCTGGTGATCTCTTCCACCCAGGCCAACGCACAGTATTTCCTCACCGTTGAAGAGTTAAATCAACGCGGCGCTTCAATGGCTGGCAAAGATATCCGCATGTCCGGAGCCGTCCTGGGAGATACGATTGTTTATGACGCCGACACCTTGACCCTGACCTTCACCGTGGTTAACATCCCAGGCGATAACAAGGAAATTGAACAAATGGGTGGTCTGGCCAATGTGCTGCACAATGCAGTGATGGATCCGACCCTGCCACGTTTGGATGTGGTCTACAACGGAGTGCAGCCAGACCTGCTGAAGAACGAAGCCCAGGCGATTATGACTGGACGGTTGGGTGAGGATGGCAAGTTCTACGCTTCCGAACTGCTGCTAAAATGCCCGACTCGCTATGAAGAGGCGGCCCCTGAGCAAGCTGAAGCTTCCAACTAATTTGACCCGGTAAACCGGTCCTCTTGAAACGCATAACTTTTATTCGTAATCTGACTTAAAGGTGGCTGTTGGGCGGCTTCTTGCCTGGGAGCCACTTTATCGTGTCTGAATGGAGCGTATATGATCGGAAACATTGGCTTTGGTGTTCTCGTTATCACTTTCCTCATCTCCCTCTTTGGTGTGGGGGCAGCCCTGTACGGTGGTCTCAAGCAATCTGCCCGCTGGGTGGAATCTGCCCGGCTGGCGATGCTGCTGACCTTCCCGTTGCTCAGCGTGGTTTCCATCGCATTGATCATCTTACTGGTAACCGGGCAATATCAATATGAATTTGTCTATGGCGTAACCAGCAACAGCATGCCGCTCTACCTCAAGATCACGGCGCTGTGGGGTGGGCAGTCCGGTTCGCTGGTGTTCTGGTCGTGGCTGCTTTCAGCCTTTGTTTCAGCCGTCACCCTGCGCAAGTGGGAGCGCGATCACGAATTCCTGCCATGGGTTATTGTAGTCGCCTTGATTACAGTGGCTTTCTTTTTGATACTGGTTATATTTTTTGAAAATCCATTTAATAGCTTTTGGATTGCTCCTACTGGCCAGAGTGCGTCTATGTTCCCGCCTGCCGGTGGGGTGCAAATTAAACCACCGGATGGCAATGGTTTGAATCCCTTGCTGCGCCATCCGGGTATGATCATCCACCCACCGATGCTCTACCTGGGATTTGTCTCATTTGTCATCCCCTATGCCTTTGCCATCGCTGCCCTGGTGACTGGCCGCACCGACGACCGTTGGATTCGCGTTACCCGGCGCTGGACGCTGGTTGCCTGGTTGTTCCTCTCGCTGGGGTTGGTGCTCGGTAGCCGCTGGGCGTATGATGTGCTCGGTTGGGGCGGTTACTGGGCCTGGGATCCGGTGGAGATTGCGGCCTTTATGCCCTGGTTGAGCGGCACAGCCTTCCTGCACTCGGTCATGATCCAGGAGAAGCGCGGCTTGTTCAAACGCTGGAACGTGATCTTGATTATCATCACCTACTCATTGGTCATCTTTGGCACCTTCCTCACCCGCTCCGGCGTCCTTTCCTCGGTGCATGCCTTTGCCCAGAGCGCCATCGGGCCGCTGTTTTTCGGCTTTATTGGTATCAGTTTCATCGTTTCCCTGGCGCTGTTGCTGCACCGTTGGAACAGCCTGCGGGGTGAGGGGCAGATGAGTTCCATTCTGTCACGGGAGGCGCTCTTCCTGCTCAACAACCTGCTCTTTATCTTAATCCTGGTCATCTGTTTGTGGGGCGTCATCTATCCGCTGATTTCCGAACTCCTGACCGGTCAGAAAGTGACCTTTGGCCCGGTCTGGTACGAGCGCAATACCGGCCCACTGTTTGCCGGTTTGTTGTTCCTGATGGGTATCGCGCCGCTTTCTGCCTGGGGTCATTCGACCTACAAGTCGCTTGGCCGGGCGCTGTGGAAACCCGCCATTGTTTCGCTGATTGTTTTGGTGGTGATCATCATCGCGGGCGTGCGCAATTGGGCCGCTTTGCTCGGTTTCTGGTTGGTAGCCTTCACAGCCTCCATCACCCTGTATGAATATGGCCGGGGAGTTTGGACGCGCCACCGCCGTTCGAACGAGAATATTTTCGTTGCCTTCTGGAAGTTGGCTTCCCGATACCGTCGGCGCTATGGAGGTTACATCATCCACCTGGGCGTAGTGCTGATGGCGCTGGGCATTATTGGCATCGAACTCTTCCAGGTGGAGACGCAAGGTACCATTCGACCCGGTGAAACGCTCTCACTGAGCAATTACACCATCCGCTACGACTCGCTGGCCGAGTTTGATACCGCCGATGGTAAGAACGTAGCCCGGGCGGTTGTTACCGTGACAAAAGATGGCAAGCTGTTGGGTGAGTTGTATCCCCGCCGTGATTATTACTACGAATCGCAGCAGCAAATGACCATCCCTGGTGTGCGCAGCACGATGGAAGATGACCTGTATGTCTTGCTGGTGGACTGGAAGCCGATTTCGACCCAAGGCGCAACTTTCAAGATCTATCACAACCCCTTGGTCAACTGGCTCTGGGTGGGTGGTTTCATATTTATTATCGGCACAATGGTGGCATCCTGGCCGGATAAAGACCCGGAAACTTCCCGGCGCAAGGTGACCCGGCGCCAGGCTGCATCCAGCGAGGCATAACAATTGGGTAATCACAACCTTCCCGGTGGAGAAACTGCCGGGAAGGTTGACGCAATTTTTGCACCTTAACAATCTGTGCGTTAGTGTGAAATCGAAGGCAGGAAGAGAAAATGCTCCAGTGCCGTGTATTCCATGCAAACTGGCATGGAAAGACAGTGCCCGCGGCTGGCATCTGCCACCACCTGCAGACGATAGGCATACGTTTGACCGGGTTGAACGTCCGTATCCACCCATTCGTTCAGATGGGTGCTTCCAAGCGAAGTAAATTCGCCACCACAACCGCTGGTCGACCGTTCCAGGAGATAGGTTTCTGCCTGGGGAGCCTCAAAATGCAACAGGTTAGCCCCGAGCAGGCCAAAGAACAGGATGGTGGGAGGTGTCTCATAGCATACCCCGAGCGGCCCGGCCAGGTTGGCTACTGAAGTGATGCCCGCCCGGGCGATCTGGAAGGTGACCGGCAGGTTCATGTTGGTGGTAACGTCCAAGGCGCTATGGTAAAACGGACTGGCGTCGGCTCCGACGCAGCCATTGACAATTTCTTGATTGGAATGATTTTCCAATATTTCCACCGCTCCAATACCCAGGTTCCAGAACGTTCGATGATCCGACCTGTCTTCAGCTCCATCCATAACAAAGTCGTATGTGATGGGAAGACCATTGGATTGGATGGTATTGGCAAAACATTGGCCCACCGGCTGGGACTCTGGCCGTGTACCCACATGTAATTCGAAACAGCCATCATTGTTGCTGTCGTAGCCGAACATATCCAGGTTCATCACGCCCAGGATATTCTCGGTCGGGTGATCGGCAACATAGGCGGCGCTGCCAAGCAACCCTTGTTCCTCGGCGTTGAACCAGATCAGCTTGAGGGTGCGATCGAAGCGATAAAAGCGCAAAATGCGGGCAGCTTCCAGCAGGGCGGCCGTTCCGCTGCCGTTATCCTCTGCGCCGGGCGCCAACCAGTAGGGGTTATCACTGATGCTGTCGAAATGAGCGGAAAGGATGACCACCTCTTCCGGGTGCACGGTTCCGGGAAATGTAGCAATGAGGTTTTCCGTCGTGTATGGAGTGAAGTTGTAAGAGAAAGTGAACTCATCCTGCTCGATCTGCTCAGGTTGCAGCCAGCCATTCAATTGCTCCAACATCCAGGGAATGACCGGGGCGCGGACAGAGTCGCTGGCAATCGCCGGGGCATAGCGAGTGTAAATGGCCTGACCGGATTGACCGCCAATGGTTATGGGTATTTCGCCAGCGAGAGACTTGAGCATTTGCACATACTGCTCATAACTGGCATCCGCCAGGATGGCTGTCGTCACCGGGTTCCCAGAACAATCTGGCACCTCTGCCTGTACCTGGGGAACAGGTTGGATGGATAAACATAA
Organism: Anaerolineaceae bacterium; assembly: GCA_041741455.1. GTDB lineage: Bacteria > Chloroflexota > Anaerolineae > Anaerolineales > Anaerolineaceae > CALESS01. The sequence continues at coordinate 37,655 of JBGSJZ010000112.1, read as the reverse complement.
AAATAGAACGCACAGGCTAATGAAGTACAGGCTTTGTTTCATAACCGCCTCGACAGATTTATTTTTACTAGAATAGCACATTTGGCAGGGACGTCAAGCAAGGTTTCAGCAAAAGGAGCTGAGAGGTCAAACCCTCCCTCCGTGATCCGCAGGAAAGAGTGAAGCGATGAAAAAATATCAATGGGTTTGGATTTTTCTTCTTCTTGGTTTGATGACTGGTGTCATCGGAACTCCGCGGGTGATGGCACAGACGCCGTTTCCTCCCGTCAGCGATGACCAGGTGAACGCTGTAGCAAAGGAAATGTATTGCCCGGTCTGCGAAAACATCCCGCTGGATGTTTGTCCGACCCAGGCCTGTGCCCAGTGGCGGGAGCTGATCCGTTTGAAACTCTCCGAGGGTTGGAGCGAGGACCAAATCAAAGAATATTTTGCCCTGCAATATGGTGACCGGGTGTTGGAAGAGCCGCCCCGGCGAGGTTTGCACTGGTTGGTCTATATTCTGCCCCCGCTTGCGTTTGTGATTGGTTTGTTGATTGTCTGGCAAGTGTTCCGCACAAACCGAAAACCGGCCGTCAGCCCGGCAGTTACCGATCAGCCGCCGGCTACCGGCGAGGATGCGGACGTGATGGCCCGGATTGAGCAGGACCTGCAGCGCCGTGAACGTGATTCTTAACGTTGAGGAGAAATGTAAATGAATGAGTCTGTGCAGAATGTCGAAACCAAACAACGCCACCTGCCCCGCTGGGTGGTTGTGCTGGCGTTTGTTATTTTATTGGCTTTCCTGGTGCTGATTGCCTGGGGATTGCGCCGCGCCCAACAGGGCCCGATTACCATTGGTCAAAAGGTACCGTATTTCACCCTTTACACCTTCGATGGTCCGCAAATCAATACCAAGGACCTGGGTGGAAAAGTGATTGTGCTGAACTTTTGGGCATCCTGGTGCAAGCCATGTGAACAGGAAGCTGCTGATCTGCAACAGGCTTATGAATACTACGACCCGTCCGGCCAGGTGGTTTTCCTCGGAGTGGACTGGGTGGATACCGAACCGGAAGCCATGGGCTACTTGAATAAATTCGGTATCACCTATCCCAATGGTCCGGATCTGCGCACCAGCATTTCGCAAATTTTTCGTACCACCGGCGTCCCTGAAACGTATTTTATCGATCCAGAAGGCAAATTGGCTTATGTTAAAAAGGGGCCGTTCCTGTCCTTATCTGAGATCCAATCTGTCATTGATCCGCTCATTCCGTAAAGGAGCCATTCTTCCATGGATATCGCTTCGATTTTACTGATCCTGGCTGTGGCGGTGCTGGTGGCAATGTTCATCGCCCGGCCTTTTCTTGGGCGCAGCCCCTTGCAGCAAAAGATTGAAACTGACCCGCTGGAGCACCAACATTCAGCCCTGCTGGCTGAACGTGATCGCCTGTTGACCGCTTTACAGGAATTGGAGTTTGACCAGGTGTTGGGGAAGATCCCAGCGGAGGATTACCCGGTCCAGCGGGCTGAGTTGCTGCAAGCCGGGGCTGAAATCTACCGTAAGTTGGACGAACTAGAGCAGACCGCTCCAGCATCCAGCGCCGAGGACCGCCTGGAAGCAGCTGTAGCGGCCCGTCGGGCGGATGCTGCCGCTCCTATTGGCCAATTCAAAGGTGCCGAAAGTGATGTCAATCGGGCGAACTCTTCCACTCCAATTCCTGTGGATGATCTGGAAGCTCTGATTGCCACCCGCCGCGGCCAAAGGCAGGAAAAAGCCGCAGGGTTCTGCCCCGGTTGTGGTAACCCGGTTCAGAAATCCGATAAATTCTGTCCGCGCTGTGGAAAAACATTGTAGATTGGAACTGGTATGAAGAAATCTGTTCGATTCAGTTTATTGCTTTTATCTCTGGTTTTGACAACTTCGCTGGCAGCCTGCGTTTCGCTGGCTTCGGATATCACCCCTCCGCCGGGCTATATCCCCCCCAGCCCGCAACCAACTACCGCCCCGATCTACCCGATTGTGCCGCCTGACCCGCAGGAAGGTGCAGCCATCTATGCCGAAAAGTGCGCCCCATGCCACGGAGTAACTGGCCGGGGGGATGGCTCCCAGGCTTCAGCATTATCCGTCGCACCGGCTGCGCTGGCTAGCCCGGATGTTTTTCGGGCAGCCCGTCCGACCGATTGGTTTGACCTGGTCACCAATGGCAACCTGGAACGGATGATGCCGCCCTTCACCAGCCTGGATGACCGCCAGCGCTGGGATGTGGTAGCCTATGCCTACACTCTGGGTAATTCAGCGACAGAATTGGAACAGGGTAAGGTGATTTACGAAGCTAGTTGCGTTACCTGCCACGGCGAAAATGGCCAGGCCCCTGGAGCAGCTGATTGGACCAACCCGGCTGTGCTGGCCAAACTGAGCAACCAGGATTTGTTTGATGCCATTACCAATGGCGTAGGCGAAATGCAGGCTTTTGCCGAAAGTTATGATGAAGCTCAACGCTGGGCGGTGGCTGCTTATGTACGCAGCCTGAGCTTTGCGCAAACCGAGGTGGCAGCGTATCCTGCGCCAGAGAGCACCACGCCAACTGTTGAGGAGCAGGCCAGCGTTACACCGGAAGCGACTGCTGAAGCTCCCGCCGAAACACCCACCACTGTCAGCCCGGAAATCACCCCGGCCGAGGTTGTGCTGGAAAACTTCGCCATCCAGGGAAAACTGACAATGCCTGCCAGTTCTAGCCTGGCGGCAGGGACGAGTGTTACTCTCGAAACATACGACAACATGCAACTATCCTCCGCTGTGGATGCCGCCGTGAATGAGGATGGTTCCTTTACTTTTGAAAACGTGGAAGCAGAAGTTGGCCGGGTTTACCTGGTTACGTTGACATACGGTGGTGTGTTGTATTCCTCGGATCCCATTCACATGACGGATGTCGTTTCCGGTCAACCCGTTGCGATCGAAATACCCATTGCCGACACCACCACCGATTCCAGCCTGCTGATGATTGACCGGATGCATATCTTTTTTGACTTTCCGACCGACACCCAGACCCTGCAGGTGGTTGAGTTGTATATTATTGATAACCCGACCGACCGGGTGATGGTCAGTCCAGATGGTCAAACACCGGTAGTTTCGTACGAACTACCGGAAGGAGCGTTGAATCTGGCTTTTCAGGATGGGCAAATCGGTGAGCGCTTCGTTTTAACGGAAACCGGCTTCGGGGATAACGAACCGATCCCGCCGGGCGCAGGTTTCCAGGTGCTGTTTGCTTACGAATTGCCCTACACGAACAAGGCAAAATTTGATTTACCCATCTCTCTGCCAGTGCAAGCTGCGGTGGTGATGGTGCCGGAAGGTCTCAAATTGAAAAGTGACCAGTTGATCTCCTCCGGTCCGACCACCATGCAAGGCATGAGCATTGAGGTGTTCACGGCCTCCAATCTATCCGGAGGCACTGCCCTCTCCTTGAATCTCTCCGGGCGACCCGGGATGGGTACGACGAGTGGTACAGAAAACAACTGGATTGCCCTGGTGATTGGCGGGGTTGCCCTGGCTGCTGCGTTGGGAGGAGCTGGCTGGTTTATCCTGCGACGGCGCACTGAACCGCTGGCTGATGAAGCATACCAGGAAGTTCTGAGCAAGGAAAGCCCGGAGGATGTGATTGATGCCATCATCGCCCTGGACGACCTGTACCAGGCAGGCAAACTGCCCAGAGAAGCTTATGAGCAACGTCGTGCGGAGCTAAAAGCAAGACTGGCCGCCCTCAAGGACCAGTTATGATCGAAGTTCACCGCTTGTACAAGCGGTTTGGGCCAAAAACCGTCCTGCGCGATCTGGACTTCCAGGTGGCGCAGGGTGAGTTTGTGGCGTTGCTCGGTCCCAATGGGGCAGGCAAGACCACCTTCCTGCGGATTTTGTCCTCACTTTCACGGGCCACCCTGGGCGAGGTGAAAATTGCGGGGCACCGGCTGCCGCACCAGGCGGCAGAAGTACGCCAGCGCTTGGGGGTGGTCTCCCATATGCCTCTGTTGTATGGCGATTTGACGGCTGAAGAAAATCTGCAATTTTACGGGCGCTTGTATTCCATTCCAACCTTGCAGCAGCGCATCGAAGCGATTCTTGAACAGGTTGGGCTGCTCAACCGGCGCAAGGACCTGGTGCGCACCTTCTCGCGCGGTATGCAGCAACGCCTGGCGATTGGCCGGGCGGTCTTGCACGACCCCGAGGTCTTGCTATTGGATGAACCGCACACCGGGCTGGATCAGGATGCCTGCGAGATGCTGGATGGAGCGCTCAAGCAGGTGGCGGCGCGCGGCCGCACCGTGGTAATGACCTCGCACGACCTGGCGCGGGCCCAGGAGCTGGCTTCACGCTTTGATGTGTTGGCCCGCGGGCGCATCCAGGCCAGTGTGCAGGTAAATTCCCTGCCGCAGGATGGCGTGCTGGCATTCTACCGCCAGACATTGGAAGCAACATCGCAGAAGGGGGGCAAGGGATGAAAACGGTCTCCAACTTCATGCGAGCCATGCTGGCTATTGTCTGGAAGGACCTGGCGGCCGAGTGGCGTTCGCGCGAATTGATTTCGGCCATGCTGGTTTTCGCCCTGCTGGTGATTTTTATTTTTAATTTTGCCCTGGAACTCACCCCGCAAACCCGCAGTGATGTGACCAGCGGCATATTGTGGGTCACGCTAACCTTTGCTGGTACGCTCGGGTTGAACCGTTCGATGGCCGTCGAGAAAGACCGTGGCTGCCTGGATGGCCTGTTGCTGGCGCCGGTTGACCGGACAGCCATTTATTTCGGCAAGACTTTGGCAAATTTTGTCTTCATGTTGCTGGTGGCGGCCATCATCCTGCCGGTTTATTCAGTACTGTATAACACCAACCTGCTCCTGGGCGGGTTGCTGCTGGTAATTCTGCTCGGCGCCTGGGGCTATGTCTCCATCGGAACCCTGCTAGCCAGTATGGCCGTGCAGGCCCGTACCCGGGATATCCTGCTGCCCATTTTACTCTTCCCGGTGACAGTTCCCCTGGTGGTGGCAGCGGTCAAAGCCAGCAGCGGTTACCTCAAAGCGCTGGATATGGTGGAAATCAATCCCTGGATTAACTTGCTGATCGTGTTTGACCTGGTTTTTACTGCCATAGCTTTCTTAGTATTTGATTCTGTGGTTGAAGAATAAGGAGGATGGATGAACGCAAAATCCAAATGGTTATCTGTGTTGGATGTGGTAACGATTGTGTTGTTCCTGACTGCAACCATCTTGGTCTTTTTCTTTGCTCCGATGGAGCGGGTGATGGGACTGGTGCAGAAAGTGTTTTACTTCCACGTGGCCACCGCCTGGATCGGTATGCTGGGTTTCTTCGTGGCGATGGTAGCCGGCATCATCTACCTGGCAACCCACCGCACCAGGCAGGATGCCAAGAAATGGGATATCGTGGCAGTGGCAGGCGTGGAAATTGGCCTGGTCTTCACCCTGATCTGCATTGTCACCGGTTCGATCTGGGCACGTCCGATCTGGAATAGCTGGTGGACCTGGGATCCGCGCCTGACGACGGTCACCATCATGGAGTTGGCTTATGCTGCCTACCTGATGCTGCGAGCCGGCATTGAAGACCCCGAACGGCGGGCGCGTTTTGGCGCAGTCTATTCGATTATTGCTTTCATTAGTGTACCGCTAACCTTCTTCTCGATCCGCATCTGGCGCACCATCCACCCGGTGGTGATCGGTAGCAGCGACCCCTCCGCCAGTGGTGCCTTTGATATGACGCCCAGGATGGGTCTGACCTTTGCCATGAGCCTGGTTTCCTTCTCGTTTATCTTCATCACCTTGCTCTGGCACCGCATCCGCATGGGCTACCTGGCGGATAAGGTCGAGCAGCTTAAACTGCGCTTGACGCAATAAGGAGAAAAAGCATGGATGCACCTGCAGATACCCTCAATTATTTTATCGCTGGTTACAGCGTTATTTTCGGCGTGATGCTCGTCTATCTGATCAGCCTGTTTGTGCGCTTCCGTAACCTACGCCAGGACGAAAAGACCCTGGAAGAAATGGAAGACGAGTAAATTCGGTTTTGTCATTTATCTGGTAGAATCAGGAAAACTGTCACTGGCATTGCAGTCAGCGTTGCGCTATAGTCTAATTCAGATAGTATTTGTAAGAATTGGAGGTGCGCTTTGGCCATTCGAACTTGGCAAACCATGAAAGTCCGTTATTGTGATTTAGCGGGATGTGAAGTTGCACTGGAAACCCAGGCGATTTATCCATCGGAATGGATGCCGGATCAACCACCCAGGCTGGGGGCGCATCGCTGCTCCCATAGCAGCGAGTGCCTGTTATTCCAGAAGCCGCGCTGCGTCTGGGCTGGCAACCCGGGGTACGATCCCTTTGAAGAAGAAAAGGGTGAGGAACCGGAAGATTAATTCTCTTACTGGTTATTCCAAAAAGAATTCAGAAATCTCAAAGATTTCTGAATTCTTTGATTTATGGCTGGAATGTTGCCAGTATATTGCGGTTTTCGGCAGTGCACAGTGCCCGGATTTCCTGCGGGGTGAGGGGTGCGAAGGGCTCCAGGATGTAATCCAATTGTTTTTCTTCTTCGGTCAACAGGCGGTGGGGATAAAGCTTGTTCTCGTGATGTAAAGGGATGTCGATGCGCTGACCGCGGCGCAGGATTTTCTTGCGCGCCTCGCACATTTGCAGGGTGGCCAGCAGGCCGCGCAGCAGGTAGTGGTTGCGCGGTGAAATGACCGCGCAGGTTGTGCCGCTTAGCTGGTGGACCAACATGTGGGGCGAGTTGGGAAACGGCATGCAGCCTTCCACGAAGCGATCGACAAAGGGCTTCAGGGCGGCTGGGCAGCTTCCGATGGCCAACTTTTTGCCCGGCAGTCGGCGGATGTCTTCCAGGTAGAAGGGCTTACCGGCCGCGTCGTAATAGGTAACCTGGCCGTTCCACACGCAACCAGCACCGAGGATCAAGTTGAGGTGGAAATCCCGGCGATTCCCTTCATGATAGAGCATGTCAAAGGCGTAGCGGGTGGTGGCGTGGCAGCCGCCCCGGCAGACAGATTCCAATGCGCATAGTCTATCATGGCTGAAAGAGCCATCAGGTTCTGGCTGCGGGGCATGGTTCATGGTATGGCCAACCAATACCCGCACATTGGGGAAGTTGGTTTGCATCCATTCCCCCAGCAGCGAGGGATCGGCTGGTCGGTAGGGGGTGATGCGTTGCTCGCCGATGATCTCCACCGCTGGGTCGTTGAAGCCATTTTCGTCAGCAATCTGCATCAGTGGGATTTGCGCCGGGTCCAGCCCCATCAGGCGGGTGGCCACCCGGTCGGTCTCCACGCTATGGTTGCCACTGACGATGACCCGGCTCTGGACGGGCTCGACCGGGGCGGGGCAGTTGCCCTGGCCGCCGACGATGCCGTCGATGATTACCAGGTCGGCTTTGAAAAGGTGCAGAATATCCACCAGTTTCTGGTCGATCTGATAGGTATGGTTGCGTTGGCGCAGGTTGTAGGAGAGCACGCCCATGGCGTTCTTGAAGCCCAGGGTGACGCCGGTGTAGAGGTTGGTTTTCATTTTCGGCAGGGAGATGTAGAACGCCTCCCCCCTGATGATCTCACTGAAGATCTGCGGCACCACGATTTCGCGCATCACCCGGGCTTTTGGCAGCAGGTAGCGATCCGTCGGCTGCTCCTCGAGCGCCATTAGCTGCACATTACGCAGCCTGGCCAGCCGGTCCAACCCGGCGATGTGGAAGGCCAGGCGGGTCGGCACCCCCCGGCCGGAGGATTCGGCGATAACGATGTGGTTTGTATATGGCTGCAGGAAGAGGACAACGGCATCCAACAGGCGCGGATCGGTGGTTTCGGGGTAATCCCGTTCCCGGGTGCCCAGGTCGTGGAAGACGGTCACCAGGTTGGGCTTGAGCACTACCTTGCGGCCACGGATTTTCTCTAAAAAATGGATACGTTCATCCAGTTGGGTCAGGTTCTCATTCACCGCTGCCCGGATGGCCTGCACGTCCTCCCTTTGCTCATAGGCCGGCGTGCCGTACTCCGCTGGCAGCGAGACAGTATCCCGGCTGTAATCCAGCTCCCGGGCCTGGGTGATCACGACGACACTGTGCTGCAGTTCCATGTTTTTTCCGTTCAGGTCCAATTCATCCGTGGAATAGAATTTATGAAAACGGTTTTTCTGTGTTCATCCGTTCCTTCCGTGATAATCCGTGTTAAAAACGAAAACCTCACTCCATCTTAATTGCATCCACCGGGCAGGCGACCTCGCAAAAAGAGCAGCCGATGCAGTTCTTGGCATCCTTCAAATAGGCTACAGCCCGCACCTGGTCCGGTTTCAATTCCGCAAAATCCAGCACACTGGTCGGGCAGACCTCCAGGCAGATACCGCACGAGATACATTTCTTCTCGATCACCAGCGGTTTCAGCCACAGGCTGCGCTTGAGCATGATTACGGGTTTATGATGATTGTCCACAACGGCATCTGCCGGGCAGATCCGCCCGCAGGCGCCGCAATCGATGCAGATCACCGGGTCGATGACATGCAGGGCTTTCCGCTCCCCGGTGATGGCTTCCACCGGGCAGACCTTGACACAGGCAGTGCAGCCCGTGCAGGCGGGCAGGATGGTATGGCTCATGCGGCCTCCTTGCCCAGCACATCGTCCATCTCCAGAGCTTGCAGGGTCTCGGGGGTGGGGATGCCCGTTTTGGCATCCCAGCCGATTTCCTGCCAGTAGGCCTGCATCAAGGGCTCCAGGTCGTATTGCACGCCCTTGTTGGGGCCGACGACCTGGGGCGGATCCCCCAGCAGGCGCTGGCTGACCTTCACTTTGGTCGGGTCAACCCCGTGGCGGATGTTGAACATCTGGCGCAGGGTCTGGATGCGCTGGCCGATGCGCAGGTATTCCCGTGGGGTCAAGTTCCAGCCGGTGGCGGCATTGGCCCACTCGAAGACCGGCACCCGGTCGATGCCGATCAGCATGCCCATGTAACACATGCCGGCTGAATTGTAGAACTGGGTGAAGTTGCTGACCGCCACCGCACTCTCCGTCCGGCCGTTGCCAGGGTCATAGCGGGTGGGTTTGCGGTAGAACTGGCCGGATTTGGGCAACTCCGGGATGCTCGTCCATAACTTGTACATGTCGTAATACAACTGAGCGCCGGTGGTGTGCCGACCGGGGGTGGGGTCCACGCTGGCATGCAACGCCATGCCAGGGTCGAGACGTGGGTCGTGGTAGGCGATTTCCTGCCCGCCGGCGTGAATGGCCGAATCAGCTGTGTGTGCCCCGAGTTTTGCCACAGCGTGCTGCACGCCATCCGTCAACCAGGCTCCAAAGCCCTGGCGGCTGATCATCTGGTCGAGCAGGACCCGAACGGCTAACCCATTGCCCCAGGTGAGTTGGAGTCCGCCAGTATCCTCCTGCGTGATCCAACCCTTCTCGTAACATTCCATCGCAAATGCGATACTGGCGCTGGCGGAGATCGAATCCATGCCAGCCTGGTTGAGCAGCTCATTGACCTCGTACACCAGTTCCAGGTCATCGTTGAGCAGCAGGGTGGAAAAACCAGCCGTGGTTTCGTATTCGGGCTTGTGGCTCTCCTGACCGGCCAGTTCGATGATCCCGCCGCAGCCCAGCGGGCAGCCCCGGCAATGGTATTTGCGTTTTTCGCGGGCAATGATTTTGTCCGGGTCGATGGCATCGTACACTTGCGGCATATCCCGGTTGGTGCCAGCCCAGTTTTTGAAAGGTGTGTCACCCATGCCAGCCGAGGCGGGCAGGGTGCCGATGGTGCCCCACTTGGCCAGGATGCCGCCCAACAGGAAGCCGGATTGGCTCATGCCGACCGGTAGGTTGCCGACCAACCCGCCGAAGAGGCCGATGGTTTTGGAGTTGATGATATTCAGGGGCAGCAGGATATCCCGGCTGCACTTGTTGGAGAGGCGTTTCATTTGCGCCGGGTGGCGGGCGCTTACCCGTTTGGCCCCGGCCAGGGCGACGGCTTTCAACCGCTTGATGCCCATGACTGCCCCCAGCCCGGAGCGGGCGGCGATGCGTCCCTTATCGTTGACGATGCCCGAGATCAGGGAGAGGTTCTCGCCAGCCTGGCCGATGCAGGCCACTGCTGGTTGCTTCTTGCCAGAATGGGCCGCCTGGATGGCTTCTTCGGTTTCAACGGTGTCCTTGCCCCATAAGTGGGAAGCATCCAGAAGTTTGGGGCCGTGGGAACCGATCAGCAAATAAACCGGGGTGGGGCTGATGCCCTTGAACAGGATACCGTCATAACCGGTCTGCTTGATGGCAAAAGCAAAAGTACCGCCGCAATTGGCGTCGCCCCAGCCGCCGGTCAACGGGGATTTGCCCACCGCCATCCAGCGCCCGCTGAACAGGCTGCCGGAACCGGTCAGCAGTCCGGACATGAAGCCGAGAATGTTCTGGGGACCGAGTGCATCCGCCCCGGCCGGGATGTCGCGATAGAGCAGGGCCGCCCCCAGCCCGATGCCGGAGAGGTATTTTCGGTACATTGAATCGGGAATGACTTCTTCAGAGAAAGTGCCGTTGGTTAAATCCACCCACAGCACCTTGCCGGTGAATGCCTTCAATTGTGATTCTCCAATGTGCGATGATTGGGTCATGCCGGTGGTGCCGGCTACCTGCTAATAATAACCCAAAATTGGGAGGATGGTATCGGGAAAAACCTGTTGGATGAGCGGCATGCTTAATTTGGGTTGAAGGGCAGAAGCAGAGGATTTACTCAACCTGGAAACGCCCTTCAACCCAACAACATTTATGGAACTCTTACCAGGCTAACCGCGATTTCATCCTCGGCGTTGCGCAACTCCAGGTAATCGCCATCCACTCGGTAGGCGGTTACGGATCTCAAGGCTATGAAGTATAGCGCTTCCTGTTCCATCAATCCGGACGGTTCGGGACAGGCCATGACACTATTGCCCCTCTCGGTGATTTGAATGGAGCCGTTTTCAATTTCATACCGGCCAAAATAATCATTGCACCCGCCACTTCCGCCGAGTTGATCCTCAAGGAACCTCAGGCTGATGGTGGTGCCGGACAGCGGGTCTACTATTTTCTTAATCCTTTCATAAAATGGATAGGCATTATTATTTTGCCTGTTGTCGATAAAATAAACCACCCGCCACCAGCTGCCGGCCAGCCCCTCGCTCTGGGCAGTGAAGACTGCCAGGATGTTATCATCCAGGTCCAGCAGGCGGAGTTGATCACCGCTGTTTTCATAGTGGTTTGCCCAACCCAATGCACTCAGATAATCGCTGCTCTGTTGATCGATATCCTCGGGGTAAAAGCACATCACCAAAGTGCTGAAAACGTTCCCTGTAAAGAGATAATTTCCCAGGGCAAAGTAGGGTCCTTCGTAATCGTTGCAGCCGGCTTTCCCGGAGATTTTATTCTTGGAGAATCTCAGAGAAATGGAGAAATCTTGGAAGGGCTCAAAACTCTGGTCTAAAAAAGGCTCGCGCAGGAAAGTTTCGACGGGTTTGCCATTCAGTTCGGTTAAACCCCAGGCAGAGTTATTGAGCGATGGTGGCTTGACAGTGCAAGCAGGGACCGCCAACAACATTAGCACAAGAATGAGCAGAAAGGCTTTTGATTTCATCTCACCGCTCCTTGGTCTTATTGTAAATCTTTTTGGATGGGCAATAGTAGTGTATTTAACCCCGTAGAGACGTTGCATCGCACCGTCTCTACCGGGATGCGGCGGAATTTTACGGGGCTTTTAACAGGCTGACAGCGATTTTATCGTCAGCGGTGTATAATTTCAGTGAATTACCTTCCATTTTGTAAGTGGTAGCAGCTTGCAATGCGGTCAGGAATTGCTGCTCCTGTTGCTGGCTACCATCCGGCTCGTCGCAGATCATATCCGTGATCTTTATAAAGGCAATATGGATGGTCGGTTCATGGATTTCGTAAGAGGCAGAGAAATCTTTACAGCCGGCGGTTCCGCTTACTTTGCCAGCCGCACCAAAATTCACCTTGATCAGGACTCCATCCAGCGGATAAGCCTGGTATGGAGAAAAGCCCATCACCTGCCAGCGGGTGCCAGCCAGTTCCTGACGCTGGGCAGTGAAGACTGCCAGGATATTATCATCCAGGTCCAGCAGGCGGAGTTGATCACCGCTGTTTTCATAGTGGTTTGCCCAACCCAATGCTCTGAAGTAATCGGTGTTCTGTTGATCGATCTCCTCCGACAGGCACATCACCCCGGTAGAAAAAATCTTGCCGGTGAAGAGATAATTCCCCAACGCAAAGTAAGGCCCGTCGTATTTATTGCAGCCGGTTTTCCCGGAGATTTTATTCTTGGAGAATCTCAAGGAAATGTAGAAATCTTCGATTGCCTCAAAATTTTGTTCAACATGAAGCTCGCGCAGGAGATTTTCGACTGGCTTGCCATTCAGTTCGGTTAGTACCCAGGCGGAGTTATAGAGCGATGGTGGTTTGACAGTGCAAGCAGGTACCGCCAGTAAAATGAACACAAAAATGAGCAGAAAGGTTTTTGATTTCATCTCACCGCTCCTTGGTCTTATTGTAAACCTTTTTCGGTTGGGAAATAGTGGTGAATTTAAACCCGTAGAATTTTACGGAGCTTTTACCAGAATGAGGGCAATTACATTCACCGGTCGGTAAACTTCCAGAGATTCTCCATCAAATTTATAACTGACTGCTGATTGCAGAGCAGCCAGGAACTGTGTCTCTTGTTGCATGATTTCATCCGGTTTGCTGCAGAACATCCGGGTCACCTCAATTGAGTCAATAGAGATGTATTGGTTCTCGGTTGTATATAGTGCAGCATACTGGTTGCAGCCAGCATTCCCCCTGACCTTTCCATCGGCATCAAAGGTAACCGTTAATTCGACATCGGAAAGAGGGCTGACTACGATTTGTTCGCCATTATTGAAGCCGGTCACGATCCAACTGGTTCTGGCTAACTCCTGGCTCTGGTCGGTAAAGGTGGCTAGCATTATGTCATGCTTATCCAGCAGGCTGAGCTTATCCCCGTTAATTTCATATTGAGCAGTTGCAAGAAGCACACTGTGATATTCTTCGGCTTGTTCGTTGACACCTTTTGGAGGACAAGACATCAAGGTGGCAAAAATATTCTTTAAGCGAATTTTATTGCCTGATAAGGTGTAGGTACCATTGTACCGATTGCAGCCATCCCGACCGCTGATTTTCCCTTCAGAAAACTTCAGTGTAACGATCGTGCCGACAAATGTTGAATGATCATTCAATTCCGTTAATATCCAATCGGTGCCATCCAACACAGTGGGGTTAGTAGTACAGGCAAGGGGTGTTAAGACCAACAACAACCCTAAGATAAGCACAAGGATTTTTGTTTTCATAAACCTCTCCTTGTTCTTATTGTATACCTTTTTGGATGGAGAAAATGATGCCGATGATTAAAACCATAGAGACGCTGCAGTGCAACGTCTCTATGGATAATGACGTGTGATTTTAGGGGGCTTTAGTCAGGGATACTGCGATTTCGTCCCCGGCGGTGCGCATCTCCAGGCTGTTGCCATCCACCCGGTAGGTGGCGGCCGTTCCAAGCGCTTGCAGGAATTGGGTTTCCTGTTCCATGATGCCTTCCGGCTCCACACAATACATCTCGGTCTGGCCCAGCGCGCTGATCTGGATGGTGCCCTTGCCCGTTTCATAAGCGCCGAAATAGCTGTTACAGACTCTCCCGCTTAATTTACCCTCAGTGTCAAATACCAGGGTCAGTTCTGTATCCAAAATCGGGCTGACAACCCCTTGATGGCCATTATTGAAACCGGTCACGATCCAATTGGTGCCGGCCAGGTCCTGGCTTTGGGCGCTGAAAACGGCCAGGACAGCGCCGTTCTCGTCCAGCAGGCTGAGTTTGTCGCCGTTGATTTCGTACTTGACCGCGCTGGTCAGGGCACTCAAGAAGGCCGAGGCCTGCTGCATGATGCCTTCTTCGCAGGCCATCAGGGTCGAAAAGATATCCTGCCCTGCGCTGAACTGGCTGCCATTGACGGTGTAGCTCCCGCCGTAATGGTTGCAGCCATCCGTGCCGCCGAGCTTACCATCGCTAAAGTTTAAAGTGACCAGCGGCTCGCTGAGCACGGGCTGGCCGTTTAATTCGGTCAGGATCCAGGCACTGCCATCCAGGCTGGCTGGGGTCTTGCTACTGCAGGCAGAAAGAATCATACTGGTGATCACCCCGATGACGATAAAAAATCGAATTTTCACAACACTTCTCCTTAATTTTAATCTAGATTGACACCTTTAATGACGATGTTGGATGGTTCTAAGTTCCATAAATTGGTCGCATCCCGGAGTCATTCGTGGTAATATTCGGCATTAACTCAATAATTTCATTCTTGACCCCGGGGCATAACCGGTAAGGGCGAAGCGGCCGAACGAATGGAATTCTTTGGAAAAAGCGTTAATCCTCGGCTGCTTCCCCAAGGGACACGCTTCGCGATCGCCCTTACCCAGTTGCGAAAGATTTTTCATTTGCTTATGACGAAGAAATCCCAATTCCTGAATGGTGTAAAAGACGTCCTGCCGATCCTGATCGGCGTAGCGCCATTTGGCATGATCTACGGCGTGCTGGCGATTGAAGCCGGCCTGGCGCCCAATACGGCCCAGGCCATGTCGTCCATCGTCTTTGCGGGTTCTTCTCAGTTTATGATCGTTAAATTACTGGCAGTAGATACCCCCTGGGTGGTGGTGGTCCTGACCGCCTTCGTCATCAACCTGCGGCACGCCCTCTACAGCGCTTCGGTTGCTCCCCATCTCAAACACCTTTCGCCGCTCTGGAAGGGCCTGCTGGCCTACGTCCTGGTGGATGAAGCCTATGCGGTTGGCATCACCCATTATGAGCGGGAGGGCTCGGCGGGTGCCCAGCATTGGTACCTGCTGGGGGCCGGCCTGGGCTTGTGGACTTGCTGGCAGGCCTGCACTGCCCTTGGCATTTTCCTGGGAGCGCAAATTCCCGCCGGCTGGTCGTTGGATTTCACCCTGGCCCTGACCTTCATCGCGTTGGTCGTCCCAGTCTTGAAGGATCGCCCGATGGTATTGGCCGCCCTGAGCGCCGCCCTGACAGCAGTGGTGGCTTATCAACTGCCGTATAAAATTGGACTGATCCTGGCGGCCCTGGTGGGCATCGGGGTCGGGTTGTGGAGTGAGGGAAAATGGCAGAAAGCTGGCTGATCATCCTGCTGGCAGGATTGCTGACCTACGGCATCCGCCTGTCCTTCATCGCCCTCTCCGAGCGCTGGCAGCCGCCGCAGTTGTTCCAGCGCGCCCTGCGCTTTGTGCCGCCGGCCGTGTTGAGCGCCATCATCCTGCCGGAAATGCTCATCCAGGATGGTAGTTTCATTACCACTCCCCTCAACCCCCGCCTGTTGGCCGGCCTGCTGGCGATCCTGGTGGCCTGGCGCAGCCGCAACACCGTCCTGACCATCCTGGCCGGCATGCTGGCTCTCTATCTGTTCCAGTTTCTCCTGGGCTAGCCAATACTATTCTTGTTTGATGTTTGTAATTAAAACCTGGCCGGTAAGGGCGAAGATAAAGACACCGATACTGACAATCTTCAGAAAATTTCATGATCGAGTAGATTAATATTTAACTCCAAGAGCGGTATAATCGTTTTTGGTAATACACTACCCAATCAATTTCATATCTCAATCCAATCATGGGAGAGTCTGATGTTAAAGCAATTGCAAGAACAAATAGAACGCTTGAAAAAAGCTGGCGTGACCTATGTGGACGCCCGCTGGTACCCGCTGGAAGAAACCAACCAGCTGGTGATGTGGAACGGCAACCTGAAGGGCGCCTCGGCTTCGCGCGAAAGCGGGGTGGGGGTGCGGGTGCTCTACAAAGGCGCTTGGGGCTTTTCCGCTTCCTCTGATTTGACCAACCTGGCCGCCATCTTCGACAAGGCCCTGGATAATGCCCGCGTCGCTGCTGAACGGGTCACTTTCCCGATCCGCTTGGCCGAGAAGGACGCCGTCCAGGCCTCCTTCCACAGCCCGAATGAAGTGGATCCTTTCTCCGTCCCATTTGGCGACAAGGTCGCCTTTTTGCAGGAAATGGATGCCAGGCTCAACCAACCTGGCGTCTTGCAGCGGGTGGGCCAGTTGATCTTCATGCGCAAGCAGATCATCTTCCTCGATTCCGAAGGCAGCCAGATCGAGAAAACCATCATTGAAGCCTTCCCGGCCATCCAGGTGATGGGCGTGGATGCCCAGGGTGTGATGCATGCCCGCTCGTTCAGCCCCTCCCGCCTGGGTGCAACCCGCGGCTGGGAGACAGTGGACAAGCCACTCTTCCTCGAGAATGCCGACCGCATCGTACGCGAGATGAACCAGGTGGTAGCGGCCGAACCCTGCCCCAAGGATGTGCGCTCGGTCATTCTGCTGCCCGGCATCATGTTCCTGCAGACCCACGAGACCATCGGTCACGCCCTGGAGCTGGACCGCATCCTGGGTTACGAGCTGGGTTTTGCCGGCGGTTCCTTCGTCCGGCTGGAGGACTTTGGTAAGTTGCGCTATGGATCCCCCAAGTTGACCGCCCGCGCCAACGCCACTGAGCCCAACAGCCCCGGCAGCTTTGGTTACGATGATGACGGCGTGCCCGCCCAGGATAACCTGCTGATCGACAAGGGTATCCTGGTGGGCGCCATTACCGGTCGCCAGATGGTGGAAGAGGCCAACGCCCGCGCCCGCAAGCAGATCTTTGAGGGTAGCAGTGGCGCCAACCGCGCCACCGCCTTCTACCGGGTGCCGATCGAGCGTATGACCAACATCAACATTGATCCCGGTACGGATGGCACGCTGGATGACATCGTGCGCAACACCGAACGCGGCATCATCCTGGATGGTGACAAGAGCTGGTCGATTGGTTCCAACCGCGAGCAGTTCCACTTCGCCACGGATATCGGCTGGCTGGTGGAGGACGGCGCTGTGACCCAAGTGGTCAAGAATTCGACCTACAAGGGCGAGACCGTCCAGTTCTACAATTCCCTCTCGGCGGTTGGCGATGCTTCCACCTGGGAAGTGCGCTACGTGGATAACTGTGGCAAGGGGCAGCCCAACCAGATCATGCAGCTCGGGCACGGCGTGCCGGTCTGCCGCTTCGACAATGTGACCATAGGAGAATAGCCGTGAAGGATCGAATCATCCAAACCCTGCGCGAATTACGGGCGTACGCCCTTACCAAGAAGGTGGAATTCACCTTTTTCTACCACGAGGAAGACAGTTATCTGATCCGTTTTGCCAACTCGGCCGTCTCACTGAACACTAACGAACACCTGATCCGCCTGGAGATCACCGCCTATGCTGGCCGCAAGCGCGCCAGCTACGAGATGATCACCGGCCTGGATCAGCTTGACGAGATGAAACACGGCGTGGATACGGCTGCCGAGATGGTCCAACACGCCCAGCCCCTGAATTATGACCCCACCATCCCGACTTACAGCGAGGATTTCATCGATGAGAGCGGGTATGATGAAGCCCTGGCACTGCTCAGTAATGAGGAGCGATTGGCCTACATCAACCAGGCAGCCAAGGGGTTCGAATCGGCTGAAATTCAACTTTCCGGCGCCTTCTCCTGCGGGGCCAACACCACCGCCCTGATCAATACCCGCTCGGAATTTGTCCAATATATCATGACCTCGGATGCCCAGATCAGCATCGTGCTCTCCAACTCCCGCCTGAAGTGGGAAGTGATCGCCGAACGCTCCGCCCAGAAAAAGTCTGAACTGGATCCGGCCAGCATGCATGCGGACCTGGCCTTCCTGCTCCAGCATTACCAGAACGACCCGGCCGTGCAGTTGCCGCTCGGCAGCTATGACATCGTTTTTGGTCCGGCCGCCATCGGCGACCTGGTCAGCATGATGAACTGGATCGGCTTCAGCGGCGGCGCCTTGAAGCGCGGTTTTTCATTTACCACGGAAGAACAGCTTGGCATGCGCATCCTTTCGGAAAAGTTCAGCCTGACGGATGACCCGACCCGACTGGAGACCTTCCCCTTCCAGCGGGATATGATGGGCATGACCCGCCAGCCCTTCCCAATCTTTGAAAAGGGTGTCTTCAAGGCCTACACCTGGGACCAGGACGATGCGGATGAATTTGGCGCAAAACCCACCGGTCACAGCGTGATGCACAAGAGCCTGGTGGTAACACCGGGCGAAGTTGCCGTGAGCACGCTGGCAGAGCTGGTGGCCATGCCGCGTGACAAAGACATCCTTTACATCCCCTTCCTGCACTACATGAACTTCGTCAACCCGTCCAAGGGCTTGGTGACCGGTAGCTCGCGCTTTGGCGCCCTACTGCTCAAGAAGGATGGCACGGTGGAACTGCCCTACAACGTCCGAGTCACCCAGAGCCTGCTGGACCTGTTCGGCGACAAGGTGGCCTGGTTATCGAAAACCCAGGTGGTCAACAATACCTCCTCCAGCTACGGAGCCCGCAACCCGACCGCCATCGTCGTCCCGGCCTTCATCCGGGTAAACGATTTGGAGATCTCGCAGTCCAATCCGTCCTGGTAGAAAACAGGACGCCATAAAACCAAAAGAGCAAGGCACGTCCGATGTGCCTTGCTCTTTTGGCCCATATTATTCCCCCACCCCCCGGTTGAACTGGGTATTGTATAGTTGGGTGTTGAGGCCGATGCGGGCCAGCAGGTTGTTTGTGGATAAAGAGGACTAATTTTGGATTCGATCCAAATCCCTCCAACTGATCAAGGCTCCAGCACTTGTTTGCATGGACTGATCCCCACCATAGACCACAACCTCTTGATGCTCAGGGAAGGCTGCCAGTGATCTCCAGTAGTTAAAATTATCAAAATAGCTCGTAGACAATGTTTTCCCGGCTTTAATCTCAACCGCTGTAATTTTATTCCCGTTTTCCCAGACACAGTCGATTTCTTTGCCGTGGTTATCCTGCCAAAAATATAGCTGGCGGCTTATGCCGCGGTTAAAGTCTCGCTTTATAAACTCATTGATGATTAGATTTTCAAAAAGTGAACCTTTCATATAATGTGAATTAATCTGGTCTTGCTCCTTGATGCCAAGCAACGAACAGGCGACCCCTGTGTCGTAAAAATAGAGCTTGGCTGATTTTATCAACCGTTTATTGAAATTGCGATGAAAAGGTTGCAGACGATACAGGATATAGGAGCTTTCCAAAATGGATAGCCATGATTTGGCAGTGTTGGGACTGATTCCGGCATCGCTTGCCAGACCGGTTATATTGAGCGGCTGCCCGATGCGGCCGGCGCATAATTGGGTGAACTGGATGAAGGAATTGATATCCCCGATATTCTTGATCAGGCGAACATCCCGTTCCACACAGGTCTGGATGTAAGACGGATAAAAATCAGTGGGTGGGATGTCGCGGTCGTAAATCCGTGGGTAAAGACCCTTAAATATCAGGTTTTCATACGGTTCTGCCAGGGGTTCAAGCTCTTTTATAGAGAAGGGTAGCAAGTGCAAAACGGCGGTGCGGCCTGCCAGAGTTTGGCTGATCTTTTCCATCAACAGAAAATTTGATGACCCGGTAAGAATAAATTGAATCTGGCGGTTTTCATCCACAATCCGCTGGATGTAGGAGAACAATTCCGGTGTATTTTGGATTTCATCCAGGATCGCCCCTGCGGGGTAATTGGAGAGGAAACCGCGTGGATCAGCCAGCGCAATCTGGCGGATATCAGGCTCTTCAAGGGAAACATAAGGCAAGCCGGGAAAAGTTGCTCTGACCAGTGTCGTTTTTCCGGATTGGCGTGGACCGGTCAGTGTGATCACTTGAAATTTCTCAGCCAGGGAAATAATTCTTGAGGTCAATATTCTTTCAATCATGGTAAATACTCCGCCAGGGGGTAGAGAAGGGGTTGCGGTAAAGGATAAAAATATTATAACATCTTTGTACAAATATGCAATTGAAATGCAGAATTGTACAAAAACAATTCCTCTTCTATTCGTATGCCCAGAATTAAACGGCTGAAAACAGAGAGAATCTCAAGATCTACACGATTTCGGGATTCTTTGCCTGCCCATCCTCCCTGGTATTCATCGTCAGCTAGAGTTGGTTCGGTGTTGAGAGATAAAAAAAGTGCATGGCACTTCCGAAGTGCCGTGCACTTTTTTATCAAAATCTATCCCCCAACCGCCTGGTTGAACTGGGTATTATACAGGCGTACAGGCCGCCCTGCGCCAACAGTTCGCTGTGCCGGTCGCGGTCCATCAACTGGATCAAATCTGCCGCCAGGATGGTGCTCAGGCGGTGGGCGATGACGATGCTGGTGCGCCTGGCGATCCGGAAAATGTTTTTTTTCGCATGGTATAATTTTTTATGCATTTACGGTATTGCCATAACTGACATAAGGGTTGAGCAGAAGAGCAAATTCTCTCGACATTTAAATATTCACTTTCAATAGGCACCTGGATCGTGTTTGTTTCCCATGGATATTCATGATCAATCTTTCTATGAAGACAGGAGAAAAATATGGCCTCACCGGAGAAACCTGATGAAAATGGGCGGAAATTCCAGCGATTGGTTGGATTTATTGGAATTCTCCTGATCATTGTAGGGCAGTACTTCATTTTTATACCCGCCGTTGAAAATGCCAAGTTACCTCCCCCAACTTTTTTGATCAGCATTGTTGGTTTTGTCCTATTTGTCGGCAGTTACTTCATTCGCTTCAAACCATCCCCAAAACATCCGTTGCAATTTCTTGAAATTTCTGCTAAAGCCAAATGGGTGTTTGCCTCCTTCCTGTTTGCAATATTAACCACATTTTCGATGGTGTTATTTGTCAAAAAAGGCCAGTCTTCCTTTATCCCTGTCATCACAACCTGGTTTGCCAGTGGCTTATTCTTTATTGTCGCCTTTTTGAAAAAAACGCCCACTTTTCTTGAAATGAAGCAATGGCTTAAGAACCATCGCTCTGAATTGTTTTTGCTAGGAGGCATAACGGCTGTTGGCTTTTTCTTCCGGTTTTATAAACTGGGGGAGCTACCCATGGTGATTGATGGCGATGAGGGGCTTTTGGGATTGACTGCAACTGCAGCCACTTCTGGCAATTTGGCGAATCCGTTTGCCTTATGGGAAAATTTCGGCGCCATTTACTTACAGGCAGTCCATATCGCTATTCGGATTTTTGGAAATACTGCTTTAGCCGTGCGGATCTTGCCTGCGATCAGTGGAACACTGGCTATCCCGGCGCTGTATTTATTCTCGCGTCAAATAGCGGGGAAAAAAGTGGCTCTGATCAGTGCGTTCTTAATTGCGGTCTCGCATTCGCATATCAATTTCAGTCGGATTGGTTCGGTTGGATACATCCACAGTACCTGGCTGGTTCCTCTCGAACTTTTTTTGCTCTACACTGGATTGGTTAAGCGCAAATCGTGGATGACGGCTGCAGGAGGGGTTTTATTAGCTTTTCATTTTAGCGTTTATTTAACCTCCCAGGTTATTTTCGGCCTGGTTCTTGTGTTCATGCTGATTCTGTTCATTTTTAAGCGAAAATGGTTTTTATCGGTACGCAGGCAAGCCGAGGCTTTTTGGGGTGGATTCTCTGTCATGATCCTGCCAGAGTTAGCGTACATTATCCAAAATCCTCATCAATTTACCGATCGTCTTCACCAGGATGGAATTTTCCAAAGTGATTGGATTGCACTGACGATTGCCAACACCGGCCAGAGCACATTGGAGGTTCTGGTTGGCAGAGTGGTCCATGCCTTTCTCTCGTTGATCTATTACCCTGCCATTGATTTTTATGGCTCAAACCTACCCATGCTGACCCTTTTTGCCTCTGTCTTTTTCATAGCTGGCCTTGGAATCGCTCTGCTTCGGGTGAGAGATACCGGTATGCTGCTGTTGAATGGTTACTTCTGGGCAATAACCGTTGCAATTGGGTTACTCTCCATTCCTCCATCTGCTGATTCATATCGAATGTTAAGTACTCTTCCAGCAGCTTTCACCCTTACAGCCATTGCCATCAATGAAGTCCTGACCCTTCTGGGTGTTGGATGGATTCGAGATCGGAAAAAATATATTTTTGTCACTGCCGGGTTATTGATCAGTTTGGCGATTATGAACATCTGGACTTATTTCGGGGATTTTGTGGGGCAGTGCCGCTACAGCGGGGATCTAAGCAGCCGGTTTGCTTCTTACCTGGGGGCTTTTTCGAACGATGTCGATCAGGGCTCAAACCTATTTTTACTGAGCGACGGGGTTTACCGGTACGGCACCCACGCTTCAACGGATTTTCTGAGCGGGCAAAGGCAAATCACAAATATTAACGATCCTATCGATCAATGGGTTGGCACCAAAGGCGATACAGTGATTGCCAGTCCGAACCGGATCTCCGAGCTGGATACCTGGATTCTGTCGCATCCGGGCGGGCACACAAAAATCATTCGTGATTGTAAATTTGTTATCTTAAAAGCCTACCAGTTACCCTGAGGTGATTTTGGATCGGATTGAATATGAGGTGATGTATACAGTTGAAGATAAACACTGGTGGTATCGCGGAATGGCAGCCATCAGCCGGGCTTTAATGCAACGATATATACCGTCTCAAGCCAATCTCAGGATACTGGACTCAGGTTGCGGCACTGGCGCAGCCATGCAGACGCTTCTCTCGGAAAGAGGAACTGTTGTTGGATTAGACCTTTCGCTGATTGCGCTTGATTACTGCCGTCTACGCGGGCTTCAATCATTAACCTGCGGATCAGTAGTCGACCTTCCGTATGCTTCAGGATCCTTTGGCCTGGTTACCAGTTTTGATGTGTTGTACGCCCAATCCGTCCCGGATGTTCTATCAGCCATGAAAGAACTGACCCGTGTGTTGGCCCCGAAGGGTTATCTCTTGCTTCGGTTACCGGCTTATGATTGGCTGCGAGGGCGCCACGATATCGCCGTCCAGACTGCACAGCGATTTTCGATGAAGGCGGTCACCAGGCTTTTCCATCAATGCAACCTGACCATTTTACATCAATCGTATGCAAATACATTTCTCTTTCCATTGGCTTTGATGAAAAGATTAATGGAGAATACCCGGTCAGAAAAGGTCAAAACATCTGATTTAACGGTCGAATTTGGCTGGTTGGATAAGGTGTTGGGTAAAATCTTAAGTTTAGAAGCTCCCCTGATATCACGGTGGAGCCTGCCTTTTGGATTGAGCCTGGTAGCCATCGCTCAAAAACAATGACAATGATCCGTCCGCAAATTCCTCTCAAAATTTCCGGAATCAGTGCGGTTTTTCCAGCGTTTAATGATGGCGGAACCATCCCCAGCATGGTCCTGACCGCCTTGATGGCATTACGTCAGGTCACGGATGACTATGAGATCATCGTGGTGAATGATGGCAGTTCAGATACCACCAAAAGCGTGCTTGAGGAGATGGTCGCTCGGTATCCTGAGCTCAGGGTAATTCACCATGCGGTGAATTTGGGTTATGGTTCAGCCTTGCGCACCGGGTTTGGAGCCGCAACTAAAGAATGGATTTTTTATACCGATGGCGACGGGCAATATAACCCCCTTGAATTGATTGACCTGGTTGCAGCAGTGAACGAAAAGATGGATGTTGTTAATGGTTACAAAATTTCCCGCAGTGATCCGCTTGTGCGTATCATCATTGGACGCATCTATCATTCCATCGTCAGATGGGTGTTTGGTTTTCATCTAAAGGATGTAGACTGCGACTTTCGTTTGTTCCGCCGGAAAATTCTTGAAAGTGTTCACCTTGAAAGCACAACTGGAACTTTACCGCTGGAGCTGGTGAAGAAGTTCCAGGATGCCGGTTTTATTTTTGTGGAAGTTCCAGTGCATCACTATTATCGTCAATATGGAAAATCTCAATTTTTTAACCTGCGCCGGCTTTTCAGAACGGGAGTTCAATTGATTCAGCTATGGTGGAAGCTGGTTGGAAGAAAAGGGTTCTATCGGTCCACAGAATGAATATCAAATTAGGCGATGCTTTTAGAAAGAAAAACGTGCTCATCACCGGAGGGATGGGTTTTATTGGCAGCAATCTGGCAAGACAACTTCTGCAATATGAGGCTCAAGTTACCATTGTCGATGACCTGATTAATTCCTATGCTGGGAATCGGTTTAATATCCATGGGATTGAGCACAATATAGAGATTGTTTATGCAAATATGGGCGACCCGGAAAGGATCGGCAAGATCTTACCGGAACAGGATTACCTTTTCAACATGGCTGCTCATATCAGTCACATTGGGAGTATGGAAGATCCCATAACGGATCTTCAGGCAAATGCACTCGATCAAATCGCACTGCTTGAAATGTGCAGGAAACTCAATCCCACCATCCGCATCGTTTACGGGAGCACTCGCCAGGTTTATGGCCGCCCTCGATACCTGCCTGTGGATGAAAATCACCCTCTCGAGCCAGTGGATTTTAACGGCGTCAGTAAATTAACCGGTGAGTGGTATCACCGACTAAGCCATCAAATATATAAAATTCCGATCACCTGTTTGCGAATGACCAATGTTTATGGCCCGCGCATGCGAGTCAGGGATAGCCTGAAAAACTTTATCGGATTATGGATCCAACAAATCATCGAGGGGCGAAAGATCACAGTCTTTGGTGAAGGAAAACAGTTACGTGACCTTAATTACATTGATGATGTGATTGACGCTCTGCTTCTATGCGCAGCGAGTCCAAAAGCGATCGGGCAGATCTACAATATTGGTTCTCAACCGATCAACCTGTTGGACCTGGCCAAATTATTGATAGAGATGAATGGGGCAGGCGGGTACCGTCTCGTATCATTTCCAGAGGAAAGAAAAAGAATCGATATCGGTGATTATTATACTAATTTTCAAAAGATCCAGGACCAATTAGGCTGGACACCCGTAACTTCATTGAAGGATGGTATTGTTAAAACCTTGAACTATTATCGAGAAAACTGGGAGAAATACGTATCATGAAAATCCCTTTTCTCAACCTTGCCCTCCAGTATGATGCTATGCGCCCGATGATTGATAGCGCCATCCAAAGAGTTTTAAATAGCGGTCATTTCATCCTTGGCGATGAGGTTGAAAAGCTCGAAGTGGAGTTAGCCAATTATTGCGGTGCAAAACATGCGCTTACAGTCGCTTCCGGCACGGAAGCTCTTCAAATTGCCCTACTGGTGTGCGGAATAAGAAGAGGGGACGAAGTCATCACGAGTGCCTTCACGGCCGTGGCCACCGTGGCTGCCATCGAAATGGCCGGGGCTCGCCCGGTGTTGGTGGATATTGACCCATTGAGTTTTTCACTTGACCCAGGGCTGGTTGAGAAGGCGATCACAGCGAAAACAAAAGCGATTGTGCCGGTTCATTTATACGGTTATCCGGTGGACCTGGATGCTATTTTGAAATTCGGTAAAAAATACGATTTGCCAGTCATCGAAGATTGCGCGCAAGCCTTAGGCTCACAGTATAAAGGAAAACAGGTTGGGACCTGGGGAAAAATGGGAGCCTTCAGCTTTTACCCTACAAAAAACCTGGGCGCTTATGGGGATGGTGGGGCGATTGTAACCGGTGAGGATGAACTGGCAAGCCAGATAAGATTGGTCCGGCAATACGGCTGGGATTCATCCCGTATCAGTCAACAAAAAGGTGTCAACAGCCGGCTGGACGAACTTCAAGCAGCAATTTTGCGTGCCAAATTACCTTATCTCCAGGCAGACATTACCCGGCGTCATGAATTGGCTGACCTTTATTCGTCTCAACTGGCTGGAAGTAAAATTCAAGCGGCATCTCCCCGCCCTGGGTGCTTACCTGCCCTCCACCTTTTTGTAATCCGTCACCCACAACGAGACGCTTTACGCAAATATTTAGCCGACCACGGCATTGAGACACGAATTCATTATCCTGTGCCAATTCATCAGCAGAAAGCGTATCTAAGCCTGGCAACCCATGCGGATGATTTTCCTGAAACCTGTCGCGCCAGCCAGGAAGTATTAAGCCTGCCGTTTTATCCTGAAATGACAGATGTAATGGTCAAGTACGTCTGCCAGATAATTCTCAGTTACCCGGGCGTTTGAACGAATAATCCCCTTAATTAAAGCTTTAATCACACTCCCCCAGCCGCTCGGTTGAACTGGGTATCGTACAAGTGGGCGTACAGCCCGCCCTGGGCCTGCAACTCGCTGTGCTGGCCGCGTTCGACGATCCGGCCGCGGTCCATCACCAGGATCAAATCCGCTGCCAGGATGGTGCTGAGGCGGTGGGCAATCACGATGCTGGTGCGCCCGGCCATCACCCGCTTCAAAGCATCTTGAATCAGGGCTTCGGACTCGCTATCCAGTGAGCTGGTAGCCTCGTCCAGCACCAGGATGCGCGGATCTTTGAGGATGACGCGTGCCAGGGCGATGCGCTGCTTCTCTCCGCCGCTCAGGCGGTAGCCGCGTTCTCCGACCACCGTATCGTAGCTATCCGGCAGCTCGGCGATAAAATCGTGGATATTGGCGGCCCGGGCTGCTGCTTCCAGTTCGTTCTGGCTGGCGTTCAGGCGGGCGTACAGCAGGTTGGTGCGGATGGTATCGTGGAACAAGTGCGTCTCCTGGGTCACCATGCCGATTTGCTCACTGAGCGAATCCAGGGTCACCTCCCGCAGGTCGTGCCCGTCGATCATGATGCGCCCCCGGACCGGGTCATACAGGCGAGGGATCAGGTAGGTGAGCGTGGTTTTGCCAGCCCCGCTCGGTCCGACTAGTGCTACCAGTTGCCCGGGTTGGACACTGAAGGTGATGTCTTGCAGGGCATGTTCCCGCGCCTGGCTGCGCACCGCAGCCTCCACTTCCCCGTTGGTCTGGGGTTGGGCTTCGACTTCTTCATCACTCTCTTTGGCTTCCACGGCTGCCTTACCCGACAGCACGGCAACCACGTTATCCATTTGGCCCGGGCGGTTGACGTAGTTCAGCAGGCTGCTGTCCTTGCGATCGTATTCAAAGGAGACATTCTCAAAGCTCAACTCGCCCCGAGCATTCTTTAAAATGACTGCTCCGGGCTTGAAATCGATCTCGATCGGCAAATCCAGCACCTCGAAAACCCGCTCGAAACTGACCAGCGAGGTGGCGAAATCCACCGGGGCGTTGGTCAGTTGCTGCAGGGCGCCGTACAGACTGTGCAGGTAAGAACCAAAGGCGACGATGGTGCCGATGGTGAAGCTGCCCTTGATGGCCATCACCCCGCCGATGCCATACACCAGGGCGGTGCCGATGGCGCCCAGCAGCCCGATGATGGCAAAAAAGGTCGAGCCCCACATCGCCCGGTGGATGCCCAGGTTCTGCACCTCGGTCGCCCGGTTGCGGAAGCGATCCACCTCTTCGTTCTTCCGCCCGAACAGCTTGACCAGCAAAGCGCCGCCGATGTTGAGGGTCTCGTTCATCATGGCATTCATCGAGGCGTTGGCCTGCATCTGGCGGCGGGCAATATCCCGTAATTTACCGGCCAGCAGCCGGGCAGCCAGGATGAACAGCGGCATGATCATGATGCTGATCAAGGTCAGTCGCCAATCCATGCTGATCATTACGGCCAACACGGCCACCGCCTGGACGATATTGGTGATGATGGTCACAGCCGTGTTGCTGATGGCGCTCTGGGCGCCGACCACATCGTTGTTCAGCCGGCTCATCAATTCGCCCACCCGGGTGTTGGTGAAGAAGTGCAGCGACATTCGTTGCAGGTGGGAATACAGCGCTACCCGCAGGTCAAAGATAACGCCCTCGCCTACCCGTACACTTAATCGACGATTGATGATATTGATCAGGCTGCTTAGCAAGGGTAAGGCCAGCAGGGCGACCGCCAGCCAGATCACCCGCTGGATATCGCTGTTCGGGATGGCGCGGTCGATCAGGTCGCGCATGATGAGCGGGTTGACCAGGGCCAGCCCGGTGGTGGTCAGGATGATCAGCAGCATACCCAGGATGTACCAGCGGTAGGGGGTTGCGTAGACGCCCACCCGTTTCAATAATTCTCTTGTAATGCGGGGCTTTTCCTCCGGGGCATTGATGACACTGCCCCAGCCTCCACGCCCGCCGCCACCGCCTCCGCGCATTCCCATCCTTATTCCTTGCTTTCCCGGGCTTTGCGTTCCGCTTCGCGGCGGTGAGTGCCATCGCACAAGGGTTTGTTGCCGGACAGGCCGCAATTGCACAGGGTGACCCGGTTGCGCACTTCCATCAGCGTGCCATCCGAGCGTTCAATTTCAATGTAGCCGGTGACGTTCAATGGACCGTCAATTGGCCCGTCCGCGGTGATTTCCGTAGTGACCGCGATTTGCTGCGGCAGGTCCGGCTCGATCTCAGTCGGGTCCGGCTCGATCGAGTAGGTCAGGGCGCCGCTCGGGCAGCGCTCCACCATGGCAATCAGCATCGAACGGATGCCGGTATCTGCCGACTCTTTAACAATCGCCTTGGTGCTTTTGCCGACCAGGCCGCAGAATCCAGAATCCATGCACAGCGAGTGATCTTTCTTGACCGTGATCATCACCCCGCCCGGGTAAGCCCGCTGGCGGCTGGCAGTCGGCGCCGGGTCGGCGGTTTCGGTGCCGTCAAAAGGAAAATTATGATGAGCTTTGTCACAGAAGGGCATTTCAGCAGAACGGCCGCAGCGGCAGAGGGAGTAATCGCCATTGGTTTCAATCTTGCCCTCATTTTTCCAGGTCAGCGGCTCGCCGTGTTCAGAGACCACCTGGGTTTTACGTACCAACGGAATATCGCCGGGTACCTTGATCGAGCCGTTGGCTTTAATCCGGATACGTTTGGGCGTGTGAGGAATCTGGTCGGACATGTTTTCCACCTCATACAAAAGGGATAACAACGAATTTGTTGAACGGTTCCGCCTGAATTGTATCCCAGAAGTGTATTCATTGGATGTAATTTTAATAATTATTATGGTCGTTTGACACATGGATTATTTGAAATCATTGCTATAATTATTTTACTGCTGTTATATTACCCAGCAGTGAGGCTGACATTCTCAGCCTGAAATTACCACCCATTCCAGAGGAGGAAATGATGAAGAAGTTTTATGTTTTGATGTCCATCGTCTTGCTGGCTTCCTTGTTGTTCACAGGCTGCCAGACCACCGTAGCCGAGGAGACGGCCGCCCCGATCACCGACACGGAATTAAATGTTCTCTGCACTCCGCAGGAGCAGTGGTGCCAGGGCATGAAGCAGGAATTTGAGGCCAAGTATGGCATCACGGTCAACTACGTCCGCATGTCGTCCGGTGAAGCGCTGGCCCGGATCCAGGCGGAAAAGGATAATCCCACCTTCGATATCTGGTGGGGAGGCCCGATCGACAGCTTTGTGGCTGCCAAGGGTGAGGGCTTGTTGGAAGCCTATGACTCTCCCAATTACGGCAACCTGATCGATCAAGCCAAATACAAAGATGCCGATAACTACTGGGTAGGTATTTATGTCGGCACGCTTGGTTTCGCCACCAACACCGATTGGCTGGCCGCCAACCCCGGCGTCGAAGCACCCACCTCGTGGGATGATTTGCTGAAACCCGAATTCAAGGGCCAGGTGATGGTCGCCCACCCGTCATCCTCCGGCACCTCCTACACCGCCATTTCCACTATTTTACAGATCCGCGGTGAAGAAGCTGGTTGGGAATACATCAAACAATATGCCGGCCAGATCTCGCAGTACACCAAGAGTGGCGCCGCCCCGGCTAAGTTTGTCGGCCAGGGTGAGGCAGCAGTAGCAATTGTGTTCTCGCACGATACCGTCAATGAGATCGATAACAACAAAATGCCGCTCAAGCTAACCTTCCCGGCGGAAGGCACCGGCTATGAAATCGGTGGCATGGGCATCCTCAAGGGCGCCAAGCACATGCAGGCTGCCAAGTTATGGTTTGATTGGGCGATTACACCTGAAGCCCAGGCCCTCGGACCGACTTTCGCTGCCTACCAGGCCCCAACCGTCAAGGGTGTCGAGCTTTCCCATCCGGAACTGTTGCAAGTCAATTTGATTGATTATGACTTCCAGTGGGCAGGAACGAACAAGAAGGCATTTGTCGAGAAGTTCACCAACGAAATCGCCAATGCCGAGAATTTGAAACAATAAGGTTTTTGATTAATGTTCTGGGCGGCAGATTTGCCGCCCAGAACTCATTTATTGGAGGATCATGCAGACCTCTCACCCTATGAATGTTCCACCAAAAACAATTTTCTCTGGCCTCATCCGCCGGTTTCGAGAATACTCTTTAATTTTCCGAGATCCGGTGCTTTTTATGAGCTTGCTTCTTTCCGGTATCTTTATTCTGTTGTTTGTCATTCTCCCTATTTTTCGCACGGTCTCCGGTGGATTCTTTGCCAAAGATGGCTCATTCGACCTGACCTATTTCACCCGTTATTTTGATGATTATTATGGCCCAGCTTTGCGTCGATCGTTTACCGACACAATGACGATGGGCTTGTTAACCGCGATTTTTGGCACGCTTGTCGGTTTTATCTTCGCTTATGCCATGGTACGCTGCAACCTGCCTGGCAAGCGGGTTATCCACTGGCTGGCACTTTTACCCACCGTCAGCCCGCCATTTGCCCTGGCATTGAGCACGATTCTCTTATTTGGGCGAAACGGATTGATCACCAAGAAATTATTGGGCATCACCTTTGTGCTGGGAGCGAATGATATCTATGGCCTGGATGGATTGGTGATCGTCCAGACGATTACATTTTTCTCAGTGTCGTATTTGATTCTGAAGGCCATGCTGGAACGGCTGAACCCTTCCATGGAGGAGGCTGCCGCCAGTCTGGGAGCCAGCCGCCTGCACGTCTTCCTTACCGTGACGCTCCCGTTGCTTACCCCAGGAATCGCCGGATCGTTCCTGCTCTTGTTTGTTGAATCCCTGGCGGATCTGGGTAATCCACTGTTTATTGCCGGGAATAAAACCGTACTTTCAGCCCAGATCTTCCTGGCGGTCATCGGCGAATACGACTATCAAAAGGCGTCTGCACTCGCACTGGTGTTAATCATTCCAACATTGATCCTCTTTATGGTGCAGCGGTATTATGTCAACCGGCGTTCTTACATTTCGGTGACGGGCAAACCCTCCGGGGCGCAAATTACAGAAAAAGATCCGATCATCCGCTGGGGATTTAATGTCACCGCCTATTTGATCTGCGCCTTTGTCCTCTTACTCTATGCAACCATCATCTATGGATCCTTCAGCACTGCCTGGGGCGTGGATTTCACTCCGACCCTTCGGCACTGGTCCATGACGGTGACGCGCGGCGTGGAAGCCATCCTGGATACCACTTTCCTGAGCGCCCTAGCCACCCCGGTTGCCGCCATCCTGGGTATGGTGATCGCCTGGTTGGTGGTTCGCAAGAACTTCAGCGGTAAAGAAGCCCTGGATTTTAGTTCCAACCTGGGTGGAGCCGTACCCGGCACCATCCTGGGGATCGGTTTTGTGCTTGCCTTCAACAAACCGGCGCTCTCCCTGGCGATAGCGGTCTATACTATACTGGCGATCTTCTTTGTCCTGGTGGTGGGCAAAAATGCCTGGGAACGCCTGGTGATTCTTTTACTTGGCACAGCGGCTGGCGTACTGTTGAAAAACTTGCAATCCAGCCAAATTTATTATCTATTGGGAGGCATCTACCTGGTGATTGGGGTAGGGTTATTCATTATCCGAAAAAAGCCAGCATTATCATTGATTGCAGTTGCTCTTGGGGTGTTTGTGATGAGCAATAACTGGGCATTGATCATCGCCAAGCCAATTGCGGCGCTCAGCCGCAGCATTCCGCGCGGCTTCTGGAGCAATGCCATTTTCCAATTCTCAGATCATATCAAGGTCATTGTTCAACCACCACCCTCACTGCTGGCAATCATCCTGGTCTTTGCCGGGGTTTTATTGCTGCAAGGGCTGAAAGGACGCCTGCCGCGCGTGGTTTTGGGGATTCTGGCATTGACCATCCCGAGCGCACTGTCATTTATGGAAATGCCGTTTGCCTTGGTGGGTGGAGCGTATATCATTATGGCGGCTTTCATTGTCCGCAGCCTACCGGCATCCGTCCGGGCGGGCGTTGCCTCATTGCAGCAAATTGACCCATCCATCGAGGAAGCTTCCAACATCCTTGGTGGAGACGCCCAGTATACCTTCCGCAAGGTAACGTTACCACTCATTCTGCCGGCGCTGTTAGCTGGGTTAATTTTCAGCTTCACTCGTCATATGACCAGCCTTTCGGCCATTATCTTCCTGGTCAGCGCCAAGTGGCGCATTGTGACCGCCTCCATCATGAGTGAGTGGGAGCAGGGCGGGGTCAGCATTGCCGCAGCCTATTCTACGGTCATCATTGTCTTTGTCATGCTGGCCATATTTATTTTGAATCTGGTGACCAACCGCCTGTTCCGTGGGCGTGAAGGTGTCGATCTGAGCCAGGGGATGTAAAAGAAAGCGAGGGAAAACGCATGTATCTTGAATTGAAAAATATCACCAAGGTATTTCCACCACGCGGCAACGTGGCGGAAGTGACCGCTGTCAACGATGTTAACCTGGTGATTCAAAAGGGTGAACTGGTCACGCTGCTCGGCCCGTCTGGCTGCGGCAAGACCACCACTCTGCGCATGATCGCCGGTTTTGAATTCCCAACGGCAGGTAATATCATCCTGGATGGGCAGGAGATCAACTCGTTGCCGACACACAAGCGGGATATGTCGATGGTTTTCCAATCCTATGCCATCTTCCCGCACCTGACGGTCTTTGAGAATATTGCTTATGGGTTGAATGTCAAAAAGCTGGACAAAAAAATCATCAAGGAAAAGGTGAATGGGGTGCTGGACCTGGTGCACCTGGAAGGTTTTGGCGACCGGGCGCCGGGTCAGCTTTCCGGCGGCCAGCAGCAACGGGTGGCCCTGGCCAGGGCCCTGGTAATGGAACCCAAGGTATTGCTGATGGATGAGCCGCTCTCCAACCTGGATGCCAAGTTACGGGAAGAGATGCGCACGGAAATCCGGCGCATTCAGAAGCGCTTGAACATCACCAGTGTCTACGTGACCCATGACCAGATCGAAGCCATGACCCTTTCCGATAAGATTGTCGTGATGAATGAGGGTTTGATCGAGCAAATCGGCAGCCCGGTCGAGATCTATCGTCTTCCGCAAAGCCGGTTTGTGGCGAATTTCATCGGCCGTGCCAACTTTGTCCAGGGAACTGTTGAGAAGCAAAATGATCAACGCCTGACGGTGCATGCGCTGGGCAAGACACTGGTTCTTTCCAATGTCAAGCGTAGTTTTCATCCTGCTCAGGTGGTCACCCTGATTGTCCGACCGGAGATGGTGCATGTCGACCGCACAGGGGGTCTGTTCACAGGCATTGTGCGCCGGGCAGTCTATCTGGGAGATGTAATGGAATACGACGTTGAAGTGTCCGGCCAGTTGATCACCGGATTGGAGGTTGACCCTTCGGTGACGGAGCTGTACCCCGAGGGCGAGACTGTGACCGTTGGTTTTGCAGAGGATTGTATCCAGGTATTGCCGGGGGAAGCCGGATCGAATGCCTGATTTCGATGTCTTAATGATTGGCAACTTCGCCAAGGATAAGATTATCGTGGACGGGGTCGAGCAGGTCATGTCCGGCAGCGGGGTCTACTTTGGCAGCGTGGTCATTCGTCGGTTGGGTTTGAAGGTGGCGGTGGTTACCCGTCTGCACACGTCAGATTTTCACCGGCTGGACGAAATCCGTGCTGAAGGTGTGGAAGTGTTTGCGACCCCGGCGGAGGGCACCTCCGGGATTGCCAATTATTATGATTCAAAAGACATGGAGCGCCGCATCTGCAAGCCGATCGGCTTTGGCGGCATGTATGCTGTGGAACAGATCCCTGATATAAATGCTCGTTTGATCATCCTGTCCCCGCTCTTTGCCGGAGAGGTGGACTTGCCCTTCCTGCAGGCCATGGCGCAGCGCGCCCCGGTGGCGATGGATATTCAAGGTTTTGTGCGGGTGATTGTGGGGGATGATCTGCTCTTCCAGCCCTGGGCGGACATGACCGAGGGTTTGAAGTCCATCACTTATCTCAAGGTGGACCGGGCCGAAGCCGAATACTTGACCGGGCTGGATAACCCGCGCAAGGCCGCGGTTGCACTCTTGCATATGGGACCGAAGGAGATCGTGCTAACCCAATCTTCCGGGGTGATGGCCTACGCAGGCAGGAAGTTTTATCAAGCGCCATTCAATCCGCGCTCACTCGAAGGGCGCACTGGCCGCGGCGATACCTGCTTCTGCAGCTACCTGGCCAAACGCCTGGATCACGACCCGCAAACCGCAGTGGACTGGGCAGGGGTGATCACCTCCCTCAAGCAGGAAACGCCCGGTCCGTGGAGGGGTACGGCAGCTGAGGTGGAAGAGATCTTGGACCGGTGAAGGTTTACCGCTCGAAGAAAAAATCAAGGCATCTTTTGGGTGCCTTGATTTTATTTAGCGAAAGGATGGGAAAGGTGGAAGCTTTTACTTTTCGGCTATCTCCCGATCAGGGGTAGAAAAATCCTGTATCCAACCGCAGTAAGATTGAGTTCGAGGTTCAAACCACTTTGCCAGGTTCCTGTTTGGAGGGCAGATAATTGGTCTATTTTGAAGACGATGGTTTGTCCATGAGTACCCCCTTCAATAATTCCTGTTGTGGAGAGATCATCCCCGGGCACGCTGATCGAGTACACCGATTCCCCACCATACAACACCGTGTAGTTGACTGCATACTGAACACCATTAATCCAGGCTGAGATGGGAAAATTTTCCTGAACGTTGACTCCATTCACCAGGACGGTGCCATAAAAACTGGATGGCATGGGGGGTACTGCCAGGGTGGTTGAAAAACGGATTCCCAACAGGCTGAAGGCGATCAACAGGGCGGCAAAAAAACGGAAGGTTTTCATAAACACACCTTTACATTGGTTGTGCAGTAGTTTACCAGAAAATATACCGGTTTTGCAAACAGCCCCCTGAGTGCCAGGGGGCTGTTTGATTTTTTTGTTCCTGTGAAGGCTAGCGGGTGATGATTGGCATGAACATCAAGAATTGTCCATAATTGGCTGTGATGGTCATGTCGCCACTGATCGTCAGTGAAAGCGGATTGGCCAGGCCAGTTGCGTCACCACTCCAACCGAGGAAGTACCAGCCGGATTCCGGAGCAACCGTCACTTCGACAATATCCCCGTAGTGATAGGTTGGCTGGTCGGGAAGCAGTGTCACTGTGCCGTGCTCGCTGATAACCGTCAGTGTGTACTCATCTTGGGTGTAGTTGGCGGTAACTGTCGTGTCACCCGTGATGGTGATGGTTACTGGGTTGAGGGTGCCGGTGGCAGCTCCGCTCCAGTTGGCGAAGGTCCAGCCCGGAGCAGCGGTTGCAGTCAGCACGACCTCGTCGCCGTAAGTATAGAATGCCTGGTCCGGGGCTTTGACAACGTTGCCGTGTTCGCTGACAATTGTCAGGGTGTATTGACCCTGGGTGTAATTGGCGGTAACAGACATGTTGCCTATGATGGTTACCGAGACTGGATTTACACTGCCAGTGGCATCACCGCTCCAACTAGCGAAGTTCCACCCCAGATCAGGGGTTGCGGTGAGTTGCACCACATCCCCATAATGGTAGGTGGCCTGGTTGGGATCTTTGGCTACGGTACCATGCGCGCTGATCACCGTCAGGGTGTACTCGTTTTGGGTGTAGTTGGCGGTGACGGTGGTATTAGCTGTGATAGTCACCGAGACCGGGTTGGCTGTACCGGTGGCGCCACCGCTCCAACTGGCGAAGGTCCAGCCGAGGTCAGCCGCAGCCGTGAGTTGCACCGTATCCCCGTAAAGGTAAGTGACCTGATCTGGATTCTTCGTCACTGTACCTTGGGCGCTGATGACCGTCAGAGTGTACTGAGCCTGGGTGTAATTGGCAGTGACGGTGGTGTTGCCCTGGATGGTGACCGAAATTGGGTTGGTCGTACCGGTGACACCGCCGGTCCAGCTGGTCAAGAGCCAGCCTGGGTCCGGGGTTGCGGTCAATTGGACGACGTCGCCGTAGTGGTAAGTGCTCTGATTGGGATCCTTGGCCACTGTACCATGGGCACTGACAACCGTCAGGGTGTATTCGTTCTGGGTGTAGTTGGCGGTGACGGTGGTATTAGCTGTGATGGTCACTGAGACCGGGTTGGCCGTACCGGTGGCGCCGCCACTCCAGTTGGCAAAAGTCCAACCCGGATCAGCTGCAGCCGTGAGCTGAACTGTATCGCCGTAATGATAGGTAACCTGGTTCGGCACCCTGGTTACGGTACCATGGGCGCTGATCACCGTCAGGGTGTACTCATCCTGGGTATAGTTGGCGGTGACGGACATATTGCCGGTGATGGTCAACGTGATCGGGTTGGCTGTACCGCTGATGCTCCCACTCCAGCCGACGAAAGTATAGCCAAGGGCGGGTGAGGCAGTCAATTGCACCAGGTCACCGTAATGGTAGGTAGCCTGATTGGGTGATTTGGTCACGGTGCCATGGGCAGAAACAATCGTCAGCGTGTATTCAATCTGGGTGGGCGTGTAATTCTGATTGGTCTGATCAACTTGAACATTTGTATACGAGCGGCTGGTGGGAACGAAGGTGTACCCGATCAAAGTGGGGGTTACTGTCCCGCTCCAGTTGTATGGAACTGTGATGGAATAGGCCCCACCGACACCGGAGGTAACCGGGCTGCCGCCAGTAAAGGCGACCGAGGCGCCTGCCACCCCAACCGTGCCGGAGATGGTATGGGTGACGAGTGAGATGGTGACATTGACGGTGATCGTATCTGTACCGCCATTGCCATCCGCCACCCGTACAACGAAGCTATCCGTACCGGTGTAATTTAGATTGGGGGTATAGCCAATATCCTTGGAAGTGCCGGTACCGCTGGCCGTGGCTGTGCCGTGCGAGGCCGGGCTGCTGATGCTCCAGGTCAGGGTGTCTGTAATGTCCACATCCGTGGCATGTAAGGTGAGTGCGAATGGATTTGGAACCCCATTCATGGACATGGTGACACTCACCGTTGAACCTTCGGTGATGACCGGCGGATCATTGACATTATTGATCGTAACGTTGACAGTGATCGTATCCGTCAGGCTGCCATCTGAGACCTGGACGACAAAGCTGTCGGGTCCGAAGTAGTTGGCAGTCGGAGTGTAACCGATGACCATGGAAAGACCGGTGCCGGAGGCGGTGGCTGTACCGTGTGAGGCTGGAGTTGAGATGCTCCAGGTGAGAGTGGCGCTATCCGCATCTGTGGCATGCAGGGTCAGGCTGAAGGCGGTTGGAGAACCTTCCTCGGACATGGTGACGCTGGTGGAAGCACCCTCGGTGATGACTGGCGCATCTGAAACCGATTCGATCGTTACATTGACTGTGATGGTGTCTGTCCCACCGCTGCCGTCCGAGACCTGGACGACAAAGCTGTCGGGTCCGAAGTAGTTGGCAGTCGGAGTGTAACCGATGGCCATGGAAAGACCGGTGCCGGAAGCAGTGGCTGTACCGTTGGATGCTGGAGTTGAGATGCTCCAGGTAAGGGTGGCGCTATCCCCATCCGTGGCGTGCAAGGTCAGGCTGAAAGCGGTCGGAGAACCATCCTCGGACATAGTGATGGAGGTGGAGGCGCCTTCGGTGATGACCGGCGGATCGTTG
>JBGSJZ010000111.1:0-111361 GCA_041741455.1 Anaerolineaceae bacterium | reverse complement strand
CCAAAGCCTGTTTTTGATGCTGCTGCCGCTTTACATCGGGTTCGTTATTATCAGAAACGAAATTTCCAGGCTTATTTGTCTCACCGTAAGTCCAAGCTCGCTCGACTTGCTATCCTTTTACCCAACCTTGCGCTGTAATATAAGGTAATCCAGTTATTTTCTGTCAATACACCGCCATATATGGAAATTAATATCAACACCCATCAAAAATGGGAAAGCTACATCTTTGGTTTATATCTTCGAGATGAGTGATTTGGTTTGTGTTTTCCTTTCCCCTCTTGACAATTCTCTGGTCCGACCTATAATAAATAACGAACGTTCGTTATTTATTGAAGGTTGCATGACCCCATCTTATCCCAAGTCCGAAGTTACCCGCACCCGTATCCTGGAGGCTGCCTTCCAGCTCTTCCTGGAGCAGGGTTACGCCGCCACCTCCATGCGCCAGATCGCCCAGCAGGCGGGAATGACGGTTGGCGGTATCTACAATCACTTCGCCTCCAAGGATGAAATCTGGAGGGGCGTGGTGGAGGTCAAGCATCCTTACCACCAGATTTTGCCGATGATCGAGCAGGCCCAGGGCGACACCATCGACGAAATCCTGCGGGACGCTGCCCACCGCATGATTGCCGGGCTGAGCGACCGGCCGGACCTGCTCAAGCTGATGTTTATCGAGCTGGTCGAGTTCAACGGCCAGGATGTGACCGATTTGTTCCAGATGTCTGCCCCCCGCATGCTGGTGTTTGCCAGCCGCGCCCTGCAAAAACGTGGCAAGTTGCGAGATATCCCCATCCCGGTGATGGTACGGGCTTTTTTGGGTATCTTCGTTTGGTACTACATGACCGAGATGCTGGTCGGCAAAGAGCTGCAGGCCGCCTTTGGCCCGCAGACAGTCGATCAATATATCGATATCTACCTGTATGGCATTCTCGACTCGGCTCCGGAGGCTGCCCATGCGTAATTCCCGCCTGTATTCGATCGTCCGCAAGGAATTTATTCAGCTCTTTCGCGACAAGCGCCTGATGGCCTTAATCCTGGTAATTCCGCTCATGCAGATGTTCTTGCTGGGGTACGCCGCCACCAATGATGTGCGCAACGTGCCGCTGGCGGTGTACGATCAGAGCCACAGTGTGGAAAGCCGCGCCTTCCTGGAAGCCTATCAGGCAGCGGATTTCTTAAAGTTCTCCTACTCCGTCAACTCGGAAGCAGAATTGCGCAGCCTGATCGAAAAGGGTGCGGTGGGGGTGGGCATGATCATCCCGCCGGATTATGCGCTCCGTCTGCACGAGGGTCAAGCCCAGGTGGCGCTCATCCTGGATGGTTCGGATCCTTCGGTGGCCTCGACAGCCCTGTCCGCTGCCCAATTGATCGCCCAAAGCTATTCCACGGAATTAATGGCTGAAAAACTGGCCCGCAGCGGTAGTTCCTTGAAACTTCAATTGCCGGTGGATGTGCGCACCACGGTCTGGTACAACCCGGATATGATCTCGGCCTACTTCATGATCCCGGGTGTCATTGGCATGATTTTATACGCCATCACCGCCATCCTGACCGCCACTTCGGTGGTACGCGAGCGCGAACGTGGCACCATCGAGCAGTTGATCGTCACGCCCATCCGTTCCTGGGAACTGGTGGTCGGCAAGATTCTGCCCTACGTCTTCCTCGGTCTGTTTGATGCTTTCGAGGTGATTGCCGTTGGGCACTGGTGGTTCGGCGTGCCGGTGCGCGCCTCCCTGTTGCTGATCGCCCTGGTCTGCACTTTGTTCCTGTTCTCCGGCTTGGGCACTGGCCTGTTTGCCTCCACCATTGCCAACACCCAGCAGGAAGCCATGTTGACGGTCTGGATGACCCTGCTGCCCGGTATCTTTCTCTCCGGTTTCTTCTTCCCCCTCAACAACATGCCACAGATCCTGCAGTGGATTTCCTATACCGTTCCCCTGCGTTACTTCATGAATATCATCCGGGTCCTGCTCCTCAAGGGGGTTGGCCTGGAAAGCATCCAGCTCGACGTGATTGCCCTGGTGCTGTTTGCGGTCATCATTATGGGCGCGGCGGCCTTGCGCTTCCGCAAGCGCCTGGATTGATTTCTACCAACTATTTTGGAGGTTCTCATGCATCCTAATCCTCGTAAAGTTGCTCCCATCCTCCTGGCAGTGCTGGTGATGGCTGCCTTGACCTACTGGTCCTTCAGCAGCCGGGCCGCCAAAGCCACGGATGGTGCGTTAACTGCCTCTGGCACCATCGAAATTACCCAGGTTCAAATCGGCCCGGAGTTGGGCGGCCGGGTGATCGAAGTGATGGTGGCTGAAGGTGATCGGGTCACGGCCGGTGAGGTGCTGGCACAGTTCGACACGGCCTTATTGCAGGAGCAGCGCAAGCAGGCTGAGGCTGCCCTGGCAGGTATCACTTTCCAGGAGTCTGCTGCCAAAGCCAATCTGACATTATTGCAGGCCGGTCCCAGCGCCGAACAATTGGCCGTTTCCGAGGCCACAGTTAACCAGGCCCAGGTAGCCTATGCTGCAGCCCGGGCGGTCTATGCTGACCTGCCCGAAGCCATCCAGGATAGCGTGGATGGCAAGGCTGCCCTGGCCAAAGCGGATGCTGCTGAAGCCGCCTTGCAAACCGCCCAAGCTCAGTACGAGCTGGTGAAGGCTGGCTCCCGCCCGGAGCAGATAGAAGCTGCCGGGGCTCAATTACAGGCGCTCGGCGCCCAGGTCCAGGCTGCCCAGGCAGCTTTACGTGTGCTGGATGTGCAAATCAGCAAACTGACCCTGACCGCCCCGGCGGACGGGGTGGTGATGACCGTGGTCAGCCAACCCGGCGAGTTCGCCGCCCCGGGCTCCACCCTGTTAATCCTGGGTCAGGACGAGATGAAGACGATCACCGTCTATATCCCGGAGGAAGCCTACGGGCAAATCTCTCTCGGGCAGACTGCCAGCTTGAGTGTTGATTCCTTTCCCGGCGAGGTGTTTGAGGCAACAGTGGTTCACATCTCCGATAAAGCGGAGTTCACCCCGCGTAACGTGCAAACCGTGGAAGGGCGCAAAGATACTGTTTTTGCCATCAAACTGAAGCTGGTTGACCCGCAGAACAAATTGAAAGCGGGCATGCCCGCCGATGTGGTGTTCAAATAACCGGTGAAAGTAGTTGGCATGCAACCCTTCCTGATCGAAGCAAACGGCCTGCGTAAATCGTTTCACAGCCGGCAAAGCACTGGCTCGATCCACGCGGTGGATGGGGTCGATCTGCACATCCCGGCGGGTGAGATTTACGGTTTGGTGGGCTCGGATGGCGCAGGCAAGACCACCACGCTGCGCCTGCTGGTGGGGGCTTTGAAACTGGATGCCGGCCAGGCTGCGATTGATGGCTTCGACATCCAGCAGCAGACGGAGCAGGCCCGTGCCCGGCTGGGTTACCTATCCCAGCGCTTTTCCATGTACGAAGACCTGACCGTGCTGGAGAACATCCGCTTTTTTGCAGAAGTGCGCGGACTGTCGCAGGCTGAATGGCAGCCGCGCTGCCTGGAGATTTTGGACTTCGTCAGCCTGGTGGATTTCAAGGATCGCCTGGCCGGGCAGCTTTCCGGCGGGATGAAGCAGAAATTAGGCCTGGCCTCGGCGCTGGTCACACGCCCAAAGGTTTTACTGCTGGACGAACCCACCACCGGGGTCGATCCGCTCACCCGCCAGGATTTCTGGCAGCTTATCATCCGTTTGGTTTCTTCCAGTGAGGGGGAGGGTGTGTGTGTATTGATTACAACTCCTTACATGGACGAAGCCTCCCGTTGCCACCGCATTGGCTTTATGCGCCGGGGTCGCATCATCCGGCAGGGCAGCGCCGGGGAATTGCGCGCCACCCTCGCGGATCGCATCCTGGAGTTACGCGGTGAGCCCTTGCCGCTGCTGCGGAAAATCGCCTCACAGGATGCCGGGGTGGCGGACGTGCGTACCTTTGGTGACCGCCTCCACCTGCGCTTGCACGAGCCCCATCCCCAGGCGGTGATTGGGCGCCTGCAGCTTGCCATTCCGCAGGCTGGCGGCCATCTCCAGGATGTGCGCCTTGTGCAGCCGATGCTGGAGGATGTCTTCATGGCGCTGGCGGAGAATGAGGAATAACATGGCAACCCTGGCAATTTGGACGAAAAACCTCACCCGTTGCTTTGGCGACTTCGTGGCCGTGGACAGCGTGACCTTCGAGGTCCAACCCGGTGAAATCGTCGGCTACCTCGGCCCGAACGGCTGTGGGAAGACCACCACCATCCGCATGTTGCTCGGCCTGCTGCGCCCAACCCGCGGCGAAGCAAAGGTGCTGGGTTACGATATCGCCCGCCAGTCGGAGGAGGTCCGGGCGCGTTGCGGCTACATGTCCCAAAAATTTGCCATCTACGACGATCTTTCGGTTCGGGAAAATCTGCAATTCTACGGCGGGGTGTATGGCATTCACGATCAATCCGCCATCCAGGGGACGATTGACCAGGTTGGCTTGACCGGGAATGAGCAGGTGCTACCTCGTGAAATGTCCACCGGCTGGCGCCAGCGCCTGGCGCTGGGCATCGCCCTGGTGCATCACCCTCGCCTGCTCTTCCTGGATGAACCCACCTCCGGGGTGGATCCGAATGCCCGCCGCGCCTTCTGGGATCTGATCTACGACCTGGCCGGCCAGGGGGTGACGGTCCTGGTTACCACCCACTACATGGATGAAGCCGAGTATTGCCACCGGGTGGGCATCATGCGGGCCGGAAAACTGCTGGCGATGGACAGCCCGGCCAATCTGAAAGAGAGCCTGGGGGCAAAGGTTTGGGAGGTGACGGCCGAACCCTTGCTGCCCGCCCTGGACCGCCTGGCTTCCCTACCCGGGGTGCGCCGTGCCAGCCTGGCCAGTGACCGCCTGCGGGCTGTCACCGATCCGCAGGTGGAAGCCGCTGCCCTCACGGCGGGTCTGACATCTGCGGGTTTCCAGCACGCCAGCGTTCTCCCCGGCGACCTGACCATGGAGGATGTCTTCCTGAGTTTTCACTAACCTTGGTCTGAAAGAACATGGGTCTGGCTGTATTTGGGCTCATTGGGGCGGGAATTACTGAAACGTCAACCGGATCAGATCCCAATTCTGAATGAAATCATAGATGGCGATCCCAACCAGCAGAACACCTCCCACGACATTGACCATGCGGGAGTGTTGAGCCAGCCAGCGGGTAATGGATCGTTGCAGTGAGCCTGAAATAAGGGAAAGGGCAAGCAGA
This sequence comes from Anaerolineaceae bacterium, assembly GCA_041741455.1. Classification (GTDB taxonomy): domain Bacteria; phylum Chloroflexota; class Anaerolineae; order Anaerolineales; family Anaerolineaceae; genus CALESS01. Next base: position 106,125 of record JBGSJZ010000111.1, on the reverse strand, counting down.
GGCAATCCAAAACCGATTCCAAACCACAGGAAGATATTCAGTTTGCTCAAGGCTTCTGCTGCAGTGAAAGACAGGGCAAAAATACCTACCACGAGCGGCCCGGAACAGGGCAGGGCAATCGGGCCATACAGCAGGCCATATAAAAAAGCATTAAAGTATGGGTTGCGCATCCCGGGCACCCGGATTTGCGGAAGAGCTTTGAAAGGGTTTTTGTCAATCAACAACATAATTCCCAGGCTAAGGATTAAGAGATCTGTCAGGGGGATCACTATGGAAAGAACTTGTCCGATGGAAATGGATAGAAGTGCAATCAGCAAGCCCAGGGCCAACATCATGCTCAACACTCCGGCAAGCACAAAAAAGCCCAGGAAATGACGCCCTTTCAAGGTTTCTGATGAATTTGCTCCGCTAAGGTAAGCCAGGTAGCCCGGGTAAAGCGGTAAGATACAAGGGCTGGCGCTGGCCAGTAATCCGAGACCCAATGATGTGATGATTGTTTCCACTAATAACCTGCCTTAAATGTTGGGTGCCGCAAAGGATTTCTCCTTTGCGGCAGATAAGCAAAATCTACATGGATTCAGCCAGGAAAGGTTCAAGGAATTTCATTAATTCCTCTGCGCTTTTAATGCCGAATGGCATTGGATGAGCCTGACCCTTGCGGTCAATGACCAGGATGGGGGTTGAGGGCGGATTCAGGAATTGATCTCCGTAGAGTTTTCCAATCTCATTGGCAACTTCCGCACTGGCTACACTATAAACCCAGTCAAAGCCATTCTGGTCGATGTAAGACTTCAGGTCCTCACTATTTTCATTCGGGTCAATATCCAGGCCGATGGAAACCAGGTCTTTGTTCATTCCAAGCATTTCGTGCAACAGTTTCACCTGTCCCTGTTGCTTTTTACAGTTGGAACACCAGATGGCGAGCGTTTCAACCAACACTACCTTGCCCTTCAAATCATGGATGGTATAGGTTTCCCCGCTGCTCACATTGAGCAATTCCGCTGTAAACCAGGCTGGCGTCTCCATCATGGCATCTCCCATCGCATCAGGAGTAGCAGACGTGTCTTGAGGCATCATCTCTTCAGTGGGTTTCTCCATCATGGCCTCGGTTGGTTGGTCCATCATGGCCTCGGTGGGCTTATCCATCATGGTTTCGCTGGTTTTAACCACAGGCGCACAGGCTGCCATCATCATGCTCATCGCTAATAGTACAAACAGGGTTTTCTTGATCATTTTTACCTCGTAATTGGATTTCCTCCATCTTACCGGCCAGTCCTTACAAAAGCCGGACTAAATCCTTACGATCCCATAAATAAGAGTTAAGATTTGTGTAATAATTTGAAAGTACAATGGTTGCAACAGGGAAGAGTATGACACAAATTGCGATTGTTGAAGACGAACCAAATATCCGGGATGTGGTGCGTTTGTATCTCAAACGGGCGGGTTTTTCCGTGATTGATTTTGAGGATGGACAAACTGCTCTGAATGCCTTTAGTCTGCAAATGCCGGACCTGATCATCCTCGATATTATGCTGCCCGGGGTGGATGGCTTTACCCTGATTCGCAAGATTCGGGATGGGTCTGATGTGCCGGTCATCCTCCTCACATCCCGCCGTGAGGAATCAGATCGGATTGCCGGCCTGGAATTGGGGGCGGATGATTATGTGGTCAAGCCCTTCAGCCCGCAGGAACTGGTCAGCAGGGTACGGGCTGTCCTGCGCCGAAGCAGATCTGTCCAGGAGGAAAAGTCCAACCAGGTTTTACACTTTGGCGAGTTAAGCATTGATCCTCAAACCCGTCTGGTGCGCAGAAATGATCAGGAAATTCTCCTCACTGCCAAGGAATTCGATTTGTTGATGCACCTGGCCCAACATCCCAGGCAGGTTTTCAGCCGGGATCAATTGCTGGAAAGCGTCTGGGGATTGTCCGATTACATTGACCCGAGCACAGTGACCGTACATATTCGTCGGATCCGCGAGAAAATTGAGGATGACCCCACGCTCCCGGCCCATCTGGTCACAGTTTGGGGTGTGGGTTATAAATTTGAGCCATAAACCAGGGAATGGTCTAATGAAAAAAAACACCTCTCCTGCTTTTTTGTTTACCAGTGGAATTGCGGTCATATTATTGGTGACACTGATCATCTTCTATTGGGTGATGCGTCCACCGATGGGAGACTTGGAGCACATGGCCCAATTCCTCTCCATTACAGCTGTCATTTCAATTCTTGCCGGGTTTGGATCCTATCGCTTGGGCTGGTTGGAGCGGGCTCCTTCTTTGCGCTGGGCGCTGATCGGTTCATATATCCTGGCCAGTTTGTTAACCTTCATCAACGTTTGGCTCGCTGCCCGACTGATGTTTAACAGCCAGCATGACTTGTTATTGGCAACCATCCTCCTGGTGTTTGCTGGCGGCATTGCGGTCAGTCTGGGTGGATTTTTCACCAGTGCATTGATTGATCGCATCAATCGCTTGGAGCATGTCACCCGCGCGATTGCATCCGGACAACTGGCTGCACGCGCCAATATCCCCGGCAGCGATGAAATTGCATCCCTGGCAGGCTCCTTCAACCAAATGGCAGAGCAATTGGAAAATGCTGCCAAAAAACAAATCGAACTGGATGCATTACGCCATGACCTGGTTGCCTGGGCAGGGCATGACTTGCGCACGCCACTCTCATCCATCCGAGTCTTGATTGAAGCACTTTCGGATGGGGTGGTCACAGAACCCCAGGTTGTGCAGCAATACTTGCAGCAAACCAAGCGTCAGGTGGATCACCTTTCTCACCTGGTGGATGACTTGTTCCAGGTTTCGCAGCTCGATTCAGGCAGCCTGCCGCTTCACCTGGAACCAGCGTCCCTTTCGGATTTAATTTCCGATACCCTGGAAAGCTTTTCCAGTCTGGCAGCGCAAAAGGAAGTGATCCTCAGTGGGACAGCTGCAAGTGAAATCGATCCGGTTCTGATGGATGCACAATGGATGGGACGCGTGATCAATAATCTGATCAGTAATGCCCTGCGTTACACCCCACCTGGTGGCAATGTAACCATCCAGGCAATCCGGGTTGGAGATGAGGTAAGGGTTTCCGTGAGTGATACAGGCGAGGGCATATTGCCGGAAGACATCCCATTAGTTTTTGATCGTTTCTATCGCGGGGATAAATCCCGCAACCAATCCAGCGGCGGCGCTGGTTTAGGACTGGCGATTGTCAAAGGGGTTGTAGAGGCGCACGGAGGCTCCATCCACGTGGAGAGTGTCCGGGGCAAAGGGTCTGTCTTCACCTTCTGCCTGCCAATTCATTAATCAAATGTTCCCTGACCTGTAAGACTTTTGTAATCTATTTTTGCCATAATCATCATAACCCTTTTGGAGGTGTATGATGCGCTTATGGTTGTTTTTTCTTGTCTTACTGGTTATGTTGACTGGTTGCAGCCCCGCCCACCGGGAGCCTGACCAACCCATCGGCTTTGATTCAGAGGAATATCCGCATCTTGGGGCCGCCCCGGAATTGACCAACGATGTTTGGCTTAATTCCGATCAACCTTTACGCCTGGAAGATCTGCGTGGCAAGGTTGTCCTGCTGGATATGTGGACCTTTGGTTGAATTAATTGCCGAAACGTCATCCCCTCGTTGAGGGGTTGGTATGAAGAGTATTCGGATCAGGGACTGGTGGTGATTGGCAACCACTTTCCTGAGTTTGAACATGAAAAAGACCTGGATAACTTGAAGCAGGCTGTTGAGGAATTGAAGATCACCTATCCGGTTGTACAAGATAATGAAGGAATCACCTGGCGCGCTTACAATAATCGGTATTGGCCGACGTTGTATCTGATCGATAAAAATGGCAATATTCGTTATGTCCACATCGGCGAAGGCGCTTACGAAGAAACAGAACAAGCCATTCGCACTTTACTAAACGAAACCGTAAAATAAAGGTAGAAAAAATGAAAAATCAAACCATCCCATCATCGGAAATTACTCCGAAAAATGTATATCTTTCCCGGCGACAGTTCATCCAGGCTGCCGGAGTGATTGCCGGCAGCCTGACCCTGGCCGCCTGTGGAATCACGCCCGATTCTGAAATAACTTCCACAATCCCGGCCGCATTGCCAGCCACGCCCCCGGTGGAAGGCCAGGATGTCCCCAATTCTTTTGATGAAATTACGAATTACAACAACTATTACGAGTTCACCACCGACAAAACAGGTGTTGCCAGCCTGGCAAAGAATTTCAAGACATCCCCCTGGGAAGTTGAAGTGTTCGGATTGGTGAATAACCCAGGCAAGTTTGATGTGGACCAGTTGGTCCAGAAATTCCAACCTGAGGAGCGGATTTATCGACTGCGCTGTGTGGAAGCCTGGAGCATGGTCATCCCCTGGGTGGGCTTCCCGCTGGCAAAATTGTTGGCCGAGGTTGAACCAACATCAGATGCAAAATATGTGCGCTTCGAAACCACCTTTCAACCGGACGAGATGCCTGGGCAAAGGCAATCTTCTTATCCCTGGCCGTACCAGGAAGGTTTACGGGTAGATGAGGCCATGAACGACCTGACCCTGCTGGCCACTGGATTGTACGGTGGAGAACTGCCGGCCCAAAGCGGCGGGGGCATCCGGTTGGTGGTGCCATGGAAGTACGGCTTTAAGTCCATCAAAGCCATCGTGAAGATTGAATTGACTGCGGAACAGCCCCAAACGTTGTGGAGTAGTATTGCCCCCAATGAGTATGGCTTTTATGCCAATGTGAATCCAAGTGTTGACCACCCCCGTTGGAGTCAGCGCAGCGAACGGCGGATTGGTGAAACCGGGCGGCGGGATACGCTGATGTTCAATGGTTACTCGGAGCAGGTTGCTTCCTTATATGAGGGCATGGATCTGGTCGAAAATTATTAGCCGGAAAGGAAGGTAAATTTGACCAACATCCATCAACCGATTACCCGGATCCGTTCACTGACAAATCCTTTCGGGGTTTTGTTACGCATCAGTGTGCACCTAATTGGGTTATTGCCACTTTTAGAATTGTCATATCACTGGCTGACTGACGGATTAACGGTCAATCCGATCCAGTTTGTTGAACAATTCCTGGGGCGGGCGGCAGCCAACTTGCTGGTTGTTGCATTGGCAGTCACTCCCATTGTCACCCTCACCGGGTGGAGAAAATTAAGCAAGCACCGCCGCGCCCTGGGTCTATACGCCTTTGCTTATTTTGCTCTGCACTTTCTGACCTTTGCCGTACTTGATTACGGCCTGGATTTTCCGGAGATGTTTCGCCTGATCGTCGAGAAACCATTTATCCTATTCGGTTTTTTAGCCGGTTTAATACTTTTGGCATTAGCCACTACTTCATTCAAATTCTGGATGAAGAAATTGGGCAAAAAATGGCAGCGCCTGCACAAACTGGTTTACCTTGCGGGCGGGTTGATGGTTGTCCATTATGCATTGGCAGTCAAAGGCTCGTTTGCCACATTGAGTGGTGACATCATCCGGCCGCTCATTATGGGGTCAGTAGTTACCCTGCTGCTGGTCCTGCGTATTCCTGCCATCCGGCGTCTTGTTATTCCTTTGCGCTCAAGGGTGAAAGCCTGATGGTATGAGGTTATTTTTAGGACCTTAGTTTTTTCTTTTTGGATTCTTCTTGAGGAGATTGTTGGATTGGAAAGGATAAGCATAAATTCTTGACACCGCCCCTTAACCTCTGTATAATGACGGCAATACAGTAACACAACCGCCAGGAGGAGTAGGTCTGGCCAAAACCGACAGAGAAGGAGACCCAGGGTGAAAGTCTCCGCGGTGGATGCAGACTGAAGTCGCCAGGCAGGAATGCCGAAGAAATCCAAACGGAAAGTAGAACGGCACGGGTCAGCCCGTTACAGCGCAACCCGGATGATGGTCCGGGGGAGAGCGCCGGCATGTCTGGCGAACTGAGGTGGTACCGCGGAAGAGCCCCTTTCGTCCTCTTATGGATGAAAGGGCGTTTTGTTTTACGGAGCAAGAATGAAGCGGCATTCAAGCTGGAATCAATGTATCGGAGCGTCCACGCGGGCAGTCAGCCCGCGCCTCGTCCTGACCCGTAGGTTGGGTTGAGCGGTTCTTTCGTAACCTTGCCCTTCTCGGCTTGAGTGAAACCCAACGAACCTGATTTTCGTTCATTAACAATCGGTTGCACAATCATCCACCCCGACATGAGAAAAAGGTTTACTCCGCGAACTCCGTGTCATCCGTGCCTCCGTGGTAAATAACTTGCAAAGGAATTAAAAAAATGACTGACCTACCGAAAGCCTACGATTTCCGCTCCACCGAGGAGCGCCTTTACCAGTGGTGGGAGGAGCGCGGCTTCTTTGCACCCTCCAATGACCCCAAGAAACCCGGCTTTGACCCGACCAGGAAGCCGTTCGTCATCTCCATCCCGCCGCCCAACGTGACCGGCGAGCTGCACCTGGGCCACGCCCTGTTCGTCGCCATGGAAGACCTGATGATCCGCTATCACCGCATGAAGGGTGTGCCAGCCCTCTGGGTGCCCGGCTCGGATCACGCCGGTATCGCCACCCAGATGCTGGTGGAAAAAGCCCTGGCCAAACAGGGCAAGCGCCGGGATGACTACTCCCGCGAGGAGTTCGTCAAGCTCATGTGGGAGTGGAAGGAAAAATACGGCGGCCTGATCTTCAAGCAGATCCGCCGCCTGGGCGCCTCCTGTGACTGGTCGCGCACCCGCTTCACCCTGGATGCCGGACTTTCGCGCGCCGTGCGCGAGGCCTTCGTCACCCTCTACGAGAAGGGCTTGATCTATCGCGGCCCGCGCATGATCAACTGGTCGCCCTCGCTGCGCACCGCTGTCAGCGACCTGGAAGTGGAATACTCCCAGGAACCCGGTACGCTCTACTACTTCCGCTACATGCTGGCGGATGGCTCCGGCGAATACCTGCCGGTGGCCACCACCCGCCCGGAAACCATCCTGGGCGATACCGCTGTGGCCGTGCATCCGGAGGATCCGCGCTACCAGCAGTACATCGGCAAGCTGGTGCGGGTGCCGATGCTCGGCCGGGAGATTCCGGTGATTGGGGATGAATACGTGGATCGCGAGTTTGGCACGGGCGCCCTCAAGATCACCCCGGCCCACGACCCGAACGATTACGCCATCGCCCTCAAGCACAACCTGCCGATGATCAACATCCTGACCGAAGCTGCTGCCATCAACGAAAATGGCGGTCAGTACCAGGGCCTCGACCGCTACGCCTGCCGCAAGCAAATCTGGGCGGATATGGCCGCCGCCGGATTGGTGATCAAGGAAGAACCCTACATGCTTAACGTGCCTCGCTCGCAGCGCGGTGGTGAGATCGTGGAGCCGATGATCTCCACCCAGTGGTTCGTCAAGATCCAACCCCTGGCCGAGGCTGGCCTGGCTGCCGTGCGGGATGGTCGCATCCAGATCGTGCCGGAACGCTTCACCAAGATTTACTACAACTGGCTGGAGAACATCCAGGATTGGTGCATCAGCCGCCAGTTGTGGTGGGGACACCGCATCCCGGTCTGGTATTGCGCCGATTGTGGCGAGATGACCGCCAGCCGCGAGGACGCCACCCACTGCGCCCACTGCGGCAGCAGCCACATCCAGCAGGATCTGGATGTGCTCGACACCTGGTTCTCCTCCGGTCTCTGGCCGTTCTCCACCCTCGGCTGGCCGGACCAGACCCCCGACCTGGACTACTTCTACCCGACCTCGGTGCTGGAGACCGGTTATGACATCCTCTTCTTCTGGGTGGCGCGCATGATCATGTTTGGTCTGGAATTCACCGGCCAGCCGCCCTTCCACACCGTCTACCTGCACGGACTGATCCGGGATGAGCACGGGCACAAGATGAGCAAGACCAAGGGCAACTCCATCGACCCGCTCATCGTCATGGACGAGATGGGCACGGACGCCCTGCGCTTCAGCCTGCTGGTGGGTTCCTCCCCGGGTGCAGATACCAGCGTCAGCCTGAAGAAGGTGGAAGCCACCCGCAACTTTGCTAACAAGATCTGGAATGCCACCCGCTTTGTGATTGGGATTCTGGAGAACGCCCCGCGGAAAGCCCAGGCGGAGCCGGAGTGGACCCTGGCTGATTCATGGATCTGGGCTCGCTTGCAAGCCCTGGTGCGGGATGTGGAGCGATTGTTCGCTACCCATCAATATGGCGAGGCTGGCCGCCAAATTTACGATTTCTTCTGGGCGGAGTTTGCCGATTGGTACGTGGAAATTGCCAAGCTGCAACTGGCCGAAGGGGGCGACCGGGCTTTCTACACCGCCCAGACCCTGGCGCGTACGCTGGATACCTGCCTGCGCCTGCTGCACCCCTTCACACCCTTTGTGACCGAGGAACTCTGGGGTCACCTCAAGGCCGCCTGCGCCGAGCATCCGATCTACACCCCCCAGAACGGCTGGGAGGAAGCCCTGATCGTTGCTGCCTGGCCGCAGGAGCGCCCGCTGGAGGGCTGGGAGGAAGCTAAGATTGAAGACTTTGCCCTGGTGCAGGAGATCGTGCGCGCCATCCGCAACGTGCGGGTGGAGAAGAAGATCCCGGCCGGCAAGCGCATCCCGGTAATGATTGCGGCAGGGGAACGCCAAACCATGCTGGCTGCCCAGGCTCGGGCGATTGCTGCCCTGGCCCAGGTGGACCTGGCGCAGTTTGAAATCCTGCCGACTTTTCTGTCCAAACCACAGGGCGGAGTGGGGCTGGTGATCGGCGGGGTGGAAATCTACCTCCCGCTGGCCGAGTTGGTGGATAACGACGCCGAGCGTGCCCGGCTGGAAAAAGAACTGGCCGATGCCGAAGCGCAAATCTCCCGCTTGGAGACCTTACTGGGCAGCACCTTTGCCGAAAAAGCACCCCCGGCCGTGGTTGACAAGGAACGCCAGCGATTGACTGCCATCCGGGAAACTGCTGCTAAACTCCGCGACCAACTGTCGCATCTGGGGTAAAATTAATTAAGGGCACAGAGAAAAAAGCTCTGTGCCCTCTGCTTCTCCATGCTTGTGCTTTTGTCTGAAAGGATCCCCCCATGAAAACCCGCCGTGGTGAAATTATCTTACCCTTCGTTGTGCTGGCTGTTGGTGCAGCCCTCATTTACCTTGGCCTGGGGGTGGGCGCCGGGCTGGCCTGGGCTGCCGGCGGAACTTTTTTCATCGTGCTTGGGGTCAGCGCCTTGCTGCTCAGCCTGGCGACCACCGCCACTGGCACCCTGGGCTCCTTCCTGCGGAGTAAAGCTGTCAGTATCTTGATCATCCTCGGATTGCTGGTTTTGCTGGTCCTGACCGTAATTCTGGGTGTGCTGGGACTTTAGAAATGCTGGTTATTCGCGACATCACCAAATCCTACGAAGGCAAGCCGTTGCTGCGGGGTGTCTCGTTTGATGTGGCCGGCGGGGAGACTGTCTGCCTGCTGGGGGCTTCGGGCAGCGGCAAGAGTACCTTGCTGCGCATCATCGCCGGGCTGGAGCTTCCCGAGGGGGGCCAGGTGTTGTGGGATGGCGCAGACCTGAAGGATGTGCCGGTCCATTTGCGCCAGTTTGGCCTGATGTTCCAGGATTACGCCCTTTTTCCCCACCGGACGGTCACCCAGAACGTTGGTTTTGGCTTGAAGATGCAGCACCTGGCCAAAGAGGAAATGAATCACCAGGTCCAGGCCGCCCTGGAACAGGTCAACCTGACTGGCTTTGGTGACCGCCGGGTGACTGATCTCTCCGGTGGTGAGCAGCAACGGGTGGCCCTGGCCCGGGCCCTGGCTCCCCGGCCGCGCCTGCTGATGTTGGATGAGCCGCTGGGTGCCCTCGACCGCAGCCTGCGCGAGCAGTTGATCGGAGAGTTGCACGAGCTGCTTCACCAAACCGGTATCCCAGCCATTTATGTCACCCATGACCAGGAGGAAGCCTTTGCTCTGGCTGACCGCCTGGTTTTGTTGCACAATGGCCGGGTGGAGCAAAGCGGCCCGCCCCAGGAAGTTTATGCGCAACCATCTTCCGCCTGGGCGGCGCTTTTTCTCGGACTGAATAATTTACTGCCTGGAAAAGTCTTGCGGATCCATCCGTTGGAGGTTGACACCTGTCTGGGTAGTTTGCAGGTAGCGAATCCACCGCAATTTACCTTGAATCTGGGTGATGCAGTGACGGTTTTAATCCGGCCCACCGCTGCCTCCACTCCACCGCAGGGGGAGATCAACCAGGTCCAGGCTGTGGTGCAGGACGTAGCCTTTCGTGGTCTGGGTTTCCGGGTGGCATTCACTTGCCCGGGCGGCCAACGGCTTGAGTTCTTGTTGTCCACTACGCTGAAAGTTGGCGAGAATCTCCAACTCAGCCTGAGGCCGGAGGAAATCATTCTGCTGCCAGGCTCGGATCAGCCATGATGCATCCCGGGCAGCTCATTTCTGTGCTTAAATTGAATCTAGCCGGGCAGGAAACCTGGCGTTACGAAGCGAAAGTCCTGCAAGTCTCAGCGAATGCAGTTTTACTGATGGCGGGCTTCAACCGGCCGGAGATGTTGTTCCACGGCATCCTGCTGGGGCAGGGCGATCCGTTCGTTGAAATCTACCTGAATGATCGCTGGTATAACATCTACGAAATCCATGACAAAGCCGATGGCCGTATCAAGGGTTGGTACTGCAATATCAGCCTGCCGGCTGTGTTTGGGGATGACACCATCTCTTATGTTGATCTGGCGCTGGATCTGCTGGTCTACCCGGATGGACGCATGCTGGTGTTGGATGAAGATGAGTTTGCCGAGTTAAATCTAGACGAAACCCGGCAGGAGCAAGCCCGCCGGGCATTGAATGAACTGAAAGGCTGGTTTGATCAGCCGGTTTCTCTGCGCCTGGAGGCGCTAAACCTCACCCCCGCTATGCTTTTTGTTCCGCCGTACCAGCCACAGGATAATCAGGAAAAATCCCAGTAGCACGAAGAAGGCCGCCACGTACGGCCAGAGGATCGAGACCACCGAGACCGCTGTGGAAACGGTATCTTCGGCCAGGCTGACCAGGGCGTTGCCGGTGCCGCCGGTTGAAACGGTCACCAATGGGCGGGCGCTGGCCTTGACCGCGTGCACGCTGCCGGCCACCAGCAGACCCATTGCCATCGCAAACACCGTGTTGACTTCGATCACACTGGTGCTGGCTGCAAAGACGATCGCCCCGGCCGCCGGGCGAATGAAGGTCATGATGACATCATTGACATGATCCACCGCCGGGATTTTATCCGCCACGAACTCGATGACTGAAAGAAAAATCAAGATTCCAATGATCCACCAGCTGGTGATCCCATCCCAGGGCGCTTTGAGGTGGATTAAATCTGTGAAGCGCGCCAATAATGCCACTGCCAGCAGCGGGATGTAGGCATTCAACCCCGCACTTGCCGAAAGCCCAAATGCTGTAAATATTCCAAGTATTTCCATTTTTTCTCCTCACTCAATATACGAAAAACGGTCGTAGACGTTGCGGCAGGCATCTTTTCTGGCAAGTGCTTCAGCGCATCCAGATTATACCCTTGCGATCCTTGAAAATACATTGTCCATCCGCAGGGATGGACAATGCCATAGGACAAGGTGGGAGGGATCTACCCCGGATTACTTCATCCCCTCTGCAAAATTCACCAGAACATCGACAGGTACATCTGGCAGGGATTCGCCCATGGCTCTCAAAAACAGGTTGATGAACACCGTTTCAGTCTTCCAACTCAGGGAGATGCTGAAATTTGGATCATATTTACCGTCTACCATTGCGCCGCGCACCAGGGTTGCCGGGTAACCTCCCACCATTACCTCTTCAACGGAATCAGGCGGATAGTTACTGTAATCTGTTTCAGTCTGTCCCGGCAGGGGGATTTCAAAAATCCGCAGGCTAAAAGGACTGCCATCGGGTTCGTAGAGGAAAACCAGCCGCCTGTTTTCCGGCTCATAAACAGCCCGATCAAAGCTCAATCCAGGGAATTCCCGGGTTGGAACGATGGCAGAGAAATCCGTCACCTCCCTGGCGTCTTCCAGGCTCAGGTTGTTCAAGTTCCAATACTCGGGCACTTCCTCCGCGTTTCCAGTCAGCAGTTTCACCAGGGTGAGGCGGTTCTCCTCGGAAAGATACCCCGGACCGCTGGGCTCGTTGATGACAAACATCAGGCTGTAGTGGAACCCATCCTTCAGCCAGCGGTAGGTGTAAACCGGTGCATCGGCCTCCCAGGTTTCCATGCTGGATCCAGGCAGCTGAAACCAACAACCGGCAACGACCTCCACCCGGGTCTCTCCCAACTTAATTGCCTGAATCTCTGCATCTTGTCCGACTGGCTCAACCTCAGCCGACAATTGCTGGCTGAGGAAGATGATTTCCCCGCCCGGCTTGCCATCCCAGGTAAAAGTTTGGATGACTCCCTGTGTCCTCTGGTTGTATGCCACACCATAGTGAAGATAGCCTTCCGGCATTTGCTGTGTACCGGTGACGGCAAACCCTGCCAGTTTCTCCGCTTCTTCCACCGTCAGGTCGGAAATAAAGTCATCCAGGACGATGATCTGCGGTTCCAGGGTAGATGTCTCACTAGGCTGGTTTTGAGCGGGGGCCCAGGTGGGCAATTCTGTTTCGCGCTGAACGACCACCTGCGGTGGGCGTTGGCTGGCCGGTTCGTTCCGGAAGAATTGGAACAGGCTTTCGGCTGCAGCCTTGCCGCTTGGGGTCATCAAAAAGATGGCGCCTGCCAGTAAAAGAAAGGCAAGGGTCGAGAGGCTAATGGCCTGACGCTGCCTGCGCCGGGTATTTGCCTTTAGCTGGATTGAGGATTCAACCTTCTCTTTAATTTCCCTGGCCGGAATGGGCTGATCCGGAAATACCTCTCCGGCCAGGTCTGCCAGTACCTGTTGGCGGGGTTTATTTGTTTTCATTTTGCGGTTCCTTGTCAACCGGTTGTGGGATTGACGCCGGTGAATGGGGATTCATCTTTTCAGCTACCGGGGTCAGGCTTCGGCGCAGTTTCTCCCGGGCGGAATACAGCCGCCATTTAATCGTGGAGAGGGGACTGTGCAATTCCCGGGTGATCTCGGCTTCGCTCATTTCGAGGAAATATTTCATCACCACAGCCGCTCTCTCCTGGGGATTGAGCCGGGTCAGCGCCTGCCATACCTTCGTTTTCTGTTCAGTTGCTAAAACCTGTTCTTCCGGGGAAGGCCCTGGATCCAGCAGCCAGGATTGAATTGAGTGGATACCCTCATCTTCTGTGGAGGGCAGGGGAGTGGTCCTCTTTTGCCGGATGGCCGCTTTGATACTGAGGTTGATCACAATTTTCAGAAACCAGCCCCCGAAAGTGGGCGATCTCAATTGTGAGATTTTCTCGGCAGCCTGCAAATAGGCGATTTGAACGATATCTTCTGCCAGGTCAGCATCTTGAAGGATCAGGTAGGAGGTGCGGATAGCCTGCAGGTGGTAGCGTTCGATTAATGGTTCCAGGCCAGCCAGGTTCTTTTGTTTAAGCAGCGCGATCGCTTGGAATTCTTCCATAAATTTTCCTTGATTTTTGGATAGAGGATCCTTCTATATAATTGATCCTTTACTCAAGGAAAAAGTTAGTAATTCGATCAATCTCACGGTCTGTTGCTGACCGTGCAAATGATCAGCTATTTTTGGGGGTTTATCTGTGTGATCTGTGAGATCTGTGGTTTCTTCTTCAAAAAGCCACCTAAGGTTATATTTTTTCAAACAAACTGATCGACTCAATATGATACGTCTGCGGGAACAAATCAAACGGGGTGGCCTGGGTCAACTGGTAACCGCCCGCTAGTAAACGCTTGGCATCCCGCGCCAGGGTCGAGGGGTCACAGGAGATGTAGGCCAGTTGGGGCGGAGCCAGCTGCAGCAGGGCATCCAATACCGGTCGGGCTAGCCCGGCGCGCGGTGGATCGACAATCGCCGCATCCACCGGGAAATTCAGCCCGGGCAGCACATCCTCAGCCGCCCCCTGGTAGAGCGCCACGTTCTCAAATTCATCCAGGTTGACTGCAAAATCCCGGCAGGCTGGTTCAGAAAGCTCGATTCCGCTCACTTGCCCAACGCGCCCGGCAAAGAAAGCGCTGAACAGACCCACCCCACAATACACATCCAGCAAGTTGGTTTGTGGCGTTACCGGCAGAATGTCGAACAGGTGTTGCACCATGGCCGCTGCCTGGGAGGTGTTGACTTGGAAGAATGCCCCCGCTGAAACGCGGAACGGTCGCCCCAGCACTTCCAGCGTGGTGAAGTCATCCCCGGCCAGCAGCACGATCCCATCCGGGCTGAGGTGAACGACCGACACATCCGCCTCGGTGCTGAATTCAAAGTCAGGAACGTACGGCTCGGAAGACTCAAAGTTGACCAGGATATCCTCGCCTGCTCCCAGCTTAAGCTCCACTCGTTCGATGTCTGGTACAGATTCCAAATCCAACGACGGCCAGAATTCATTGAGGGCGGTTTCCGGCAGTCGGCATTCTTCGATCTCCACCACCGTGTGGCTGCCAGCCGCCTGGTAACCCGGCTTGCCGTTGGGACCCAGGCTGAATTGCACTGTGTTGCGGTAATTCCACGGCAGCGGAGAGGGTACGATCGGCAACACCGGCGGGTTGGAAATGCCAGCGATGCGGGTCAGTTGCTCAGCAAAGATCCGCTGCTTGGCTGCCAGTTGGGCCGGGTAGTCCAGGTGTTGGTAGTGGCAGCCGCCGCAGACACCAAAATGCCGGCAGGGGGGTTGGATGCGTTCCGGGGAGGGGCGCAGGACCTCCAGCAATCGTCCACGGGCGTGGCCGGCCTTTTCTTCGGTCAAGGTCACCCGCACCTGTTCGCCGGGCAGGGTGAAGGGTACAAAACATGCCCGGCCATCTGGCAGGCGGCCAAAGCCGTCCCCGCCATATGCCAGGCTGGTTATCTCGAGGGTCTGAATTTTTGACATACCCAAATTATAACCCGATGCAGTTCAACCTCGCCGCCATCATGACAGGCATTTCCCAAGGCGTTGAATTCAATCTCAGTATCCCTTTGGTTTGAAAAAAGCCTATTCCGTCTTCATCGGTTTTTTTCTGCTCAGATCCGTGCAAAAAATCCTTCTAAAATCATCCCAAAATTCATCATATAAATTATCCAAAATCACCAATTAAATCCTATCTGAAAATCAGCTTAATGTTGTATAATTTTCTCGTACGGGGCAAATTGATGTGAGTTTGTGATTGCATTTATTTTTGACTGACGAGGAGTGCGGTTATGAGGCTGTTAAAACCAACCGGTGCAATTCTCGTACTTTTGGCCTTACTGGTGGGTGTCGGCGCGGCACTGGCTGCTCCGCCTGCCCAGGATGGGCCGATCATCCCAAATGGAGCCCAACTCTATGATAACTGGATGGCCGTCACTGGCCAATCCGCCCCGGCCGGCGACCAGCCGATCTGGGCGCGCCAGACCAACAACACCCGCTCCGGCCCGGATACCTGGCGCTGCATCTCCTGCCACGGCTGGGATGGCATGGGCAAGGATGGCGCCAACCGCTCGGGTTCCAATTACACGGGTTTCCCCAACCTGTACGCCGCCTCACGGTCCATGAGCCAGGAAGAAATCATCGCTGCCCTGAAAGGCGAAAAGGATGCCGATCACAACTTTTCCGGTGTCCTGGACGATGCCCTGCTGGCCGATCTGGCCGTCTTCATTCGTGAAGGTTTTGTGGATGACACCGAGTATATCGACCTGACTACGCTCAAGGTGATTGGCGGCAACGTCGGGGTTGGCAAAGAATTATATACCCAGGGTTGCGTCAGTTGCCATGGTGAGGATGGCTCCGCTCAAGCCATGCGTTATGAAGGCCAGGATGTCAGCCTGGTGACCGTGGCCAACACGGACCCCTGGCGTTTTCTGCATAAAGCTCGTTACGGTACTCCCGGGAATCCCATGCAGAAGATCGGCTTTGATCTCGGCTGGCAGGCCCAAAATGGCCGGGATGTAATGGCTTACCTGCAGAGCCTGACTGACCCCAAGGCCAAGGGCACGCCCGAACCCGCCTTGGACAACCGCCCGCCTGAAGCTGAAAAGCCGACCGGTCCGGCGAAAACCTGGTTCAGCGGCATCCTGACTGCCCTGGGTGCCATGCTCACTGGCCTGGGCTTCAACATCCTGCTGTTTGCGGTCCTGATCACGATCATTTTCCTGCTGGTCTGGGCCATCCGCGGCCGCAGGAAATAGTTCAACATTGGCGGATGATCACTTGGAAGCGTCCGGTCTTGGAATGGATAAATTTCTCTGCGTCTCCGTGATCTCCGTTTCTCCGTGGTTCAGCCTTAAATAATAGGAGAGGACTTATGCAGAAACTCATAGCCCTTTGGAAGCGCCCGCTCTTCCGTATCTTGCTCGGTGTGGTTCTTTTCCTGGTGTTGGCCGGGGCGGTCGGCGGCATCTACCTGACCCAGATTCCGCCTGAACAACCGATCCAGTTCCCGCACAATTTTCACGTCGGCGTGGGGGCGCAGTGCCTGTACTGTCACCCCGGGGCAGCCAGCGGATCGGTGGCCGGCCTGCCGAGCAGCGGCAAGTGTTGGGGCTGCCATCAGCAGGTTGCCAAGAAATCTCCGGAACTGGTCAAATTGGCCGGCTATATCGAACGCAATGAACCGATCCCCTGGGTGCCGGTAGCCATCCAGCCTGATTTTGTGCATTTCAACCACCAGCCGCACGTGGCAGCCGGGGTGGATTGCAAGACATGCCATGGGGATGTCGCCAAGATGAAGACAGCCGAACCGCAACGCGGCCAGCATATGGGCTGGTGTTTGGATTGCCACCAGAAGATGCGGCCCCAGGACTTCACCCGCCTGGGTGACTGCGCCACCTGCCATTATTGATTGAATCAGGAGAAGACGCAGGATGACCAAAAAACTATCACGACGTGACTTCCTTAAACTGACTGGCGTGGGGGCTGCGGCCGCTGCGGTACTGACAGGTTGCGGTCCGGCTTCCCGCTACGTCACTCGCCGTCCCTACCAGGATATGCCGGAATACAACCAGACCGGCGTCAGCACCAATTTCGCCACCACCTGCCTGGAATGTCCGGCCGGCTGCGGTCTGATTGTCCGCACCCAGGAGGGCCGCGCCATCAAGGCGGAGGGTAATCCGCAGCACCCGGTCAATCGGGGTAAAATCTGCCCGCGCGGGCTGACCGCTGTCCAGGGCCTGTATAACCCGGATCGGGTGGTAGGTCCGCTGCGCCAGAATCGTGGTGCATCTATCGCGGAAAAACTGGACTGGGACACCGCCTTTGCCCTGGTAGCCCAGGCTTTCAAGGATGACCCAACCCAGGTGGCTTTCCTGATTGGGGCTGCTCCCCACCACCTGGCGGATTTTGTTGGTGAGTTGGCTGTTGGGTTGGGCGGTGCGCCCGCTCCCGTGGTTTATTCGGCCTACGACTGGTTGAATGGGACTTCCACCTTGCGCGAGGCCACCAATTTGGTCTTTGGCTCATATCGCACGCCCTATTTCGACCTCTCTGAGGCAGATCTGGTGCTTTCCTTCGGCGCTGATTTTCTTGAAGGCTGGGTATCTCCGCTGGCGTACAGTCGCCTCTTCGCCCAGATGCGCCGCAACAACGTCAGTCGCCGCGCCAGACTGGTGGTCGTTGAGCCGCGTATGTCGGTCACCGGAGGGGCAGCTGATCACTGGCTGCCTGCAGCACCGGGCAGTGAATGGCAGGTAGCCCTGGCCCTCGGCCGGCGCGCTGCTGAATTGCGCGGGATGGCCGCCCCAGGCGCTCTCAACAGCGTTAGCCTGGCACAGGCTGCCGCTGCCAGCGGTATCCCTGAAGAAAAATTGGAAGAAGTCGCTATCCTGCTTGCAGAAGCCAAAGCCCCGGTCGTCATCCCTGGCGGTTCCGTTTTGACCCAGGCTGGCGGGCTGGCCACTGCTCAGGCCGCCCTTCTGCTGAATGCTCAGTTGGGTGCCCTCGGCAAGCAGGTCTGGCTCAGCCCGGCCGAACAGCCTGCCCGAACCCTGCAGGATGTTCAGTCGCTGATCGACCGCATGAACGCCGGCCAGGTCAAGACCCTCTTCGTTCACGGCGTCAACCCACTCTTCGACCTGCCAGCCGCCTTTGGCTTTGCCGAGGCACTCAAAAAGGTCGGCACGCTCATTTCCTTTGCCTCCTTCCCGGATGAGACGGCCCTGGCCAGCGACCTGGTCCTGCCGGATCACACCCCGCTCGAATCCTTCGGTTACCAGCGGGTGTTGGCTGGTACCGGCAGTCAGGTTCTTTCCAGTGCCCAGCCGGTGGTGGTGCCGTTGCACGACACCCGGGCCTCACTCGATGTTCTGCTGGCAGCCGCCCGCTTGGTGGGAGGTAATTTATCCGCAGCCCTGCCCTACACGGATGAATACGATTTCATCATGCAAAAATTATTACCTTACCGGGCCGCCAGCCAGGGTTCAATCATTGCCACCGATATTCTGACCTTCTTATCGGTCTTCCAACAGCAGGGCGGCTGGTGGACCAAGGATCTGTTGGAGCCGCCTCAAGCCCGCATCCCCGCTGACCTGACCGGCAAAGCTGACCCGGCCATGGCTCCGCAAGGCAAGTTCCACCTGCACCTGATTCAGACCCAGATGGGTGATGGCCGGGGGGCGAACCGCCCCTGGCTGCAGGAGACGCCTGATCCCATGACCACCGTTATGTGGAATTCCTGGGTGGAAATCCATCCGGATACCGCCCACGAGCTGGGCATCCAGGATGATGATATCGTCAAGATTAGCTCGGAAGCCGGTGAAATCGAAGCTTCCGTGTATCTCTACCCGGCCATCCGCCCGGATACCATTGCCATCCCGTTTGGGCAGGGGCACACCGCCCTCGGTCGCTATGCCGAGGGGCGTGGCTGCAACCCGGCTCAATTGTTACCGGTAGTTTTTAACCCGGCCAATGACCTGGCGTATGCTGATACGCTGGTCACCGTCACCCCCACCGGCAAAACCCACCAACTCGCGCGGCTCGAAAGCCGGGTGGGTGTTTATGGCGGCGGTCACTAGCCGGGCGCTGAGAGGAGGAACACACAATATGGCTGAAGAATTTCCACAAAAATGGGGAATGGTCGTTGACCTGGATGTGTGCACTGGCTGCAATGCCTGTGTCACTGCCTGTTCCATGGAAAACAATGTTTCCTTCATCGGCGAGGACGAAACCGCCTACGGCCGCGGCATGCACTGGATCCGCGTTCAACGCTACTGGGAAGGGGAGTACCCGGAAGTGGCTCCTACCCGCCAGCCGATGATGTGCCAGCAGTGCGGGCACGCCCCCTGTGAGCCGGTTTGCCCGGTCTTCGCTTCGCTCCACAGCGAAGAGGAACACATCAACGTCCAGGTCTACAATCGCTGCATTGGCACCCGCTACTGCGCCAACAACTGTCCCTACATCGCCCGGGTCTACAACTGGTTCGATTATGAACTGCCTTCACCGCTCAATTACTACCTCAACCCGGATGTCACCGTGCGCCGCCGCAGCATCATGGAAAAATGCACCTTCTGCGTTCAGCGCATTAAGCATGGCGAGGCGGCAGCCCGCGCGGAGGGTCGTGAGGTCGAGGATGGCGAAATTGTCTCCGCTTGCGCCCAGGCTTGCCCAACCGAAGCCATCGTCTTCGGTGACCTGAGCGACCCGAACAGTCGGGTCAGCCAACTGGCCCGCAGCCAGCGTGGTTTTGTCCAGTATGAAGAGCTTGGCACCGCTCCAGCAGTGGTTTATCTCAAGGGAGGTGGCGAATATGGCGGCTGAAACCAACGCAATCCCCAATGTTCATGCGGCGGAACACCATGATGAAGACGAAGCCCGCGAGCATTTGATGCTTGACCCGCGTCCGCGCGAGGAGCTGAACCGCATGGTCATGGAGTCTATGACCACCTATACCAAAAAG
Organism: Anaerolineaceae bacterium; assembly: GCA_041741455.1. Lineage (GTDB taxonomy): Bacteria > Chloroflexota > Anaerolineae > Anaerolineales > Anaerolineaceae > CALESS01. The sequence goes on along the minus strand of JBGSJZ010000111.1, from coordinate 86,234 downwards.
TATTGGTTTTTCCTGGGCTTGTTTGGCCTGGGAGCGGCGGTGTTGCTCTTCGGCGCCTGGGGTAACATGATTGCCACTGGCATCGGGTTGTCCGGTAAAAATCGCCCGGTCTTCTGGGCGCTCTTCATCACCACCTTTGTCTTCTGGATCGGCATCAGCCACGCCGGCACCTTTGTTTCAGCTATTTTGCGGGTGTTCAAGGCGGAATTCCGCCGGCCATTCACCCGGGCTGCAGAATTGATGACCACCTTTGGCCTGGCTGCCGGCGCTCTCTTCCCGCTGATCCACCTGGGCCGGGTCTGGGCCTTCTACTGGATGGTGCCCTATCCCAACGCCCGTTGGCTCTGGCCGAATTTCCGCTCACCGCTGGTCTGGGACTTTTTGGCGATTACGACCTATTTACTCAGCAGCACCATCTACCTCTACATGCCGCTTGTGCCGGACCTGGCCATGGCGCGTGACCGCACCCAGGGTTGGCGCCACGCGATTTATAAAACGTTGGCCCTCGGCTGGCGCGGTACAGAGGCTGAGTGGTTCCGCCTGCGCAAGGCCATCAACATCTTCGCCTTCGCCATCATCCCGGTCATGTTCAGTGTCCATACCATCGTCTCCTGGGACTTCGCTGTCACCCAGACGCTTGGCTGGCACTCGACCATTTTCGGGCCCTACTTCATCATCGGCGCCATCCTCTCCGGCGTCTCAGCCGTAGTCATGATCCTCTACGTGCTGCGCTCGACCATGAAGCACATGGATTACTTCATCCGCAAGGAGCATTTTGAGGGCCTCGGCAAGTTGGTGTTGATCTTCTCGATGGCCTGGGCTTACTTCTTCTTCAACGAGTACATCCTGCACTGGTACGGCGGCGAAGCGGATATGCGCCGGCTGCTTACTTTCCATGCTGAAGGCCCTACCGCCTGGGTCTGGTATGTGATGCTCATTTGCAACGTCGCCATCCCCTGGTTGACGTTATGGAATAAAAAGATCCGAACCACGCCCTGGCTGATGTTCATCATCACCGCTCTGATCAACGTCGGCATGTACGCTGAGCGCCTGACCATCATCCCGCTTACCCTCGGCCACCAGCGCTCGATGTTCGACTGGGGCGAATACATCCCCACAATCACGGATGTATCGATTGCCCTTGGCACACTCTGCCTGTTCATCTTCCTCTACCTGGCGGCGTCCCGCTTGATCCCGCTCATCCCGGTCTGGGAGGTACAGGAGGGGCAGATGGCGCACCAGTTGCGCCAGGTCGGCAAGGCGAAAGTGCCCTCGGTGACGGAGTTGGAGTAAGGAGGAAACCATGGCAGACGATACCGTTCATCTGGCGTTATTCAAGGAAGACCAGGTCGACCTGGCAGCCGAGGCCGTTGGAACCCTCCATTCGCTCGGCATTGCGGATTCAGAAATCACCGTGATTTCTGGCATCCCTTACTCTGAAAAGATCCTCGGCCGGCCCATGTCGTGGACGCGGGTCGGCTTGATCGGCCTGGCCGGGGCAGTGGTTGGCTTCATCGTTTCCCAACTGCTCAACATCGGCACGGTCATCCAATATCCACTCCGGGTCGGCGGCATGCCCTACTTCCCCATCCCCACCGCCATCGTGGTCACTTTTGAACTCACCATGCTCGGTTTGCTGATTTCGACCTTCCTTGGCGTTTTCATTGAGACTATTTCGCCTTCCTACGGACCCAGCGGTTACCATCCCAAGATATCCGATGGCCACATCGGTATCCTCTTCACCTGCCCACCCTGGGAGGATGAGCAGATGCACGCCGAGTTAAAGAAGCTGGGCGCAGAGTTAATCCATCGCTCGGAGGTGAAGGACCTATGATCAAACGACTTGTCATGCTCCTCGGCCTGGCGCTGGTTCCGCTGGCCATTGGCTTGCTCTTCACCTACGATGTGATTAAGATCGAATGGCTCTCCTTCATGGAAATCCAGGCTTCGTTCAACCCCCAGGAAGATCCCCTGCCGCTGCCGGCCCGCTCGGTACCGGTGCAGGGGGCGGTTTCCATCCCTGGCCTGGGGGCGCCGCTCAACCCGGTGGCAGCAGATGATGCCTCCATTGCCCGCGGCAAGCAGTTGTACGATATCAACTGCACTCTCTGCCATGGCGCAGATGGCAAGGGCGGTGGTCCCTTCAGTGCCTTCCTGCAAAACAAGCCGGTCAGCCTGCTGGAGGGTAATCCGGTTACCACCAGCGATGGCGCCCTCTTCCAGACCATCGGCGGGGGTGTCGCTGGTAAGATGCCCGCCCTGCGCGAAAACCTGCCGGATCCCACCGACCGCTGGCATATCGTCAACTACCTGCGCAGCCTTCAGCCCTGATCCGCAACTGTAGGGTGCCGTTCGAAGAACGCACCATCTTTCGATCATCGACCCACCCCAAGGGTTAATCCCCTTGGGGTGGGTTGTTTACTTTGACTTTCGACCTATTAGAATAGAATTTCTCGAACTATCGCAGGATGGTTGGCAGGAAGATCTTCTTCACCACAGTAAATTGCGCCTCCACTGACCCAATGTCACAGACTAGGCCATACGGCCGGGGCTCTCCGCGTTGATCCAGGGGAATGATAAGGTTGAGGATATCCTTGCAGCCAGTCGGGTCGCCGCCGTTGATGGCCGGTGAACCTTGCAGCAGCCCGTGGGTCGGGATCAGATAGCCATCCTGATCCAGCGGTTTCAGCAGCGGGTCAATTGGTGCGCTGGAATTTCCGATCAGCGAAGAGCCGTCAGAATCCAGGCTGCAGCCGCCGGAACGGCCAATGATGTTGTAGCCTTCCAGGTTGATGCTTCCCGAGCAGTCCGGCATAATTAAGGCAAACTGCCCGGTGCTTCCATCAATATTTCCCGCCAGGATGCTGTTCTCAAGCCGGGGCGCCTGGGTGGTTGCAGTGTTATAGATGCCGCCACCGTTTCCGCCCGCGCTGCCCAGGCTGTCAGCCGTGTTGTTGCTGATGGTGCTGTTGTGGATATACACGGTGGGATCTGCATCTTGTGCCTGAAAGGGCACGTCCCCCATGTAAATGCCGCCGCCGTGCATCTCGGCCTGATTGCCGCTGATGGTGCTGTTTTCAATATAAACTACCTCGCGACTTTGCAAATTCCCAGGATTGGCCAGGGACAAACCGCCGCCGTAATCAGCTGTGTTGTTACTGATGGTGCTTCTCCTTAGCACAAATCCGCCGCCGTACGGGTCAATGTTTGTGTATCCGGCAAAAATAGCCCCGCCGGATCCGTAGTAGGAAATGTTATCGTGAAAATAACTATCCTCGATGATGTTGTAATCACCATAAAGCGAGGGCCCTGAAAGGAAGATTGCACCGCCCTGGTTGGATCCCACATTTCCCGAAAACTCTGAATTGTAAATTTCCATGTTCCAGGTCTCGTAGGGCGAATCCGGCCAGCGAAAGCCGACATGACAGATGGCACCACCATAAGGGGCGATGTTGTCCAGGAAAGATGAATTTCGGATGACCAGGTGTCCGCTGTTATTAATCGCTCCGCCGCAGTTCAAGATGGATCGATTGTTGTTGAACACGCTGTTGTTGATCGTGACACTGCCCATCGAGTTTTGGATGGCCCCGCCTCCGTATCGCCTATCATCGTTAGCCGCTGAGGCCTCCCAGTTGTCGATCATCAAGACCTTATCCAGATTGAGCCGACCGTCCATCGTCGTCCCACTCATCATCCTGCCAACAAAAATCCCATCCGAGTCGCTGATGGTGAGGTTGGTAATATCCAATGTTCCCATGACCACGCTCAATGCCGTGTAATCTTCAGCCCCGGTCCCCTTGATGATTGGTTTGGTTCCGTTATCGTCGTCTGAGTGAAGGAAAATCTTTTCAAGGGGATCGATAGAAGCTGCATCCACCCGTAATGGTGTGGCTATGGTGTAAGTCACCCCATTATTCAAACGAATTTCATTATTCCCGGAGCAGGCGTTTGCTTCCTCAACGGCCGCCCGCAGGCTGCACAAACTTGTTGCTCCAATCGTCTCGCAGATACAGTTCCCTGGGTTCGCCTCTCCGTTGTCACTGATGGTCGTGACGTCAAAAAATGATTTTTCCTTGACCGGCTCAGCTTGCGCCGGGGCCAGTGGGCTCAGTGCCAGGCAAACGAGCAGGATGGCAATAATTCGGATAGGTTGCATGGTGTCTCCTGAGATGCTTCTATTTACATTGGTCGGATGATTGATTTTTGAAAGATGTAAATCTCCCGGTGCTTTTCACCCTTCAAAATTTTTCACAATGCTTGATCCCGGTAAAATGATTATACATAAAAATATCAACGGGTGGGTATGTCTTTTTGGCGCGCACCGGCAGATCATAGTCAATGCTTCCCACCTGGCCTCTTTAGATAGTTCACCAACTGCTCCAGAGCTTCCGGCATATTCTCCCGCCCAAACCCCAGCCGAAAATGCCGGTCGCCATAACCATATACACTCGAAGGCAGCAGCATGATGTTCGCTGTCTGCACCACTTGCTGGCAAAATTCCAGCGAACTGCGGTTATTTCGCAGGCGTGGAAAACCAATCGTTCCTGCCCGGGGCTTGACCCACTCGAAATCCGCTGCAAACTCACTAAAGAAAAGGTCCAACAAATCCAGGTTGCGCTGTATACGAGCCAGGTGCCACTTAATCAGGGTGTCCCTGGTGCGCAATCCCATGATTGCCAGGATTTCGCTCGGTGCGCTGCTGCAGATCGTGGTGTAATCTTTGAACTCGGCCAGCCGTTGCAATAGCTCTGCATCCCGCGTCACCAACCAGCCCAGGCGCAGCCCGGCCAGCCCAAAGGTTTTAGACATACCGAAGAGCGAAATCGCTCTCTCATATTCCTCGCAGGCGGAGGTCAATCGGTCTTGTGGATCGTATTCGAGAAAACGGTACATTTCATCCGAAAACAGGTAGAGCCTGTGCTGCCTGGCAATTTCAATCACTCGACCATAATCGGCCTGGCCGGGCAGGTAGCCAGTCGGATTATGCGGAAAATTTACCACCACCAGCCTGGTATTCGGCCGGATGTTCTTTTCCAGGAAATCTGGATTGAAATACCAACCATCTTCTATCTCGGGTTCCCAGCGGGTTACCTCGCATCCCATTTCTTCGGCGATTGCATACAGTGATTGATATCCCGGAAAGGTACAGATGACGTGATCGCCTGCTTTCAGGATACACTGCATGGCAATCAGGATGCCCTCCTCTGGCACAACCACCAGGCAATCCTCGGGGCGGATGCCCCGGTACAGGCTGGCGATTTCAGCCCGCAAGATGGGATGCCCCAATGATTCAGTATAACCCAGGGTTAATTGCTCCCATAATTCGCGGGCAGCCGGATCGGCCATCGCCACCAGTTCTGCCTGGGATAATCCATCGCAATCCGAGCTGGATAGCAAGTAGCGGGTTGAAAATTCATAGCGGGCGAAGTAGCGTTCAAGTTCAAATGGAGCGATTTTCATAGGGTTACTCCTGGGGCAGCAGGATCACTACCACTCAATTATAACGGCCGCTGACTGGGATTCGACACACAACAGAACACCCTAAGGGTCTTTAAGACCCTTAGGGTGTTCTGTTGGTATTGCTCATATGGCGGAGAGGGACAAGCCCCCATTACGGGGGTGGGATTCGAATTAAAAAAGACCCGTAGGTCTTTTTTATGGCGGAGAGGATGGGATTCGAACCCATGACACCTTGCAGTGTACCCGCTTTCCAGGCGAGCGCGTTAGGCCAGACTACGCTACCTCTCCGGGTTGGAGCGGCAAAATTATAACATAATTCCCTCTTTCGAGGGATGGCAACACCTGGCTTCGGTTGTATCCTGAATGCAGGAGAACTACCATGAAAACCCCGGACCGTTTCAATAAGCCCTATTTCTACACTTACCTCCTGCTAGTGCTTGCGATTGTCAGCCTCGCCACCCTGGTGTTGACACTCGTCTTCGACCGACCTGGCCTGGCCTTCCTGCTCAGCATCCTGCTCGGCCTGCTGGCGCTTTCCCCGCTCGGCAGTGCTTTGGACCGCCTGAGTCGCGGCCTGGGTCGGTTGGAAGTCGACCAGCCACCCCAGGTGGAAACCCAGCGCGACTTCTGGAATCCACTGATCGGCCTGCTGCGCCAGCTCAACCGGCTGGGGCCTCTGACCGGTCGTGAGGCGGGTGCTGCCGCCAGCCTGGCGGAACAGGGTGCCGCCCAGCAGGAGCGCAACCGCTTGGGTCGTGAGTTGCATGATTCGATCAAGCAGCAACTGTTCAGCATCCAGATGAGCGCCTCGACCGTACAGGCCCGCTGGCAGGAGGATCCCCAGGGTGCTCGTTCTGCCCTGGACGATGTGCTTCAATCCGCCCAGGCTGCCCTGGCAGAAATGAACGCCCTCCTGCAGCAGCTCTCCCCCGTCCCGTTGGAGCGGGTGGGCCTGGTCCAGGCCCTCAAGGACCAATGCGAAGCCCTGGCCTACCGCACCGGGGCGCAGGTCACCTGCGAGGTAGCCGAACTGCCCGCTGAAGACTGGCTGCCGGCCGGCGCCTTTGAGGCCCTCTTCCGCGTCGCCCAGGAGGCCTTGAGCAACATTTCCCGCCACGCTCGCCCATCCAAAGTCAGCCTCAGCCTGCAGCCGGATGCCGCCAAAGGCTTATTGGTCTTGAGCATCACGGATGACGGCCTGGGTTTTGACCCGGCCGGTACCCGGCCCGGGGGTGGTTTGAATAACATGCGCACCCGCCTGGAGGCCCTGGGCGGTTCGTTCTCTCTGAAGACCGCTGCCGGCAAGGGCGTCCAGTTGCTGGCGGCCCTGCCCGTCCATCCGCCGGAGCAAGCCGAAGCACTGGCACCGGTCAAAGCGGATCCCTTCCTCAACCGGGCTGCATGGCTCGGGCTGGGTGGGGGTATCCTGGCTGCGGCGGCTCTGCTGGTGCCGGTCTATGATTCCATCGGGAAGTACCTGGACTGGGGCTGGAATGTCAGCCGGGCTTTTGGAACCAGCATGGCCATCCTGACCATGCTGATCGGTGTGCTGGCGGGGTTCCTAGCCGCCCGCTGGAACAAGCCCGCCAGCCTGGCCGGTTCGACCCTCTCGGGTGCTCTGACCGGACTGATCGGCGCGCTCACGGCATTTGGCCTGCTGGCCGCCGGCCATGCTGCCGTGGATGGCGCTACCGATCTGTTGGATTATGGCTTGCGGCCTGCTGTAGTGGAGCAAACCGCAAGACTGCTGTATGGGGCGATCAACGGCCAATTTCAGGGCATCCATCGCAGCTTTTTGAACTTCCTTGGTCTGGGACTACTGTATGGCAGTTGTGGAGGCCTACTGGCCTGGCGCAAGTCCACCCCCGCATCGCAAGGCATCACCTGGGAAGGCCTGGCCGGGCTGCTGGCCACCCTGCTGGCCCTCGGCAGCGGCCTGGCCCTGGTCGGGGGCACGCCTGCCATCCTGGTCAGTGAAAGTGCCTTGCTGGGCATGGCGCAACAGGGCGGCATGCTGGATACCATGCCACTCTTCCTGACGGTGTTCTGGGTGCTGGGGCTGCCCTTTCTGCTCTTCCTGGCTGCTGAAATTGCTAATTACGGCCTGCTGCGCCGTGAGCTGGCCGCCGCCGGTTCGGCTGCAGCCTGGCATCTGCACTGGCGCGCCTTTAACCTGGGGCTGCTCGGCCTGATCGTTCCAGCCGGGATGGGGATTGGCCTGGCGCTCACCCTGGGCGATGCCCCAATCTTCTCCGCCAGCCTGGCGCTCGGCATCATCTTCGTCAGCCTGGTCAGCGCCGTGCCCTTCTTCTGGCAGACCATTGTCATCCGCCAGCGCCTGGTCGGCCAACTGCTGCGGGTTCCACCGGCCTGGCATTACCTGATGGTGGGGGCCAGCCTGCTGCTGCCGGTGCTGGCCTTCTATGGACTGGTCACTGCAGGCGTCTTCTGGATCCTGCCCTTTGCCATGCTGCTGGAAGCCCTGCTGGTGCTGGGCGTATTTGCCACCCGGCGCAAGGTTTCCGCTCCCGGCCAGGTATCTTCCTGGCGGACACAGTCTGCCCGGGCCAGGGCCGGCTGGCTGGCCGGAGTTTTTGCCTTCATCCTGCCGCTACTGCCGATGCTTGCCAGTGCGGTGGGTATCCTCACCCTGCCTGTTAGCTTTGCCAACGTGCTCGACAGCGCCCGCCTGGGGTATGATGCCTCGGTTGGCTTGACCGTCAACCTGCTGGCGAATAATACCCTGATCTATGCAGCGGGAGTCTTTATTGGTCTGCTGCTGCTGGCCGGCCTGGCCATCGGACTCTACCAGCTCCTGCTCGCCCTGCGCCTCGCAGCCTCTAAAAAAAGGCTATAATCACCTTATTGTTCCTCCCCCTAAAAAGGGTCCGAAGCATGCCGTAGGCTGAGGTTAGGTGGGGGTGTTGTCTGTCCCCGCTTGACCAAATCACTCACAGGGGCACGGGGATTGATTGGCGTACCTGGAATGTTGATGGCTCCCCGTGCCCCTACCATCAAATGGAAAGGTCTCTATTATATGAAACGAGGCTGGATATTAATCAACTTCCTGTTTTGTTCAGCCATAATCCTGGCTGCGTGTCTTCCAATCCAACCAGCCTCTTCTACACCGATTATTGATAGCCCAACACCATCCTCAGCAGGAAAAACTCCTGCAACTACAGCAACTTCTACATTCGTTCCCAAGGCGACTGCTGCGAGATTACCTCACATCCCTTCACCAACGCCAATGGTTCACTGGAACTCAAATGTTATTGATGTAAGCTGGATTAGCTACAATGCTTTTTCTTCAACAGCCTGGCTGAGTAATACAATTGCCAGGGTCGCGACGTATATTGATGGAATGAATGAAGGAATCATTACAGTTGATATTTCTCAAGGTGTTAATGCCCAGCCTGTGGTTACATTGGATCATCAGGACTGGCTGGTTTATTCACCGGAAAAAACCTTTTTGGTTGAATGTCTTGATCCGATGAAGCTGATTCGAGTCAGTGATTCGAAACTCTTGAGTGAAACCCCTCTACCTGTTTGGAACAAATATACTTCAGACAACAATTGTGAGGATTATATTCATTGGTCACCGGATGAAGCTTATCTATCTTATATAGATGTAAAACAATCCGCATATGTCTGGTCGAGTAATGGCAAAGCCCCGCAAAAGATCATGGAGGGTGTCGGGTATGCATCTTGGTCTCCAGATTCCAGGAAGCTGGGCATTGCAATGGCCGATATTCATAATTTTTCTGGATCCATTAAAATTCTATCCCCCGATGGCCAGGAACTGGAGGAATTTGAAGTAGTCATCGGCGACCCTTTACCCCCATTATGGTTAACAAATGATGTGATGAGGATCCTGTCATCGAGATATTTATCCTCTTTTTATGAGATCCATTCTGGTCAGCTGTTATTTCAATGGGAAAGCATGCCCACAGGAAATGGAATTCAACACCAGAATCCCCAGGTTTCTCCGAATGGTCGCTGGATTTTTATTGACCAGGGAATGCAATTCCATAATAGTAGTGTTGACCCGAATCGTGTTTTCCCGGAGAAGGTATATAGTCTTTATGATCTTCAATTGAAGAAGCAGGTCCCCCTGGTTGACTCTGTTGGGAATTATCTCGCTTATGCCGGATGGAATAACGATAATTCTCGCATGTATGTGGTAAGCCTGCCCGCAGAGTCTGTTTCAATGAATTCGCCAGCAACCCCATTTGGTTTATTGGAGTACGATCCAGAAACGCAAGAATTCAGTGTGCTCTTCGAGAATGCCATCCAGGTTGCCTGGAATTCTGACCAGACCCAGGCTCTTGTTGTTTACGCAGAAAAGAAGGCCGGGGGTAAAAATGAATTGGAATGTGTTTTTTGGAATCCGAAAACAAGGGAGAGGGTCGGACCCTGGCAGGTGGCTGATGAAATGATCTATCGCGACCCTGCCAACGATGTGTTTTTACCATCCTCCAGTGGACCACTGGCAGTAACCTGGTCTCATGATGGAGAGAAGGTGGCAATCCACGATAAGTATAATCGGGTCAGTCTACTATTCTTGAATGGAACAGTGCAAGTTTTAACAGAAGACATGATACCAATCTATCCTAAAAGTGCGCTGCGCTGGTCGCCGGACGACCAGCATTTATTGATCGCCAGAGACGGTCACGCCTGGATAGTCGATGTCTCCTCACCTTAATTATAATTCGGGGTACGGGGATTTATCCACATTCCAGGAAATCCTCTCGCGCCCCCCTCTCCAACAAAGGAATATCCGTATGATCCATTCAAATCCGTACAATAAAAGATATAAAAAATGACAAATCCACCCCTCCGTATCGTCCTCGTCGATGACCACGCCATTGTCCGGCGCGGCATCCGTTCCTACCTCGAATCCTTCCCCGACCTGCTGATCATCGGCGAGGCCGCCAGCGCCGAAGAAGCCCTGCACCGCCTAGGAGAGTGGCAAGCCAACATAGTTGTGCTTGACCTGCTCATGCCCGGCGGCATGGATGGCATTGAGGCGACCCGCCTGATCCGCGCCCTGCCGGAGCCTCCCCAGGTCATCATCCTGACCGCCTACACTGACGACGCCCGGGTGGTGGCAGCCCTGCGCAACGGCGCCCTCGGCTACATCCGCAAGGACGCCCGCCCCGAGCACCTCCTGCAGGCCGTCCGTACCGTTGCCCGCGCAGAATATTACCTTGACCCTGAATCTGCTTCCGCTTTTGAAAATTATTCCGAGCCGGGTCTGGACCTATCCGTCCGCGAACGCGAAGTGCTGTTGCTGCTTGCCCGCGGCCGCACCAACCGCGAAATTGCCGGCGAGCTGGTCATCAGCGAGGAGACCGTCAAGAGCCACGTTGGCAGCATCCTCTCCAAGCTCGGCCTCACCAGCCGCGCCCAGGCCGCCCTGGTCGCCCTGCGCCGTGGCTGGCTGCGGGTGGATGAATTGTAGGTAGAATTGAAGTATGGTTCCTGTCCTCGAAAGGGAGAGGTTAGGTGAAGGGCGTTCGAGGATGATGAAAATAGGGCTGAGGGACGTCTTTCCCACCTTCATCGCTCCTTCCCGACTCCCAACGAATTTCCACGGTTTTCTGCAGAATCCATTTTTCTAAAAATAACCAACAAGTTGGCCTTCTTGCCTTTTCATGACAAAATATTGAAAGAGATGTGACCAATTAAAATTGAATTCTGTTTTCAGATTGGTCATAATAAGAGAGCCGGGGCGGAAAATCATTTGATAAACTCGAGAATTGTTCCGCTGCAGAAAACAGTATCAATACATCATGTTCAGGGAAAGGGGTTGATTGGCGATGTCTATCAAAACGAATCCGAAGGAAAAATTATCCAGGCTTACAGGATTATTGCTTTTGTTCTGCCTGCTGGGATTGGTCACATCGGTTTCAGCTGACACCCCGTTGCTGTTCGGCCCGGCTGTCAATTATCCGGTGGGTTCAACTCCGTATTCTTCTGTTTCAGGTGATTTTAACCGGGACGAAATTCCAGATCTGGCTGTGGTTAACTACTATAATTTTAATGTTGGGATCTTGTTGGGGATTGGTGATGGATCGTTTGCACCTCAAGTTACTTATCCGCTGTATTCGGGTGGGTTTCCTTCCTATCTGGCAACGGCTGATTTCAATAATGACACATACCTCGATCTTGTATCCATTAACCCGGATTTTGATCGGATTGTGGCTGGCAGTGTCTTACTGGGAAACGGGAGTGGCGGTTTTGCTGCCCCCATCAACTATCAGACCGGCGGTTATGCACGCAGCGTGGCGGTAGGTGATTTTAATCTGGATACCAAGCCTGACATTGTCGTTCCCAATAACGACACGAATATGCTGAGCGTGTTGTTGGGCAACGGCAGTGGAGGTTTCGCTGCTGCAGTGAATTACCCCATGGGTGAGCAGCTGAACGGTGTGGCTGTTGATGATTTCAATGGAGATGGAAAGCTGGATGTGGTTGCCACAGTGTCTACCGATCAAGTCAGTGTTCGTCTGGGGATTGGCGACGGTACTTTTGCTGAATTGACTCAGTTCAGCATTGCACATTCTTCCTTTGTGACTACCGGGGATGTTAATTTGGATGGTCACCCGGATATTGTCGGCGCTGGTTCTCCAAACCTGGGAGTTTTGCTGGGTAATGGGAGCGGCGGATTTGCCAGCGGGCTGACAATTCCGGCGGGAACAGCGACTTCTCGTGTGGTCATCGGAGATTTCAACCTGGATGGTTTCCCGGATCTGACTTTTGCAGACTGGAATGCTAATAACATTGGTGTACTTTTGGGAGATGGTTCCGGAGCGTTTGTCGCTGCCGGTACTTACGCTACTGGTTCATCCCCCAGGTCAGTGACAACGGCAGATTTCAACCTGGATGGTAAACTGGATCTGGCGACAGCGAATAACCAGAGTAACAATGTCAGTGTATTTCTGAACATCCTTCCATTATCCGTCAGCAGTATCCTGCGCGCCGATCCTAATCCTGCTCCGGTAGGTAATGTGGATTATGTTGTCACTTTCACTGAATCGGTGACAGGCGTAGATGAATCAGACTTCACATTGAATCTGTCCGGCAACCTTACCGGAACAGAAATCTCCGAAATCAGCGGATCAGGCAAGACGTACCTGGTAACCGTGGACTCAGGCACAGGTTACGGAACCATCCGCCTGGACGTGCTGGACGATGACACAATCCAGAATTCGAGCGAGATTCCATTGGGTGGGGTCGGCTTGAATAATGGCGATTTTCTGGATGGTGAGACGTATAATATTGCCTATTTCACCTTCCTCCCGCTCATCGGTAGGTAGTTGGTCTTCAGAGGGTTTTTCTAGTCGTTGGTTGGGTTGTGGAGCACTTTAATAACGGATACGCCCCCACCCATCCTGGCTGCGTGTGGGTGAGCTGTAACGCATGCTTAAGCTTGCGTTCGACAAAATAAATCTTGTCTTACAACCGATTTCCATCTGCTGCGCAAAGAGGTAGGTTGGGTTGAGGGGCTTTTTTACGCGTTGGACCATCCTTCTCAACCTGACCCGAAACCCAACTGACAACGGTCCTGTAACGCATGCTTCAGCTTGCGCTCGACAAGATAAATCTTGTCTTACAATCGATTTCCATCTGCTGCGCAAAAAGGTAGGTTGGGTTGAAGGTTTTTTTTACGCTTTGGATCATCCTTCTCAACCTGACCCGAAACCCAACAACTGTCCTTAATCGCCAGTTATTTAGACAGGACTTAAACATTGCATAAAAAGATAACCCGACTGCTCAAGCTCGCTACCAAAGATTAAAAAAACGTGGAAATCATTGCATAAAAAGATATGTGAAACTTACTTGCAATGCAATTCTGAACTGCATTCCACGTTGTTTAGCCAGTTCCTTTTCTTGCAATTTCCCTGGAACCGGGGTAAAATATTGAACACAAATCCGGGCGGATAGCTCAGTTGGTTAGAGCACACGGTTGACATCCGTGAGGTCGCAGGTTCGAGCCCTGTTTCGCCCACTGGCTTTGATCAGGACGAGTAACCATTCGTCTTCCGACAGAAACGAGGGATCCCCGGCTGAAAGTCCCTCCCGGAAACGGTTGGCGAAAACCCCCTGTGAGCCTGACCCTGAACTACCCCAAACCGGTAAAGTATGGGAAACGGTTGGCCCCGTTAATGGCCGCTCTCGAGATGTTCACTCCACTGGAGTGGATAATCTGGGTGGAACCGCGTGAGGCCCCTCTCGCCCCAGAAACTGGGTGAGGGGCTCTTTGTTTAACTGTATGGAGGTAAGAATGGCTGAAAAGAAACACGAAGAATTCCACGACTCGCTGCTCTACCGCATTCGCCACTCCTCGGCCCACATCATGGCCCAGGCCGTGCTGGAGATGTTCCCCGGTGGCGAGGTGGCCATCGGCCCGGCCATCGAGGATGGCTTTTACTACGACTTTGGCCTGCCGCGCTCGCTGACCCCCGAAGACCTGGTTCAAATCGAAGCCCGCATGCGTGAGATCATCAAGGGCAACCATCCCTTTGTTCGCCGGGTGGTCAGTGCCGCTGAAGCCCGCCAGGTTTTCGACGGTCAAACCTTCAAGCTGGAGCTGATCGATGGGCTTGAAAACGGCGGCATGGACGAGGACGGCAATCCGCTGACGGAGAAAGCCGAAATCTCAACCTTCACCCACGCCAGCTTCACCGATCTGTGCCGCGGCCCTCATGTCGAGAGCACCGGGCAGATCAACCCGCAGGCCGTCAAGCTGATGAGTGTAGCCGGCGCTTACTGGCGCGGCGATGAGAAGCGCCCCATGTTGCAGCGCATCTACGGCACCGCCTGGTACTCGAAGGAGGACCTGGAGAATTACCTGTGGCGCCTGGAAGAAGCCAAGAAGCGCGATCACCGCAAGCTGGGCAAGGAGCTCGGTTTGTTCTACTTTGCGGATGACGTCGGTCCGGGTATCCCGCTTTTCGCCCCGAAGGGTGAAATGCTGCGTTACCTGATGGAAGGCTACGTCCGTGAGACTCAGACCCGCTACGGTTACCAGCATGTCTGGACCGGGCACGTGGTCAAGGAAGACCTCTACAAGCGTTCCGGGCACTACGAGAACTACAAGGACGCCATGTTCCCGCCGATGGTGGATGAGAACGTCTCCTTCCGTCTGAAGCCGATGAATTGCCCCAGCCACATGACCCTCTTCCGCGAGATGGGCCGGCACTCCTACCGTGAGTTGCCGCTGCGCTTCGCCGAATTCGCCACGCTCTACCGCTACGAGAAGACCGGCGAGCTGACCGGCCTGACCCGGGTGCGCTCGTTGACCCAGGATGACTGCCATACCTTCTGCACCGAGGAACAGATCGAGTCAGAGTTCTTGCTCTCGCTCAACCTGATCCGCGAGGTGCTCGAGCGTTACCGCTTCACCGATTACCGGGTGCGGCTCTCACTGCGCGGCAAGGGTGGCAAGTACGTTCAGGATGACGAAAAATGGGACAAGGCTGAAAACGCCCTGCGCTCCGCCATGGACGCCGCCGGCTTGGATTACTTTGAGGCCGAAGGCGAAGCCGCCTTCTACGGCCCCAAAGCCGACTTCATGGCCAACGATGTGCTGGGCCGCGAATGGCAGCTCTCCACCATCCAGGTCGATTTCATCCAGCCAGCCCGCTTAGGCCTGACCTACATTGGTGAAGATGGCGCTGAGCACGTGCCGGTGGTTCTCCACCGCGCCGTCACCGGTACCACCGAGCGCTTCCTGGGCGTGCTGATTGAGCACTTTGCCGGGGCTTTCCCGGTCTGGCTCGCCCCTGTCCAGGCCATGCTCATCCCGATCGCTGACCGCCATGTGGAATACGCTAAACAGGTGGCGGAGCAGCTCAAGCAGGCCGGTGTGCGCGTCGAAGTCGATGAACGCAACGACCGCATGAACGCCAAGATCCGCGACGCCCAGAACCAGAAGATCCCCTACATGCTGGTGGTGGGGGACAAGGAATCCGAGCAGAGTGCAGTCGCCCTGCGCCTGCGTAACGGCGAAAACCCCGGTCCGATGCCGCTGGCTGCCTTCCTGGAGAAGGTAAAAGCCGACAGCGAAGCCGGGATATAAGAATAGCTCTTTCATTGCGAAGCGGTCTCCCTCAGTGGTGGGGAGGGTTTCGACCGGAAGTGTGTCCGGTCTCGCCAGGACGGTTTTGAGTTGACGATTCAGGCAGGATTGTGGTATCATCCTACCGCTTTATTGCCGTCAGAAGCATGGACGGATTGTGCCTGTCAACGTAAAAGGAGAGCGCCATTAGTACTAATATTTTTCGTGTGAATGAGATGATCCGGGTTCCGGAAGTCCGCTTGATTGGACCGAACGGTGAAAACATTGGTGTGGTGCCGATTGAACAGGCTCTGCGCATTGCCCGTGAAGCTGAGCTGGACCTGGTGGAAGTAGCTTCTGCCGCCACACCGCCCGTTTGCCGGGTGATCAACTTTGGAAAGTTCATCTATGAGCGCGAAAAGAAAGAGCGCGAAGCGCGTAAGGCGCAAACCAAGATCGAGATCAAGGAAATCCGCCTGCGCCCCAAGACTGGCGAGCACCACCGGGGTTTTAAAACCCGCGATGCCCGCCGCTGGTTGGGCGAAGGCATGAAAGTGCGGGTTACCGTCCGCTTCCGCGGGCGTGAGATCGATTACCCCGAACTGGCGCTGGAAGATCTGCGCGAGATCGCCAAGGAATTGGCCGATGTTGCTGCGGTTGAAGTGGCGCCGATGATCGAGGGCCGCGTCATGACCATGGTTCTGACCCCATCCAAGCCTGGCAAGAAGGTCGAAGCTCCGGCTCCGGCGCCCGCCAAGCAATAAAGTAGAAGTTCCAGCCGTATCAAAATTGCGGCGGGTAAGCAAACCGCCGCTTATTTTGTCGAAAGGAGTTACGCTGTGCCACGCAAGCCAAAAGCAGGAAAACTTAAACTAAAGACCCATAAGGCGACATCGAAACGATTTCGCATGACCGGGTCGGGCATGCTTGTGCGAACCAAGGGCGGCAAGAGCCATCTGCGCCGTCGCACCTCGGATCGCACCAAGGCCCTGCTCAGCGAAATGATCGTAGTCAAAGGCGCGAGCATCATCAAACGTGTTCATCGCCTGGCTCCGAACATGGAGAAGTAGGGTTCTGCCCGTCGTATTCGTTTTAGTAGCGGCCGTTGGGTGCTCGCAACTGGTGAATTTCACCGGCGCCCAGGGGCATGCAAAGGAGTAAAGATATGGCTCGTGTAAAAAGTGGTCCATCACGCAGACAAAGCCACAAGAGAGTATTAAAGACAACGCAGGGCTATTACGGCTCTCGCCATCGTCTGATCCGCCGGGCGACCGAAGCCATGCTGAAGAGCATGTGGTATGCCACGCGTGATCGCCGTATCCGCAAGCGCGACCTGCGCAAGTTGTGGATTGTGCGTATCAACGCTGCAGCCCGCATGCATGGTTTCTCATACAGTCGCCTGATATTTGCCATGAAGGAAGCCGGGATTGTGATTAATCGCAAGATGCTGGCTGACCTGGCCGTGCGCGATCCGCAAGCGTTTGCCGCAGTGGTTGCCAAAGTCCAAAAAGCCTGAGTGCCACAGCGCAAGCTCCGTTCGGGATGGTGGTTTTCCACCATCCCGTTTTCTTTTTATCCAGTTTGATGGTAGGATTTGTATCATTGGTGAAATCACCCTTCCCTGGAACTACCTGGGAGCGGGAGAAAGGCCAGAATGATTACTTCGACGAAAAATCCGAAAATCCAACAAGTACGCGGGCTGTTGGCCCGGCGAGCGGAGCGGTCGGAGCAAAAAGCCTTCGTGGCCGAGGGAGTGCGCTTGGTGGAAGAGGCCTTGCAGGCTGTCTGGCCGGCGCGCCAGGTGTATTACACTGCGAGTGTGTCTGAACGTGGTCGGCGGGTGGCTGAAGCCTACGCTGCCCTGGGTGCCGAAGTGGAAGAGGTCAGTGATGGGGTGATGCAGATGCTGACTGGCACAGAAACCCCCCAGGGACTGCTGGCAGTTTTGGCGGAACATGATTTGCCGCTCAACCCGCTACCAGATTTCCTGCTGCTGGCAGATGGGGTGCGCGACCCGGGCAACCTGGGCACGTTGCTGCGCTCGGCAGCGGCAGCCGGGGTGCAGGCGGTGTTTCTGCCTCGGGGTACAGCGGATGCCTTTGCGCCAAAAGTGGTGCGTTCGGCCATGGGCGCACACTTCCGGATGCCGATCCGCACGGTGGACTGGGATTGGTTGGATGCCTGGCGCCAGCAGGTTGTCAAACCCTGGCGCATCTATCTGGCGGAAGCTGAAAATGGCACGCCTTGCTGGCAGGCTGACTTGCGCCAACCGCTAATGCTGGTGGTCGGCAGTGAAGCCGAGGGGGCGGGGATTGAAACCCTGCAGCGGGTGGATGAAAAATTGAGCATCCCGATGCCGGGGAAATTCGAGTCGCTGAATGCCGGGGTGGCGGTCAGTATTCTGATGTTTGAAGTGGTACGACAGAGGTCAAGATGAAAATCCGCTCCATCACCAGCTTTTGGGATCCCAGGCTTGTTGTGGGTCCTTTGAAAATCCCCGAGGATTTTGTACAGTTTCGCACCCGGGCTGCCAGCCGCTTTCAAGGTGCAGGTTTTGAAGTGCAAACTACCCGCCTGGCGACAGTGGAATTCACAACCTACCTGGATTGTCACAAAGGCGTAAAGGTTATCGTAAAACAGGTGCAGGACCTGGAAGAGCAGGCAAAAGCAGCTGGCTTTGAGTACCTCTCCTTTGGCCCGGTCACCCCACCCGCGGGTGAGGAAGTCTATGACATGATCCCGGAGTTGTTGACCAATTCCAGCATCGCCTTCTTCACCGGTGTCATGGCCGCCTATGGGGTAATGTATCCGCACTTTGTGCGCAAGTGTGCCCAGATCATCCGGGCCAACCGGGAGATCGAACCCGAGGGTTTTGCCAACTTGCGTTTTGCCGCCCTGGCCCAGGTCCGCCCGGGTTCGCCCTTCTTTCCGGCAGCCTATCACCGCGGGGATGGACCTGCCTTTGCCCTGGCGATTGAATGCGCGGATGAGGCCGTGCAGGCGTTTGAATCTGCCCGTTCCCTGGGGGAGGCGCGCCGCCTGCTGATTGACGGTTTGAACGATAAAGCCCGGCAAATGGAAATGATTGCTTTTGATTTATCCAAGGAGACCGGTTTCGATTTTGGTGGCTTTGATTTCTCATTGGCGCCTTTTCCGCAAGATTCCATCTCGCTGGGTGCAGCCATGGAGCAGTTGGGTATCCCGCGCCTGGGCGAGGGTGGCTCATTGGCAGCGGCGGCTTTCGTAGCGGATACGTTGGATTTGGGACAGTGGAAGCGGGCCGGTTTCAATGGCCTGATGATGCCAGTATTGGAGGATTCACGACTGGCGAAACGCTCTGCCGAGGGCTGCCTGACTGTCCAGGATTTGCTGATGTTCTCGGCGGTCTGCGGCACTGGTCTGGATACCGTACCCCTTCCGGGAGATGCCTCAGAGGAGGATCTAACCGCCCTGTTGATGGACGTCGCGGCATTGGCCACCCGGTTGGGGAAACCGCTGACTGCCCGACTGATGCCAATTCCCGGCAAGCAGGCCGGAGATGAAACCCAATTCACATTTGGTTTTTTTGCCAATGGCCGGGTGATGGCGCTCAAAAACGGCGCCGTTGGTGGCTTGTTGGGAACCGCCGAAGTGGTGGATTTGAAACCCCGGCACATTCGGTTGGAGTTTAAAGAGTGATTTAGAGGGAAAGTGAAGTTTGTAATTCTACTGGAATATTCTTCATCGAAGTGAGGCGCTGCCAGGCTGTCAGGCAGCGTTCAGCTGCCTGTTCTACGAAAGTGTCCATCTCAGCTTTGGAAAGGTAAATATACGGACGGCCATAGCGATGCAGCACCTCGTCATCGATGGTCTGATAATATTGCTGAATGTAGGCAACGTTGCGTTCCACCGCACCCGCGGGTAGAAACCCCAGCCGGTGTTGCGGCGCACCGGCCTTGATGAACACCTGCCAGAATAGACAGTCCGGATGGTCGCGCAGGTAGATGAAATCCAGACCGTACCAGTCCCGCTTGACCTCCCAGATGAAGTCTTTGTCCGCGGTAAATTCGGCTGCCCAGCGCTGCATGGTCGGCAAGCCGATCTCTTTGCGCCACAGGTTGTCGATGATCAGGTGGAAGTAGTAGCCGAGATGCAGGGCATAAACGGCAGGTTCAACCACAGGATCCAGATTACCCACATAGTCGCGAAAATAGATGGCATCGGTATGCCGCCACTCGGTAAATTTATCCCCAATGGTAAAATGGGTGATCTGAGGCGGCGGGGTGAAATTTTCCCACTTTTCATCCGGCACACCCGAATCGGGGGCAATATTGCCAATCGCAAATTGAGCCGCATCCAGGTTGGGGATGCGGCTCAATAAGGTTTCAGCAATACGCAGGTGGACTATCCACGAAGCCAATGCTTATTTTACCTGTTTGAAGTTGACCACGATCAGGTTCTTGGTGCAATCGGAAAAAGTATCGATGGAAACATAATCGGAGAGAGGCAGGCCGGCCTGGTCTTCTAATCGCACCTTGAGTAGATCAAAAGTTTCCACGGGTAGGGTACCTAGCTCAAATTCATAACCGGACTCGCCATATTGCTTGTACAGGCCGGAAAGGGTGATCACGTCGACGGTCTTTCCACCGAAGAAACCTTTCAGGTGAACGGTCACCCCGATCACTGGGCGTGATTGTAAATCCACCACCTGTCCGGCAATCCCGGTCCAGTTACAACCCCGGCCAGGGTTAAAAATACTGGCATCAATTGCCACCGGGTCCGCCTGGGGCAGGAAGGAGAATTCCGAATCGACGGTGGCGGAGGGTGAAACGCTGTCAATCACTTCCGGGGAGGGTAGGAAATAGGTGCTGGAGGGGGTAGGAGTTTCGGTTGCCGGGGCCAGGGAAGGTGTTTCTGTGACAGGTGGGGCAAAAGTCGGCGTCCAGGTGTCGGCAATGCGGCGGGGGGTGATGGTGGCAGTGGGCAGCTCAATCTTGGCCGGCAGGGTCGGCGGGGCAAACGGATTAAGGGGCGAGGTAGGATTTGAAAAAATAATGGCGGTGGTTACCAGAACGACTAAAATCCCGACAATGATGAGGATGGTAAGTAAATTGAACACAGAGTCAGGATTTCCGACGCTTTTACGGGCGGGTGGATTCGATTTGGGTTGATTATCTTCCATAAGGTTGCTCCATATTCTATCAAAGGCTTAGGGTTGCACGAAGATCTGGATGCGGGCAGTGTTTTTTTCCTGTTCCACCCATTGCTCCAGGGCGGCCAATTGGGTTTGCTGCAATACTTCGGCTTGCAATGGACGGTTGGCATCCCGTTCAATCACTTGGATAATGTGATAACCGAGGTCGCTCTGGATGATCCCGCTGACCTCTCCGGGTTGCAGGGTGAAGGCCGCTTCTTCCACGGAAGGTTGGGTCAGCATCCCGCGACTGAACCATCCCAGATCTCCGCCAGTCAGTGCATCATAACCCCATGCCAGGGATGCAAAATTCGAGCCAGCTTTCACCTGGCGCAGAATTTCATCGGCTGTTTCTTGCATGCGCACCAGGATTTGCCGGGCGTGAACCTGCTCGACGCTGATCGGTACTCCGATCAGGATCTGATCGCGCTGCCAAAGTGCTGCAACCTGGCGGCGCAAGGCAAGGGCAAAGGTATCCGGGGTGTAGAAATTCGCATTCTGCCAGTCTGCCAGGGCCTGGGCTCCGCCCATTTCGGTCGCCAGGGCATCGATGCGCATCTGCAGATCAGCATCACTCAATTGGAAGCCGGTAGAATAGGCGGCCTCTGCCAGCAGGGTTTGACCGATCAGGTCATCCAGCACCTGTTGGGCAATTTGTTGCGGGGTGGATTGAGTTCCGAGGGATGGTTCAGCGGCCTGTTGGCGTTGAATCTCCGCTTCGTATTCGGACAGCAAAATCCCTGAATCATTGATCTGCATAGCCATTGGCAGTGGGGTGGGTGTGGGTGGCTGCGGCGTGGGGCTCGGGAGTGGCAGAGTGGCTGTAGCCACTGGCAGGGTAGCGGTAGGCGATGTTTGCCCACAGCCGGTCAGCAAAAGCAGAACGAGAATGAAAATGGATAAACGTGTGATATTCTTCATATGAATCCATTAGATTATATCCGTAAATTCATCCGAATATACCTTGAAAATAGATGATGATTGTTATACACTTTTAAACACTTCTTAACACTTCTTAACAAAGGAAGTCAGTTCAGGGAAAGATAAATTATCTGGTGGGGAGGGAGTCACATGCCGCAGGCTGAGAATTATTTTGATATTTTGGGTATTCCGTTTAATGCCGGATTTGATGTCATTGAGCAGGGTTACCGGCGAGCCAGGAAACAGTATGAGGAAGATCCCGGGCGTCTGAGTCTAATTGAAGAAGCCTACCGTACGCTCATCAATCCATTTAAAAAAGAAGCCTATGTGAAACAGCTCAATAAAAACCGGGGACAGGCTACTCCAGCCCAACCAGCATCGGAAGAATCACCTGCCCCGGCGCGCCGGCATGGCACCTCGGTGTTTGGCGTGGAGGGGAAAAACGAGCCTGTAGCGGGCGAGGGGCATAAACCTGCTGGAGCTGGCCGCAATAAAACTCAAATTATGAGTGGAGGGACAACCGGCAGTGGCCGGACTCCCGAACCCAAACCATCCTCCAACCAGGCAGGTGCACCCCGCACCCCGGAACCTGGGTCAGAACCATCTGCCGGAAAATCCCGCAGTAAAACCCAGATCTTCACCGGCGGTCAGCCAACGGGTAGTAGAACACCCGAACCAAACCCCCAGCCGCTTGCCAATCCGCCCTCACGGTCCAGCGAATCGGTATCACAGCCGCCTCCGACCACAAAATCTGGCGGGCGCAGCAAGACTCAAATCGTGGGGGCTGGTCAGGCTCCTGTGGAAAGGACTCCGGAACCCCGCCCACAGCTACCTGCTGAAAAGCCGGTCGGGGCACCCCCGCCCGCAGTCAGCAAACCCTCCGGTGGACGCACCAAAACGGTGGTGGTTGGTGGTGGAACGTCGATTGAACCAGCTAAACCCGCCCAACCTCCTGCTCCAAAAGGTGGAACGGTGATCGTTCCGCCAGCCGGTGCCGAACCGAAGAAGCGCGAACCTACCGGAATTGTTCCACCAGAGACGCCGGTGGTTCCCCCTCCTGGGCACGAGAAGAGCGGAAGACCTGAAACGGTACCGCTGTCTCTGGTCGGAATTTCGGAAGGACAAACGGAGGAGATGCCCCAACCAACCCGGCACAGGCTGGGCGAGCAACAATGGGAAGTAATTGTCACCTACCAGGGCCAATCCTCAGTTTTCAAGCTTGCGGCAGGCGAGAACCTGGTGGGTCGGCCTCCGGTAAGTGGACCGACACCACCGGTTTCATTACCTGATCCAGAAAAATTCATCAGCCGGACTCATGCAACCATCCTGGTTGGGTCCGCATCGATTACCATCCGCGATAATGGAAGCCCAAATGGCAGTGTGCTAAATGGCCTAAGGATGGAATCCAACCAAGCCATACCTTTTCGGGAAGGGGATGTGCTCCTGATCGAGGGACGCGAAATCCGGATTCGGCCGACAGGGGAACGCAAATGACCAACCAGGATGATGAATTTTTCTCCGCTCCGCCTGCACCTGGGGTGACCCAGCAAGAACCGACGTTATATGATTTCACGGTGGATTTAGCCGATCCGTTCAGCCTGCAGCAAACACGAACCAGGCCAAATTGGAAAACCATCGGCTTGATTTCAGGTGGGGTAGCCCTGGCAGTTGGCCTGGCTTTTCTGATTGTGATGCTGGTATCTCCCAACCTCTTGCGTTCTGCTCCAGTGAGGACAGCTATCCGATATTATGACCTTCTCAACGAAGAAAAGTATCGTGAAGCATACGAATTACTGGAACCAGGCACCAAGTCTCCTTTACAATTTGAGACTGAAATCAGGAATATGATCGGAACATTTGTGACCTGGGATATTCCTTACCAGTGGGATTTTGTTGAGATGAAGTATCAGAGTACCGAGATGGATGCAGACAAGGTGATGGTACAGGTGGATGGTTACCTTCGGATCATGGATACTCAAACCGAGCGGCATTTGGATTTGCCATATTCCGATCTGCTACTGTTGATCCAGCGCAATCACCAATGGTACATCCGTCCGTAAAGAAACTAATTGTACAGGGAGCAGCCTGAGGTATGCCAGAAAAATTCAACCGTTCCAGAATCCCAGGGTTGCTCTACCGGCTGGCATCGTTCAAAAATCCTCCCCAGATTCAACTTCCATCAGTTGTAAAGATGATTTTTTTGGAGATGTTCCGCTACTGTTCAGATGCAAGCCAGGTGTTTTATGATTGAAAGTATCGGTCAATACAAAATTCTGGAAGAATTGGGCAGCGGTGGTTTTGGTACAGTTTTTCTGGCACGGGATAAAACCACTGGGGTGATGGTCGCGATCAAGGTGCTCAATCCTGAGATCAGCGCCAGCCCTGAATTCCGTCAACGCTTTTTGCGCGAGGCGGATGCCTTGCGCAGCCTGCCAACCCACCCCAATATTGTGCGGTTATTGAATTATGGGGATGAGCATGGGGTGCCGTACCTGGTAATGGATTACCTGACCGGCAAAGATTTACGAGATGTGATGGCTGGCTCCAACTTGCCGGTGCGCCAGGCGGTGATTTATGCCGTGCAGGTGGCCAGGGCGTTGGAAGCCGCGGCCTTGGGTGGGCTGGTGCACTGTGATATTAAACCAGAAAACCTGCGCATCTTGCACGATGGCAGTCTGATGGTGATGGATTTCGGCATAGCTCGGGCGGCAGATGCCAGTTTTCGTGAGACGGCTGGAACCCCCTCCTACATGGCTCCAGAACTCTGGTGGGGCGAGGTTCCCGGACCAGCGGTAGATGTGTATGCGTTAGGTTGTGTTTTATATGAAATGATCATAGGCACACCGCCTTTTCAATCCAGCGAGGTCGACACAAAAATTTGGCGGCAAAAACTGGCCGCCTGGCATAAAAACCTGGAGCCAGATTGGCGGCCATTGCAGATGATGAATCTGCCGGTATCCTTTATTGGATTGCTTAAATCGCTGTTGGCGAAACAACCTTCTGCCCGGCCAGCCGTCAGGCTGGTGCGTGAGGAACTCGAGGAATATGCAGAGAGTATTCCAGTGGATGTGCGTCTGACTGCCAATCTTAAATTAGTCAGCGATGCCCGGTCTCATTTACTGGAAGAATTATCTCCGGATGAAACGTTTGTACGGACGGATGATGAAAACACCATCTTGCATACACCGTTGGATCTGGCAACCAATCCCAGTTTCTCCAGTAAAGAAAATACCACCCCGCCGCATGCGCTGGAACGGATAGGCACCGGGGATCAGGTCTATGTTCAACGCCACCTGGCATCGATCGATTTAGGGGTGGATGCCTGCCGGTCAGCGCTGGTTTACCAGGGGAACCTGATCTGTGGCAACTTGAACGGTGAATTGATCACGCTTGATTTGCAGACCGGCCGGGTGGGGCGGTATAACTTGGGACCGCGTTCCACTGTTATTTCGGCCACCTGGGGCATGGCAATCCATGCGGACCGGTTATTACTGCATATGGGTGGGACGGATTGGTTGGAAGTTAATTTACAGACCGGCCAACGTTACCGCTCTGGCAGGTTTCCGGAGGCAGGCTTGAGCCTGCTGACAGGGGGGGATTGGTTGTATGGGCATGGTGGGAAAAAACTCTACCGCTGGCCGGTATCTGATCCAGGGCAGCGCGCAGATGAGTTTTCACTACCAGGCCGGGCGGCCGGATCGGCAGTTCTGGAACGTGGCTCTGTTTATCTCCCTACATCCTTTGGATTGGTTCGGCTGCCGCCAGGGAGCGACCAGGTGGAACCCATTGGTCCACAGGAACCAGCCCGGGTGGTCATCCGTTTGGGCGGCCGAAGGATTGTAGCAATCTACCCTATCATTTCAAAAGATGGTTCTTTGAATACCCGGCTGCGTTGGTATGAAACGACTCCGGAAACCAGGCTGCTGGGAGAAATGACATTTGCCGGCCAAACCATCGGCTCGCCGCAAGTGGCAGACAATTGGTTGATGCTGGCCTTTCAAGATGGACGACTGATTGGTTGTCAATTCGTGGAAAATTCCCTCCAGGAAGGTTGGGAGACTCGCATTGGTGGCGGTCGCACTTTGCAGGCTGGGCTGGCTTATGGCAGCGGGTTGATTGCAGCAGTGTCCAGCAACCAGGACGGCGGAATTTTAAGTGTAGTCCACGCCCAGAAAGGAGAAATCGTTCACGAGCAACCAGTATTGGGCGATTTTCTAATCCCTCCGCTCTGGTGGGAGCGCAAGATTGTCTTGGTGAATGGGGCTGGTAGTCTGGAGGTTTTTCGTATTTCCATATAAATCACTGAATATTTAGTGATTTCCAGATTTCGGAATCATGCTTTAATCATTCGTTATTGACAGGGAGCCGTTATGCCACTAAGTTTAAGTTTCATCATTGCAGGGGTTGTGGGATTGATGGCGTTGGTTTATTTGGTCTGGTGGTGGGGAAAATTTCAGAACGGCCAGCGAGCCAGGCAACTGGTTGCAAGGGTGGCAGGAGACGAAGAACTTCCCCCCCAGGTGATGGTGGATGCTCTTGAATACGGCCGGCTCTTGCCTGCCACCTCTACGGAATATGCGGCATTTTGCCTCGGGCTGACGCGCCGGGGGGTAACTGATGGACGGGTGAAGAACCATTTACAGTGCTTTTTCAGTGTGCAGCGGATCAACCCGGAGAATTCTCCAGCAGCCGCCCATCTGGCACGCCTGATTCTGCAAACACCACTTCACCAAATGAAAACTGCTGATGTTGAAAACGCATTTGGCTTACTGGATCAACTGGGCGAGATGAAGCTTCTTTCGGAAGAAGATTTGTTGTTACGGGCCAGACTGGCGCGCATCCGGGTCGATGTTTCTCCGGCCGGAATCCGAGCTTGCATGCAGGCCTGGAAAATAACTGAAAAAACCACTGAACATGGTTTGTTGACCCGTTTTTTATTCGATTACTTCTGTACCATCTGGGATACTCAAGATGCGCCTGAAAAATCCGACCCGGAATTTGCTGCCCAGGCTGCCAGCGTTTTTACCGTTATGGCCGATACCCCCCCAGCCAACCCGCTCTATCGCAAGCGGGCTATTCAAGCGGCATATGAAAGCGGCAATTACCGCCTGGCTTTTGAACAATGTGACCGGGCGCGGGATGAGTTCGGCGCACTGGCAATGACCGAAGAATTATGGATCCTCTGGGGGCAATCGATTGTGGAACTGGAGAGTAGCAACTGGCCAGCATATGCACAACATCAATTTTCTGGCATCCCGCAGGATACTCTCTGGCCGCGGTTGATGGAAGTGCTGGACCGGGCGTCTGCTTTACAACCGCAAGATTTGGAGATCCAGTCCGGGCGGGTTTGGACCTATGTAGGCGCTAAAGTGCCGGTGAAACGCGCCCAACTTGTCTATGAAAGTGCTCTCCATCATCGTCTGACCATTTTGCCAGCCTTGCAACACTTGACCCGCACTTACTTTCAGGAACGCGAGTGGGCAAAATTGGAATCGGCGGCCCGCTTCTTGCTGTCCTTTGAGCCAGAACTGGAAGCCGTCCAGACCCGACGCTGGCTGACTGAAGCCCTGCTGGAAGGGCAGCTCAGATCGGATCAGCGATTGTTTGAACTCGTTTTTGATGAAGGGGCGGTTTATCCGGCCTTAAACGAACACCTGGCAAATATCTATCTGCAACAAAAGAAATGGGATGAAAAAGAATTGCGCCGTTTGGAGGTATTGCTTGCCAGCCCCATGCCGGCCAGTTTCACCAGAAAAAAAATGCAGGAATTGCGGGAAAAATATGCTCTGGCCTGCCTCGCCAGTAACTTCATCCCGGAATCGTTGCGTGGGTTGGTAGTGGCGTATTTGCAGGATGGCGGGGGATCGACCGAGTTACGGCGTTGGGCTGCAGAACAGCATGTGGGCGGGGACGCCTTGCAGCGCGGGGTGCTGGAAAAGCTGGTGGAACAACGCCCTGCCGAACGGAAGCATATCCTTGGCCTGGGCGGGATTTATGCCATCGAGCATCCTAACCTGGAAGAAATGACCCGCCTGGCGGAAGCAGCAGAGCTGATGTGGTCCGACCTTCCGGTGTTTGATGTTGAAGATTGCCGCCTGGGTTTGATCGTCCACAACCAGGTAGAACTTACGACTTCATCTCACCGTAAGCTGCTGCAGGGACTGGTTACCCACCATCCGCAAGGCTGGCGGTCGGATGCCATCCAATTGTTGACCGAAGCCATCCGGCGCAAAGAAGCGGATGCTGCCCTGCTGACCCTCTGCCTCGAACGGCTCTTTCGGGCGGATGACCGGAACGCTGAACACGTTTGGGCATTGGAATTGTTGAGCGCCAACCGGGATGAACCGATTCAGGATGGGTTGCGCCTGCTCAGTTTGTATGATGCTGGTCTTGTCAAACCAGAGGATTCACCCACCAGAGCTGCCATCCTGGCAGAAGAATTGGCGGAAAAACTGGCCAAACGCTGCCCGGCATTGGCACCCTCTCAGCGTTCAGGATTGTTTGACCCGTTGTTTAACCGCCAGCGTAGTCTGGCAATCCATCAGCAACCTGACTGGGCAATCGATCTGATAGCATTTGGAGCGGATGCCGGCCTGCTGGGAAAAAGTAGTTCGGTTCAGAAATTTATCGATGAGTTGGCAAAACACCTGCTGGCACAGGAAAAACCTGCGGCCGTCGGGCTTTACCGCTGGTTGTATGAGCAAAGCGGACATTCTCCTGCGGATGCCGCAGTCCTGTTCAGGGCGGCGCATCACCTGAATGGATTGGATCTGAAGGATATTTACTGGTTGCGGATTGCCCGGCAAGCTACTAAGAACCAAGAGACCTGTTCTTCTGCTGAAGAATTCCTTTTGCAGGTGTTGCTGGAAACTCGCAAATGGGAACGGGAATACATGGAAGCCGGGGCGGAATTGCTGGATGGCAAACATCGGCTGGCATTGGCGCAAGCTTTTATCCAACGGGCACCATTTGGCCGGGATCATCATCTTGACCAAAAAATTCTGGAATTATTGGATGAAAATCCGGCCCTGGCCAGCGGAGATGCTTCTTTACTGCTGGCGCTGGCTGAACGACGGGAGAAGAAACGCAACCCAGAAGGTGCGCTGGAGGCGTTGTACTTGGTGGAAGATAGCGTGGGCGGTAGCGAGGAATTGGCCCGGCGCATCCTGACACTGCTGCCTTCCAGCAGTGGACGGGCAGCCCAGGCTGGACGGGTGGCAGAATATGTAAAACGCTATCGCAATTCCTATGATCTACTGGCACAAATGGTGGCACTAGCCAGGGACCCAGCCAAGCCGCTGCCATTTGAAACGACATTCGCCATTGTGGATCGCTGGGCGGAACTGGCATTGAAACAACCCGCCGGAACCGCTTATGCAGCGGATGCCAGTTTTATTGCCCTCACCAAGTGCGAGGTTTACGATATCTTCCATGCACAGATCTCACCAGAGGAAGCCAACCTGTTGCTACATTCAATCGCCCGCCAGAGCCGGCAAGCTCTTTCCAGTGAAGCCCGGCAGCGGATCGAACGGATTGGCGACGAAGTGCTCTTCTCCAGCGGGCAGGCCGCAGAGACCCGCCAGACCGTGGCGGAAATCCTGTACGGGTTGGGCAACCTGGCCGGGGCGGTCTGGCATTTTGAGCGATTATATGAAATGGATGACTACCGCCAGAATGCGGTCGAGTCGCTGGAACGCATTGCACGCCAATTGGAAAATCCACGTCGGGAACTGCCGGCTTTGCTGGCTGCCTACCGCTGTGTGGCGCAATCCGCCCAGCGTCAAGGGCAATTGGATGTAGCTGAAACTGCAGCCCGCAAAGCCAAAGCCATCCTGGTGGATGAAGCTGCCCTGGAAGAATTGAGCGGTGAGGATCAACGCCGGGTGGGCCAGCAGAGTGATGAACTGCTGCGGATTTATCAGATAATTTTGGAAGCCAGGGAGAAAAAGGGAATTGAGCTGGATGTGAACCAGCGGCGCGACCTGGCGGATGTGCTGCGGCTGCGTGGTCTGTGGCACCAGTCGGGTAAATATTACTCCGATCTGGCATTGGCGCTTCAGAAAAAAGCTGACCGACAAGGGGCGTTGGAAGCCGCTGAACAGGTGTTTGACTGCTATTATAAAGCGGGTAAAAGCTGGTGGGCTCCGGCGGCTGGCTATTTGCTCAAGATTCTCTGGGGACGGGATTCAGTTCCCCCACAAGATTATGTGGAGCGATTCAACAAGCAGGAAATGGAACTGCTCGAATCGATTGCGGTACTCTATCACTCCCTCTTCGTGGACCCGTCGCTAAAACTCGATCCGGCCCGGCGTGCCACCTACAAGCGCAGCGCCAATCAGTTGTATGATAGTTTCCCCTTCCAATATTTGCAGGATCACGATTACTTGCAGCGCTTGCAATATGACCTGACTTTGATGCCCCCAACGATTGAAGAACCATTTGAACTTGTACCGCATATCTCCCGGCACGGACGAACCGAAACCTGGACCGGCTTGCGTTACGAGAAGTTAGACCGGCTGGGCAGCGGGGAGTTCGCAGATGTTTTCAAGGTCAAGGATTTGCAGACTAACAAAGTGTATGCGATGAAATTAATCACCGCAGCCAAGGGTCGGGATAAGAAATCTGTTGAACGCTTCGAGCGCGAAGGTCGCTGGCTCAGCGAATTGGATCATCCGAACATTGTCAAGTGCCATGATATCGGAGTCCAGGAGGAGCGGCAGTACATCATTATGGATCTGGTAGAAGGCAGTACTCTGGATAAGCTGATTACCATCCGGCGGCTGGAAATTCCACTGCAAACCCGTCTACAAATCTTCCTCAAAGTGTGTGCGGCGGTGGAATATCTGCACTCGCAGGGCCTGCTTCATCGTGACCTGCATCCGAATAATGTACTGGTCGGCGGGGAAGGATATGCTGAAGTCAAGTTGACCGATTTTGGTCTGGCAACCATCATTGACCGGGAGGGGGTGGGAAAATCCTCGCGCATTCACGGCCGGGAGAATTACACCTCCCCGGAGGTGTATGATGGCAAGGGTGAAACCTCCGCCAGCGATGTCTTCTCGCTGGGAGCGTTATTGTGCTTTATTCTGACAGGCTATCCCCGACCAGATGCCACTCTGCAACGAGATCTGAAATCCAAGGCTTTCTTCAACCTGGGCGAGGTTGTCGAGCGGTCCCTGGCGAATAACCCGCAAGGGCGTTATCAACGGGTGACGGAATTAATCGCCGATGTTCGCAGGCGGGTGGATGTGCCATTTGATTTTGGCGCCATCATCCAGAATGTTGCCCCTGGCAGGTTCCAGCAGTTATTCGAGTTGAAAGAAAGACTTGGTCAGGGTCAAGCCGGTCCGGTTTACCTGGGGCTTGACTTGCGCTTGCCAGAAAGGCCTGAGGTGGCGATCAAGGAAATCGAAAGCCAACAGGTGCGTGGGTCGTTGGAACGGCGCGCTGAGCATTTCTTCAGAGTGCGCGACCTGAGTCATCCAAACATCGTCCATTTGCTAGGCTTTTATCGGGTCGATAAGAAGTTGTACATTGTGATGGAGCGGGTAATTGGCGCCAGCCTGGCTACCCTGATTGAGCAGAACGAGCAAGGTCGAAAACGCTTCAAACCTGCCGAGGTGTTGCAAATCAGCAGGGATCTGGCAGCAGCCCTGGCGTTCATTCATGAGCAGAATATCATTCACGGCTGTGTCCTGCCGACCAATGTGTTGGTGGAAGCCGCTAATGGCCGCGCCCGGCTTTCAGATTTCACCGCCTCGGTTTTATTCGACCGAGATCACTGGCATAAATCCGCCATGTTGCGCCAGTATGATTATTACCTGGCGCCTGAAGTGCGCGGAGAAGGGGAGATTTCACCGGCGAGCGATGTTTATTCACTGGGCTGCTTGTTGGCACACCTGGTAAGCGGCCAGCGGGGTGTGCTGACCGAAAACGAATTGTTTGCGTCCATGGAAGAAACACACCTGTGGAGTGAAGCGCAGATGGATGGCCTGGTGAAAATTATCCTGGGCTCAACGGCCCTTTCGGCAGATCGCCGGGAGTATACGGATGGAAGAATGATTCTGAACGCCATGCAAGAGCTCAAGTAAGGAGAGCAATGCCACTCCAACCAGGTTCAACTTTATTGGGTGTCTTTCAAATATTGGAAATGTTGGGTGAGGGCGGCATGGGTGCAGTCTTTCGCGCCCTGGATACGCTCAAGATTCCACCAATTGCGGTGGCCATTAAGGAGTTTCGCCTCAGTTTTTTACCGAGTGAGGAATCCACGGTGGTTCACATCACCCAGGATGCGGATAGTATGACCAACGTGCGATTTGGAGCGGGGGTTCATTCTACTTTCACCAAGGAGAAGGCTGCTGAGCTATTCAAGCGAGAAGCACAAATCCTGCACGGATTTGACCACCCCAACCTGCCGCATGTTTCAGCCTATTTTGAGGTAGGAGATGAGCGTTACCTGGTGATGGAGTTGATAGAAGGACATGATCTGGACCGGATGCTTTATGATAATGACGATGCCCCCATGCCGGAAGACCAGGTACTGATTTGGACGGATCAGGTGCTGGATGCGTTGGAATACTGCCATTCCCATGAAATCATTCACCGCGATATAAAACCCGCCAATATTGTGATCAATCTGCAAGGAGTTGCCTATCTGGTGGATTTTGGCATCGCCCGGGTATTGAATGATGTCAGCCAACCAATGGTAGTGGGTCGGACGGCTGGATTCAGTCCGTTTGAGCAATACGTGCGCAGAGGAATCGTTGACGCCCGTTCGGATATTTATGCACTGGGAGCCACTCTTTATAACCTGTTGACCGGGCAAGTTCCACCGATCGCTCCATTGCGCATGGATGAGGGAGTCGAATTATCGCCGATCCGTCAGTTTTCCCCAAATGTGTCTACACAAATGGAGACAGCAGTGATCCGATCTTTGGAATTACAACCAGAGCTGCGTTTTCAATCCGCCAGGGAGATGCGTGAGGCGATTTTTGGCACACAATCCTTGCCAGAACTGGTCAGCATACCGTCGGGGCCGCATAAAGTAAGTGTTTCCCCGGATGGCAGTGGAGACTATCCCGGATTGCAGGAGGCCCTGGATGGTGCAGGGGAAGATGAGGTAATCCTTTTAGCCCCCGGCGATTACATCCTGGAGCAACCATTGGAAATCAACCGCTCCGCTCAGCTGGAAGGCGCTGGGATGGATGTGACCCGTATCCTGTGCTATGAGGAAGAAACCGTCGCGACTCTGAATGGTGAGATTCGCTTTACGGCCCGGGGTCTAACCTTTCAGCACAAGGGCAAAGCCTGGGCGGATGTGGTGGTGGCGCTGGGCGGTGAACTGGAGTTTTCCAATTGCCGTTTCACCGGTGGCATGCGCCAGACCGAAACACGGCTGGGGGGTAGCGGGTTATGCCTGCTGGGGAATTCCAAAGGTCTGGTGCGCCATTGCGAAAGCTACGGCAATGGTGGGCATGGAATTGAGGTCAGTGATTGGGCGCAACCGGTGATCGAGGAGAACCAGTGCAGCCAGAACCGGCTGTCGGGAATTATTATCACCGGGAATGCGGAAGGTGAGGCGCGGTCCAACCGCTGCCTGCAAAACTTTACTGGAATCCTGGTGAGCGGAACTGCCCGACCAACCCTGGATGCAAACACCTGTAACAATAATCGCTCCTCCGGCATTACCTTTGCGGCAAATTCGTCTGGAATCGGGTCGGCCAACCACTGTGAGCAAAACCAATTCCATGGTATCTCAGTCATCGACCAGTCCGATCCCATTCTTGAAATAAATATTTGTTCCAATAACAAGCGAGATGGCATATCCTTTAGTGGCGCGGCCATGGGCGCGGCCCGGCATAACCGCTGCTGCAATAATGGACGCTTTGGCCTGAGCATCAATGAGCAGGCAAGCCCGTTGGTACGGGAAAATGAGTGCACCAGTAATACTCAGCAAGATCTGAAACGGTAACCATGGGTGAGTCAGAATACCAGGTGTCAGAATCAACAAAATCCAGCCTAGACCTGAAGGACCGGAGAGAATTCTTGAGAAATTGCAGTGTCTTTTCCAGCCCGGGTGTGCGGCCGCAAAATGAGGATACGATCTTTGCGGAAGGGGATGTGTGGATCATTGCGGATGGCTTGGGTGGACACGCAGATGGAAAAGTTGCCTCGGAATTGGCCGTGGAAACACTCAGTCATTTGCTCTGCCACGAAGATCCGGCTGTGTTTGTGATTGGAGGGCAGCGTATGCTTGAAGGTGA
Organism: Anaerolineaceae bacterium; assembly: GCA_041741455.1. Taxonomy (GTDB): domain Bacteria; phylum Chloroflexota; class Anaerolineae; order Anaerolineales; family Anaerolineaceae; genus CALESS01. Next base: position 52,354 of record JBGSJZ010000111.1, on the reverse strand, counting down.
GTTGATGGAAGCCTTCCTGATGGATGCTGTCCGCCAGGCGGGAGCAGTGGTTTTGCAAGAAGCCCGCAGGCGTGGCTCGAATATGGCGACCACGGTCACAGCCGTGATTCTGAAGGGTGAGCAGGCCTATTGTGCACATGTAGGGGATTGCGCCTTGCTGGTCAGCGAAAATGGGGATCTGCCACCAGTGCGCCGAACTGTGGAGCACCGGCGCGGCGCCAGCTTGAACCGGACGTTGGGCAGCAACGAGCAGGCAACTCCGGATGTGATCAGCTTTTCCGCTGGCACGCAGGGGCTGTTTTTACTCGGCTGCGATGGATTCTGGGAGCATGTGGGGGACACTGAAATCAGCCAGATCATCGAAGAGACACCAGATTACCTCCTGGCGGAACGGTTGGGTCAGGCAGCCTTAGCGAATGGTAGTCCTGATAATGTTTCGGTGATTGCCGTAGTGGGACAGGAATATTCGGCTAGCCGGGCAGCACGCCAGGTGGAACTTGAGCGCTCCCGGCTGGATAGATCAGCAGTTTCTGCTGAAAAGACCAACCAGGTGGACAACCTGAGGAATTTTGCTATTCGCAATGGGATTCCATTTGCCAATCCCCTGGAAGAGGAAAATCAGGCATTAAGATCTGATAACCAAATGTTGGAAAATGAAAACCAAAACTTACAGGAAGAAATTTCCAGGCTCCACAACTTGGTCACAGGTTTACAACAGAAGGTGGAACAACAAGAGGTGGATTACCAACTACTGGTTGATCGGACTAAAAATTCTTCCAGTAATTATAAAAAATTGCATGAACTAACGGTCCAGGTTTTGGGTCATATCCATCATTTAGTCAGGCAATATCCAAACGAGATGATCCTTGCCCTTACCCGACTGGAATTGGAACGGCTGGAAAAGATCTATCGAGCTTTATTAGCCTACAAACCCCCGGAAAAGTAATCAAAGGAGAATCATAATGGCCGACCGGAATTCCATCCACATTCTATATCGCCAGATGCTGGCGGAGCGTTGGCACAAAGGCCGATTGATGCCAGATGATGTCCGCGCAATTCAGGTGTTTTGTGAAGTGCATCAAATCACGATTGAAGAACATCGGGCGGCCGTGGCTGAAGTAGGATTGGATGTTAGGGAATTGATGGATGAGCACAGCCATTCATTTGAGGATTGGTTGGCAAGCCGGCGGAAATCCAGAGCTGCTGGTTCCGGAGCGTTAAGAGCTCAGCCAGCGGAAGGACCCAGCCCCTGGCTGAAGAAAGTGACCCTGCCAGCAGGTTGGCAGACCGGATTGGCCGTGGCGGCAGGGATCATTCTTTTGGCTGTGATTGCATACTTCGTGTTTAGTTTATAAATCAGGAGGGTTGGGCATGTTTCGGATTTTTCAAAAACCTGTGGAACGTTTGAAATCAGCTATCGAAGATGCGCGCCAGCGAAAGGCCAACTCGGCTGCCGGATTGCGCACAGCGATCACCAAGGATGGGCGTGAGGTGGCGGAAGCTGGGGATACGAATATGGTGTGTGAGGCGTATCATGAACTGGCCATCCTCCTGGCAGAAACAGGCCAGGCCGGCACAGCGATCACCACGGTGGATGAATTACGTCACCAGGTATATGGCAGTGAACAAGCGCTTACAACCAGCCTGGCACTACTCAGCCAGCCGGGAATCGGAGAGACAGAAATCCTGCGCTTGGGCGGCTGGCTAAGCGAGGGTGGGCGGTTGAAAAATGCCGTATCCGCCTTGCGCAATGCGCTGGACGAACGGTTCCGCCGCAGCGCTCCCCTGGCAATATTGTTGGGCGATGCCCTGATGGAAGCTGGCGAAACGGTAGAGGCTGCACAACGTTACCGACTGGCGTTGGATTTGAATCGGGACGAAGGACCGGCCCTTCTCCCTCGATTTGAAAAACTGGCCGGTGTATTGCCGAAAGATGCCCTGACACAGCAAACCCTGGGTTGGTTGTACTTCACCCAACGCAGTTATTCACAGGCCATTCAGCACCTGGAAACCGCCCTGACACTGGGAGAGATCGAGTCGGGTTTATTATTTGCCCTGAGTGATGCTTACCTGGAAACAAAAAATCACGCCCGGGCCGTGGATGTTTTCGAGCGATTGTTGAAGCAGGGAGCCAACGCAGCTGAATTGATCCGCCGCTCTGATCAGTTGCTGGATCGATATATCGGACAGGATTGGATTTCACGCCGCACGCTTCGTTTGCTCGGTGATGTATTGCGCAGCCAGCAGCGACCGGATGAAGCGTTGACCCGCTACCGGCAGTCCCTGGAAAATCTGGAGGTTGAGGAGGGCAACCAACCGTTTGCCCTGAGCTTGTTGGAGCGCTTGCTGGAAATTGAGCCCCACGTGTCGCAAAATTCACAGGCGGAATTGCACCTGGTGATGGCACTAGTTTATTTATTGACAGGGAAACCTGATGAATCCACCAAACACTGTTTACAAGCAGTAAAGGCAGATCGCCTGGTTGGACCAGCAGCAGTGGATGGGCTGAATCGGATTGTCAGTGAATATCCAAAACATAGGCCAGCCTTGCTGGAATTGGCCTGCCTGCAACTCGAACTTGAAGATTTCCCGGCAGCTCTGATCGCGCTCAATCGTCTTCGCCTCGCTTTCCCAAAAGAACGACCAGAAACTGTGGGGATCTACCGGCAATTGCTCAATCGGTTGGATAGGCTGGCTGGCGAAAAGACAGCTGCCTCCGAGGGTTACATACGGACATTGTCGGGTACGCTGGACGCCCTGGCTGAAGAGGTCGCCGAAACCGATCCGGCAGCCGCGCTGAGCTACCTGGAACGGATGCTTGCCTTGGCTGGAGCGGTAAACACCCGCCGGGTGTTGGAACTGGTTGAAAAGCTGAGCCTGGTTCAAGCAGCGCCAGCTGGAGCCAACCTGTTAGTGGCAGATGCCCATCTGACCCTGGATCAATATAATGACGCGCTGGAAGCCTGCAAAGCTGTGCCAGTTGAGAAGCAATATTTGCAAGCAGTCCTAACCTGCCTGGAACAAATCGCCAGCCGGGATGCTTTTCCGGTTCATGCATTGATCTATGCAGCTGATTATCAGTTGGCGCTTAAACTAATCAAACCTGCCTTACCTTATCTTCAGCGGGCGTATGAAGGGGATTCAGCGACTGCAGCCGTCTACATCCTGGAACGGCTTGAAGAGCCACGCACGAAGGGCGAACTGCCTGCAGAAGGCTTGACCCTGCTCTCGGATGCGCTGCTGCTTAGACCGCAGCCAGGTCAGGCAGAATGGCTGCTGGGGGTATTGCAAGATTTGTTGAGGAGCCCGGGTTATGGCATGCAGGTGGTCGAAAAGGCTGAGCGTTACCTGTCGTTATTCGATCCAGGTTCAGCTGTGGCTTATCGCTACCATTTATTACAGGCTGATGGCTGGCTGACTACTACATGCCTCGAGGAAGCATCTGAAACCTTGCAACAAGCGCTGACCCATCCAGCGCTAAAACTGGAAGATGTGTTGGGAAGGCTGGAAAAGATCACTGGACTGGAAAACGCACCAGCCCAGGCCTGGCTAACGTTGGCAGATGCGCTACTCAAATCGAAGAAGCCAGATCTATTACGGGTCAATCAAGCGTATCGCAGCGCTCTGCAAATCAACCTGTCCGACATGGCGGGCCTGGTTCTGGAGAGATTGCCAGGAGTTATCAGTAAAAAAGGCAGTGCAGAAGCTTTGGCTTTTCATTCATTGCGGGCGCACTGCCTGGCCGGGCAGGGGAAAACAAATGAAGCAATCAACGAAGCCCGTGAAATTCTGAAAACCTTTGCCAGCGCAGGAGTGATAGAGGTATTGTCCCTGGCAGATATGCTCCCGGATGGGGCAGAGACCTGGTATTTACGCGCAGAGGCAGAAATCACTCGCCAACAGGCAGATATTGCTGCTGGCTGGATGGACGCAGTCAGCCAGAAGGGGAGTGAGGCTCTGGTTAAGCGAGGCGAGGCGGTTTTACAGGATTGGATCAAAAGCTTCCCAAAACAACCTGCGTTGCGTTTGAGTCATGCGATTGCTCTGAATCGCCTTGGTCAGAGTGAGGCTGCCAGTAGTGAACTTAGCGCCGTGGCAACGGATTTCCCGGCTGCCCGGGGCCGCGCCATGGAGTTGTTGAACACGATTTTAGAGAAAGCTCAGAACGCTGCCACCTGGATGGAAATGGCGCGTGGTTTACTGGCCCAGGAGAACATCCCGCAGACGCTGGAGTACCTGCGCAAGGCCTGGGCAGAGCCTGGTTTTGCCAGCAAAGCTTATGGATTACTCAAAGAGTTAAATAAGCGCCATGCAAAGGATGCCAGCGTATTGCGGGCAATGGTGGAGTTGGAAACTTTGTTGGGAGAAGAAGCTCATCTGAATTCGGCCGTCGGTCACACCTATGAATGGCTGGCGGTGACTCCGCAGCAAGCCGCGGAAGCAGCGCAGGTGTTGGAAACAACCGTGGGGCAAAGCGCTCAGAGTCTGAAGGAAGACCATCCGGTTGCGCTTAAAGTGCGCCTGGTAAGGGTGGACGCACTGCTCAAGGCCGGTATGCCGGATCAGGCCGCGCTGGCGATGCTGAACGTACTGGATATCTGGCCTGGCCAGTATTCCGAGATAAAACTACGTTCACAAAGTTGGCTGAAACATCAGGAATCAAAATCCATTCGTCTGGTTTTAGTACAGGCTGATCTGGTTGGTGGGGAATTCGCTACCGCTCTTGAATCACTGGCAGATATGCGGTATTCAGAAGTGGAGGACCTTCAAGATTTTATCCAGCAGGCGGAAGCAATGGTACAAACCTGCCAGAGAAATGAGCCAAAACTGGCGGGACAGGCCTGCCAATTGATCGCGGTTTGGCAAGTACAGTTGCAGGCACTGGAGGCTGGAAAGGATGCATCTCATCGTGCATGCCGGCTGAATGTAGATCTACTCCCGGAAATGCTGGAATGGTTGGCCGGGGCTGGCTGGGATGCAGAGTCTCAACGGGAACTGGATTTTTGCCGGGCAGAAATTTGTTGCCAGGCAGGAGAGATGCACTTCTCCAATGGCCTGGTAGTTTACTCCGATTTGTTATCCGCTGATTTCGAGCGGAATGTTGAAGAAATACTGAGAGGACTGAAGCAATTCCCGAAAGAATACTGGCCAGCGCATCAATTGGAACTGGATGTCTTTACCAGATTGACGCCGGATTTCTATCCTCAAGTATTTACGGAAATGAAGTCCATGTTGGACGAATTTGGTTCGCAACATGCAGATGAAATGCTGGCGACCTTGGATAAAATGGATCAGGCAATTGCCGGGACGCATTTGATGCGCGCTGATATTTATGAGACATGGAAGAAGCTGGATCAAGCCGCGGCATCGTTGCTCGGCATGCAACAGGCAATACCTGACCATCTGGACGTTATTGAAGATGCTTTCCGGGAGTTGATCGAACGATACCCGGATGTTTCTGGCCTGCAAATAGCCTTAGGCGATGCAGAACGGGTTGCGCAAAAGTGGGAGGAGGCATTAAGAATCTATCGGGTGGTGCAACAGCAATCCCCTGAAAATATCCCTGACTTGCTGGCACGTTACGCAGATTTGCTTGTTCACCAACCGGATGATTGCCAGGTCCGCTGGGCGTTGGCAGAAGCCTGTCGTACGCAGGAAGCTCCGGACGAATCGGCCCTCTACCTGGATCAAATAACGGATTTGGATTGGGAAACTGGCGTCGATGCTGCTGAGTTTGCAACCGGCCTCACCAAACGTTGGCCGCGCAGCGGAGCAGCCTGGTTTGTCAGTGGAAAACTGGCTTATAGGAAGAACCAATGGAGTGATGCGCTGCGCCTGCTGGAGCGGGCGCGTAAGGAAGGTGTGCCAGATGTGTGTCAGGTCCGGCTGCATGATATGCTGGCCCGGACGTATCATGCGACGGCAGATCTGGAAAAAGCCCTGGCTGATATCCGTTGTGCAGCAGCTCTGGCGCCGGATGATCCAGCCATCCGCCAGGAATTGGTAGCCGTGCGGTTAGCGCTGATGGATGTCGAAATCACCCAACAGAAGAGAGAGATTCAGCAGCACCCAGGTGATCATCAAATGATTATGGCTCTGGCGGAGTTGCTATTGTGGCGTGGCGAGATTAACGAGGCCTTGCCGTTGTGGCAATCCTTGTTGGGGGGGGAAGTGCCCCAAGGGCGGGTGCACCTTCGCATGGCGGAGTGTTTCTCGGCGAGCGGATTACATCATCTGGCCGCTGGCAGCCTGCAGGCAGCCTTCAATACGGGTTTATTGACTGCCGAGGAGCGAAAAGAAGCACTCTACCGCCAGGCTTCTGCATTAAGGAGGTTATTGCGCTTTGATGAAGCCATCCATTCACTTGAACAGATCCTGCTGGAGGATTTAGGCTATCTGAATACCCGGCAGTTAGTCGATGAGATCCAACGGGAGAAGGTGGCTGCCCAGGTGTCTCCCGGTACGCTGAAACCCGGCAGCCGCTTTTTGCCTGAACCCGGACAGGGGAGGTAGACATGCCGTATTATCTGAACGGGGTTTATCTGGCAACAACGGACGACTTGAATTCGCTTGAGCGCAGCGTTTCACTGTTGGACCGATCGCTGAAGCGGCTGGACGAGGCCTTGCGCCAGCGCACCGAGGAATTTAACCATTCCCTGAAGGCGTTGGAAAAAACCACTGAAGAGCATCTGCGCCTGATTCGCCTGCTGGACAAACGGGCAACCGATCTGGAAAAAGCCCTGAGGGATGCCGTGGACGAGTTGAATCGGACCCTCGATCAATTATCAGATGAGGTGGAAACCAGCACCGGCTATTTGGTTGAAGTGAACCAACATCTCGAAAAGAATGACACGGCCATGCTGGAATTAAACGGACAGGTAAAATATGCGACAGACCAGGAAGTGAACCATCGGGCAGAGGCTTCAGAAAATTTTGAAGCATTATTGAAACAACAGAAGAATGCAGCTACAGCTCTGGCTAGTGCGTTTAAGGATCTGCAGAACGGCTTTACGGATTTGATCAAAGCTGAGGAGGAAAACACCCACTTGCTGGAACACTCCATCCGGTTGATGCGGGAGGCGTTGATTGATGTCCAGAGCCAGACCCAGGAAGAGCTAATGCAGGCGATTGATGCCCTGCAAATCTACCGGCAGGCAAAACAGGAGCGAGGGCAGGAGGAAAATGTGCTCTTCAATCGGCTGCTTGAGGTGCAAGAAAACATGCGTCGGCACCTGACGACCTTGGAGACCACTACGACTACCCTGGCCGAGAACACAGGCCGGGGCGAAGCCCACCTGATGGAATGCTTGGTGGATCGGATGAAATCCCAGTCCCGTTTATTAAACCAGCAGGCGCTGACCCTTATGATGCAGGGAGAGCCCGGACTGGCTGCTGACCTGTTGGATGCTGCGGTGCAGATGGATCCAGAGACGGCAGAACTGGCCCAGAATCAGATTCTAGCTCATTTGCGCGCCGGTCATTTGCAGCAAGCGGAAGAATTGATCAGCCCAAGGTTGGCAGTAGATGCCCTCAACCCCAGTTTATTGCATCTGTTGGGTATGATTTTGCTTGCCCGCGGAGACACTCCCCAGGCGTTGGAGAAATTACAGCAAGCGGTCGAACTGGACGGCCAGGATGGGGAGATTTTCTTCACGCTGGGAAAGGCGTATTACGCAGCCAGGCAAATTCAACCGGCCCTGCAGGCCTGGGAAACGGCTGTCCGGTTGGTACCTGAGTTGGCTGAAGCGGATCCTGTGGTGAGGATTCTACTGGAAGAGCAAGGCCAGCAGGAGAAGCAGGCGTGAAACATCCTGTTGCAGTATTCCAGAAGCTTACACTCACTTTGGATCAAACCAGAACGCAGGCGAAACGCATTCCTGGCCGCACAATCGATATCACGAAAAGCCTGCAGGAGCAGCAGCATCAAAAGGAATCCACCCAGGCCATGCTGGTCTCGGAGTTGACTGCGATTGGGGCTGCCATTGAGGAGATGCAGAACCAAACCGAAAGGGACCTCGAGCAAAATCATCGGGCGGTTCAGGTTTATCAGGAAAGCATGCAAATAGATGGGCGTGGCTTGGCATCCAGCCTGGATGAGATCCAGGCTGAGCTGGATGCCTTAGGAGCGAATTTACGACAAAACCTGAATACTCAATCGCAAGAGATACAACACTTTGACGAGATTGATGTACAATCGGATCAAAGACGAATTGCACATCTGGCAAATTATCAGAGTGCTCTACACGCTTGTTCAGACCTCAGTGGACGAACGAGTGATAACCTGAAGGTCGGACAACGTTCACTGGCGGTGGAATTGGACACACAACAAACTGTAGACCATCAGTTGAATAGCAGCCTGGCGCGGGTCGCCAATCAACAAGCCGCTTGCCAGATGGCTGAAGGACATCCGACCGCTGCAGTTGAAGCGCTCAAGCAAGCTGTTCAACTGGAGCCCGGGGATGCTGATTTATGGTTCAACCTGGCCCGTCTGCTGATAGAATCAGGTGATGCAGAGTCTGCAGAAGAAGCGTTTGCGCAAGCAGTGTATCTGGCTCCCTCTTCCGAACGTGTGAATCGGGTAGGGGGCTGGGTGGCTATGCGGAGCGGTAATCTCGAGGAAGCGATTGAGCGATTCTATAAGGCACTGCAAAGCGAACTGCCTGTTTTAGAAAAATTGGAGTTATTGGAAGGCCTGGCTGAAGCCGAATATCGGGTTGGTCGGCCGGATCAGGCCAAACAAGCCTGGGAGCGGGTGCTGGAAATTGATCCATATCATCCGACTGCCAAGCGCTCAGTGGAGTGGATAGGATAACCATGCCTGCTAAAACTCGATTGGTGATTGGTTTTAAAGATGACATCGGTACTGAGCGGGATAACATGGAGGACGCAGCCGGTTACTCCATGGCCACGACCAATATGGATGTTCGCCGCAAGGGTTCGGTTTTTGTGGTTGCAGATGGGGTTGGGGGGCATCAGGCAGGGGAACTTGCCAGCAAGCGGGCGGTTAATGCCATCCTGAAAGAGTATTATGCTTGCCCGTATGATGATACGGAGAGTTCCTTGCGTTATGCCGTTAACCAGGCCAATGATGTAATTTATAAGGAAGCCCAAGAAACCGGGAAGGATACCATGGCTACCACGGTGGTCTGTGCGGTGATCCGGGATGGCAAATTAACCCTGGCAAATGTTGGGGATTCCCGCATTTATCTTTTACGGAATGGGATGATACGCCAGTTGACAGAGGATCACTCCTGGGTCAATGAGCAAATCCGTTTAGGATTGCTGACCCCGGATCAGGCCAGGGACAATCCTTATCGGAATGTCATCACCCGCTCTCTTGGCAACAAACCGAAAGTTGAGATCGATATTGAAACCCCTGGCTCATTGCTGGATAATGACTTATTACTCCTGTGCTCTGATGGGATGTATGAGGGAGTCAGCGATGAGGTCATGGTTGAAGTCACCCGGCGTCTGCCATCGGTGCAAGCAGCGGAGGAATTGGTGGATCTTGCCAAACGCGGTGGCAGTACCGATAACATCACTGTGATGATCGTGGAAGCACATTTGACCGGTGAACCGGAAGGAGTCCCCGTTCCGGTGGAAGTGCAACAACCTGCAGCCCGTGAAGCCAAAACCCAACCCAAAATCATCGTTGACGAGACAATCGAGCAATTGGAAGAACCGGTTGTCAAACCAGATGAGCCGCCTGCTGAAATGATTCAAGCTGCTCCGATTTCTGCTCCCCTTCACAAAGAGGAATCCGGGAAGAATACAGATTTTGACAAGGGAGAAATAGAGTCGCCCGAGGGAGTAGATCCTCAATATTCCACGAATCATCAAGTGACCAATCAACCAACCTCGGCAGGCGTTCAACCTTTTTTCATCCCTGAAGCACCTACTCGAAATAGCGGAGGAGTATCCCAACCATCTTCTATTCGAAAATTCCAAATCCCGATGGATGAAGAACCAGCGATTGAAACAACCGAAAGTGATGTGTCCATCCGTCGTCCATTTTACTGGGAATGGGTCGGAGAATATCGCTCTCTTGGTAAACGCGAACCCGTTAAGCTAGAAAAAACGCTCAAACTCCCGGACGGAACCCAGGTAACATTGACACTCAAGATTATCAACAATTACTTTATTAATAGCATCACAAAAGCAACTTATAACCATCCACTAGCCTTTGAAATTAGTGCCAATCTTCAACAACAAGCGAAAAACCTCATAAAATCTAAGTTGATCATGGGTGTTGGATTCTATAATCAAGTGAAGGATCGAATGTCATTGTTGGATATTTCGAAGAAGAATTATGAAATCTTAATTTCAGAGGACGAAGTATTCTTAATAAACAAAGCAAAACCGTTAATATTTGCTACAATAGATCTGGTGGAATTTGAAAATACACGCGACCACAAGGTGGACCAAGATTTTCTGACGTTTCTTCAAATAAAAGTTCGGTTTCATGTCATTATTTAAATACCATTGGCGGGGAGGTACCGGATGAATGCTTTGCGTGGTTTCTATCGGACAATCGGTGGGATCTGGGTGGCGATTGCGATCATCGTCCTGATTGTTTCTTTGGTCTATCTCGTTTTTTTCAATATTGCCAAAAATCCACTGAATAATTTTTTTCTGGATCAAATGCCTGTCTTTTCAGAAATTGTCCGGGGATTTATCCGGGATGCCTCGCCAACCTTGTTGGAGTTTTTGGGATTGCTCTTTGCGGTGTTTATAATCTATTTTGGATCTGCAATGAGCAGGCTACAGGGCTGGGCCCGCACAGTGGGTATTGTTTTTCATATTGCCATGGGTGCTGTGATTGCCATGCTGGCCTTTACCATTTATGAACGGACCAAGATGAGCTTAGCCTTGCAGGAATTGGGGGTCGTGGAATTTGTGCCTTTGTTGATTTTGATCATAGGGCTGGTCCTGGGGGCCTTCTTGATCGGGCTGGGTTTTCAGATGGGCAGCCATACCGCATTGGAAGCGTTTGCCGGGGTTCAGCCTCAGGCTGTTGGGATGCCGGTGGTGAACTGCCCAACTTGTGGAGAGCCACTGGATGTCCAAAACGAGCGCTGCCCACGCTGCGATGTTGACGGTGGGGAGACGGTAAATCCTTCATCTGCCCGCTTGATGGATTTGGAGAATAACACTGAATACATGGTTTCCGTACGGAAACCGGTGCGGATTGGACGGGAGGGCGGGGATGGTAATGATGATTATGAAATCCTGCTGCCTTATGCAGAAATTTCCAGTGATCATGCCATGATCGAATTCACGAATGGTGTTTTCATCATTCATGCCCATAAGGATTTGAATTTCACCTATGTAAATGATGTGCAATTACGGGATTCGATTATCAAGAGTGGTGATGTCATTGGCTTCGGCCCCCGACGATTCCGATTCGAGGTTACATTATAAAACTACCTTTTCAGGTGCCTATGCGTTTGCCCACCCTCGTTTTCCGCATACTGATTGCCTTGTTTGTAGCTGTGGGGTTGGTCCCGGTCTCTGTGGGATCAGCCGATTTGTTGGCCCAAAGCACACCCATTCCATTAAATCAGGCGGTTGAAAATGGGCAGGTGAGGATCGTTGGCGTTCCTATCCAGGCTGGGATGAAACAACCCAACATTCGCCTGACGATCAGCACGCAATCGGTAAACACACTCTCGCTTGAAATCCTTGCCGGGACTGTACTTAACCCGACAGACCCGGCATTCTCTCCCATGATTATTCCAGAGAATGTAGTGGTGCAGGTTAACCAGCAAGTTGAAGTGGACCTATCAACATTGGGCATTGATTATGAATTGGCCATTCCCACCACCCTGGCGCCAACCGAATATAAAACCTTACGGCTTGAGGAAAACCCCATGCTGTTGGAGTTGTTCCGAATTGCCCGAGAAAAGTCTTACGGGTACGTTTACGAAGTCCAATTGGCTGTGTGGGTGACAGTAGAGAATAAATCTCTGGATGAAATTATATCCGGGATGAAGACTAAGCCGCCATTGCAAGTTCAAGAACGGGCGCGCTGTATTTTAAATGGTGGAAATTGTGAAATCACCCCGCCGTATACTAACGAATCTTCTCAAGACCCTACGCCCCCCCCGGATACCCGAGAGCCTACTCAAAGAACAGAAGAAGGATCAAGCGGGAATATTGGGACGTTTATCATTGGTGCGTTAGTGATCGTCGCTTTGATAATTGTGGCTACGGTCGTATTCTTAGGAAAGCGGAAAGAAAAGAAAATCGATTCGGGTGGGATGATTTGGGATGTGGATACTCCCCAAAAGCCCAAACCTTCTGCACCGCCTAAACCTGATCCTGCATCATCCCTTCCCCCAAAACCTAGCCCGCAGACTCCAGTTATCCCTCTGGCGCTGCTGCCAATCACCCGCGTCCGGCTAGTTGGCAGCAGTGGGGCGTTCCTGCGGAAAACGTTTTCCGGGGTCTTGCCTTTCATCTTAAGTCGCAGCGATATTGAGGTGGTGGTGATTGCTGAATCCACAATATCTGCGCCGCATGCTTTGCTTTTCTTGGGGGATGACGGTCCGGAAGTCAAGGATATGAATAGTTCCAATGGGGTGGTAGTGAATGGCATGAAGTTGCCTTCAGACTGGCAGGTTGTGGAACCAGGTTTAAATATCAAGTTTGGTAAAGCTGAAATTTCCATCTCAGGAAAATCATTCCAGGTGATTGCCGGAGATGCACTTGGTACGGTTTGTGGTCCGTTTGAGCATACGGTTGTCATTTCGAGAGAATCTTTGAATGTGGTCAAGTTAGGCGCAGCCGATGCCAATATTTCGGATGCCCATGTGCTCTTTTATGTTCAGGATAATCAGATACAAATTCGGGACCTGAGCAGCCGCTCTGGTACCCGGGTGAATGGCCAGGAAGCAACCCGCAATCAAATGCTTCAAACCGGTGATCGAATTCAACTGGGGATGAGTGAATTTATCCTTCAACCTGAGTAAGATTTTTCAGAGGAGAATTGGTATGAGCCGCCCATTATTTAGTAGCAGTCTTCTGATACGTTTGCTGATCGTGAGTATTTTCATTCTGCCGTTGTTTGCAGGCGTCTTACCGGCCTCCGCAGATAGCGATGGTCTGGTTCCCAACCTGGATATTGTGCTGGTGATTGATGAATCAGGCAGCATGATGCGCCCTGGAACTGCACAAAATGATCCTGGGATTCTGGGTGTCCACAACGGCTGGCGTTTTGTGATTGCGGATATGTTTACCCAGAACTGGTTGGGCTTGGACCAATCCGGAGCATCCCACCGGGTGGGGGTGGTGTTGTTTGGCTCGGATGCGATCCAGGTGCCAGGTGGATTAACTCCGGTCTCAGATGGCGCTAAATTAAGCTCCCTGGTGGATGGCTTGCATGATGACATGAACGGCACGAATTATATGGCCGCTCTCTCTGCAGCCCGCAATATGTTGAGTTCAGGACGGCAGGATGCCAAAAAGGCTATCATCTTTCTTTCGGATGGTGTATGTGAAGACACCTCCATCATGTTTACTACCCAGGAATGCATTAACCAGGTGCGGGCTACGTTACCCCAATTTGATGTTCCGATTTATACAGTAGCCTTCACATCCGATGCCTTTGATCAACAAGGTGGCTATGCTTACTATAACAACTTGTTGGAAGAAATGGCGGTAAGCACCAGTGGGCTTTATCTACGAGCCGAAAAAGATCAGTTCGATCTGGCGCTCCAGTACGAAAACATTATGCGACACCTGATGGATTTGCCAGAAGCAGAAGAGGGTGAGATCTATGAAGTGCCCTCACAAGGCATGGATGTTACGTTTGAAGTTGAATCGAATGTTTTTCAGGTGATTGTCACTGTGTTTAAAGATGCCGGGGTTCATGAAAAATTATACCAGCCCGATGGCACGGAAATTCTATGTGGGAACAATGCTGCAACTGGCGTTTTGTGCAAGGGAAACACAAATGCTACCTCTTTCAGCATCACCGACCCGGCTGTCGGCCAGTGGACAGTGAGGTTAGACGGGAGAGGTAGAGCGCAGATCCGAAAAATTGTACTGCCAAAGAATGCCATGGTCAGCCTTTCCTCCTTCCAAAATCCTTGGCCAACTGGGAAACCGTTTATGGTTTCCTTCCATATTGTAGATGAAGAAAATGAATGGATGGATCTGACGGATGTCAATGCAACCCTGTTAGCTCCGGATGGAACGATGCAGACCATTCCATTGGAAAAAGATAGCGAATCCAATCTGTGGATCTATTATGCGAACACTAGTTTGGTCGGAGAGTATAAATTTACCATCAGCCGGCCGAACCAGGGCGATGACATTTCGATTGATTATCCATTCACCGTGACGGTGAAGGACATGCCGTGGCTGGCAGTCTTACAACCACAATCCATGGGGGAGTATCCAACCAACTTGCCGTTGGATATTTTTGCCCAGGTTATGGTTGGAACCAGCGTCTATCCTCCGCCGCCAACGGATAGGGTCGAGATTGAAGTTTATGTTGTCGATCAGGCAAGCCTGGATGAACGTGGTCATGTCTTATTGGAATTGGGTGATTACGACACATTCGTGGGCCAGATCAGTGATTTGCCGATGGGAGAATATTTTGCGACAGTAACCCTTAACCACACAGTGGCCGAAGGCGAGTCGTTCATGGATTCCCTGCAAGTGTACTTCAAGGTTGGACAGGCTGTAGATACACCTACACCAACTCCAGAACCGACGGTTGAACCTACTGATGCTCCAACAGAAATACCGGCACCCCCCAAGGTTCCGCCCACACCATTCCCACCCACACCTACACCTATGCCGGATCCTTGCGACTTGAACCCGGATGCTCCAGGATGTGATAAAACCCCACTCATTCTGGGCATTGTTGGCGGCCTGGTGGCTTTGGGCGCAGGTGCTGGAGGTTACTTTTGGTACCGAGGAAAACCAAGTTTGGATGGGAATATGGAAATTGGGGATGGCTCTATGATCCCATTGAATGGCAAGCGGCCTGTCATTATTGGCTCGGATCCAAAAAGCGGTGTTTCCCTCTTCGGGCAGGGGGTCGCACCCAAGCATGCGATTCTTAAACCGATCAGCGGTGGTGTGGAGTTGACGGCTGTGGATCCCATCAATGCTCCTGTAAAAGTGAATGGCTCAGAAACCTCGTATGCCATTTTACAGGATGGTGATACAATCGAAATTGGGGATCAGAAGATAAAATATTCTGCCATCCAGGGCTTTGATGGAGGCCCTCAGAACTTCGATCCAGGTGATTCAACCGGCAATTACTCATTCTAAACCAGAGTTCTCATTAATCCCAAGGAGAGTTTTAAAATGTCACCTTTATCTGCCCTTGAAATGCAACGAAAGATTAGCATGCGGCCAACACTTTTGATTGGCATTGGCGGAACCGGACAAAAAGTTCTCATTCAACTCAAGGCGCGTTTTCTGCGAAATTATGGAGAAGTGCCGCGAGCGGTCAGTTTCCTGTGCTTTGACACTGATCCTGCAGCCGAAAAAACCAAGTTCGATGATCGGGAAGTAAGCTTGGTGACGGACACGGAACTGATCAACCTGGGTGGAATTGAAACCCAAAATATCATTAAGAACTTGGACCGCTATCCCGCCATTTCTTCCTGGATTATTGAGGATAAGGAACGTATCCCCACCCGGGCAGTGGTTCAAGGCGCCATGCAGGTACGTCCCATTGGTCGTCTCTCCCTTTTTTGGCGGGTAGAGACAATGTTCAGCAAGATGATGGAATCGATCCGTGGCTTGACCCGGGTAGATGATTTCACCAATGAAGAACGCGGGGTTAATATCTTCATCATCTCTTCGGTCTGCGGGGGCACGGGCTCAGGTTCCATCCTGGATGTAGCCTACTTGTCCCGCCAGGCATTGGATCGATCAGGTGTTTCCTCTTCTCTATGCTACATCAACGCTGTTCTGGCCTTGCCCTCGGTGTTCCCAAATGTGGCCAAGATCGGTATTGAATCGAATGCTTATGCCACGTTGACAGAAATTGATTACTTCATGGAAACAGGCAGCTGGAAAATCGATTATGGCAATCCTCGAGTTTCCACAGTGGAATTTGACAACCAACGCCCGTTTAATATCTGCTATCTGATTGACGCCCGCAATGAAAGTGGAAAGGGTTTGGCTGGCCTGGAAGAGATTGCGCCAATGATTGCGGAAGGAGTTTACCTGCAGGTCAGCTCTCAGGTTGGCAAAGCCACTAACTCCGTCTTTGACAATGTGCGCGTGCTCGGCCTGGATGTGCAAGATCTGGAAACCGGTAAACGCAAACCGACAGCCTACTCCAGCTTCGGTACAGCATCGCTAGTGTTCCCAGCCGAAAAGATCATCGAAATTTGTGCCCAGCGATTGGGACGGGATTTAATCAACAGCTATTTACTCGGCAAATCGTTGGATGTGACCAAAAGCTCTGATCTCAATAAGGTGGACAGCACGATTAACAGTTTCCTGCAATCCAGCCAGTTGGAACCCGAAACTTTATTACAGCAACTGGCACGCGACAGTAAAGCCAATTTGATCCGGATCCAGATGGATCCGCGAGTGCTGGATAAGTTCAAAGAAGCCGAATTAATGGGTGCTATGCAGGCCTATGTGACCCGCGAAGATAACCGGTTGGAGAATGAAGTCCGCCGGTCTTTGGATGACAACAAACGGATTGTGACTGAAGTTTTGACTGACCGCTTGCTAGCGGAAGTGGATCGTCTGGTCAATGACCCAGTCTATGGTTTGCAATATGGTGTTGCATTCATGGCCCGTATGGATGAACGCCTGGCAGCCACCCGGGGCGAGATGGAGAAATCCCGCTCTGAGATGGAAGGCAAACGTGATCGGGCGCAGAGCAATCTGCGCATGGCGATGGATGGTGTCAACCAGGCGATGCGCTCTGGCCCGTTTGGCCATGGCAACCGGGTGAAGGAAGCGCGCAATCGCTACGTACAGGTGTATGCCGAGTACTTGACGGCCAAATTTGAAGCTTTAAAACGAGAAATCGCCATTTCCATTCTAGCCAGCTTGAGCACAGTCATTCAGAATCGCCGGGCAGGTTTGCAGGCCACCATTGATCGCCTACAATTCATTCAGAATCAATTTGATACCTTTGTCAGCAAAAACACAGGCAGCAAAGCTAAACCTGATTTTGTGCTGGCCATGGAAATCACGGATGATGCAGATATTGAGAAGTATTATACCGACCACTTCAAACGGTTAGGTTCAGCACCGGCCGGTGGTCTGATCGAGACCCAGGGCCCGATCAATGCCTGGCTGGAGATGGATCAGGCAGCCATTACCAGCCGCATCTTAGCGTACACCCGTTCATTCTTTGCTGATATTCGTGAAATCTCGATTGAAAATATCCTGGTTGAGAAGCGCGAACTCGTGGATCCGATAAAACGCTTGCAAGATTTGATTAATCGCTCTGTGCCATTCTGGATGTTCCGCGAGGCTGGCGTGCTGGGCCAGGAGTGGGAAAGCGACTTGATCATCGTGGTAGGTGTGCCGGACAAGGAACGCTCCATTTACAACAACTTCACAGCCAAAGAAGGCCAGACTACGCTTACCTCGACGTTTGATAACCACACCATTACTGTCCTGCAGACCAAACATGGGGTGCCGTTATTTGCCCTGACCCAGTATCGGGATTTCAAGCAGGCCCACGACCATGTGCTGCGGACGAATATGAAGCCTCTGTACGTGATTCCAGAGGTGCGACCTGGCGGCGAAAAAGCCAAGCAAGTGTTCGCCTTGGGCGTGGCTTATGGCTACATCTTCAAGTCCGGTGTTTATTATCAGGTGATTAATCCTGATACCGGACGCCCGCCCATTCGCCTGGATCAGGGCATGGAGGCGTCACTCAATTCCTTCCGCAACAATGAGGAATTGATCACTCATGTCGCAGGCCTGGTGGAAGAACAGGTCAGCCGTGAAGGTGTGGCTGCGGCGATTACCCTGCTGGAAGGGTTCATCAGTGAGCCATTTGTTTACGAATTAAAAGGTGGGACAAAGATCAACATCGACCGGACCAGCATGACCAAGGATCTGTCTGTTGGTAAACAAGGTAGTGCCAATTTTGAACTGGCTATGGGAATGCGGGATGTGATCCGGACATACATCAAGAAAGTATTGCGAGGATAAAAAGGTAGTTCAATCCGGCAGGCGTTGGGATAAAACCAACGCCTGCCTTGGACACCCTCATTATTGGATAAATCCGGATTTTTTGGGGAGGGAATAAAGTATGATCAACGTTCAACAGACGATGATTGTGGGTGTAGGTCCGATCGGGCGCTTGTTTATCGAACAGATGAAAGCCCGCATCACCCGGTATTATGGAGAGGAAGGTTTGCCTTCCATTAAGCTGATGGCGATTGACGTATTGCGCCCTCAGGAAGACTTCACCAGTGGAGCGGCAGCCGATGAAAGCAAGGAAACGATCCTTAGCCCAACCGAACACATAGAAATTCCAATGGTGGATTTGGCGCCATCCCCAGCCAAATATCATGAGATGTTCCCCTGGCTACCGGATGAATTAACCGGCTCTGGCGAAGAATGGTGGGTGACCCGGGCCGCTGTCAAGCTGGCTCTCCACTTAAATTATCGGAATGTTGTCGATTTTCTGAGTCATCACTTTAACCTGCTGGGCGGAGTGGATGTGGCTACCTCCATGGCAGACAAAGGATTTGATGTGCTGAGTGATCGCAATGAGGCGACCATGATCGTCGTGGGCGGGCTGGGTGAAGTGACGGGCAGCGCCTTATTGCTGGATATAACCTACATGTTGCAATACATTTACCGCCGGGCGGGCTTGCAAATCGCCAGCACGGCTTTGTGTTTTATGCCGCCGACTGTTCCACAAGATGATAATGCTGAAGCGATTGCTTATGCCACGCTCAAGGAAGTAAATGATGCGATGGAAAAGCAAAGTTACAGCACGCACTTCCGCAGTCTGCAGGATAACTTCAATAATGCTCCATTCAACCATGGCTGCTATCTGTTGGAAATGAATACAGAAAAGCAGGCCCGCCTGCGCAATATCCAGGAGACAATAGACCTTTCTGCAGAATGGTTGTTCCGGGTTTTGCTCTCGCCGCTCAAGGGGTATATTGACCAATTTGTCACTGGCCAGGGATTGGTTCAGCATATTCAAAATCAACCAGCTGTTTTCTCTGGTTTGGGAATGGCATCCTTCCTATTGCCGGTGGAAGATTTGATCGAGTGGTGCGCCAATCAACTGGGAGCTGAAATTCTACAGGGCCAAGTCTTACGGGCTGAGACCTTTGATAAGGTGCAGGATCGACTGGTGACATTCTATAATCAGAAGCAGCTCAAACCGGACGACTTGCGCAGGAAAAAGCTGGGAGTGGGTAAAACCGGCCAGGAGATGGAGCGGGAAGAGGGCATTCAGGAACAGATCCAGCGCTTACAGCAAGTCCCCTATGACCAGATGTTGTCCCGGTTTCAGGGCACCTTACAAACGATTAAGTCCAAACTACCTACGTTGGGTGTGCAAGTTCAACAAAATGGCAAGCGCGTGTTACAGGAATTCCGGGAAGGACTACGGAATGAAATCAATGAAATCATGCGAGCCTTCCCGGCAGGCGGGCTTTCCCTGGCAACTCAATTCACCGATCAGTTGCAAATTGAATTTAACCGCTTTACGGAAGCCCTAAAACGTCGTGAAGCTGCCGTGAAAGCGAAGAATGGCTTCTTGAATCAAAAACTCAAGAATTACGGGTTGACGCTGGAAAATGCGGTCAAGGGAATTCCAGGCATGCTGCCGCTTACAATCAGCATTCTTGGGTTGGTCATTTTAATGGTCATGATGTCCATCTGGATGTGGCCCAATCCCGGCGAGTCGATGGTGGCGCTGGTCTACATTCTAGTAGTGCTACTCTTCACAGGTTTGGGGACCTTTTATGCCATTACGCAGACCGTCAAGGCGGTCAACGATGCCCGCAATAATTACATGGAAGAGTTGAAATTGCGCTGGCGGAATGAAATATCCCTGATGCTGATCCATGAAGCTTCCACCTTATATCCTGACCTAGTGCAGGAAGCCAGCACCCAGAACCGGGAGCTGCGTGCTTTTGGTGATGAGATGCATGCCCTGTCACGTGGCATGGTGAGCAATCTTTCGACAGAGCATATGGTGGGTGACCTGGGATTTCCACTTCAGAAATCTGTGCTTAACGATCAAATTATCGAAAACATTTACCGACGGCACCTGGGGGTAGGTGGATCCGAGGCTCAATTAACTAACCTGTTAAAAGTACTGGGAACACCGGATTCTTGGCGTAAGAAAGATCCAGGCACAATTGCCATGAAGATCATCGAATTTGGCAGGCAGCAATTCAAACCGCTGCAAAAGCTTACGGCCGAAGAGATCTTTTGGGAGCAATTCACGGAAGTATCCAGAGCAGAGATCCGTATTCGAGTTCTGCGCGACCTGGCGTATCCACTTTGGTTGTATGATACCTGGCCACTCGGGCAGGAAACTCCTCCGCTAGCGGATACCTACCTGGCATTGCACCAGCCGGATACGAGCAAGTTGGTGCCTCGCTTCCGGGGGATTGAACCCGAAATAAAAGTTCAACCATTGAATGAACTTCACGGGGTATTTGTGATGACCGTGCGCAGAGGTCTGCCGTTATTTGCGCTGAACCGCATGGAACAGTTCAGAACGCACTACTTGAATTGGATCACAGGAGAGCTTCCACCTATTCATTTGGATGACGACTCGGCTTTGGTCCGTGATTTGATGGATACTTCATCCAAGGATGAGACGTATGAGGCGGCCATTGCCTTCTCCCTGGGTGAAGCACTGGGAATTGTGGCAAAAGATGCAGAGGGCAATTTCCATGTGCGCTTGAAAAAAGGTTCCAAGAAACTTACAAAATCACCTGTCTCATCTCAAATTGTGTTGGGTCTGGATGTTGAATTCCTGAAAGCGATGACGAGCGAAATTAAACGCCAGGTGGATGAAGCGGGGGCAAGCGCAATGTCCGATAAGCTGGAGGCCTACCTGGTGAATGACGCAGTTCAAATTCCAAGCTGGGAACGCCGGCGGGTTGAAAACTTTATTAACATTGTGCTTAAAGGATAATCTTGCTAACGGAAAAACGGCTTCGGGAACACCGAAGCCGTTTTTGATTCGTCTAGGATTAAGGCTGTACGACGACCAACTTGCCCACCATGCCCGCTTCCAGGTGACCGGGAATGGCGCAAATAACATCGTACTCACCAGCAGCAGCCGGGGCGGTGAAGGTAACAATGGTGGTTTGACCTGCTTCCACCTCCGATTCGAAGAGGATATTTGATTCGTCCTCTTCATCAAATGGGGCTTCGACAGGTTTGGCCATCAACGCCCATTTATGTACCACTGCGCCATTGTTAATGAGTTTAAGGGTGATCGTTTCACCAGCGGGAACGCTGGTGGTGGATGGGTCAAATTCAAAATCGGTCATGGTCACTGTCAGATTGGTGGACGCCTGATCACTAGCGCTGCCGCAGGCCGAAAGGATGGTTGCCATCATGAAAATCATCCCAACGAGTACAAATGTTAGTTTTTTCATTCTTCTCCTCCGGAGAGTGATAGGATATTCTTCATAAATATATTGTAGTTGTTTGGTGAATGAGACACAATCAATCAACCGGTTGATTCTTGCATCACCCAGGGTGAGGATGACATGACTAAACGTAAGTTTTATTATTTCTTGTGTGTTGATCGTTGGATTATTGATAATTATTGTAAATGGAAAGCACTTTATCTGAATAATGATACCCCATATCCATGGGGCCGTAGGCCTTCAATGCATCCCGCAAGTTTCCATGTCGTGCTAGCAACCCGGCCAACATGCGAACACCAAATTGGATGTTGAAAGCAGGATCAAAGAGCTCATCCATTGTTGGTCGGTTGGTGAAACAAGGGCCATTGATACACATAAAATTGGCTGCGATACCATCCTTTGGCATTACCTGCAGTAAACCAACAGCACCAGATTTTGAATAGGCTTGTGGATTACCACCGCTCTCCTGCAACATAACTGCTGCAATCAGGTTGATATCCAATCCGTGTTCAGATGCTGCCTGGGTCATCAAACTGCACCATTGCTGAATTGTATCCGGGTAAATCGAGCTAAGGGTACATCCATCCACAGACGTATTCTCTTGCACAATCGTGACTTGTACTTCTGGTTGTTCACTACTTGCAGGAAGATGGTCGATTAAGACGGGGTGATTGGATTTTACAATATCCTGCATGTTTTCTTGGGTGGTTGCGATGGCTGTTACCTGAGTTTCTGCAAACACAGTCGCATTGGGGGATATTAAGGATACTGTAAAAATCATCAACGCTCCACAGATGACTACAGATGAAAGAATAGCTGAGTGAAGTTTGATCATCTTGTTAACTCCTTATTTGATGTTTGTGTCTCAAACCTGGCCAGTAAGGGCGAAGCGGCTGGATCAGTTTAGATCTTTACAAGAGGTGTTTATCCCCGGCTGCTTCGCCCTTACCCAGGAAAGTTAAAAAAATTTGTGAGACCCATACTCCGGGTGTGCGAGTAGCTATTTTAATAATTGTCTTTCTAAACGAAGCGATTGCGCAGTATTTCTTTGAGAAGAATCCAATTGAGTTAATCAGGGATGCTTCACTTCGTTCAACATAACAACAACGTAATGTGTGCTTGGGGTAGCCTGAGTAGTTATGCAGAATATTTGTTCTATATTAGCACAAATATTCTAAATTACAAGGGTGATTTAAAATAATCTCCGGAAGTTCCAGCTTCCGGAGATTATGGTTCATTTTAAAAACAAGAAAAGTTAACGTTCCATACTGACAACCTGGTGTTCCCAGCGATGCCAGCCTTTCTCCATCTGGCTGAGTATGTGACGGCCTTCACCGGGAGAGTCGATTCCAAACAGCTCCAAGTCGGCATCGACCATGATCCTTACCAGTTGTTTGAAGTGGATGCGAGGTTCCCAGCCTAGTTGTTTGTGTGCTTTGGCCGCATCTGCCAATAGGAAGTCCACCTCAGTCGGTCGGAAGTAGCGCGGGTCAATTTCAACGAACTCCTTCCAGTCCATATCCACGTAACCAAAAGCCTCATCCAGAAATTCCCGGATGGAATGAGACTCACCTGTGCCAATTACAAAATCATCCGCAGCATCCTGTTGGAGAATCAGGTGCATGGCTTCCACATACTCCGGTGCATAACCCCAATCGCGTCTTGCATCCAGGTTGCCAAGGTAAAGTTTGCTCTGTTTTCCGGCACGGATGGCAGCCAGGGCGCGTGTAATTTTGCGGGTCACAAAGGTCTCGCCGCGCCGTGGGGATTCATGGTTGAATAAAATGCCATTACTGGCAAAAATTTTATAACCCTCGCGGTAATTACGAGCGATCCAGTAGGCATACACTTTAGCTGCTGCATACGGACTACGAGGTTCAAATGGAGTGGCTTCATTTTGAGGTGGCTTGGCCGCGCCAAACATTTCTGAAGAAGATGCCTGGTAATAACGGCATTTAATTCCGCTCTTACGGATGGCTTCGAGGATGCGGGTGGTACCCAGTCCAGTCACATCTCCGGTATACTCCGGCATATCAAACGAGACTCGGACATGGCTCTGTGCAGCCAGATGGTAGACTTCGTCCGGTTGGACGTTGTAAATAATATCCAAGATGGTTTCTAAAGTTGTGATATCACCATAATGCAAAACCAAGCGGTTTGTCTCACCATTGTAATGTGGATCTCGGTAGAGGTGATCAATGCGTCGAGTGTTGAAAGTGCTGGCTCTCCGGATAATCCCATGAATTTCATAACCCTCTGACAGCAGCATTTCTGCCAGGTAAGAACCATCCTGACCGGTGATTCCGGTTATCAGGGCTTTTTTCATTTTTATTCCTCCAACGAAATCGAAGTGTCTGGCAAGTATAAACCATGATTTGAAGACCTGTCAAACACACGAACAACCATACCGTGTGTTGATTGACCTGGCAACTGAAAATTATCTGGTAGAATCAATCCGGCAGGTCAGGGGACTGCCAGGAGAATTTATGAATAACCGTAGAGGCCCCTCATTTCTGATCTTCGGCGCAGTAATTGTGCTTGCGCTCGGCGTCATTATTACAGGTTTACAGCTTGTACGCTATAGCCGAATCCGTACGAATTTTCCACCTGGCTTATTGATTGCCAGTGTGCCGGTGGGTGGTCTGGATGCCCAGCAGGCAGCCGAACGACTGATCCAGGCCTATGGCGTTCCAGTGGAATTGCGCTATGGGGATGCCATGATTCAAGTGAAACCTTCCCTGGTCGGGTTCGAACTGGATTTGGAAACTATGCTGGCAGCTGCGGATTTGCAGCGCATCAATCAACCATTTTGGTCAGCTTTCTGGGATTATTTATGGAACCGTTTACCCACTCCGGAAGAAGTGCCGTTGCGGGCAAAACTCAATGTGGATCGCTTACGAACTTACTTGAATGAGGATGTTGCAGTTCGTTATGATCAACCGCCAACTGATTCCATGCCTATCCCGGGTACAGCAGATTTTAGTTCAGGTACTGAGGGTACGGTGCTGGATGTAGACCGGGCACTGACCTTGGTGGAGGATGCGCTGCGTTCGCCGACTTCACGCGTGGTCAGCCTGACCTATAACCGGGTTCAACCTGGTCGGCCGGTGTTTCAAAACCTTGAAGTACTGCTCAAGAACATTATCGATACGAATGAGTTTGATGGGTTATCCGAAGTGTATTTACTTGATTTGCAGACCTACAAGGAAATTCATTTTGCTTATCAGCAGGGAGAGGCAATCCAGCCAGATATTGCCTTTACCGCCGCCAGCACCATGAAGATCCCAATTATGATTTCCTCTTTGATCCAGACGGAAGACCCTACGCCAGCTGAAATCCAGGAAGCCATCGAATCAATGATTGAACTTTCCGAGAATGACCCAGCAGACCGCCTGATGGAGCAGGTCTTGGACCCTAACCTGGGCCCCTTAATGGTCACAGATGACCTGCAAGCCTTGGGATTAAAAAACACCTTTCTGGCCGGCTATTTCTACTTTGGCGCTCCGCTATTACAACGGTTCGTTACTCCTGCCAATTCACGCACGGATGTAGATACCGGCCCGGATCCGTACAATCAGACCACCCCGGTGGAGATGGGGATGCTGCTTGAAGATATCTACATGTGTGCCAACACAGGCGGTGGAACTTTGGTGGCGGTTTTCCCCGGGGAGGTCACCCAGAATGAGTGCCGCGAGATGATCCAGTATTTGTCTGCAAATGAAATTCCGGTGTTGATCAAGGCAGGATTGCCGGAAGGAACGCAGATTGCGCACAAGCATGGGTGGATCACCGAGGCGGATGGCTACCTGCATACCATGGGAAATTCTGGCATTATCTACACACCGGGTGGGAACTATATCCTCTCCATTTTTGTGCATCACCCGGTGCAACTGCTGTGGGACCCGGCTAATTACATGATTGTGCAACTCTCCCAGGCAGTTTATAACTACTTCAATCTGAGCGGCCGGTAACCACCGGGTGTTCTTCAAAAATTGCCCGGTGGAGGGAAGCAAATAAATCAGCAGGGGTAACCGATAAAATGCGACAGATTTCTTCCTCCAGGGCCAAAACCGCTGGCAACCCGGCGATAAACCGTTCGCTTTCCGCCGGGTAGCGTTGGTTGAGAGCTGCGACCCGTTCTTGCAGGTTGACCATCCGGGTGGATTCGACCAGCTTGTCAGCATAATACACCAGCTTTTCCTCCCATGTGAGCGGTTGATATTTTTCCCGCTCTTCCGATAGGTAAAAAAGGTGGCGGCGGGCTATTTCCGCCAGGGCCGGTTGATGGATTTCGTTCAGGAGCAACGCAGCCAGATCACCGTGGTGATGGGTGGGCGCGGTTGGCTGGCAGGCAGAAAGTTTGGCAATGTCATGTATCAATCCGCCGCGCTGTGCCAGGATCGGGTTCACAGCCTGACCGCGGGCTGCCAGCCATTCTGCCAGCTGATAGGCAAGCGCAGCCACCAATTGAACGTGGATCAGGATGGTCTGGCTGGTGCCATGCTCTTGCAACCAGTGCAGAGCTTGCGCTGGATTGGGTAGATTGAGATCGATTAGGCGATCTGGCAGATCTGCCATATGCTTAAGCTCCAATTGGTGAGAAGGCAACAATCCCGGACAGGCTAGGCATGCCGGGTTGTACCAGGCGGCAGACCAGCCAGCTTGCAAGGCTCCGGCGATATCCGTCTTCCAGCTATCCCCGACCATCAACATCTCTGCTGGGCTTGTGCCCAGGCAGGAGCAGATGCCTGCAAAAAAGGTCGTATGAGGTTTTCGGGCACCAAGTTCATTGAAAGTAAAGATGGATTGCATCAGTCCACCCAGACCGACCCGGGCTAAAGCGCCTTCAATTTGGGAGGCACTGGAATTGACTGCATTCGATGCGAGAACCAACCGGTATTTGGTTTTAAGGATCTCCAGGGCTGTGTCTGCCCCCTGAATGGCTTTCACGGTTGGCCAATCCACCATTGACCCCTCAAAGGGCAACTCCTTCATCAAAGTATTGCCCCAATCAAAAACAATGGTGGTGATGGATGCCAGACGGTTACTGGGTTGCATTTAAATCTTGTGAACGTGGGAAGATGGCCGGGATCAACAGCAAAGCCAGCAGGTTGAGAGCACCCAGGATGGCAAAGGTCAGGCGGTAATCCACGGAATCTACCAGGACGCCGGTGACGCCGAGTCCGATGGCAGTACCGATGTTGGCGATTGCCATCAGAATGGAAAACATGGAAGCTGCGATACGCCGGTCCGCCCGCTGCATTGAAGTGGCGAAATACACCGTTTCATAATAGCCATACGCCAGCCCAAAAGCAGGGATGAGAACCCAAGCCACCCCGGCACCGGTGATTAGTGCCAGGCTGCCGATGGCGACCAATGCCAACAGAGCCGCAACCAGGGTTGCCCGGCGAACACCCAGTCGATCCACCAACCTGCCACCGGTGATGCCACCCACAACGACACCGATGCCCCAGACGCTTACATAAAAACCTGCCGCAAGTTCATCTACACCGAAATTTTCGTTCAGGAAAGGGATCATGATTTGGTTTGCACCATTGATGGTGAATGAATACAAAGCACCGAGCAAAGCCAGGGCAATCAATGGCCCAGCGGAGAAGGCCTGGAAGGCTTTCCATTCAAAGCGGGCGTTGGCCGGTCGGGGTTGTTCACGGATGGTAAGCGCGAGCGGGAGAGGCAGGAGAGTGAGAATGGCCATTGCCCAGAACACAGCGGACCAGCCAATTTTCTGGACAATGAAGCCCAGCAGCCCAGATACAATCACCACACCCAGAGCCCGGCCACCAACCATGATTCCCTGGACCGTTCCAGAATCCTGCTGAGGCGTAGAATCAAGCGCCAGGCCATCTGTACAGGTATCGAAGAGAGCCATTCCGGTCATCAGTAAAAAAGCCAGTAAGACAAAGTAGGTGTAACCAGAGACGGGATCAATCAGTGGAGCGATAACCAATGCAGCTGCCTGAACCAGTAAACCGATGATGATGTAGGGCTTGCGATACCCCAGGCCGAACAAGTTCACTCGATCCGAAAGCATGCCAAAGAAGATTTTGATGACAAAAGGCAGCAGGCCAATTGTGCCGATCAGACCAATCTGGGTCATGGTCAGCCCATAGCTGCGCAAGTAGATCGGATTGAGAGCGGTGAAGTAACTGAGCACAGTTCCCTGCACAAAGTACAGCAAGGCATATAATGAATATCGAAGCGCTTTGTTCATGTGGGCATCCTTGGGCCTAACTTTCCCTTGTCAGAATTTCAACTTTCAAGTATAGTGATTTTAACCAAAATCCCATGCTGGAGAATCTCTCAACATAACAGAATATGGACTCACAACCGAACAATCCCCAATCCTGGCTTGACCGACCGCTTTCTTCACTTGCACCCAAGATCAGTATTGCCACTGCCATTTCTATCATTATTTTACTCTTGGCAGTGATCAGCCGATTTTATGATCTGGGTTTGCGTGTGATGAGCCATGACGAGATCAATCACGTTATTCCAGCCTATAACTATTATACCGGGTCCGATTTATATAAATATGACCCTTTCACTCATGGCCCTTTTCAATTTCATCTGATCGCCCTGTCCTATTTTCTGCTGGGTGATAATGATTTCAGCTCCCGGGTGCCGTATGCCCTGGC
This sequence comes from Anaerolineaceae bacterium, assembly GCA_041741455.1. GTDB lineage: Bacteria > Chloroflexota > Anaerolineae > Anaerolineales > Anaerolineaceae > CALESS01. The sequence continues at coordinate 24,117 of JBGSJZ010000111.1, read as the reverse complement.
CGGTATTGCAGCCATTGGTTTTGTATCTTTTGCCTTTCGGCGTTACCTGGGCAAAGCGGGAGCGGTGATTGGCGGGCTACTTTTCCTTATTTCACCTTACATGTTGTATTATAGCCGCTACACCCGCAATGAAGTAATTGGAGTTTTGCTGGTTTTACTTACAATTTATGCTGTTTTGCGTTACCTGGAAAAGGGAGACCGATTCTCAATAATTTTGTTTGTGATTGCCACCGCGCTGGATTTTACAGATAAGGCGACGGCGTATATCTTCACAGCTCAATTATTGCTGTTTCTGCTGGTAATAATGGTAGAAGGTGTGCAGCATTTAAAATGGAGAAGGGACGGACAACATTCGCGATTCACTTTATTGACGTTCCTGACCATTGGTATGTTGCTGATAACCCTGGGATTTGCCGTCTGGAATGCTGCGCTCAATAAGGTCAATCCAGATGCGACCCAAACAGCAGAGGTGGCAATTCCTCAACCCATGTCGGTCCAAACCGGCGGTGAACTGATTGGGCTGCTATTGGCAGTGTTCTTTGGAATCTTTGCCCTGGTGATGCTGGTGCGGGGGACAGGCTGGCGACAGATCCGTACCCAACGCTCATTTGACCTAATTGTCTTGACAGGAGCATTAATTTTGCCGCTGCTGGCGCCCATTCCAGTTAAATTACTCGGCTGGGATCCGTTGGATTACACGTCCATTGGAATTACCCGGACCGGATTCTTTGTTGGAATCCTGACCATTCTTTCACTTCTAATTGGATTGTGGTGGAAACCGCGGTTTTACCCTGTGTTATTTGCAATTTTTTACGCAATCTTCACGGTTTTCTACACTTCATTTTTCACCAATGGATTTGGCTTTTTTATGGGTCTGGTCGGAGCGCTTGGATACTGGATGGCACAACAAGCAGTCAATCGGGGAACCCAACCACTTTATTATTATTTAGTGGTGCATTTACCAATATATGAATATCTGGCGGTGCTGGGTGCGGCAGTGGCACTTTATTTTGGCGTGCGCTACCGTAAATTCATTACACGCGGCGGGCAGAACCCGGCGTTTCAATCACCGGTTGAGGGGGCTGCTCAAGTGGAAGAAGCAGTTCAATCTGAAGAGGCAGTTGCAAACCTTTCTGGAGAAGGCAATTCGGAGGATGAAGAAAAACCAGCCCAGCCCAGTCAAATAGCGCAAGTATTGGGGTTCACACCAGAGGACCTGGCTGCCACACTTCCAGACGACCCAAAGCTGCGTCCAGTTCAACCAGTTCCGGTGCTGGCGTTTTTGTTATTCTGGGCGGTAACCAGCACGGTGGCTTTCAGCCTGGCTGGGGAGAGAATGCCCTGGTTGACAACGCACATTGCGGTTGGTTTTTTGCTGGCAGCAGGTTGGGGGTTGGGGTATCTGGTGGATTTGATCCCATGGAAGCAAGTTGTTTCGGTGCGGGGTCTGGTTGCTTTGCTGTTGCTGCCTGTGGTAGTGAGCAGTTTTTCTTCGATGGTTGGGGTCTTGCTGGGTGGCAATCCGCCTTTCCAGGGGACGGAACTGGATCAACTGCGTGTCACCAGTACTTTTGTGCTTGCGTTAGCAGGATTTCTGATTTCTGGCTGGGGAGTGAGACGTTTATTAACGAACTGGCCAGGTAGACAAATAGCTCAACTAACCACACTTGTTGTATTTGGCTTTCTAGCAGTGTTAACTGCCCGTACTGCGTTCACAGCTTCTTACATCAATTACGACGATGCAACCGAGTTTGTGGTGTACGCTCATTCAGCACGAGGCCCTAAGGATATCCTTGAACAAGTGGAGGAAATATCCCGGCGAACCACCAAGGGGAAAGATGTGATGGTGGCCTATGTGGGGGATGCGCTTTATCCGTACTGGTGGTATTTCCGTGAGTATCCGAACAAACGTTGGTTTGCCGATAACCCGACTCGGGAGCTGACCAATTACCCGTTAATTATTGTGGATGAGGCTAACTTTGCACGAATGGAAACGATCGTCCGCAATGATTATGTTTCCTATGAATACATGCGGATGTGGTGGCCCATGCAGGATTACTGGGACCTAACCTGGGAGCGCATCTGGAATGCGCTTCGTGATCCCAAGATGCGTGAGGCGTTGTATCAGATCTGGCTGAACCGGGATTACAAACTCTATTCTGAAGTCACCGGCAACACCAGCCTGACTTTGACCACCTGGAGCCCGGCAGTAAAGATACGGTTCTACATTCGGAAAGATATTGTCGCCCAGATCTGGAATTACGGATCTAGCCCGGTTATCGAGCAGGAGGTCCAAACCGATCCATATTTGGAATCGATCAAGAATATTGTGCCAGAAATCATGATGGGTGGCACGGGTATGGATGTTGGTCTTTTCCAAGCGCCACGTGGGATCGCCCTGGCACCTGATGGCACACTGTATGTTGCAGATTCCCGTAATCATCGCATCCAGCACCTAACTACAACTGGGGAAGTGCTGCATGTCTGGGGTACTTTTATGGATGTGGCAACAGGAGAGGCGCCGGGCGGAACCTTCAATGAACCCTGGTCGGTTGCTGTGGATTCTAAGAGTAACGTGTATGTGGCGGATACCTGGAATCACCGCATCCAGAAATTTACCGCTGATGGTCAGTTCATCAAGATGTGGGGCGATTTTGGGCAAGCGGATTCAAATGTAGGCATGTGGGGACCGCGTGGTCTGGCAGTGGATGCCAGCGACCGGTTGTTTGTGACGGATACCGGCAATAAACGGGTCTTGATTTTTGACTCGGAGGGTAATTATGTCAGCCAGTTCGGTTCGGTGGGTATGGATTCCGGCCAGTTTGATGAACCAGTTGGCATCGCCATCAATACGCAGGGGCAGGTGATGATCGCAGACACTTGGAATCAACGGGTGCAGGTCTTCACACCGGACGCCAGCGGTATTTACTTCTACCCAACTGCAAGTTGGGAAATTTCCGGTTGGTTCAGCCAGTCCCTGGAGAATAAACCCTTTGTTGCTGTAGACAAGAACGGGAATGTATATGTGACTGACCCCGAGGGCATCCGGGTGCTGGTGTTTGACTCTCAAGGCATCTTCCTGTATGGTTGGGGCGACTATAACCTGGATGCTGAAGGCTTCTCGCTGCCGATGGGTCTGGCCATCGATGCCGAGGGTGGAGTCTGGGTCAGTGACGCCGGTGCCAACCGGGTGGTGTATTTCCGTCTGCCATAGAACTGCAGATTATCAATTCACGTTAAAACATCCGCAGTGAAATACCCACTGCGGGTGTTTTGCTGATTGAATGCATGCTGCGTTTTTAGCTCCGGCCAAAGGTGGTAATCAATTCTCCACTCAGGTTGATATAGCGCCCCAGGGCGCTGACAGACAGGCAAGAGTGGGCTGGATAAATACACACCAGGTCGCCAATCTGGATCTGTTCTAGGTGCTCTGGTTTCACCCTGGCAATGCCATGCTCCTGTGAAAGGTTGATTAGTCGGGCGCCATCCAACGGATCGCTCCAGCCATTGTCATCTGGTAAACCGATCCGGCCATAACAGCGTTCACCATCTATTTCGTAGAAATCTTTACTCAGGTGGATTGCCCCGCCATAAAGGACGAGGGTATTGCGCTCCGGGTGTTTGGCCACAACCGGGCAGGCTGCTACCACAGCGACATCGTGCCAGTCACAAACTCCCCATTCAGCCTGCATGGCATCATAAAAAACAAAATTACCAGGGCGAACCTCATTGATTGCACTGAAATCTGGACACAGCGTGCATCCTGGTGTATCCCCGACCGATATCTCCAACCCTTCAAACCCCTGGCTGGCAAATAGGCTGCGCAGGTTGTTCAAATAATCGACTCCGTCCCGAAAATTGGCCTGGATCCGCTCCTTTCCCACTCCACCGTAGGTGTTTCCGGAATGGGTGAGGAATCCTTTCAAATTTAATCCGGGGTTGGAAGTTATTTGTTCTAGCACCGGAAGAATGCGGGCGGGTTGATCCCAAGGCAGGCCGGTGCGATGGGCGCCGGTATCGATCTTGATCCAAACATCCACCGAGTGGTGCAGTCCCTTTGCCAATGCTAGTACGGATTCCCGGCTTTCAACCAGTAAACCAAGTTTGATTTGTCCGGCCAGCGCATCCAGGGCTGGGATCTGACGTAAGTTTACTGAAAAGGCGATGGTAATATCCTGCCAACCATGGGTGGCGAAATATTGCGCCATTTCCAGTGATGAAACTGTGATGCAGGTGACACCTTCCTGGCGGAACCAATCGCCGATTTGAGCCGATTGGTGGGTTTTGAAGTGTGGGCGAAAGCGGACGCCGGCATTCCGGACTTTTTGTGTCATTTTCCAAATGTTTCGCCGGGTTTTGAACGCATCCAACACCAGGCTGGGTTCAGTAATTTGATCGAAAACAGATGTTTGAAACATACTACCTTCCTGGGAGGGGATCTAGAAATTATAACCTTTTTCGTGCGGGATCATTCATTCCAAGGAAATCCTGGCTCAAGAAATTATTGCAGGAATCCTCATTGACAAACGTGAATATTTGTTCTATCATGTAGTGGATGGAACAGTTGGATTTGTTAAATCGCTTGAATATCCTCTCAGCAGAGATGGATGTGGAACCGGATGTGGAGAGTCCGCTGCCGCCGGTAGAAGCCCACGCCTTTGAAGCAGGACAGGGCGCGTCGGATGAAAGGGCGTGTCCGAAGGACATGCCAGTCTATAAAGCTTGCCTTCCGAATGGTCAGAAAATAAAGCTGCTCAAAACCCTACTGACCAGCGCCTGTGAACGCAACTGCAGCTACTGTCCCTTTCGGGCTGGGAGAGAATTCCGGCGCGAGACGCTAAAACCGGATGAGTTGGCAAAATCCTTCATGATGCTCTTCCAAGCTGGGATGGTGGAGGGATTGTTCCTGTCTTCCGGAGTGGCCGGTGGTGGCATTGCCACCCAGGACCGCCTGCTGGCAGCAGCTGAGATTCTGCGCAAACGTTATCTTTTCCGAGGTTATTTACACTTGAAGGTGATGCCTGGCTCGGAGCAAGCCCAGGTTGAGCAGGCAATGCGCCTCGCGGATCGTGTTTCGGTCAACCTGGAAGCGCCAACCACTGAAACCCTGTCTAGATTGGCACCGCAAAAGGTACTGCTGGATGAGTTATTAGCGCCGCTGCGCTGGGTGGAACAAATTCGCCACAATCAGCCGGCCTGGCAAGGTTGGAATGCCCGCTGGCCGAGCAGCACCACCCAGTTTGTCGTCGGCGCAGTCGGTGAGACAGATGGGGAGTTACTGAAAGCCAGCGATTATCTGATCCATCGAGTCGGGCTGACGCGGGTGTATTACAGTGGATTCAAACCTGTGATTGGCACACCGTTAGAGAATGCCCCGGCGGTCAATCCCTGGCGGCAGAACCGCCTGTACCAGGCATCCTTCCTGTTACGGGATTATGGCTTTTCACTGAATGAAATCCCACTAATGGATGGCTTTCTGCCACTCGAGGTGGATCCCAAATTACTTTGGTCCCAGCAAAACTTGAACGAGCAACCGGTAGAATTGAATCGGGCTGGTTATCAGCAATTGCTGCGCGTACCGGGGATTGGCCCCCACACGGCACGAGAGATCATCTCTGCCCGCCGGCAGGGACGATTGACCCGCCCGGAGGACCTGCGCCGGTTGGGCTTATCCATTGGCCGGGTAGCGCCTTTCATTCTGCTCAATGGCCGGTCCTTCCCCAACCAGCCAAGGTTGTTCTGATGCTTGCCGGAGAACCTCTGCATTTCCTGGATGAGCCAATCCAAGTCATTTATGATCAGCCACCTGTCCTGGAAAAAGAGCCGGATTGCCCGGATGGCTTTATCTGGAATGGGGACGAGTACCGTGTGGTAGAGCTTTTAGCAGAATGGAGGGATAACCGTCGCAGGGGACGTATGGCGCGCAACATGAGCTCCGAACATGCCGAACGATCGCTGGTCAAAGGATCTTGGGGGGTGGGGAGATTCTTTTTTCGGGTGATCGTCCAGACCGGACAAGTGTTTGAGGTTTATTACGACCGGGCGCCGCAGGCAGCCGATGACCGCAAGGGACACTGGTTTGTGTACATGGAACGGGCATCGGTCATATAATAGGTACATGCCAGTATATAAGCGATTAATCTTGCGACTGATCCCTCTCAGCCTGGTTGCTGGTCTCCAATTAATCTACCTGCCTTTAAACCGAACCTTGAGTGGGGGGATTGCACCTGCCTTGCCCGTGGATGGCAGGATTTCGGTTCAACCGGATTGGGTTTTCATTTACCTGGCTGCTCTTCCACTCTGGATTTTAGCACTGATCTGGAGCACAATAAAAATGGATGATCGGATGTATCGTGTCAGCGTGATCACTGCTTTTTTTGCTATTTTGGTGGGAGTGATGACATATTGGCTCTACCCAACTTATGTAATCCGGCCGGAAATCACCAGCCAGGGTCTGGGCAGCGACTGGCTGCGCTGGGTGTATGCTAATGATCAGCCTTACAATGCCTTGCCAAGTTCACATGTGTATCTGACGGTGTTAATCGGATTGTTATGGAGCCAATGGAAGCCTAAATGGCGCTGGCTCCTGCTTGGTTTGGTCCTGGCTATTTGCCTTTCCACCCTGTTTACCAAGCAGCATTACCTGCTGGATGTGGTCAGTGGTGCTTTCCTGGCCGGGTTAGCTTATATCATTGGAATTGGGATCGATCGATGGTGGGAAAAACAAAAATCTGGAAGAAAAAAACAGATTGTTCCGTAAAATTGGTGTAGACTTGCTTCATGGACTTGACTCGAACCATTTTCTCTATATTGTTGGCTGTTAGCCTGTTGACCGGTCACTGGCGGCCGGCAGAACCTGGATCTCCAACCCCTCAACCGGATCCATTTTCAGATCGTTACCCAGCGGAACTTATGGTTGAGAACCGGGATGATTATCAATTCCTGTTGGAAAACCTGTATGATGTAGATACCGTCCAACCGCTCGACCCGGCACAAAAAATGCCGACTACCACTGAAGAGTTTATGCCGCTGCGGGTGGTGGCATACATCAACCCTGCAGAAGCCAGTTTGCTGCAAAACGCCGGGCTGACTGCCACCCCAATTGTGAATGAAAGCCGGGTGGCGGCCAGCCTGTACGCTCCGGGGTCGAATCAACCGGGTAGTTGGCCTTCGTACGAAACTTATGTTGACCGCTGGCAAGCACTAGCGGATGCCCACCCGGAAATCGTTCGAATGATGAATATTGGCACCAGCGTGCAAGGTCGGGTGATCTGGTGTCTGAAAGTCACGGATCATCCAGATCTGCAGGAAAACGAACCAGAAGTAAAATTCTCTGCTGCCATTCACGGTGATGAGACCACGGGCATTGAGCTAATCTCCCGCCTGGCTGAACTGCTGGTCAACGGTTATGGTTCAGATACCCGCCTGACCGGGCTTGTGGATAACCTGGAAACCTGGTTGTGCCCGATCCACAACCCAGATGGGTATGTCGCCACCTCTCGCTATAATGCCCATGGCGAGGATTTAAACCGGATTTTCCCTGACCCAGTGACCAACCCAGTCGATACCATTGCAGGGAATGAACCTGAAAATATTGCATTTATGCAACTCGGTTATGCTAACCGTTTCAGCCTTGGCATCAATTATCATGGTGGAGAACTGGTGGTCAATTATCCCTGGGATAGTAAGCCACTAAATCAGCCCTATGATGCACCTGATAATGACCTGTTCTATGACCTAAGTGTCGGATATGCAAACCTCAATCCTGCAATACTTCATGGGGATTTTACCAACGGTGTAACGGTTGGATGGGAATGGTACACCGTCAGAGGAGGGATGCAGGATTGGGCTTACAACTGGCGGGATGAGTTGCATGTCACAATCGAGGTCAGCGATGTCAAGGCTCCAAACTTCTCTTTGATGAATGACTTTTTGAATGACAACCGAGAAGCCATGCTGGTCTGGATGGAACAGGCATTGACCGGTGTCACCGGGTTGGTGACTGATGAAAAAAGCGGTCTACCCCTGGATGCGCAAATTACCATTGAAGAAAACAACCGGACACAACGCACAGATGCAGATGCTGGCGATTATCACCGACCATTGCTGCCGGGTGAATATCATCTGATGGCCGGGTCAGCATGCCATTTACTGGAAACAGCAACCATCACAGTTCCTGCAGAAGGAGCGGTAGTACAGAATTTTGAATTGCAGCCAACCGCGATTTCCGGAGTGCTGATTGACCAAACCACAGGTGCGCCAGTTTCTGGGGTCATTCGCGTATTAGGCAGTGTGGGAGAGGTTCTGAGTGATCCTTTAACTGGTGCATATGAAGTCTCCCTCTGCCCGGGGACTTACACCCTGCAGGTGGAGGCAGTTGGGTATCAAACCCTGGAGCGGCAAATCACACTGGACAGTCTGCTAGTAGAGAACTTCACTTTGACTACAGCGAGTGAGCTCAAAATATACCTGCCTACCATTCTGAATTAAGCTGCTTTGGAATAAAAAACGCCCCGGTATTTCCGGGGCGTTGTGTGGGTTTGCGCCTAGTTATTAGAGAATAATAACGTTGACAGCCTGCAAGCCCTTGGGACCCTTCTCGATCGAGAATTCAACCCGCTGGCCTTCTTCCAAATTGCGATACCCCTCCATACCGATGGCAGTGTAGTGGACGAAGACGTCCGGGCCATTTTCCTGAGAGAGAAAACCAAAACCTTTGGTTCCGTTGAACCATTTGACTGTTCCGACAAAACGCTCAGCCATTGTAACAAGCCTCCAAACAAAATATTGATATTGCAGGAGCAGGCGGGTTCTAGCGGTGGTTAACGAAAAATCGCCTTACACGGATTGCTGTAAGCCGACTTGAGTCCCCAGGGTCCATCAAGAACATTTACCTCGCATCCTACTAGTGCATATAGTACTTTAATTCTCCGAATACGTCAAGGTTTTGTGAGAAAAAATTAATCAATTCCGGCAAAAATTAGGAAATAATGCAGAAACCCAGCCCGGAAAGAGTATAATCCTGCAAATGGAAAGACTGAGGAAAAACGCGCAGGAATTATTCGGGGTGTCTTTAACACCCCGGCAGTTAACACAACTGGAACAATATGAACGGGAATTGTTGGAATGGAACAGTAGGTTTAACTTAACCGCCATTCGCGACCTGGAGGCCATCCGGCTGAAACATTTTCTGGATTCAATTTCCTGCACCCGGGCATGGGGAACGGCGACGCCTGCTCGTTTGATCGATATTGGGACCGGTGCAGGTTTTCCTGGCCTGGTATTGAAGATCCTCTATCCCGCAATGCAAGTGACCCTGGTGGATTCGATTGGCAAGAAGGTGGAATTTTGCCGGCACGTGGTAGGCACATTAGGTTTCGAGCAGGTGGAACTGGTCATCGGACGGGCGGAAGAACTAGGGCAGAACCCGGCTCAGCGCGAGCGCTATGATTGGGCGGTGGCGCGAGCCGTGGCTGGTTTACCGGTACTGGCGGAATTCCTTTTACCATTGGTGAAAATAGGTGGGGGGATGCTGGCTCAAAAGGGAGAAAGCGGACCGGCGGAAGCCCAGTCTGCTGAAAAAGCCTTCCGAATTCTGGGGGGGCGATTGCGTAGGTTGGAGAAGGTGACGTTGCCTGGTGTAGCGGATGAACGCTACCTGATAATCATCGATAAGGTCTCAGCCACGCCGCCCCTGTACCCAAGGCGGGTTGGAATTCCTGCCAAGAATCCGCTGAAATAATGCGCATAGATATTAATTAGAAGTTTTAACTTGCCCCTGGTGCACCTGCCAAAGGGTGCCGGCCTGGTTAAACTCGGGGGTGAAGAGGTGATTGTCGGTGGTGGTCAACAAAGCTTGCTGGTTACTTTCCAGCAGGTATGTCTGCAAGTCGGTGCGGCGCTGCAGATCCAGTTCTGCCATGATCTCATCCAATAATAATACCGGCCATTCTCCGGTGCGGTCTTTGATCCAGGTCAGTTCGGCCAGTTTGAGAGAGAGCATGGTGGTGCGAATCTGACCGCGCGAGCCAAAATCCCCCAGGTCCACCCCATTACTTAGCAACCGTAATTCGTCCCGATGGGGACCGCAGACGGTTACTCCGCGCTGGATTTCTTCGCTGCGCAGTTGACGCAAATGCTGCAGGTAGCCTTGTTGAATCTCTGCAATAGTCAAGCTGGAATGCTGGGCAATGGAGCGCAAATTAAGGCTGTACTGACCTTCTGCCAAAGGTTTGGGATCGTACGAAGGCTGGTAAAGCAGGCGTAACACTTCCGTTGAATGGGTCAGGCGGGAATGTATCCGGGCGGACAGGCGCTCGAGCTCTTGGATGGCGCGGATGCGGTGCAGGATTAAAAACGCGCCGCGATCTGTCAGTAGTTCATCCCAGTAAGTGAGTTGGTCCGGGTCACCACCGCGCTCGCCCAGTTGTTTCAACAGAGCGTTGCGCTGGGTTACTACCTGGGTGTAATCAGCCAGTGTCTTGGCATAGCCAGGAACCGCTTGTGAAAGCGCCAGGTTGAGATAACGCCGGCGCTCGTCTGGGGCACCGTCAATGATGCGTGTCATCTGCGGCAGAAAGATGACCGCTGAGAAGAAACCAACAACTTCATGCGCTGGGCGGGTGACACCATCCAGCAAGATTTGCTTGCGCAGGCGGGAACCACCATTGCCGCCATTTTCCTGGATCAGACGCACTTCCAACCGATGGGAGCTGCCAGATTTGGAAAAAACCGCCACCAGCCGGGCGACAGCCTGTTTCTCTTCGGCAGCTGCAAAGTTGATCAACTGACGGTCGGATCCAGCCTGGAGTGAGGTAAATGTCGCCATATAGTAAATCGCCTCTAGCAGGGTGGTTTTGCCTTGGGCATTATCTCCAACTAACACCAATAGCCGCCCGGGTAAATCCAATTCCAGGCGGCTGAAGGCGCGAAAATCAGTCAGGGCGATACGGGTCAGGTGCATTTAATCTACAATATTGGCTTCTTCTTCCGGGGAGGGTTTCCAGATGCGGGTAGCAAGATCGGTGAAGAGGACACCTTCCAGATGATCAATTTCGTGCTGGAAGATGCGGGCTCTCCAACCGGAAAGCTTATACTTGACCGGTTTCCCAAGGCGGTTTTGGCCTTTGACGATAATATGGGTATGGCGCTCCACCTCGCCAATTAGACTCGGTACGGATAAACAGCCTTCAATGCCATTTATCTTTTCCTCACTGATCGCCACGATTTCCGGGTTGATGACAGCAAAGAGCTTTTTCGGCCCGGTTTCCACACCCTCTTCGTCCTCCTCGCCATATTCAATGACGATCAAACGCTGCGATATGCCAACCTGGGGGGCTGCCAGGCCGACACCGGGAGCGTCGCGCATGGTTTCCACCATATTGTCGATCAGTATATGTAAATCTTTGTCAAAATTAGTGATCCGGTTGGCCTTGCGGCGCAACACAGGCGCAGGGACTTTAACGATATCTAGAATTGCCATACAACTTACCTCATTTTTTCAGTTGGACCCATTCTACCCTGAAAAGGTTGCTGTTGTCCAATCGAAGGTGTAACACAGGCGGAGGAATACACATCATTCTTCCTCGTCACCTTCTTCATCTTCCTCGTACAGTTCAACTTGCTCCTCGTAGAGTTCGTCGACATCCTCTTCCAGGGGTTCCAAGTGGATGACCTGATCTTCGGTGACTCCTTCATTGATTACGAAGAAATCTGCAATGTCATTCCATTGATTCATGCGGCTGGAAATCCTCTCCTTGCGGGTTTTCTCCGCCAGGTGTTGAAAGACCTCTCGCTGAACAAGGGCAGGGTTGAAGACATTATCAAAGGTGAACTCGTCTTCGCCAACGCGGATGTAAACCGTGCCGAAATTGAAGATCAAACCGATGAAACCAATCCGTTCAAATTCCACGCTCAGGATATTCTTGATCTGGGCGGTTCGGCGCTGTTCCGTGCCTAGTGGTTTCTTGTAGATATCGATGATTTGGTCTTCGGTGATAATATACAGATCATTCGCCCAGTCTGCGTACTGATATAACCACCAAAGCCCGAGAACAAGGAACATAAAAACCAGCAGTGTCAGCATCACACTCAGGCTGAAGGAGAAGACATTCGCAATCTGAAGGATCAAGACCACCAGGAGTAACAGAAGGAAAATGGTTGGGAGTGCAATTTTCTTTAGGAGGATGAACCAATGGGTGCGGTAGATTAGGGTTCCATCCTCTTTTTCGATGTGCATGCGTAGAAAGTAACTCAACCAATTGGGGATGGTTCCACTCTTGACCTGGGTTGGGGCGGTCGGTGGTTGAGGGCGTAAGCGCTGACCGGTGGATTTGCGAGCGGCTTCCCGGCGCTGTTCCAGAACCCGGCGTTTATGTTCCTGTTCCACCTGGGAGGCTTGAATCTTAACCCGCTGCAGTTGGTCGTCTAGCAGGGCGACAACCTCACGGGGGTGGTCGAGATTAGGCAAAGAGAGGGTGTACGAATACGTTTTTACAGCTACATTACCAAAACCGAGCCAGCGTCCCCACAGATCAGTAATAATCTGATTGGAAAGGATGGCGTCCAACGGAGCTTCCTGACGGCTTTCGTAGATTAAGATCACCCGTTCCTGGTACAGGACCCGTTGATTGGTGATGATGGAGTAATCGTTGGACCAATCGATGTAATGCCAGACCAACAATCCAGCCTGGAGCAAAACATCCAAACCCAACAGGATTCCGAGGAAGGAACGACCTTTCGGGAAGACACCAATCAACCAGATGAGCAGTGGAACGGTTACGATCAGGATCAAGATGGGGATGATCAGGCGCAACCAGAGAAACAGCTGGGAACGCCGGGATATAAAATAAATCGATTCGCCGGGGTTGCGCCAGGAGAAAGCAACCCGGGAGGAAAGCAGGTAACTATCTCGCAGTATGTTCAGCCCCACTTTCAAGCTGGGGATGCTTTGCATTAATTGCTGTAATTCTGCCCCGTCGAATTCTAGCAGGATGCTTTTTGTGACAGCCTTTGCAGCAAAATGACGTCGACTGCCGGGCTGAAGCGCCTCAAAGCCAAATTGGTCACCAACATCCAGGTTGGCAACCGGTTCTTCAACTGCTTCAACATTGCGGGATAGTTGAATCGTTCCTTCCAAAACTACAAAGAACGTGTACGATTCCTCTCCGATCTCGATTATGGTTTGACCGGAGGGATATTCCACTGGAGTGATATGATTGGCCAATTGATCCAGCTCGCCCTCAGAAAGACGGCGAAAGGGATAAATGGCTTTGAGAAGATCGAGGATTTCAGTGCGATCAACGGACATATCTACAGTATATACCAGAAAAGCAGCGAAGATTGCAGTGGATGGCTGCAATCTTCGCATTGGATCATCGTAAAAATAGTGAAATTACGGGGCATCAAACTGAGAGACAGTGACCCCGTTCAATTCCACCGTGTAGGAACCCTTGGCAAAACTTCCCAAATCCAGGCTGCTGTCGAATGGCTGCAGTACCTGGACGCACATTTGATCCGGCGCGACCAGCGAATACACCGAAATCACGATCTTTCCGCTGGCATCTGGGGCAGTCACTTCGGCGCGTAACTGGTGACAGGGGGTCGGCAGTGAACCCGTCAGCATTAGCTTGTACTGGAGCGGCATGGATTCAAGAGTCAGCAGTTGGGTTGACTCGAGAAACACCTCACCCCGGGTCAGATTAGCATCTCCATCTTGGGGCGCTAGAATGGAAATGTCAAGAGCTTCCTCTACAACCGGGTAGCCATTATCTGCTGGTGCCGTGGCATTTTGCGCTGGCTCGGGGTAGCTCCCGCTGATCGGTGTGCCCTCCATGGTTTCTTCAGCTGGTGTCTTGGAACACGCTGCCAGCGTCAAGCTGAAAATGAACATTAGGATCAGTAATTTTTTCATAGTTGGTTTCTCCTGATAATATAAGTGTATTGTTGTTCAAAAATCCCTTACGCCGGTTTATCTACTGTGATTTTGGTGAAAGTGATCGCTTCATTTTGCACTTCCACCAATACAGTGTCTTCCTGTTCATATTCTCCAGATAGCAGGCTAACAGACAGCGGGCTCTCCACGTATTTTTGCAGGGCGCGGCGCAGCGGTCGCGCTCCAAAGGCCGGGTCGTAACCAACCTGCGCCAGCCAGTCACGGGCAGCTTCGGTTAATTCCACTTTCAATCCGTGCTCTTCCAGGCGGGTGCAGACTTCCTGCATCTGCAAATCCACAATTTCGCGCATCTGTTCCAGTGAGAGGGGGGAGAAGATGATGATCTCATCCACACGGTTGAGGAATTCCGGCCGGAAGGTAGCTTTAAGGGCTTTGGATATCTTGTCGTGGGCGGTGCGTTCCTCATGATTGTCCGCAGAGCCTTGCAGGAAGCCAAGCGTGCCGCCTTGCCGAACAAATTCAGTGCCAATATTGCTGGTCATGATCAGGACGGTGTTGCGGAAATCCACCACCCGCCCCTGACCATCAGTCAGGCGGCCATCATCCAATATTTGTAGCAGTGCATTCCAGACTTCCGGATGGGCCTTCTCGATTTCGTCAAAGAGAATCACCCGATATGGGCGGCGGCGGACAGCTTCGGTTAGTTGACCGCCTTCCTCATAGCCAACATAACCAGGTGGAGCGCCAAACAGGCGGGAGACGGTGTGCTGCTCGCGATATTCGCTCATGTCCAGCCGGACCAGGGAATCCTCGTCGCCAAACATAAAGTCTGCCAGGGCGCGAGCCAGTTCCGTTTTGCCAACGCCGGAGGGGCCAATGAAGATAAAGGAGCCGATGGGACGGCGCGGGTCTTTCAGGCCACTACGAGCCCGACGAATGGCATCCGCGATGGCGTGAATGGCCTCTTCCTGGCCGATGATGCGCTCGTGCAGGCGGGTTTCCATGGTGAGCAGGCGCTCGGCTTCAGTTTCCATCATCTGGTTGAGCGGGATGCCCGTCCATTGGGAGATGACCTGGGCTATGTCGTCAACATCCACGACTTCATCCAGTTCGTGTTCCTGTGACCAAGCATCGCGCAAATTACTGAATTCGGTTTCCAGGCGCAGGCGGTCAGCCTTCTTGCGGGCGGCGCGTTCGTAATCGCGCTCCACGCCGGCCTGCTCCTCGTCCGCCAGCAGGCGGTCGATATCCGTCTTCATCTGCTTGAGCTCGGGGGGCAGGGAGTAGAGGGCAACGCGCAGCTTGGCGGCGGCTTCATCCATCAGATCGATGGCCTTGTCCGGCAGACGGCGGTCGGTGACATAGCGGGCAGAAAGGCGTACTGCAGCCACCAGGGCCTCATCTGAGAAACGAACCTTGTGATGGGCTTCATAGCGGTCGCGGAGGCCACGTAACATTTGGATGGTGTCATCCACATTTGGCTCATCTACATAGACAGGGGCGAAGCGTCGCTCTAGGGCAGCGTCTTTTTCGATGTATTTATGGAATTCATCCAGGGTGGTGGCGCCGATGCACTGCAATTCGCCACGTGCCAGGGCCGGTTTGAGCATATTGGATGCATCCATGGCACCCTGGGCAGCCCCGGCACCGACGACGGTGTGCAATTCGTCAATGAAAAGGATGATTTCACCTTCGGCACGTTGAACTTCTTCAATCGATGCTTTAAGGCGCTCCTCAAATTCACCGCGGAATCGGGAACCAGCAATCATAGCGCCCAGGTCGAGTGAGATGACGCGCTTGCCAATCAGAATTTCCGGTACATCGTTGCGGGCGATTTTCTGCGCCAACCCTTCAACGATGGCGGTTTTACCCACACCGGCCTCACCGATCAACACAGGGTTGTTTTTGGTGCGGCGGCTGAGGATTTGCATCACGCGCAGAATCTCATTATCCCGGCCGATGACCGGGTCGAGCTTACCCTCGCGCGCCAGTTGGGTAAGGTCACGCGAGTATTTTTCCAGGGTGCGGTAACGGGTCTCGGCTTGCGGGTCAGTGACGCGTTGACCGCCGCGCATCTGTTGGATGGCTTCAAAGACCCGGTCGCGAGACAGGCCTGCGCCTTCCAGCAAGCGGGCGGCGGGGGTGTTTTTCTCGCTCAGGATGGCCAGGAAGAGGTGCTCGGTAGAAATGTACTCATCTTTAAGCTTGCTGGCTTCTTCATTGGCCAGGTCGATCACGCGCTTAACGCGCGGGGTGATGAAGATCTGCCCGGCGCCGCCGCCAAAGATGCTGGCCTTGGGGCTGGTGCGCAGGATATAATCCAGGCGTTCCGAGAGGGCATTGGCGTCCACCTTGAGGAACTCCAAAATCTGGGGGATGACACCCTGGGGTTGCTCAATGAGGGCGAGCAGGATATGCTCGGTATCAATCTGGTTATGGCCATAGCGCTGAATGATTTCAGCGGCGCGTTGAGCGGCTTCCTGGGCACGCTCGGTAAAACGATCGAATCGCATCATAGGTGTAATAACCTTTCGAATCAAAAGAACCTGGATGGATTATAGCATCCATCGGATTAACAAGGCAACTGAGGTGTATTAGAAGTCTGTAAGAACCTGGAGTGCAAGAAAAGGGCCGAGGTTATGGCGAGATAGTGTAGAATATATTTATGGTTGATGTGGCGCTGATGGCTGAGATGCAAAACCCTTCGTTGCCAATTCGCAAGGTAAATGTCGAAAAGGATCTGGGGCAAATTGCTGATTTAATCGAAATTTGCTTTGGCGACCAGATGGACGAAGATGGTCACGAGTACTTGCGCCAAATCCGGCGGGCAGCCAAGGATGTGCGCCAAATCATTTGGGCTCGAGGTAGCAACGAATGGGTGGCGATGCCGATGCATGGCTATGTCTACCTGGACGGCGAGCGCATTATTGGCAATGTAACCCTGGTGCCTTTTCAGAAATCTGGCTGTTGGGTGTATCTGATTTGCAACGTGGCGGTGCATCCGGAATACCGCCGACGCGGGATTGGCCGGCTGATGACAGTCAAAGGGATGGAGCACATCCGCAGGCAGAAAGCGCAGGCCTCCTGGCTGCAGGTGCGGGTGGATAATTTACCCGCTATTCACCTGTATGAGACACTCGGATTTCAACACCGGGCGGTACGGACGCTATGGCGGGTGGCCCCTGGCCAACCGTTCGGAATCACGCCTTCGGAACTTAGCATCCACCCCCGCAAACGGGAAGAATGGCCGGTTCAACGTGATTGGCTGGAAAAAACCTACCCTGGCGAAGTGGCCTGGAATCTGCCGTTCAAATCGGATGCATTCCGGCCGGGTCTATGGCGCTGGCTGGTAAATTATTTCCGCAGCGACCGGGTGGAAAATTGGTCGGTCTACCGGGGCAAACAAATGTGTGGGTCGGTCAGTTGGAAGGAATCCAATTTCCACCAGGAAACCTTGTGGCCGGTGATTATTCAGGAAGGTGACGACGAGGCATTATGTGCCTTGTTAACGTTCATCCGCCAGCGGAGGCGCACCCATCGCTCGGTTGTGGTCAATTACCCGGCCGGCCAGGCTGAAAGCGGTTTTCTACAGGCTGGTTTTAGCAAAGTCAATACACTGATCTGGATGGAAGCACCGATTGACTCACCCGCAACTCCGGATTGATTTTTGCGTAGATGATAGTGAGGAGAAAATACGATGATAAAATTCTTGCTGCGTCTTGTAATTAACGCTGTTGCGTTGTATGTTGCTGTTTTCCTGCTGAATGGAAGCGGCATTCAACCGCAGACCGGCGACTGGTTGAATTTCATCTGGCTGGGGTTGATCTTTGGCGCGGTTAATGCTTTCATTGGTCCGGTGGTCAAAGCCCTGGGCTGCCCGGTGGTCATTATCACCCTTGGGCTGGGGACAATCCTGATCAATGCCGTTTTATTCTGGCTGACTGGCCTGATCGGCACTCAATTCCAGATTGGTTTCACCACCACTTTTTGGGGAGCCATCCTGGGGGCTTTGATTGTGTCGATTATCAGTGTGGTTTTAAGCACATTGCTGGGCGTAAACCGGCGGCATTAATCTACTAACAACCAAAATCAAACCGACGCAGCTCTGCAAAGCTGCGTCGGTTTTGAATTCGGATCCTTACAATTATTATTGAACAACAATTATCGGGACAGGGATGAAGACCAAGATGAAAATGAGTAAAGCCAGCCCGGCCAGGGCTTTGCGTTTGCCATCCAACTCGGTGATTTGATCGAGCGGTTCAGCATATCTTCGGCCAAGCAGGAAGATCAAAGCCACCCACAACCACCAGCCGTTCCAAAAAAAGCCCAATCCGAACAAAACGATCAGAATGACCGGGAAGAGCCGGGCAGCCCACTTTCGCCCGAGCAACACATAAATCATGTGTCCGCCATCCAATTGACCTGCAGGGATCAGATTCATGGCAGTGACCAGAATGCCTGCCCAACCTGCCCAGGCCACCGGGTGGATCATCACATCCAGTCCACCCAGGGGAACGGGCTGTCCGGTAAAGAAGTAGCGCAGCCAGTACAGAACAACCGGCAGATCCCCATAACTGGCGGGTTGTGGGAGTAACTGGCCAAAGCTCAGGTACTTGAGCAACAGGTAGAGGATCGAATTCCCTTCGATCGTGAAACCAAATCCAGGTTCAAGGTTCACCACATCCAGCGTTGAGAGTGAGAGCCCAATCAGGGTCACCGGGATGGCAACGATCAGACCGGCCAGTGGTCCGGCAATGCCGATATCTAGCAGGTGGCGGCGGTTTTTGGGCGGCTCTTTCATGTTGATGAAAGCGCCCATGGTACCAAAGGGGCTGAATGGGAAGGGGATGAAGTAAGGCAGAGTCACATTGACGCCATGCGCCCGGCCGGCAAAGTAATGGCCGAGTTCGTGAGCGCCAAGAATGGCAATCAGGCTGATGGCGAAGGGCCAACCGCGTTCGATCAGCACCAGGGCTGCCGGGAAAAAGCCTTCGGGCAAGGGATCGGATAAACCAAAGAGTGCGCCGGAGATTAGAACGCTGATGATGGTGAGGATGAACAAACCGAGGTTGATGATCGGATTGGCTCGTTTTTGGCTGTAGGTACCTTCCAGAATGAGAATGGCGTGCCGCCCACCATCCATACGAAAGAGCGGAGTCAGTTGCATGGGGCGCAAAGCGTTGTAAAGCTCATCAAAAGCAGCAGGAGTATCTTCCGAGCGCAGGCGACCGCGAAAACGAACCGTGTATGAATCTTTGGGTCCGCCTGTGGTGATATCTTCGATTGTCATCACCCGATTGATGTAAGGGGTCAGACGATCCTGTAAACCAGGATCAACAGATGCTGAGGATTCCATTTATAAAGATCCTTTACCAGTAGAAATACAAGGCGGGAATGGATGGGGGTCGAACCCACCGCGGCCCGCAACGCGACCCGCCACCGGTTTTGAAGACCGGGAAGCCCACCGGGACCTATCCACTCCCAAATAAATTGTATCACACAGGATGAAAGGCAGATGAAAGAATCCTTATGCAAGACTGGCAGGAAAAATGAAACGAATAAACCATCCAGGGGTTTATTCTCCTGAAATACGCCAGATTTTCTGAGGATGATCTTTTTAAAAAAAGAAATGATTAATTCACTGCCTTTTACCTCTTGTATTTTTGAATAAAAGGCGTATACTACGAGGCTGTTGTGTTTGTACCGGTGGAATTCCGGCGAATCTGAGGAGACAGGAAGTTAAATGGAACAAGAAAAAGTATTATCAATGCAGGAAGCGGAAGCTTCAGAAGGCGAAAAACCTCCCAGTATTCCCATGCGCCCGGCCCGGCCCTGGCGTGTGGCGGTGATCGCCAACGTGAAGGGGGAGGGTGTCCTCCCGATTGATGCTCCAGCCGACGCGGGCGCAGAATTTGACCGAAGAGAAACCATCCAGGCCATCCAGGCGGCGATTGAATCGGATGGCCATACCACGCAATTTCTCCCTGCAGATGCCAATTTACCGATAGCTTTGGGCGAATTCCGCCCGGATGTGTGTTTCAACATCGCCGAAGGAATCATGGGCGATGGCCGTGAAGCACAGGTGCCAGCCTTGCTGGAAATGCTGCGTATTCCGTACACGGCTTCTCGTGTGCTGGCCAATGCTGTTGGTCTGGATAAATCCATGACCAAGCATATCTGGCGCGACCACGGCCTGCCCACCGCGGAATTCCAGGAATTCAGCAGCGGTTCTGATCCCTTGAATCCAAAGTTGAAGTTCCCAATGTTCGTCAAACCGGCCCGCGAGGGTACCGGGATGGGCATGGATGCCGGGGCGATTGTCTATAACGAAGAGGAACTGCGCCGCCGGGTGCGCTGGGTGGTAGAAACCTACCAGCAGCCCGCCCTGGTGGAAGAGTACCTTTGCGGACGTGAATTTACCGTGGCTGTATTAGGTCGGGTGGATGCTGTCCAGTACGCCCGCCGGCCGGAATTGTATGAAGCCGATGGCTTCCACCACATGCCGGTGCAGGAGATTGATAACAGCCGCTCGGTGACCCCTGGAGTCTACGGCTACGAAGCCAAAGCCCTGGGCTTGGATGAAGATGGCGTGCCGCGCTTCATTTGCCCGGCACCAATTGACTCTGCCCTGGCTCGCCAATTGCAGGACCTGGCCATTAAGGCTCACCTGGCGATTGGTACAGAAGATGTTTCCCGGGTGGATATGCGGATGGATGCCGAAGGCAACCCGCGCCTGCTCGAGATCAACACCCTGCCCGGGTTGACGCCTGAGTTCAGCGACCTGTGCGTGATTGCCAAAGCAGACGGTTTGAGTTACCAGGATTTGATTTTGGAAATCCTCTACCTGGGTGCTTCGCGCTGGAAGTTGTTCCCGGCCCGACCGGTGGAAATCCCTGCCCTGGAAGAAGTGGAAATGGCAAGGCTGCCGTTTACCCGAGAGTAGATTGAGACCGGAGGTTGCTCTTCGCAACCTCCGGTTTTTTCAATATTGTCTTTCTATGGTTGATTCATATACTTTTATTAGGTTGTAGAGATAAACTGGGAAGAGCAGGTTAAGGTTTGCTGAAATGAAAATCCAAATCCAATGCTTCCCGGTCAGTTACTTGCCCATCCTCCACCACAAAGGCTTTGTCACCGACGACCTGGATTTGGTATTGGGCAGGGGTCACTTCATATCCTTCCACCCAGGCGGATACCACCAAATTTTCGTCAGAAGCCGGAGTAATAACCGAAATCCAGTCACCGTTCCCCATCCTGGAACCCCAACTGACCTCCTGCCCGGAGAGTGTGGTAAATAAAAAATGCACAATTTCATCCTCAGCTATTCCGCTAATCGTTCCTTGTACCAAAGGGGTTTGGGGTTCAGGTTGTTTATCGGGGGCTTTTTGAGAAGGTGAATCAGAGGTTGATGACTTGCAACCCACACCACCGCAGAGCAGCAAAAAAATAAGGGCACCCAACAGACTTGTTTGAATGATGGTCTTGATTGCCCGGTTTTTGTTTATTCTCACCAGATGCCTGACGTTAAGGTGCTTTTTCATATTATCCAAACCTCTGAACATTTTTACTTTACTACTTATCTCGAGCGTTTTCAATAGATAAAAGTAATTGGTATTTGCCGCAAGAATGATTGGATGACTTGTACATATCAACCTGTTGGGGTGTAAATTATTCCTTGTCACCACCGTAGACGAACCCGATCAGAAAATCAACCGGAAATTAACAGTCACTGTATTCCTTGTGTGGATCAGAATCCAGTGGCCTTTACGGAAACATTATTGTACAGCCCGATCCTGATCATCCAGCTCCTTGAGCGGTATAATTTTGCTTATGTCCCTAACAAATCCTCAACCCACCCTTGAAAATGTTTCCTATCTACAACGTTGGTGGCTAGCCATCCGGCCGCGCACTCTGCCGGCTGCCGGTTCGCCGGTGTTGATCGGTTTTGCCATCTCCTGGTCGGTCGGAAAATTCCACTGGCTGCCCGCCCTGGTGATCCTGGCCTGTGCCCTGTTATTGCAGATCCTGGCCAACCTGGTCAACGATGTGGGTGATTTTCAAAAAGGCACCGATACCAGTGGGCGTCTGGGACCGACCCGGGTCACCCATTCCGGGCTGCTGTCACCGCGCCAGGTTTGGTCAGGGGTGGGGGTGGTGATTTTGCTGGCCGTGGCAGGCGGCGCCTACCTGGCCTGGGTGGGCGGCTGGCCGGTGCTGGTGATGGGCGGGGCAGCCATCCTGGGGGCAATTCTCTACACGATTGGCCCATTCTCCATGTCCGATTACGGCACGGGGGATTTGTTTGCGTTGATATTCTTTGGGGTCGTATCCGTGATTGGAACGACCTACATTCTAACCGGCCAGGTCTATCCACTCAGTTGGGCGGGAGGAGTAGGCGCCGGGGCGTTGGTAACCGCCATTTTGGTGGTTAATAACGTGCGGGATATCGAGACAGACCGCCGGGCCGGGCGCAAGAACATCCCGGTAGTGTGGGGACGCAAGGCGGGGGAGATTGAATATCTTTTCATGCTGGTACTGGCATTTAGTGTGCCGCTGGCTGCCCTGGTTATTGGCTGGGCGAACGTCTGGATCTTACTACCCTGGCTTTGTTTGCCGCGGGGGATTCAGCTCCTGCAGCGGATACAAACTTTACCTGCCGGGCCGGGATTTAACCAGCTGCTTGCCAGCACAGCACAATTGGTTTTGATTTATAGCATTTTGTTTTCGATCGGGGTGCTGCTCGGGGGTTAGAAATCAGCAGACTTCTTGTGTCCCCAATGGATGGCCATGGTGCCAAACATACGCCGGACAAAACCTTCCACCGTGAAACCTGCCTGTTGCATGCGTTCTGCCAGGGCTTCTGCCGTCAGGAATTGAGCGGTGGTTTCAGGGAGATAGATGTAAGCCTCTGAATCGCCTGCCACCAATTTTCCCAGCAGGGGGATGATAAATCGCAGATAAAACCGGATAAAGGGCAGGAAAATGTTGCGCTGGGGCGGGGTGGTATCCAGCGAGACAATCCGGCCAGCCGGGGTGGTGACACGGTGGTGTTCAGCCAGGGTGACATCCACATCCGGTACATTGCGCAACAGGTATCCGGAAACAACACCGTCAAATATTTCTGAGTCAAACGGTAAATGTCCCGCATCTGCCACCACCCACAGGATCTGGTCACCTCCCGGGCGCTGCTTGCCTACCAACATCATTTCCAGGGTCAAATCGGCCGCGATGACCTGGGTACCCGGGGTGGTCACCTGTAACTGTAAGGCAAGATCACCGGTTCCGCTGCCCAGGTCCAGGATGCGCTGCCCGGTTTTCGGTTTCAGATGTTGAATAACTTCAGTGCGCCAGGCGCGATCCCGGCCGAAGGTCATCAGGCGGTTAAGTAGATCATACCGCCCGGCAATGCGGGCGAACATATGGCGAACATAGGTAACACGTTCTTCACCCTGGGGCGGCTTCATGAAATTCCTTCTGTCGATTGAAATTGCCAGGGGCAAAGTTTTCGGTGAAGTAGGTCCGCGGCAAAATAAAGTCCCAACCCCAACAGGCTCATGGCAACCACCCCCGCATACATCTTTGGATAATCATACAGGGTGGTGCCGTATAGGTAAATATAATAGCCCAGGCCGCGAGTGGTGGCGATCAACTCAACGATATACAATACCGCGACTGCTGAGCCGATGGATTGCCGGACTGCCGTCAGGATGGCTGGCAGGCTGGCGGGAAAATAAACATACTTAAATAATCCGCGCCGACCCGCTCCCAGGCTGCGCACTGAATAGATTAATTCCGGGCGGATGGCGGCGGCCTGATCCCGCACCAAAACCAGGATCTGGAAGAAGAGGATGAGGAAGATCATGACGATCTTAGAGAGGTCGTTGATGCCCAGGAAGAGCATGATCACCGGCACCAGCACCACTTTGGGAATGGGGTAGAGAATGTAGATGATGGGGGAGAAAATCTTGTTTAATTGTTCAGATTGGCCGAGGACCAACCCGGCCGGGGCAGCCAGGGTGATCGATAAAACCAGGGAGGCCAGCACCCGCCAGGCGGAGGCCAGGAAATGCCCGCCCAGCTCCCCTCCCATCTCGCCGATAAAGGCCTGGAACACCAGCAGCGGCGCTGGTAGGATATCCCGCTGCACCAACATGGCTAGCGCCTGCCAGGCCACCAGCAGCCCCAAGGTTGCCCAGACCAGGTTGAAGCGCTTCATGAGACTG
>JBGSJZ010000110.1:0-113558 GCA_041741455.1 Anaerolineaceae bacterium | reverse complement strand
GGATGGTGATAGAATTGGCGTCGCTTGGGAGCGTAGCTCAATGGTAGAGCAGCGGCCTTTTAAGCCGTTGGTTGAGGGTTCGAGCCCCTCCGCTCTCACTTTACTTTTAATTAACTTAGGGGGCGATCAAGCCCATCCTCACTGAGAAGCGTTCAAAACTGTTCACCCAATCAACTGCTTGCCTAACAACCATAAATTCATTAATTCGTTGCACTTTCTTCAACCACCTTGATCTCTGTAAGGATTTCCCCCACACCGGTGAAACGCAAGCGCAGCCAGAAGGTATCACCCTCCTGCAACGGCTGCTGTAGATCTTCCAATAAAAGGTGATTTCCATCCGGATCCAACACAATTTCCAGCGTTCTGGCTGGAAATGCCAGGTCGTCAACTCTTTCCCCGTTGCCATTGACTATATTTACCTGCCTGGCTACCTCGGAACTGACCTGGACCAGGCGGGTTTCAAAGCGGGCCGGGTTGTCCATAATCAGGTGTAGGCTGGTGTTTTCTCCCTGGTTTGCCGGTTCCACCCAACCCAGGCGAACGCTGACCGACAGGCTGTGTTGATGGCTGAAGAAATCCTCACTCCAGAAGCTCTTCATATACTCTATGACAGCCATCTGTTCATCGTCATTCAATGTTTCCTTGTACCCCGGCATGAAAGACTCCTTGCCGTAATTTAAGCCATAATTTAAAAGGGTCAATAACCCGGCATCCGAATGATGGGTGGCGTGACCGCTCCCATCCAACGGGGGCGGTGGATTGGAACCATCCCCCAGTTTCGTTTCCCAGTTGGGGTCACCTTCCAGGTTAGCGCCATGGCAATCCACACATTCCCGGGCATAGATGACGGCTCCCTGGGCAATCTGGGCCGGATTCAACGACGGGACAGGTGCAATGCACACCTCCTGACTCAGTTCGTAAGCCAGCGCAGTTTGAGTGGCTTGCACATCACTTGTACCGCCGCCAATAATCAACGAAGGAATCAGCAGAATTCCTGCGCCAAAAATCAAGACAACGGTCACTAACAACCACCTGGACATTCTCATCATCTTCCCTTGTTTCATTTGATATAAAAAATTATAACCATTTGACCGATCCCCTAACGGGTGATTTCAAACTCACCCACGGGTGACTTCAGTCTTAAGAAATCTGTAAAGCGCCCCATCCGGCGCTTTGCTTGACACACTATACGCACTATGCTACAGTAGATAAGGTTGAATGCATCGTTTCACCCGTCTTCATGTTTTTTTGGAAGGAGTACCGCCTTGACCAAGTCACGCAATCAACTCATGGTGGATCGCCTGCGCGACCTGCAAGCCTCATCACCAGATATTGAAGCCTCAGCCATTGTCAGCGTCGATGGCCTGACCATTGCCTCCGCCCTGCCACAGGGTGTGGAGGAAGATCGTGTTTCTGCGATGTCAGCCGCCATGCTTTCCCTGGGGGAACGGATCGCCAACGAATTAGGGCGCGGCTCCCTGGAGCAAGTGTACATCAAAGGTGTCTCCGGTTACGTTGTCCTTATGTCCGTGGGAGAAGAGGCCGTGCTAACAGCATTGGCCCGTGAGCAGGCCAAACTAGGCCTAATCTTCCTGGATATGCGCCGCGCGACTGAAGATCTACGCAAATTAATCTAACCCATCGGGAGAGCCATGGAACCCATTCCCAAGAGCGGTTTGCATTACCCGAATAAAATTGCCCGCCTCGCCATTCTTTCTTTCGAAGAAGTGATGGGGAAAAATGGGCTGAACGCCATCCTTAACCTGGCTGGCCTCTCCAACCTGATTGATAACTACCCACCCGATAACCTGGATCGAAGCTTCGACTTTGCGGATTTCTCTGCCATTCAGGGCGCATTGGAAGAGATGTATGGGCCGCGGGGCGGGCGTGGGTTGGCCCTGCGTGCAGGTCGAGCTACATTCAAAGATGGTTTGCGGAACTTTGGCTTGATGGCTGGTGTCGGTGACCTGGCTTTCAAGGTTTTACCGCTGCATGCCAAAATCCGTCTGGGTCTGCCTGCTGAGGCCAAGATTTTCACCACCACCAGCGACCAACTCAGCACCGTGGAAGAGAAGGATGATCATTTCCTGTATACCATTCATCGTTGCCCGGTTTGCTGGGGCCGTCACACTGATAAACCTGCCTGTTTCATTGCAACTGGCCTGTTACAGGAGAGCCTGAAGTGGGTGTCAGGCGGTTATGAGTTCCGAGTGGTGCAGGTGACATCCAAATCTTCTGGCGCCCCGACCTGTGATTTCATCTGTTATAAAGAACCGATTTCAACCTAACCAGTGGACTCACCCAAAACCACCATCCTGATCGTCGAAGACGACTTGGATATTGCGGATATGCTGAACCAGTATTTCCACGCCCAGGGCTATGTTGTTTTAACCGCCAATTGGGGAGAAGATGGTATCCGCTCCTGTCTGGCCAACCCTCCTGACCTGGTAGTTCTGGATATCCGCCTGCCAGATATCGATGGGTTTGAAGTTGCCCGCCGGCTGCGTACGAACCACCGCACCAAAGATATCCCCATCATTTTCCTGACAGAAAAACGAGAACGCATGGATCGACTGAAAGGCTTGGAGCTTCACGCTGAAGATTACATCACCAAACCTTTCGATATCCAGGAACTGCGCCTGCGCATCCGCAATGTTTTGGAACGCTCTCATCGTAGCTCGTTGATCAATCCGATTACCGAATTGCCCGAAGGCAGTTGGGTGGATGATGAATTGACAGCTTCGTTACAAATTCAGGATTCCGCATTTCTATTCATCCAAATTCACAACGTGGAGTCGTTTCGTGAGGTCTATGGGTTTGTGGCGGCGGATGATTTATTGCGCGCCATCGCCCGCATATTGCAGGACGCCTTACGAGATCAAGGAAATCTCTCAGATTTCCTAGGTCACATCAACCCGAACGATTTTATCATCCTGACCCGCAAAGCCAACTTGCCAGCCATGCAGGATGCACTGGCTTACCGGTTGGATCATTCATTTGATTTCTTCTATCGCGACCAGGACCGCCTATCTCCCGATTTTCAATCCCGCCGCTTGTCGGCCAGTTACCATGAAATTAGACCGGCCCACAATGGCACAGCAAACGCCAAGACTCTGAAAGAAGCCATGGAGGCGGCTGCCCGCCAGAATAAACATTGAACATCCGCATTATCGTCCCTACTTATAACGAAGCCGAAAATCTCCCCAAGCTGGTCACTGCCCTCTTTAGCCTGTCATTGCAGGATCTCAACCTGTTGGTGGTGGATGATAACAGCCCGGATGACACCGGGAAAATAGCCGATAGACTGGCCCAGGCTAACCCTGGACGGGTGGATGTAATCCATCGGGCTGGCAAGCTGGGGCTCGGCTCGGCTTACATCCAGGGTTTTCAATGGTGCCTGGAACACGGCGCTCAAGCCATTGGTCAGATGGATGCTGATTTTTCTCACCCAATCGATAAAATCCCTGTGCTGGTCGAAACGCTTGCTGGTTGTGATGTTGCGATTGGCAGCCGGTACGTCAAAGGCGGAGCGCTCGACGAACGTTGGCCGTTCTGGCGCAAGGCGCTTTCTGGTTTCGGCAACTTCTACGCCCGCACCATTCTGAACCTGCCTATCCGAGATGTCACCGGCGGATTCAAGCTTTGGCGTCGGGAAACCCTGGCTGACATGCCGCTGGAGCGGGTGAAATCCAATGGCTATGTCTTTCAGGTGGAGATGAATTATGTTGCCACTCGTCTGGGTTACAGGTTTAAAGAGATCCCCATCTATTTTGCTGACCGACGCTGGGGCAAGAGTAAGATGTCCTTCCGTATTCAATTGGAAGCAGCTGTGCGGGTGTGGAAGTTATTGGGGCTTTACCCGGACCTACCACGCCTCATTCGCCGCTAAAAACTGCGGTTAATTCTTTCCATTCTTCAATCGAAAGCGTTTCCGCCCGCCGCCGGGGATCGATCCCGGCGGTTTGCAATAATCCTTCCGCCCGTTCCGGTTTCCAAGCCAACCCGCCAGCCAGTGAATTGCGCAGGGTCTTGCGTTTCTGGCTGAACCCGGCTTTTGCCAGACGAAAGAAAGAATCCAGTTGCCCATTCGGGATGCGAGACTCCGGGAATAAATCCATCTTTAAAGCGATCGAATCGACATTCGGCGGGGGATAAAACGCCCCGGCCGGGATGCGCACCACCGGCTGCGGCTCGCCATACACCTGCACACTAAGCGCCAGCAGGCTCATCTCACCGGGCAATGCACATATGCGCTCAGCCACCTCTTTTTGCATGGTCAGTACCAGGCAGGCCGGCTTGACTGACGATTCCAGCAAATGCCGGATAACAGCAGAAGTGATGTTGTAAGGTATGTTCGCCACCACCCGGTAGCCGGGTGTGCCCATCAGTTTGGCCGGGTCCTGCTTTAGAATGTCCCCATGGATAATTTCCACCTGTGGATAGGGTGCCAGCACCTCTTGCAATACCGGGATCAGGCTAGCATCCAATTCCACCGCCACCACTCGCCGGGCTGCCTGCGCCAGGTAACGCGTCAAGGAACCCAACCCCGGGCCAATTTCCAACACTTCACCATCTGCCGGGATTTCTGCAGCTTCGGTAATCTTGCGTAGGGCGGCCTGATCGAGCAGAAAATTCTGGCCAAGACTTTTCTTCGGGTGTAGCCCATGCGAGCGCAGCAGCCCAGATATATTCAATGGAGATAATTCAATTTCAGGCATCGATTGATCTCAATATGGCAAGATGTATAGAATATTCGCCGGAACCGGCGTCAGGAAGTAAATGGTGGTATTTTGGTGCCAGGGTTGAAAATCCGCATCCGTAAAGCCGAGGTCAATCCAGTATTTGCCAGGGATCCCACCGCCCACATCCGCCACCACCCCTGGGCCATAACCGGGAATATACACCCCTGCCCCCTTCATAAAGCGATACCATGTAAGGCGTACCGCTACAATCCCTTTTACAAGTTGCGCCCCACTGGCGGTTACTGAATTGCAATAATTCGGGATACCCAACTGGCAGGGTGAGTAGGAGGTGGCATATACATTGACTGCACGCCAGTACTCAAATGTGCCATCAGCGGTGGAGATACTACGGATGACCACCTTGGTGCCATAACCCAACACTTCATTTTGCGGCTGGCGGGCGATCCATTCGGCCTCGTTCGTGCGGACAATTTCCTGACCATCCTCATAACGCACCCGTTGCCGGGTTACTTTCAAGCCAATTACTCCCGGCAGCATCACATTGCGTTGGTCCAATTCCAGCTCGGGGTCGGGCTGCAAGTCACTTTCATACGGCAAACTGGTCTCCTGCAGCACAATTTCTTCATGCACCCGTATCACCCGGATGTTACCATCCGACGGCATCGGAAATTCCTCAGGCGGGTCACTGTAGTCCAACCCCTGTAACGAGATACCTAGGTCAGCCAGCACCTGCCCCACGGTAGCCCCGGCCGATAGACCTCGCCAGGTGTTGCCATCCACAGTCAGACTGACTGGATGAGCAGTTTTTACTACCAGAGAAGTCGGTTGATCCAATAATTGGTTGAAGATTCCGGTCATGCGATCCGAGCGGCGCAGCTGGAAGTCATTTTCCAGCATGGCTCCACCCAGAGTGGAGGCCGCTGAGCTGAATTGAATGGGCTCACCGTCCGATAGAATTTCCACGCTGTGGGCGGGGAGCACCTGAAAAATGTATTTTTCCGCAGCTTGAATGGCCTGCGCTGGATCGATTCGCTGGCCATTCCAAAGCACCCGGTCACCCGGGAACAAGCGTACCCCTGCATACAACAACCAGTTGGCAGGAATGTTGCCCAAAGCCCAAAATCCAGCAGGGTTGTCTTGCAACACTACGGGATGGGCATGGTCTACAATAACAAAAGACTTGGAAAGAAGAAGGGAGTTTGGACTGGGAAAAATACGATCGGATGTAGTATAGCTTATTCCAGCTGAGCGTAGCACCCCACCGATGGTCAAGCCGGCCGCCTGGATGACCTGTAACTGTCCATCCACCTGAACCGTCAGAGGACGCGGACCCAGCAGGATTAATCCCAACCCAGCCAGCACCAAGCCCAGCGGCAACAAGGTTTTCAACAAGAATAAACGCATATTTTGATTTTACTTGATTTTTCCTGGGAATTTCGATCTCCGGAAAAAACCCAGAGCAGTGAAACAGCAAATGCCTTTCAAATTTTTTATGAAAATCCGTTACAATCAACCAATCTATATCTGGATGAGGTCGAATGATCATCCGCATTGCCACCCCTCAAGATGTACTTGCCATGGCTACCGTCAATGTGGAAACGCGCCGGGTAAAGTATGTCAACATCTTTCCTGCCGAACTGCTGGCCCGTGCCAATCCGGAGAGAATAGCCGAGCGCTGGATGAAAAACCTGTTCACAGAACCCAACCCGCCTGGCAGCTTTGGACTGGTGGCGGAAGAAGCAGGTGAAGTGATCGGCTTTGTGATGGCTGGCCCGGCTCGTGACATCACCCCGGGTGCCAGTGGTGAAATGTACACTTTGTATGTGCTGCCGCGATATCATCGCCAGGGCATTGGCCAAGGATTAATGGTGGAGGCTGCTTGTCGCTTGCGGCAGCAAGGACATTCAGCTTTTTTCTTGTGGGTCCTGACAGCCAACCTACCCAGCCGAACGTTTTATGAAGGTCTGGGGGGTATCGTTGTCGGACAGAGGAATGAGGACGTTAAGGGCTATATACTTGATGAAACAGCCTACATCTGGAAGGATATCGACATATTTCTCTCCAAAGCGAGATGAGGATTAAAAAATCGTGCCCCTTTCGGGGCACGAGCTGTGCCGAGACTGGGGATCGGACCCAGGACACCACAATTTTCAGTCGTGTGCTCTACCAACTGAGCTATCTCGGCTTGCGTCAAGTATTTTACCCGCCCCCTCCCACCTTGTCAAGCAAACCGCCTGAATTCAATTGACTTGCATGGCGGGTCATGCTATCATCAATCTGCTAACGGAATTATTCCCTGTACTTTAAAAATCATATAGGAGGATTTATCATGAGTGCTGATTTCATTGTTCGACTCATTGGCATGGTTGTCTTTGCCATCATCGGTGTTTTTTGGGGAACTTCGCTGGGGCAGATGGCCAACCAGACACCTTCTGGTTCACCATTCAGTGTTGAGCAATATGCCATAACCTTTGGACTGGTTGGCATCCTGGTCGGAATTATTCTTACACCTTTTCTCACCACCCGACCCATTCGTTATTTAAGAAGCATTTTTGCCCGGATAACTCCGCAATCATTAGTTGCCTCAGTTTTGGGGCTTGTTGTTGGCCTGCTACTGGCCGCCCTTCTGGCCTTTCCCCTTTCATTATTGCCTAGACCATTTGGCCAGATTCTACCTTTTGTCGGGGTAGTCCTGTTTGCCTATCTCGGCATTTCCCTGTTTGTCATGCGCCAGACCGACTTATTTTCGGCTATAAGCGCGCTCTCCCCCCGCAACCTATCCCAGGCTGGCGGTTCTATGGCCGCGTCTGCTGCTACGGATGTACCCAGCGGCCCGTGGTCTGAGACCCGCACTATTTTACTTGATACTTCGGTCATAATCGACGGCCGCATCGCCGATATCGCCAAGACCGGTTTCCTGCCCGGCTCTTTACTCATCCCCCGTTTTGTACTGAATGAGCTGCAATACATCGCTGATTCTGCAGATAGTATGCGCCGCCAGCGCGGCCGCCGTGGCATGGAAGTGCTAGCCACCCTGCAAAAAGAGCCTAATGTAGTCGTACGCATCAGTGATATTGATGTGGACGGTGTGCGTGAGGTGGACGACAAGCTGATCATCCTCGCCCGACAGTTGCGCTGTCCCATCCTGACCAACGATTACAACCTGAACCGCATCGCTGAGCTACAGGGTGTGACCATCCTCAATGTTAATGAACTCGCCAATGCCGTCAAATCCGTGCTTCTGCCAGGCGAAAACCTGCAAATCCGGGTCCTCCAGGATGGCAAGGAACAGGGTCAGGGTGTCGGTTACATGGATGACGGAACCATGGTGGTGATTGAAAACGGCCGGGAATACATGAATCAGGAAATCCAGGTGGTTGTCACCAAGGTATTGCAAACAGCGGCCGGGCGCATGATCTTCGCCCGTCCGGATGACCGTTAGGAGTAAAGTATGACCCTGAGAATTTACAACACCCTTACCCGTAAAACGGAGGATTTTCAAACTCTGGAACCCGGCGTGGTGCGCATGTATGTTTGCGGACCTACAGTCTACAACAAGGCGCATGTCGGGCATGCCATGTCGGCCCTGGTCTTCGATACTATCCGACGTTACCTGGAGTATCGCGGCTACCGGGTAATCCACGTGATGAATTTTACGGATGTGGACGACAAAATCATCATTCGCGCTGCTCAATTGGGTGTGGATCCTTTCGTCCTTGCAGAAGGTTATATCAAGGAATTTCGCCAGAACCTGAGCGATTTGAATATCCAATCCCCTACCATCACACCACGCGCCACTCAGGAGATCGAAGGTATTATTGATATGATCGAAGGCCTGGTCGTCAAAGGCTATGCCTACCCGGTGGATGGCGATGTGTATTTCCGCGTGCAGAAAGATGACGATTATGGTCGTTTGAGCGGCCGCCGCATCGATGACATGCAAACCGGCAGCCGGATTGAGGTGGATGACCGCAAGGAAAGTCCGATGGACTTCGCCCTTTGGAAATCTGCTCGCCCCGGCGAGCCCTTCTGGGGCAGCCCGTGGGGTAACGGCAGGCCCGGCTGGCATATTGAATGCTCTGCCATGAACCTGCACCATCTCGGCGAGCAAATTGATATCCACGGCGGCGGCAATGACCTGGTTTTTCCACACCACGAAAACGAAATCGCCCAGTCTGAAAGCCTTACGGGCAAGCAATTCGCCCGCTACTGGGTGCACAACGGGATGCTGCAACTGGGCGGCGAGAAGATGTCCAAATCCCTCGGCAACCTGGTGACCATAGAGGAATTCCTGGCCAAACACTCGGCGGACGTATTCCGGATTCTGGTGCTCAACTCCTATTATCGAAATCCACTGACCTTCAACGACGATGTGATTGCTCAATCCGAAAAAGCCCTGGAACGGCTGGTTTCCGCCTTGCGACCAGCCCTGCCCGGCGCCAAAGGCCTGGCAGTTTCCGAACTGTCAGCTACTGTAGAGACAGCCCGCTCTGCCTTTGCCAAAGCCATGGACGAGGATTTCAACACAGCCGGAGCGCTGGCCAGTTTGTTCGAGCTGGTGCGCTCGATCAACCAGGCCCGGGCGGATGGCGCAACATCGGACGAATTACAACCTGCGCAAAATACCCTGTGCGAATTGAGCAGTGTGCTCGGCCTGCGCCTGGATGCCGATGCGAAAGAAGAAACCGACCAGCAAGCTGCACCCTTCATTGAATTGCTGATCAATCTGCGGGCTGAGTTGCGCAAGCAAAAGAATTTTGCCCTGTCGGATCAAATCCGGGTGCAGCTCACCGAATTGGGTGTGATCCTGGAAGATAGCAAAGAAGGCACCTCCTGGCGCTGGAGTAAATAAACTCGCCTAATGGAGGAAGATCTTTTTCCAGCCGCAGACTTTGATCAATGGGCTGCAACTTATGATTCAAGTGTCGTATCCAACCGGGGTTTCCCCTTTGAAGGTTATGACCAGGTTTTGGATAGGGTGGTTCAGTTCACCGACGCCAAACCGGGATAGAAACGAGTTTAAGGGAATAATATGAAAGAATGGATTATTGGTCGCAACCCGATTTATGAAGTGCTCACAGCCCGCCACCGGCAGGTATTTCGCCTGTGGGTGGCCCAGGGCGCTGAGGAAAAAGGCAAACTGGCAGAAATCATCCAGCTGGCTGCCGGTCGCAAGCTGCGGATTGAGCGCGTCCCCCGCCAGCAGATAGACAACCTTGGAGAAAATCCGCAGGGCGTCGCACTGGAAGCCGGGGGTTATTCCTACGCTGCCCTGGCGGATGTACTGGATTTAGCCGCCAAGCGCAACGAGCCGCTTTTCATCCTGCTACTGGATGTCATCCAAAACCCACAAAACCTGGGGAGCCTGCTGCGCACGGCGGAAGCCGTTGGCGTGCACGGAGTAGTGCTGCCATTGCGCCGCTCGGCAGAGGTCACCCCGGCGGTGGTTACCGCCAGCGCTGGCGCCAGCGAGCATCTGCTGGTGGTGCAATCCAACCTGGCCCAGGCGATGGATGAGTTGAAGGAAGCCGGCGCCTGGATCATCGGGTTGGAAGGCTCCGAAGGCTCTAAACCCGTCGAGAAGGTGCGCCTGGATGGCCCCCTGGCAGTGGTGGTTGGTAGCGAAGGGGAGGGCATGCGTGACCTGGTGCGCAAGAAATGCGACGACTTGATTGCCCTGCCGATGCGTGGACGGATTGATTCACTCAATGCCGCCGTTGCTGGCTCAGTGGTGCTTTACCTGGCGCTGCAGGCGCGGCGCAGCCGCTCCCAATAATCAAATTTTAAAGCCCCGGATTGACCGGGGCTTTCAGGTTATGCTCCTCTTATCGAGAAGTTATGGATTGAGGAAAAAGTTATTTTTTGATCCCTCAAAAAATTGTAGACTGGGGAACTATTTTTACTTCACCAGGAACGCCCAGGCCAGCCATATTCCAATCATCACCAGGCCAATCGCCAGCCGGGCGACAACCCCCCAGCCAAAGCCGACCACCACACCCTTGGCCGATTCAAAAGCCTGTTTCCAATCCTTCAGGCGCAGCATCTCAACCCCAAACAACACCAATACAGCGGCAACTAACCCGCCAAATGGCGGCAGCAGGATGCTGAAGAGAATGGCTGCAACCAAAGCTGCGCCGAGAGACCACCAACTGGCGCCCTTCTGCTTGGCCTTGGCGCCCATCAGGAAGTTGTCCGCCAGGTTGCCCAGGATCATCAGAATAGTCAACAGCACCATCAGCACGATCTTAACCCAGTTGAAACCGGTTAAGATGCCATAGATCAGGGCTACCAGCCAAACAATATTTAACGCCGGAATCAGCGGGATGAACACCCCGACCAGGCTGACCAACATGATGGCCAGAAAAACCAATTTGAGAACGATTGTAGTTTCAATCATTTAGCAAATCACTTCCACACCGCCCATCCAGGGTCGCAGCACTTCTGGAACCACAATCGAGCCATCGGCTTGCTGGTAATTTTCCAACACAGCAATCAGCGTGCGCGGCAGCCCCAGTCCTGAGCCATTCAGGGTGTGAACCAGCCTGGTCTTGCCGCCATCTTCCGGCCGGTACTTGATGTTCGCCCGTCGTGCTTGAAAATCGCCAACATTTGAGACCGACGAGACTTCCAGCCATTCACCGCAGCCCGGCGCCCAAACCTCAAGGTCATAGGTCACACGGGCATTGAAACCGATGTCGCCAGTGCAAAGTTCGATTACACGGTAGGTCAACCCCAGCAGCTCGCAAGTCTGGCGGGCATCTGCCAGCATCTTCTCGAGTTCAGCATCCGATTCTTCCGGCTTGCAGAAGATGTACATCTCCACTTTATCAAACTGGTGACCGCGCTTGATACCGCGTACATCCCGCCCGGCGCTCATCTTTTCGCGGCGGAAGCATGGGGTGTAGGCTGTGTAGCGAATGGGCAAGCTGGTATTCTCAATAATGTCACCCATATGCAGTCCTGTCAGCGGCACTTCGGCGGTTGGGACCATCCAATAATCTTCTTCGATGTCGTGGTAAAGATTATCGATGAACTTGGGCAGTTGTCCCGAAGCGTACAGCGTATCCGCCTTGACCATGAAGGGCGTGTATTTCTCCAGGTAGCCCTGGCGGATATGCAGGTCCAGCATCCAGGCGATCAATGCGCGCTGCAACCGGGCGCCAGCCCCGCTCAACACGTAAAAGCGCGAGCCAGTGATCTTGACACCAGCATCGAAGTCAATGATGCCCAGCTTCGGTCCCAGTTCCCAGTGCGGCTGTGGTGTGAATTCAAAAAACTTGGGCTCACCCACCGTTTCAAGCACCACATTGTCGTGTTCATCCTTCCCCAATGGGGTGCGCGGGTCAGGGATATTCGGGATG
This sequence comes from Anaerolineaceae bacterium, assembly GCA_041741455.1. GTDB lineage: Bacteria > Chloroflexota > Anaerolineae > Anaerolineales > Anaerolineaceae > CALESS01. The sequence goes on along the minus strand of JBGSJZ010000110.1, from coordinate 101,494 downwards.
TTTGACACCAGTTTCTGAAGCTCTTCTTCAATTGATCGCACCTGTTCATCCATGGCAGCAATCCGGTCACCAACCAAGCGCATTTCGTCAATCTTGGCCTGGCGTTCGGTGGCATCCCGCATCTTGCCAATCTCCTTAGAAACGGTGTTGCGCTGGGCCTTTAAAGCCTCAACTTCAGTCAGCAGTGACCGGCGTCGCACATCCAATGCTTGCACCTGATCGACAATCTCAGTTTCCATATTACGCTTGAGTAGAGCTTCGCGCACGAGCTCAGGCTGTTCTCGAACCAAATTGATATCCAGCATTTTTCTCTCCTTTTGTAGACGGCTTAACAAAAATCCCCCGCCCCGGGTACGAGTGATCAACGCTCACCGCTGCCCGCAGGACGAGGGGGGAACCGTCTCGTGGTGCCACCTGCTTTTGCGGCTGGGAAAACTTCCAACCGCCTCATCTGGCTGTAACGGAACCACCGGTCCTCTTACGATGTAGTGCATCCCTGCGAGGACTGCCGCCTTCAGGCGCCGGGTTGGAAGGAGCAGGGTTGTCCACCGGCTCACAGCGACCGCCGGCTCTCTGAAGAACTTCCGCTGCCAGTCTTCCCGGGCTGGCATTCCATATATGTCAGATTATAATCCGCCCATGCAGTCTGTCAAGGCGTAAATGCTGTGTGAACAGACAGAATGGTTTCGTCATTTGAGTTTCAACCGGTAAACCTAATCCGAATACGGGTCGAATTTTTCCGCACCTGGCAACAGGCCAACCAGTTGTTCTGGCTTGTGGATCAGCAACGGTAAGTGCTGGGGACAAATCCAGTAGGTTTTATCCTGATAACTGACTGCCAGCAGGGGAATTTCTATGTTTGATTTACTACATACCAGACACTTGACTTCGTTTTCCATTCATGCCTCCAAAAGTTAGATGAACCATGTCAGAATAAAAACCAGGGTAAAGATGATGCTGATGATCATTTGCCGGATGCCAATCTCAATCGGTTTGATCTTGATCGCCGGGCACAATGTTCCATAAATCGATTCGGCCCATTGCACCAGAAACGCCAACCAAACCCAGACCGGTATGAAAGCCGCCATGGCCAACCCGATTGTCAACACCAGGTTGAAAGTGGTGTGAAGCAGTGCGGATTTGGCCATCCGAAATTTGGTTTTTTGATCCGGGTCCTCTCTTAGCACCCGCTGTTCCAAGCGAAGATAGGCATAGATGATCGATGCAGCATTCTGCAACACAATCAACACCCAGATCAACCAGCCCTGTGGATCTACCCCAGCATGGCCAAGCCAAATTCCAGCTGGAGCAGACATAGCCAGGGCTGCACTGCCAAGAATTTCTAGACCCGGTTTTCGGCGCTCCGCCCGCCGGCTGACCAGCCAGAGGTGCCAACCCATCACTGGCATAGCCGGTAAGACCAACCAGAGCACAAACCCAGATCCCAGGCGCCATAATCCAAAAGCTGCCCCAAGCGCCATCAGGCCATAAACCAGCAACCAGAAGAAAGCAGATCCCTGGTCACTTTTAGGCCGCCGCTTGCTGAGCACCTTCACCAGGATAATCATCGGATGGTGGCTGAGAAAAGCGCCCAGCACAGCAAGCACAAGCCATGCCTGCACCCAACCCCACTGCCCGCCCAAGGCCAGGCCAATTGCCATTGGGCTGAATAGAAAGACCCATGAGCCATGTTCAACCGGGATGGCTGCCTGTTTGGACCAAACACGCATTGTGGTTTTCCTCATCACCTTTTTTAACTAACAGGTTGGGTTCGAGTATATCAAGAATTTACCTGATCTTACTTGCGGAAGCGCAAACACTCACCAACCTCTACACTTGCCAGTGAATATCACACCAATTTTCAGCATTTACGCTTGTTCGATTATTCACAAATCTTTTATCTGTACTATAATGATTAAAATGCTTCCAGGAGGAATGCCATGCCATTCAGTTTACCCACATTACCCTATACTGATGATGCGCTTGAACCTGTTTACAGCGCACGTACCATTTCCTTCCACCACGGCAAGCACAACAAAGCCTATGTGGACAACCTCAACAAGTTGATTGCCGGAACAGACTGGGAATCCAAAACGCTTGAGGAAATCATCCAGGCGTCTGCGTCCGACTCAGCCAAAACCGGCATCTTCAACAACTCCGCCCAGGTCTGGAATCACACCTTCTTCTGGCACTGCATGAAACCCGGCGGCGGTGGTAAGCCCCAGGGACAAATCGCAACCATGCTGGATGCCTCTTTTGGTAGTTACGAAACCTTTGCCGAACAATTCAAAGCCAATGCCGTTGGGCGCTTTGGCAGCGGTTGGGGCTGGCTGGTGCTGGATGGTGGCGTGCTCAAGCTGGTTTCCACTCCCAACGCTGAAACCCCAATGACCAAGGGGCAGGTTGCCCTGCTCACCGTGGATGTCTGGGAACATGCCTACTATCTCGATTATCAGAACCGCCGCCCGGATTTCGTCCAGGCCTTCCTGGATAAGCTGGTGAATTGGGATTTTGTGGCCGAAAACCTGGCCAAAGCCGGTTAATCTCCAATCTATTCAGTAGAAAAACTCCCGCCGAATGGCGGGAGTTTGCATCTACTCTGGTTTGCGTTCAAACGGGCCAAAGGCACTCGGCGTATAACCGCTGTAGAAGCCCAGGGCTTCCCGCCAGGCCCGCTCTTCTTCAGGTTTCATCTCCTCATCCTGGTAGCTGAGGTTATGTTTACGAATATACTCTCGCATCCTCAATTGTTGTGAATCCAGCCGCTTGAGGGCATCCTGCACCACGATTTCCGCCCCGGCTGGGAAATCCTCGCCCAGCGCATCCAGGCCCTGCCGTAGATGCCCCAGGCACAGACCATCACCCTGTTCATACAAAGGCACAATTTCTTCAGAACCTCGACCAAGCTCATCCAACAAGGCAGCCAGGGCCCTGGCACTGTTTTCCCGCATCCCCGCACACACCGGGCATTCTGCAACCGGGATGGCGGCAGGTTTCTTCTGGCCAATTTGCTTTAAGAACCGATCCTGCAGATCCCCCAGCCAGCCCGGCCGCCGTCCGCTTTGCCATTTTCGTAGCGCCTGTTGCACCCGGCCATTGATTTGCTCATGCAGAATATTCGTACCCAGTGGATCCCCGTCATTGCGCATCTCCATGGCTGCGAGTTGAAATGTGTGAGTTGGGCAGAATCCCAACGAGTCCAGCACCTTTTGCCGGGCTGCCCGGTCCATCAGGTTTTCCTGCAGAAAGGAGGTCAAAAAGCGCTGGACGGTCGCCCGCTGCAAATTACAAATCGGACAGCCGGGTTGTGTCAAGGCTGGAACCAATTGATTGACGGTCAACGCGAACGCCATTGGGTTATTTTCCCATCTCAGGTAACGTACCGGAAGTCAGGTTCATGAATAAGAGTTGCGGAGTTTCTCCCCCCAGTTTCAAACCACTGACGCTTGCCGGGAGGACGCTCAATCTTTGGAAATCATCCAGTTGAATACGTAAATAGTAGGCAACCGCCAGCCGGATGACATCGGCATGGGTGAAGCAAACCAGGATGTCTTGTTCAGCATGGTTTTTCGCAATTTCATCCAGGTAAGTTGTGATCCGGCGTTGTGCTCCAGGCAAGGTCTCGCCGCCCGGAAATTGAACTTGCGAAGGTTCTTTGTGGAGCAATTGCCAGGCTTTCAAGCGCTGAAGCTGTTTATAGGTCCGCCCCTGCCATCGGCCATAATCAATTTCTAAAAGTCTGGGCTCGATCTGGATTTTCTGACCGGTAGCGAAAGCCAGCGGCTCTGCGGTTTCGACCGCCCGCTCCAACGGGCTGGAATAAATAGCACGGAGGGGTTGGTTTTTCAACAACTCAACCAGCTTTTGTGCTTGCTTCCGCCCCCGCTCGTTCAGATGCACCCCGGGCAACCTTCCCGCCAGGCTGCGGTGCATTACATCATTTTCCCCATGCCGGATCATAAATAAAACCGGCATTCCTATTCCTTTTTCTCGCGCGTCCCAGCCAAGACTTCCGCTTGAGCTTTGCGCCAACGCGCCAAGCGATCCGCGGCCTGCCCTTCCAACCCCTGCTCGGATGGCGTGTAGAACACCGAACCCAATAGTTCGGTCGGCAAGTATTGCTGTGGCACAAAGTGACCTGGAAATTCGTGCGGATAATGGTAGCCCTGCCCATGGCCCAGGGTGTGAGAATCCCGGCTGCTGTCCATCAGGTGGGTTGGGATCGGGAATACGCCTTGTTTCTCCACCACTTCCAGCGCCTTGAAATATCCCAGCGCTGAATTTGACTTGGGAGCAGTGGCCAGGTATAAGGTGGCTTCGACGATCGGAAAAACACCTTCCGGTAAACCAATAAATTCAAACGCATAGGCCGCCGAAACTGCCACGAGTAAACCGGTGGGGGCAGCCAGCCCAATGTCCTCGCCAGCCAGGATGATCAGTCGCCTAAGGATAAAGCGTGGATCTTCACCCGCCGCCAGCATTTTGGCCAGCCAGTAGAGGGCGGCATCCGGGTCAGACCCCCGCACGGACTTGATGAAGGCCGAGATGGTATCATAATGACCGTCGCTATCCTTGAAGTACACCACCGCCCGGCGTTGGATCGACTCCTGGGCAACATCCAGGGTGATGTGAATCCCAAGCTCATCATTCTCCGGGGGCGTGGTTTCCACCGCCAATTCCAGCGCATTCAATAAGTTACGGGCATCCCCACCACAAAGGTTGAGCAAATGCGATTGGGCATCCTCATCGATCGTGATTTTTCGGTCGCCATAGCCGCGCTCCGGATCGCTGATTGCCCGATCCAAGATGAGTAACAAATCAGCTTCACTCAGAGGTTTGAGCTCAAACACGCGGGAGCGCGACACCAGGGCCGGGATCACATCAAAATAGGGGTTCTCCGTGGTCGCACCGATCAGGGTGATCAAGCCACTTTCCACTTGCGGCAGCAGGGCATCCTGCTGGGCTTTATTCCAGCGGTGAACCTCGTCTACAAAGAGGAGTGTACGCTTCTGGTACATACTCTGGCGCTGCTCGGCTTCGTCAATCACCACCCGCAGTTCCGCTTTGCCAGCCAGTACCGCCGAAATCGTGACAAAATGTGCCTGGGTATGGGCAGCGATGACCTGAGCCAGGGTGGTTTTTCCGGTCCCAGGAGGGCCGAATAATAAAATAGACGAGAAGAGACGATCGGCAGCGATCGCCCGACGAAGCAGACGTCCCTCCCCGACGATGTGTTGTTGCCCGATCATCTCATCCAGGATGCGCGGGCGCATGCGGGCTGCCAGGGGTGCGGTCGTTTTCAACCGGTCATTCATGGAATGTTGAAATAGGTCCATAGGTCTATTATACCTTGTAGATCTTGGTAGCTTGTTCCAATGATTATTTCTGGTATAAGCTCAAAATATTATGGTTAAAAATTTCCCCCGCCCTTTGCAGAGCGGGGGATTGTTACTACTTACTGTTGAGACTCACCGGAGTTTATCTACTGACTTGCGGCAAGTACATCATGAACCCAACCACATTCAGGGTTACCGGTACTTCAACCAGGCGGGCATCATCATCGACAATCCGCAAATTGGCGGTGTAAGTACCCAACGCCAGACCCGCAGCATCGAAGTACACATCAAGGACCGTCGAGCCACCATTGGCTGTCAGGCTACCCGTGATTACGGATTCCGACAGCCATGGAACATCCAGACCCAACACGCCATCCAGACTGATGTCATCAATGACGACCTGTGCGCCATCGTTGCCGGTGTACTGGAAGCCGATGCGAACCGGGACACCCGGAACCAGTGCATCCAGGTTGAAGGTGGATTGCGCCCAGATAAAGTTGTCTGTCCAGCTATCATCCAGCTTGCCGACAAAGACATCATCACCACCGCCCACAGCGCCGACCACCAGCCAGACATTCAAATCGCAGTTATCATAGGTGGTTTTGCACCAGTAGACACTGCCTTCCGACCAGACCGTCAGCGTTCCGCTGGCCAGCGCATATTCAGGCGTCAGCAGCCATTCATTTTGATCCACCAGGGCAGGATCGTATTCCACATCTGCAGCATAGGAACCTGAATGGAAATCAGCGGAAATTTGCTTCCAGGTTTGTGACGGATTGGTCTGCTGAACTGTCCATCCACTGGGTGGGAAGGTCGCACCTTCGAATCCTTCGGTGACTACCACATCCAATGGGGATGGCGAAAGAACGGTGCCACCCTGCTCGGTGATGTTAAAATCGGTAGCGCCGGCGCCCAGGTTCGTCAGGGTTAGCGGGCGGGTCGCCGTGCCATTCAAGAGCACACTCGCTTGCAGCGACGTTGGAGCCGCTGAAAGGCATGGTAGTGTTGGCCGCAAGCTAAAGTTCTGTGTGACGGTCAGGCCATTCAGCAACGTGACGACCGCCGAGGCATCCACATAACCAGCCGCGGTCACCATAACTGTGTAGTTATTGCCGGAAATCGGCAACGCATACAGGTAGTGACCGGCAGCGTCTGTCGTCAGGCTTGCGACTTCCACCATGGCATTGTTGTAAATCTTAACGGTTGCGTCTGCTAATGGAGCCCCCGGACCTACGTCACACGCACCCAGACCACTGACGACACCTTCAACTGTGCCATAGTTCGGAGCGAGATTGACAGTCAAGGTCACCGGGATATTCGCCACACTATAGGGTGTGTCATTCACCAGTTTCAACTGGGCTTCGTAGACACCAGGCATCAAACCGGTGGCATCAAAGTTCAGCGTGACGTTTTGTGTCTCACTGACCGCGATTGGACCAGCTGCCGGGCTTTCGCTCAGCCATGGGATATCCAGGTAATCGCAGACACCTGTTTCTCCTGAATCAATTTCCAGGATATTAAGGGTGACCTGGTTGGCCGCCCACAGGTGACCGTCACAGGACATTTCTAAACCTGCTTCACCATCATTTATTTCAGCAACATTGAAACCACCCAGATTGGCGTATCCTGCGTTTACGTCTAAGACGTTGAAGTTATAAGTTGCCGTAACGCTGTTAGACACAAATAAATGTCCAGTACCTGGGTTAAATGCCAGGCCTGCAATTGGCAGGGATACATTTACCTGTTCCAAAATATTGCCATCCCGGTCAAAGCGTTTGATCAAAGAGTCGTTCCACGAACCGGCAAAGAAGGTGTCTGTTATCGGGTCATAGGCCAGGCCACGCTCACTGGTGCCGAAGGCCGGGCAAATCGTATCCCCGGTGGGGACCAGTGAAGCTGGATCCAATTCATAGATGCAGTTGTCACCACCGACATTTACCTGCCAGAGCGTGCCATTGACCGGGTCATAAGCCATATCCGCAGCAAAGACACCCATCCAAGAAGAAGTATCCATCGTATCGCCGGTCAAAGCGCCAGCCCGGGTAAATTCATAATCCAAGTCGTCGCCACCTCCAGCGCCCAGGTTGCTTATCCAGATCGTATCCTCCGCCAGGTCAACACCCACACCCCAGGGCATGGCAAGCCCACTTGGGAAGCTGGAAAGCAGTGTTCCAGCCGCCGCATTTTGGAACATCGGTGCAGATCGATCCGGGAACAAGTAATACGGAACGCCATTCAAGGACATTTTATTGAAGTTCTTCGGTCCCAGATGCCGTACGACCGGATCCTGGTCTGGATCCACTGCCACTAGAGTCGGCGGTAGGTTTATTTCCATCACCGAGTAATTCAATGGTAATGTACCTATGTTACCCAGGGTAAGCGTTTGTGTACCCGTGGTATCCATGGTCAGCGTTTGAGTAAAGGCTGTCGGAGTTTCTGTGAGAATGCCAGCTGGCAAATAAAAATCATGCCAGAGGGTGCTATTATTGGTGACGGTCAGAGAGGTTGAATCGACTCCATAACCACCCGACATGCTTGCCTGCACTGCAGTTGGGCTTCCAGCGGGGATGAACCCGTAATAGAAGCCATCACCCAGCGCCGGATTCGCTGTCGGACCGCTGATGATCGGTGCAGCGCCTGCAGGTTGCACAACTGCTCCATTCAGTGGGGCATTCGTGTTGTCGTCATACACATTGCCACTCAGCAAGCCACCACTTTGAGCTACACAACTCGGCATTGCGCCAATATTCACATCATCAATGTGAATGTCATTGCCAAAGGCACTGACGGCATTAAAGCCGATAAACAAGCTGGTATTAGCTGAATAAGCGCTCAAGGTGACAGTATGAGACATCCACTGGGCGACCGTGTTGTAACGATCGAAGGCAGTTCCAACTGGCACCCAGGTGGTACCACCATCCGTTGAAACCACCACTTGCAGAGTATCAAGATCCGAAGGCCAACCTGGATCATGGTACATTTGGAATGTAACTTGATCCGGTGAAAAAGTTGTCATGTTAAACGGAATCGTGTAATACAACCGGGCTGCATTTCCGTCTGTAACGCTATAAGAGTTAAAATATGCAAGGTTTGGAGTACTTACTGCTGAAACACCTGAAGGGTGAACAGTTCCAATATTGGTTTTCCAGGTAGTTGAGGTGTTTAAGCCACCAGTTATGGTAAAAGCCCAGTTCGCGGGAAGGGCTGGAGCGGTAGTACCATCAAAGTTCTCCAGGAATCCGCCTACCAGGGCATAACCAGGAGCTATACAGGTAGCCTGGTCGGCCAGCAGTCCAAAGTTAACCGCCAGGTCACTTGCCGGAACCGTGACAGCCTGGCTGCCGGTGTTATATCCAGCGGCGATGGCATTCACGGTCAGGGTCGTCGCAAATCCTTCGGGCAGGGAGACCTCATAATAACCTGTCAAAGGATCCGAGAAGATTGCCCCACCCGGGTAGCCCGCAACTGCGATTTGTGCATACAACGGCCAGGTATGTCCACCCGGGGTGGCATCCGTCACATAGCCAAAAATTTTATGCATTGGTGCTGCAACCAGGACGAAATCCTGCACGGTGGTCTGATCTTCAACAACTAGCACACCGGTGGCCGATCCGGGCAAGTAACCGAAGGCGGTTGCTGTCAGGTTGTAGGTGTCTGCTGGAGCTGTAATGGTATAGGTGCCATCCGCAGCGGTGATTCCACCGTAGATTCCAGCATTCACATGAACACCCGCAATCGGATTTGCACCCGTATCCCGCACTGTACCCGTGATGGTACCAGTCGGCAAAGCTGTGCAGGATGGATACTTGAAGGATACGATCCGGGTTTGCCAGTCCCAACTGCCAGCAGAATATTCTGTGGTGAACCAGAAGGTGCAGCCATCTTCTGGATCGATGCTCATCGAAGAGTAATCACCCCAACGGTTTACACCCGTTTGGGAGGCGGATCCAGAAAATGCCACCAACTCACTTTGAGGTAGGGTATTTACAGGATCAGTTGCCAGGCGCCCCACCAGACCAACGGAAGGGTACACCGAACTGCTCGACATCGAATAACCCAGGGCAATGTTGCCCATGCGGTCCAGCGAGATGGATCCCATCCAGCGATGAGTGGTATCTGTGGGAGAGTCTCCTGCATAGGTTCCCTGCTGGGTGATCGCCCAGGTTGGACCGGTTTTCTGCAATTCATACCAGCGTACAGCCGCCCGACTGGAACCCGCATCCACGGTATGGTTGACCACCATCCGCTCTTCACCGGTATCCAAGAAGCGGTATGCCAGGCGGTACATCAGGCGGTCGCCAATTCCATCCAAACGTTGGGTTGTACCTGGTTGGGGCACACAGTCCCGCGTGGAACCGCACAACAAGTTAAAGTTCGCGACCGGCAGAACCTGGTTCGGCAAACCCGAGAGTCCAAAGCTCCAAGTGTTGCTGGCCCAGTCAGTGTGGAACTCCCAGATGCGCATTTCATCCACCGAGCCCAAACCGTAGGAGGAATCATCTACCTCGGCAAAATAGGCTGGGGAACCCGCCGGTGGGGGTGTTCCTTCAAAATCAACCGGCAGCATTCCACCAAAGTTACTGTTGACACTCTCCAGGTCAAAGATCACCTGGCGGGGAACGCCGCCCGTCAACATCTGATCGCGCTCATAAACAGCAACACCCGCTCCACCCCAAGATGAGGCGTTGGTGAACTGGTTGACCGTCATATAATACCCATCCGGCCAGACGCCATATTTAGGGTAATCGTTCATTTTGTTAGCGCTGTAGACATAGGCATACCGATAATATGCCCCAGCCGGATTACTGGTTTGTGAAACTGCAATACAGTTATAGTAAGGGGCTGTGGAAACTGAAAACTGGCTGATGAACCAGCGATTTGCCTGTTCATCGTACAGTACAATCGGGTCACCATCGTTGTCGGATTCGCAGCGGCCGCCAAAGCCATCCCAGATTTGGTCACCGGGGATGGGATTGGTAAACAATGGTACAGGTGAGGCCGGGTTACTAACATCCCAGGCCTGAATGTGTAGATTGACCCATTGCATGTAATATTTATGACCAGTTGCAGGATCGTAACCGATATCACCTTCTGTATCTGGCGGAGCAACACCGGCAATATTATTCACACCATCAAAATTGGCGGCCAGTGTCGGCATATTGCCGGTTACAGGGCTGTCCTGCAAGGCACCATCCGGCTCAGTTACACCCAATTCAGTCTTCACCGTCTTTGGAATTTCCATCCGTGGGACTTCATAGTTTTCGCGGGTTTGGTCGTCTGCCTTGAGTGCAAGCTCTGAAAGTGGTGCAGAGACATCATGCTGCACTGCGTAGGATACCTGTGGAGTCAATCCCGTTTGAACAGGAGTCGACAGGGTTTCCATGGCGCGTGCCTGGCCAGCCAGGCTGAGCAACATTCCAACCATCAGTACAACAGAAAACAATGTTTGTATCGTTTTTTTCGACATGGTTTTTCCTATTTGAGATAAAAAGGTTGTGGAAAAATGGGACCATTCGGTCCAACTGAACGGGAGAAGGGGTTTTCAAATGATGTGCAATAACACCTCGTTTATAGAATTCCCGGGAAGATTAAAACAAGATTATAGACGGTCCAGGAAAATGCTGCAAGAACAAAACCATACTATTTTCGATCCATTATCCGATTTTTTATAAATTCTGACTAACAAAGTTGTAATGTCTATCCTAAATTCATCAGATTTTTGTACAATATGGACAATCAGGAAAAATCAGGCATAATTGGAACCAGGTGAAGAATCACTTCTCATTCCAAATGGTTCGTTTTTTATTCTTGCTGATAGTATCTCTCTCCATATCAGCATCTTTCATTACCCCTGCTTATTCAGGTACAGCACGGCAAACGATTTCAATTCCTCAAGCGTCACTTCCACAAAGTGACCGCCCAGTCATTCGGGTAACCGGGGATCAGAACTACCCACCCTATAGTTTCCTGGATAATGGAAAACCTGCTGGATTCGATAACGAGTTAATCCAGGCGGTTGCAGATATCATGGGTTTCGAGGTTGAAATTGAGCTTTTCCCCTGGAGCGAAGCCCGCCAGCGTCTCGATGACGGAGAAGCGGATCTAATTGCCGGAATGGCTCACATGGAAAACCGCAACCCATTTTACGATTTTTCCATCCCCACTACCAAAGTCAGTTTTGACCTGTTTGTTCGGTATAACTCCCCCATTCGCTCCCTGGAGGCCGCCCGCGGCAAAACCATTATTGTGCAGCAGGGCGGCGTAATGCAGGATTACCTGGCCAATACTGGCTTGACCGATCAAATCATTACGGTATCCAACGTTCCTGACGCCCTGTGGGCGCTCAATCTTGGTAACCACGATGCTGCCCTGATCAATCGCGTCCAGGGACTTTATTTTCTTGAGGAATTGAACTTTGACCGGCTTCAGGCGGTTGGCATCACCATCTCCCCGCTGGATTATGGATTTGCGGTTCGCGAGGGGAACATCGATTTATTGAATGAATTAAATACCGGCCTGACAACCATCAAAGCCGAAGGTACGTATGATGAGATATATGAAAAATGGTTCAATGTGTATGAGCCATTATTAAACCCTTCTACGTTGAGAATTATAGCGATTGGTTTGGGAGTATTCCTGGCAATCGTCATCGGGATTCTCATATACACCTGGATTCTGACCCGCAAGGTTCGAAAACACAGCCTTGAGCTCCAAAAAAGCGAAGAAAAATACCGATTGTTAATAGAAAACACATCAGAAGCAGTTGTCATTGTGTGTGGGAACAAGGTGGTTTTTGCCAACCACCAGGCAGAAAAAATCTCAGGCTATACGCATGATGAAGTCATGCAGATGAATCCTTTGGATATTATTCATTCGGATGATCGCAAATTAACCTGGGAATTGATTCAATCCCGCTTGAATAATCAAGAGGTTAATGAAGATCGTGTTATCCACATGATTACCAAGGAAGGCGAAACCCTGGTCGTGCAAAGTCGTTCCGTTCTGGTCGAATGGGAAGGAAAACCCGCCATCCTGGTGCTGTATTCGGACATCACCCATCACCAAATGGCGGAGCAACAAATTCAACAACAGGTACAGCGCCTGGCCGCCTTACGCGAGGTTGACGAAGCCATTACCTCCAGTATCGATCTTTCCCGCACTCTAGAAATCCTCTTAGAACAGGTCCTGCGCCAACTTCATGTGGATGCAGCAACCGTACTTCTATACAATCCTCAAACCGATATGCTCACCTATACGACCGGTCGAGGTTTCTATACTTCGTTGATGGCCACCACCCGGCTGAAGCACGGTCAGGGTTTTGCCTGGCGAGCTTACCTCTCGCATAAACCAGTCTATGTTCCTGAAATGACCGGGGCCTCCAATGACCTAATGAACACGGCCATTTTAGAAACTGAAGGCCTGGTAGCGTATTATGCGATTCCGCTCGAATCCAAAGGCGAGATAAAAGGTGTTTTGGAACTCTTTCACCGTTCGGCTTTACCCATTTCACAGGATTGGATGAGCTTTGCTGAGGCGATTGCCCGCCAGGCAGCGATTGCCATTGATAATGCCAGCCTTTTTTCCGATTTAGAAGTAGCCAACCGGGATCTGACCCTGGCCTACGATGATACGATTCGCGGCTGGGCTATTGCCCTGGAATTGCGGGATGGTGAGACCGAAGGTCACTCCCAGCGCGTGACTGAGATGGCCGAACGCCTGGCACGGGCTATGGGAATACCAAATGAATTAATCACCCACATTCGCCGCGGTGCTCTGTTGCACGATATCGGAAAAATGGCGATACCGGATAGTATATTGTTCAAACCGGGTCCACTCACCCGAGAAGAGCGCGAAGTTATGCGACGCCACCCGGTTTATGCTTACGAACTTCTGGCTTCCATTGATTTTCTGCGCCCGGCAATGGATATTCCCTACAGCCACCATGAGCGCTGGAATGGAACCGGGTATCCATTAGGGTTATTGGGAGAGCAGATTCCTCTGGCTGCCCGAATTTTCTCCGTGGTGGATGTCTGGGATGCCTTGAGTTCAGACCGTCCCTATCGAAAAGCCTGGCCGCATGAAGATGTTACTAACTATTTGATTGAGCAATCTGGCAAGCAATTTGACCCAGATGTAGTAAAAGTATTTATTCAAATTTTAGAAGAAAATCAACCGGCTGAACAATGATTACCTCCCAGCGAAGGCTGGGAGGTAATCATTGTTATTGAGAACCACCAAAAATCAAAAAGCTCTCTCCAATTTTATAGAGTGTGCTTCTTCAGGGAGCATTTATTTCTGTGACAGCGCGTCCATGTATTCCTTGATGGTCGGCACACCAATCAGTTTTTCCAGGAAGAAGTTGTTGACTATATTGATCACCTCTGCCCGGGCGGCCTCCGCCTGAGGGGAAAGCAGCTGACCGGGTTGCTCCTTGGAAAGGATATCACGCAGACGCAGTAAAAGCCGGATAATTTCCACTTCCTTGGCGCCTTCCATCATTCGCACAACGGTCAGGATTAATTCGTCCGCCTGCCCCAGCAGCACATCCACCAAGATGGTGGAACCGGGCTTGAAGCAATCATCCACCGTGCGAATCAGTGACCAAACCTGATACAGGATGGTGGCCGGTTCATCAAATAACTCGCGTAGAAAGGCTGCTTCCTCGTAACGGCCAGTCAAACGGAAGATATTGTACATCCGTTTGGCGACCTTGCCATAATTGACGTCCCGCGTCAAATATTTCTTCACCTCTTTTTCCAGGGCAGCCACATAATCATCCAGGGCATCGCTGGCCACATGCTTGGATAATTTACTGAACACCGGGATGGATTCAGCTTCCAGATAGACTTCCTGGAAATACGGATCCAAATAGCCGTCCAGCGGAACGATGTCACCATCCGGACCTTCCCAGGTGACATCCAGCATGTTGCTGGCATTCACCAGGTTGCGGTTTTGATTATCCGCTACCACCCAATCCAGCTTGCACCAGCCCGGGTCGTTTTGCACATCCTCCCAGCGCAGGGTCGCTGCTGATCCATCCGGCAAACTGAAATCGGACAGCTTTCCGGCCACTATTTCTCCTGCCGACCAGGAAACAGGTGTGCCTTTCTTGACTGGTTTGCCACCTCGGGCTGCATCCATCGGATAGTTGCCAAATTTGACCTCAATTAACTGGAAGTCCGGCCCTTTTAGGGTATCCAGTGCCTTGGCACGCATCACCTGCGCCAGGATATGGCAGGCTTCCTCCCGGCTGGCAGCAATAATGTTGACTCGCTCAAAATAATCAGCATCACCAGGGTAAGTTTGAATTTTTGACTGGGCGGCCGAACCAGATAAGGCCAGTGCCGTCTCCACCCGGCCGGGTTGGTCTGAAAAGCCCACCAGCTCACCGATGTGCCGAAAATGCGCCAGTTGCTGGGGATTGAAATCTAACATGCTGATGCGATGCCCAAACACACCTGTTTGGGTATCGATGGTCAACTCATCGACACCCTGGGTGGTGGCAATGGCGGTTAGCCACTGCAAGGCTTCTTCTTCATCCAGTTCCACACCCAAGCGGCGTGCGGATTCAATAATGCGTTGCAAATCTTGATTAGGGGTCGGTTTTGGTTCAGCCATCTTAAATCTCTCCTTTTTCATGTAGAGTCAAATGATTTTGATACCTGTCTTGATCACTCCTCTGAACTTATGGCCTTTAAGTCAGCCAAGATTCCGGTCAGCATATCTGCTTGATCCTGTGCATCCTGTAGCGCATGGTGCATCAGGCTTCGGCTTTCCAGGTAATGATGGCTGACGTTACGCATGGAAGACTGTCCCCAACTTACTCCCCTCAGCCCCATATACAAGGGTCGAATATCCAGGGCATTGTGCCCGAATGGGTTGTGCCCCAGGTAACGGATGAAGTAGTCATTGATAAACATCCAATCAAATGGTGCATTGAAGGCTGCAAAAATAGGCTTAGCACCCGATAGTTCATCTGCCAGCCAGGTCTCAAACTGAGTCATGGCTTCCACAGGCGAGGTTCCGGTCGCGAGCAAATCCTCCAGGGTAAAATGGCTGACGGTCAATGCTTCCGGATCGGCAGCCATCTTGTCGGGTTGAAGTTCAACGTAGAAAGTCTTGCGCGGTTGAAGAATGGTGCAGGCACCAATAGAAAGTAAGGAGTAAACACTGGGTGCCGGACCGGCAGTCTCTACATCTACCATAACCATTGTTTCAATCTCAACTTGCAATGCTTCGGAAGTGTTAATTTGAGGGATCATATACCTTCTCATCCTACACGATTTTTCAAAAAATTCAAGCCATCATTCTGGCTGGGTTTGTGGCAAAACGGGAGGATCCGTTTGCGGTGTTGACTGCCGACTGACATTTACCAGGTAAATGCCAACCAGCACGATGAACCCACCCACCCACTGGGCAGTGTATAGTGATTCGCCAAACAGCGGGATGGCCAGCAATGAGGTGATCACCGGCTGGGCAACGATAGTCGGCGCTACTACTGAAGCCGGCAAATGTCCCAAAGCATAACCGATGACCGAATAACCAAAGGTCTGGGAAATCAACCCCGCCCCCAGAAAAGCCAGATAAACCGGTTTCGGATATCCGCTCAATGGCAGATCCAGAACCAGGCAGATCACCAGCAAAACCAGGGCTGCAGACAAGCAAACGAACCAGACATGGGTGAAGGTACCCAAATGACGCCGGCTGAGCTGGGTAAACAGGAAGTAGCCGGCATAGAACAGGCTGGCGATCAATGCCAGGGCATCTCCCCAGCTTAAGTGGGGGTTGCTGATGATGTCATTGCCAAATACAATCCCCGCCCCCACCAGCGTCAAACCCAGACCGAACCAAAACTTTCCGGCCAGCTTTTCTTTAAAAACCACAGCAGCCACAAACGCCACCCATAAGGGAGAGATGTTGTTAAGTAATGTTGCATTTGCCACCCGGGTGTACTCTATCGAGGTTGACCAGATGGAATGGTCAATGGCGCTAAAGACACCAGCCAGCACGGCCAGTGGCAGCCATTTCCAGGGAAGTTGAAATTTGACTTTACCTTGCTGGTGTAGAAAGATTGGCAATAAAGCAACTGTTGCAATCGACATCCGAAAAAAAGAGGTCACCGTGCCCGGTGCGCCGCCGGCAACCGAAGCCCAGCGAACGAATAAGGCCGAAAAACTAAGCGCCAGCACCCCGCCTAGCAATGCCAGATAGGGAAGAATATGCTTTGAATCAGACATGAAAATCAACTTTCAAGAAAGAATTGAACTCAATAATTCCGGTACTTCAGCCAGAGTTTCAATTTGAAAATCCGGCACAATTTTATTCAAGAGATGGTGATTCTCCGGCCGGTCAGCCCGACGGGTGATCCAGATGGAATGCATGCCAGCTTTATCTGCCCCCAGGATATCCGCTGCAAGCGTGTCACCAATAAAGGCGATTGCCTCCGCAGGTGTTTGGAAATACTCAAGTGCCTGGGCGAAAATCTCCGGGTGAGGTTTGCATACACCAATCGAACTGGAAATCCAGACATTCTCAAAAAATCCGAGCAGGCCGTCCCGCTCGAGTAGTACCTGGACATCTGCAACATCGCTGGCATTGGAGATAACTCCCAGGCGATAGCCCATTCGCTGCAATTCTTTTAACATCGGGATGGCGTCCAACTCCAGTTTCCAGTATTCCTGGGAAACAGAATAAAACCCGGTGAGCGCCTGGCGGATATCGCCTTCTGGAACATTGGGATATCCATACTTGGACAATAATGTCTTAACAATTTCATACGTCGGGATTTCAATCCAGGTTTCTTCTCCCAGATCATCGGCGTCCTTTGCCATCCGAACAAAATCCTCCAGAAACGATTCAGCGTCAAGCTGGTAGCCCAAGAAGGTCAGTTCATCCAATAATCTCTGATCCATGAGGGGATAAATAACTTCTGGATTGGCATCAAAATGGAGCAAGGTGCTGCCCAGGTCAAACAATACAACCGAAATAGACAACTTTAATAACCCCTTTTGGTATCAAACAGATTCAACAGGGTCTGGCCAGTCATGTACCGGCTCAGGTTTTCCGCAAACATGGCAATCGCCCGTTCGCGGTACAACACAGTGATTCCCCCAATATGCGGGGAAACAATCACATTCGGCAAGCGCCAGAAAGGGCTGCCCGGTGGCAGCGGTTCTTCAGAAAACACATCCAAAGCGGCCCCGGCAAAGCGTCGTTCCTGCAGGGCGTTCAATAAGGCCGCCTGGTCCACCACCCCACCCCGACCCATATCAAGGAGAAAAGCCGTAGGTTTCATCACCGCCAGGTGCTCTGCCCCTACCAGTCCACGGGTTTCCTGGGAGAGCGGCAGGACCATGACCACATAGTCGCTCTTGGCCATCACAGATTTCAATGCCTGCACTGGGTAGAGCCGGTCAAACAAATCTCCGTTTGGGTCGCCCAGCCCGGGAATGCAATATCCAGCATCTTGTGGGTGGCGCAGGTCTTTCTTAACGGCCAGAATGGTCACTCCCCACGGCCTCAATAAACGGGCAATCTCCCTGCCAATGCTGCCATAACCAATGATGCCTACCGTACTACCGCGCAACTCACGCGGGGCAAAGCGCTCCCAGCGGTCGCGGGGCCACTCGCCTTTTTCCTGGTTGGCCAGAATATCATGCATATCATGTCCAAGTGCAAGCATCATCATGACTGCATATTCCGCCATCTGCGGGGTGGCTGCCCCACTGAGGGTAGTCACCATCAGGTCATTTTTTAGCAACAGGGGCGCGTCCAGGGCAAAATCAATTCCGGCATAGTGGAATTGCAGCCATTTTAATTTTGGGGTCTGGGTGGGCAGGGGCAAAACCCGGTCGGTGTAGATGATTTCGGCATTTGCCCAATCCTCGTTTTCCACGTCCTCCGGCCGCCGCGCCGGGCGAACGATGAAGCGCAGACGCGGCGAAACCGCCTGCAGCTTCGCCATCAGCGGTTCGGCAAAGGGAATGGTAGTGATAACATTTACCGGCGCATCTGTCATATTAGCATCAACCAGTCCAATCAAGAAAGAAGAATCACAAAGTTAACCCTGTCTACTTCAAATAGATCCCCTGGGGATCCAATTCTTCCCGCAAGATACGCAATTCCTCATCACTCGGGGGTTGAGTATAACGCAAATCCGCGGCGATTTTAAGATTCCAACCAGTATTGGCCTGGGCTTGTTCAATGGTTGCGCCGGGGTGTAGGGTGGTCAATCGCATCTCGCCAGTTTCATCCGGCTCCAGCAAACCCAGGTCGGTCACCACCGCCAGCGGCCCCCTGCCGCGCACTCCCGTGGCTTCGCGCTGCCAGCGTCCGGTCAGAAAACCGGCCGAGGTGGCAAAATCCACCTTCTCCGGAAAGCGACGTTTTTGATGGGGTGTCATGATGTAACAGCGGTTCGCCCATCCGGCAATTTCCATTGAACCGCCGGAGCCTGGCAGGCGTACCTTAGGCTTCTCATAATCCCCGATCACGGTGGCGTTGATGTTGCCAAAGCGATCAATCTGCGCGCCGCCCAGAAAACCCACATCCACATTGCCACGCTGCAAGTAAAACGTGAAGATATCATACATGCTACAGACTGCTGAAGCACCGCTGACCAAGGTGGGATCGCCGATCGAAAGCGGCAGACGGGCGGGGCGCGCTCCAATCACACCGGCCTCATAAATCATCAGCAGGCTGGGGGCATGTGTCCGTCGGGCCAGGTTGCAGGCCAGGTTGGGTGTGCCCACCCCGACAAATACTACATCATCATCCCGCAACAGACGGGCAGCATTGACGATCATTAATTCCGTCGCTGAATAAGTCATTTTAATACTCCCCGTAATTCACACCAGCTGCCCAGCGTGGGGCTACCGCCAACCGGGTGTGAGTATCTTTGCCCAGCTTCTGCCAGTACTCATCCCGGTCACGCACGGTATAGATCCACTCTTCCAGGTAGGCTTCGGTGGCCTTGCGTGTTTCAGAAATCTTATCCCAGGCCAGGTAAAAGGCGTTGTCCCGATCGTAGTAGCCCTGGGTGTAGGATGGATGAGCTGCATACGGTACGTGGCAGACCGCATCCACGACCAGGTCGGGGATCAGGGTGCGGTTGGGATCCGAGCGGATGACCGATTCATCCACGATTTCCTCGGCGGTCAATATCACATGCTGGGAAGCAAAAGCGGCTTCTTTTTGCTCCCCAATGATGCCCCAGATGTGGGCATTGCCATTGGCATCCGCCCGCTGGACATGGACAATCGCCACATCCGGATTCAAAGGCGGCAGCACCACCACCTCTTTTCCAGTGTATGGATCTTTCACCCGGCGGTAATGCGGGTTGGCATGTTCCAGGTCGGTGGCAGCGGTCTGATTCATCGGGATGAAGGGCAGACCGGTCGCACCCGCTTGCAGGCGGGAGATCATACCAAAGTGGGAATATTCCTCAATCTCCAACCGGCCAGCTTCAATCTCCTCCCGCACAATCCGCAGGCTGCCCACACCCGGATTGCCGATGTAGGAAAAAATGATCTTGCTGGCACAGCCGGCCGCCACCATCTGATCGTAGATCAAATCCGGAGTGGCACGCGCCAGGATCAGCTTGCGCCGCCCCTGGCGGATGATCTCATGCCCGGCAGCAAACGGGATGAGGTGGGTAAAGCCGGCGGCATACAAACTATCGCCATCATGCACGAATTGTTGAACCGCCTCTTTCAATGAACAGATTTTGGTCATTAACGCTCCTATCGGCCGGATGGTTTTTTCCCGCCCCGTCTTCCGGATTTTCCGGGTTGATGCTTCCGCTCCTCAGGTTGATTTTCCTGCGGGGTGGACCTGGGTTCATTATTTTTTGGCCCCTTCTTCTTCATCAGGCGAAAACGTTCTGACCGCGGCTGCTCAGCCACCGGGAAGCGAACATTGAGAAAAACCGCCAGCGCCACCAGCAGTAGGCCAACGACCAGCAGAACGATTTGTACCTGCTCGGCAATGATGGAAAGCACAAACAACCCAATCAGGGCGAGTCCCATCACCAAGATGAATGTACTGACGCGGTTGGCAAGTTCCATCTTTTACTTCACTTACAGGCGCGGAGCAGATAACCGTTCCGCAGCTGCTGTTCGTCATAAACTAATCCCGCTGAACGCGAGTTCGAATCTGCTCGTGCATATAGAGTTGCAGGTAATGCACACCACCAGAGTTTTTGCCAGTTGAGCCAGAACCTTTCCAACCGCCAAAGGGTTGGAAGCCCGGCCAGGCGCCGGTGGTTGCACCCTGCGGGCGGTTGGCATAATTTACTCCGGCTTCAGTGTTCTCAAAGAACCAATCCACTTCATCCGGCGCGCCGTAGAAACCGCCCGTCAAGCCATAATTGACCGAGTTGGCAATCTGCATGGCCTGGTCCAGGTTCTCCACCCGGGCAAGGGTGGTAATCGGCAGAAACATTTCTTCCTGCCACAAATGATGTTCCAACGGCAGTTCCGCCAGAGTAGGCGCACAGAAGTAACCTTTGGCATACATGCCTTCGGTCAAGACTTTTCCTCCGGTCAGAATTTTACCTGCCTCGGCCAGTTCACTGGTGAAACGCTGGTAATCCCGATAACCGGCCTTATTGACCACCGGTCCCAGGTAGATACCCCGTTCGGATGGGTCGCCAATAGCCATCTTATTGGTCAGTTCCACCAACCGGCTGACCAGGCGATCATACACCGGGGCATCGATCAAGACCCGAGAGCAAGCGGAGCATTTTTGCCCCTGCAGCCCAAAAGCCGAGCGGGTGATACCGATGGCTGCATCTTCCAGGTTGGCGTTGCGCGAAACGATAACGGCATTCTTGCCCCCCAGTTCCAGAATGGTCGGCCGGATGTATTTGGCATGGCCAAAATCCCGGAAGATTTGCATACCAACATCGAACGAACCGGTGAAGGTGATCCCATCGATATCCGGGCTATCAATCAAGGCCTGGCCCAGCGAACTGCCGGGTCCAGTTATGTAGTTGAAAACGCCATCGGGCAGGCCCGCTTCGCGCAGACATTCAGCGATCAAACGGCTGGTCCAAGGTGTGTCCGTGGCGGGTTTCATCACCACCGTGTTGCCGGCCACGAGCGCAGCCCCCACTGGACCGCCGGACAAGGCGCACGGGAAATTAAATGGGCTAATCACCACCCAGACGCCATACGGTCGTAGAATTGAAGTATTGGTGGAAGTGAACCCGACCAGGGGGTCGCGCCCCATTTCAGTTATAAAGCCATTGTTGGATTCCATCCGGTCACAAGCATAACGGATCAGGTCGGCTGTTTCGGCCACATCCCCCAGGGCTTCCATGCGGTTTTTGCCAACCTCCAGGGCGACCACCACCCCCATTTCAAAAGTGCGCCGGTCCATTATATCCGCTGCCTTACGCAGCAACTCCACCCGTTTTTGCCAGGACGTCCGGCTCCAGCCTTGAAAAGCCTTGCGAGCCGCCGCAATAGCCCGTTGTGCATCCCTCGCATTCCCCTTTTGAAAAACGCCCAGCACCAGGTCGGTATCCGCCGGGGAGCGGTCTTCAAATTTTTCCTCAGCCAATACATCTTTTCCACCGATAATCATCGCATGTTCCTGACCAAGGTTGACCTTGACCTGAGTCAAGGCTTCATCGAACCGCAAATGCAACTCGTCTGGCGGGTTGAACATGGTTGAGTAGGTCAACTTGAAAGTTTGATCGCTTGCCATACTTAATCCTCCATTGGAATGAAACTTATGTTGCTGATTTACCTGTCAATAAGTATAGCCCAGGCATCGCTTTGCGTCAAAGTAACAGAAATCACCCAAAACCTGGCATTTCATTTGCACTTGAGCGCAATCTGTACTACACTCTTCATATGCAGCCATCTCCACGATGCAGTTACATTGGTATCGCCTATTGCGGCGGACAGAAACCACTGGCCATCGCCTGCCTGGATGGACGTCAGAAAGTACAGGCGCTCAGCATTGGCCGTTTGAAAGATATCTACGCCTTTTGTGCCGGCCAGGCCGAAGCCCTGGTGGTCTGCGGCCTGCCGCTTTCCAGGCCGACTTCTGGCGACCAACGCCCGGTCGAGCTTGAGCTCAACCAGCGTGGCCTGCCCACCTATCACACCTCAGCTGAAGCTCAATCCTACCATCCTGCCAGCCGTTTAGGCGCTGAACTGGCTGAACTTTTCTCAACGCTGGGATACTCGCAAAATCTGGAGAGCGATACCTCCTGCCTTTTTATGGAAAGTCATCCGGCTGCCGCCTTCCAGCATCTGCTGGGGCTGCGTCCATTTGATTCGCATACCCTGGAGGGCCGTCTGCAACGCCAACTGCTACTCTTTGAGCGCGAATTGCCCATCCCAGATCCGATGGACTTCTTTGAAGAAGTCACCCGCCACAAACTGCTGCATGGCATCCTGCCGACGCGCGACCTGTACGCCCCACCTGAACTGGATGCCCTGGTGCTCGCCCACACCGCCTGGCTGGCCGCCAACCAACCCGAGGATATCCTAACCCTCGGGGACATTTCCTCCGCTCAGATTCTGCTTCCCCAACCTTTCTAAGCTCTGACAACCAAATACAGATCCTTGATTTTGATTTTTTATTTGATAAAATTCAGATAAATTGCATAAAAATACTAGAGGTTCTAGATGAATTTAAAAATGTGGTTTAAAGCCCTGCGCATCATCCCCCGTCTGAGCGGAGAGGAATGGAATAAACTGGATGTCATTTCACGCTGGTTGGTTTCCACCCGGGCAGCTGTATTGGTGATGACATTCTTCTCGGCGGCGATTGCTGGCCTGCTGACCGCCCTGGCGGGTGAATTTGTCCTGTGGAAATGGCTGCTTCTGACGATCGGCCTGGTTTTCGCCCATGCCACCAACAACTTGCTCAATGATTATACGGATTTCAAGCGAGGTGTGGACAAAGACAACTACTTCCGCACCCAATATGGCCCACAACCACTCCAATCCGGCCTGATGAGTGAACGCGAACTGTTAACTTATGCCGCCATTACCGGGCTGATTGCCCTGGCGGCCGGCCTGCCACTGGTGATTTTGAATGGATGGATCGCATGGGCATTGCTGGCTGCCGGAGTAGTCTTCGTTTTATTCTATACCTGGCCACTCAAATACATCGGCCTGGGTGAAATCGCCGTCATTTTAATCTGGGGGCCGCTGATGGTGGCTGGCGGATACTTTGTCATCACTGGCCAGTGGAACTGGAATGTAGCCATCGCCTCATTGCCCTACGCCCTAGGCCCAACATCCGTGCTGTTCGGTAAACACATCGACAAACTCGACCAAGATAAAGCCAAGGGCATCCACACCCTACCGGTCATCCTGGGTGAGAAAGCCGCCCGCTATGTTGTTTTGGTGATGATTGCCCTGATGTACCTCCTGGTGGGTTACCTGATCCTGATTGGTTATTTCAGCCCGGTGATGGCGATTGTGCTGGTCGGCCTGACTGCCCTGCCTGGCCTGTGGAAAATGTACCAAGCTCCCAAGCCAAAGGAAGAACCGGCAGACCTGCCCAAAGGTATCTGGCCGCTGTACTTCTCGGCTGCCAGCTTTGGCCACAACCGGCGATACGGCACCTTTTTCCTGCTGGGATTGATTTTGGAATTGGTGTTGAAAGCGATTCTCAAGTAATCCTATTTTGATAGTTATCTGGAAGACATAAATTTATCCGCAGATGAACACAGATAATCGCAGATAATTAATTTTCATTTTGCGTGGTCGGCAAAGCCCGACCAGCTTATTTAATGTTTGTAATTAAAACCTGGCCGGTAAGGGCGATGCGGCCGAAACAGTGGAGATCGTTACAAGAGGTGTATATCCCCGGCTGCTTCCCCAAGGGATGCTTCGCGATCGCCCTTACCCGGGTTAATCGAAAAAAATATGGCTCACGATCAGGCCTATAGGGTGCCTCGCGAAAACCGGAACCATCCGGGAATTTTGTTTTCTTTTGTTTCCAAAATGGTATGATTAGCTCATCCAATCTGGAGGCAGTTTTATGTCCGTTGAGCAAATGAAAAAATACTGGGCTGATCCCATGTGCACCTCCTTCACCGGTCAAGTGCGCTCTATCACCTCCGTTGGCGAGAACCTGGCCGTGGTGCTGGAGGAAACCTGTTTCTTCCCCGAAGGCGGGGGCCAACCCGCGGACCGCGGTTCAATCGCCGGGTTAGCGGTCAGCGATGTGCAGGAAACCAGCGTTGAGATCATCCATACAATTGCCAATACGGAAGCCGCCCGCGACCTACTACGTCCCCGTCAAAGCATTGCTTGCGAAATCGATCGCCCCTATCGCATCCAGAATATGCGCCTGCACACCACCTGCCACGTGCTTTTCGGGGCAGCCCGGTTGGTTTTCAACAGCGTGAACTATGCTGGCTTCCACATCGGTGATAGCGGCAGTCTGTACCTGAAAACCGACCGCCTGATCCGCCCGGATGACCTGCGCCAGATGACCCGCCTGGCCAACGAAGCCGTCGTCGATCAGCGGTCCATCCGCACCTGGTTGATCGCCCCGGAGGAGATGGATCAGATCCCGGGTCTGGCAGTCAACCAGCGCGAGCTGCCGGAAGGGCAGATTCGCATTGTGGATATCGATGGCTGGGACATCGGTGCCTGTTGCGGCACCCACCTGCCCACCACCCTGGAAATCGGCCCGATCAAGGCCTTCAACCGGGAATTCCACAAGAAGAACATCACCCGCATCGATTACGTCACCGGGCGCCAGGCAGTGGAGTTGATGGCCGCTGAGGAGAATACCCTGGGCGAAACCGCCGAATTCCTCGGCAGCAACCGAAAAGAAGTCTTTTCGATGGTGGAAAAGTTGGCTGGTGACCTGCAAAACAGCCAGAAAGAAATCCACCGGCTGAAGGAAAATCTGATGGCCTTTCACCTGCAGAAGCTATCCGGGGAAGGCATGCCATTAGGCCGAGTCACCCTGTTCATGGGTCATTTTGATTTCCTGGATACGACCGGTGTGCGAGCTGCGGTTATGCGTCTGCTGGAAGGACGCGAGGCCACGCTGGTAGTGATCAGCGGCAGTACTAGCCTGCTTTCCCTGGCTGTAGGTTGCAGCGACGATTTGGCTGTGGACTTACGAGAACCTGTCATCAGGGTGGTAAAGACCTACGGCGGGGGCGGAGGTGGAAAGCCCGGCCTGGTTTCAGCCGGCAACATACAGACCACCCCCGATCGATTGATCGCAGATCTGATGGCTGAGCTAGGTATATACTTCATGTAAGGCCAACCCACCTGTTTTTAAGCAACCTATGGTGAATTAATCGAGCGGTGAAAAACGCAGCTCAAAGGTCACCGTGGATTTAGTGGCCGGCCAAAAGGTAGAAAATTTATTTCAACTCGAAATTAGCATCCCCAGGCATCCACTGCACATCGACCTTGTCCTTTTCATCAAAGGGAGCTTTGAAGAACACAGCTTTCCAGGGGCGATCCCCCTTGTTAATCAAGTAATGCGGATGATTGGGCGGTAAGTGGCACAGGTCGCCTGGCTCCAGTGTGATTACCTGATCATTGACATGGATCTCGGCACTACCCTCCAGCGTGTAAAAGTTCTCCTCGATATGGCCGTGATAATGAGTCTTAAAATCCTCGCCCGGCATCAATACCACCAGGCCAAAATCCGCGTTCGGACCACGCAGCAAGTATTTCGGACCTGAGATGTTGTTGAAGCGATATTTGGCTGCTTGCTCATTGATCTTGAATAAAGAATCCATAATGCTTAAGTCTCCTTTCAGCAATGGCTGAAGAAATTATAGCATTCCCACCTGATGTTCAGCATAATTTGAATCAAAAAACCGCTTAAGGAAAAGCGGTTTCTAAAAATTAGTCGGGGCGGAGGGATTTTCACATCCCCTGCTGGGGAGAACCCTCGATGATAGAATCAAAAAACCGCTTAAGGAAAAGCGGTTTCTAAAAATTAGTCGGGGCGGAGGGATTTGAACCCTCGATCTCGCGGTCCCGAACCGCGTACTCTAGCCGGACTGAGCCACACCCCGATTGCGAGCGAAATTATACCTTGCTTTACCCTTTTTTACCAGAGTTTGTTGAATTGCGTAGAGGCGCCATCACTTCACCCAAATTGTGAAAGTTTTTGTATATTATTTGTTGGAAAACTTTCATTTTCCCCTATCATTTCTCCCTCCAGATGGGTATAATTTGCCCGATTATGTAATGAAATAGGTGTTCACTATTTCAACATCCTCTTCAAGGCACAGGAGCAAGTCGAAATGAGCAACAAAAAAGTTCGTGTGGCAATCATCGGAGTCGGAAATTGCGCCTCCTCCCTGGTTCAGGGCGTTCACTATTATCGCAATGCTGCTGACAGTGACCGTGTCCCGGGCCTAATGCACGTCAATCTTGGCGGTTACCACGTGCGGGATATTGAATTCACTGCTGCCTTCGATATCAACATCACCAAGGTTGGCAAGGACCTTTCTGAAGCCATTTTTGCCGAACCCAATAATACCTATAAATTTACCGATGTCCCATTCATGAATGTGCCGGTGTACCGGGGTATGACGCACGACGGCCTGGGCAAGTATCTCTCACAGGTAATCACCAAGGCCCCCGGTAAAACCGCCGATATCGTCAAGATCCTTAAAGAAACCAAGACGGATGTAGTGGTTTCCTACTTGCCGGTTGGTTCGGAAATGGCCACCAAGTGGTATGTGGAGCAGGTTCTGGAAGCCGGCTGCGGATTTATCAACGCCATTCCGGTCTTTATCGCCAGCACCGAATACTGGGGTGAGCGCTTCCGAGAACGCGGCCTGCCAATCATCGGCGACGACATCAAGAGCCAGGTCGGCGCAACCATCCTGCACCGCGTTCTGACCAGCCTGTTTGTCGACCGTGGCGTGCAGCTTGACCATACCTACCAGCTGAATTTTGGTGGCAACACCGATTTCATGAACATGCTCGAACGCGAGCGACTGGAATCCAAGAAGATCTCCAAGACGGGTGCCGTCACCAGCATGTTGCCCTATAAGCTGGACCCGGAGGATATCCACGTCGGTCCCAGTGATTACGTGCCGTGGCTTCATGACCGCAAGTGGTGCTACCTGCGCATGGAAGGCACCACCTTTGGGGATGTGCCATTGATGGTCGAAGCCAAGTTGGAAGTCTGGGATTCCCCCAATTCAGCCGGAGTAGTCATCGATGCTGTGCGCTGCATCAAACTGGCTCTGGACCGGGGTATTTCAGGTCCGCTGGTTGGTCCTTCCTCATACTTCATGAAAACCCCTCCCCAGCAATTTCAGGACAATATTTGCCGGGAAATGACCGAGGCATTCATTCGAGGTGAGGTAAAATAGACGGGTAGTCAGTCCATTTTGAGCAGGGCTGTCTCACAGCCCTGCTTTTTATATTTATTGAAGAGGCCAATGGAACCTTCCAACTGCATTTTTTGCCAGATCATTGCAGGAACCGCTCCCGCCAGCATTGTCTATCGCGATGAGCAGGTCACGGCTTTCAAGGATACCCATCCAGTCACCCCGGTGCATCTGCTGGT
Organism: Anaerolineaceae bacterium; assembly: GCA_041741455.1. Lineage (GTDB taxonomy): Bacteria > Chloroflexota > Anaerolineae > Anaerolineales > Anaerolineaceae > CALESS01. The sequence continues at coordinate 73,625 of JBGSJZ010000110.1, read as the reverse complement.
CGTTCCCAACCGCCACCTGGATTCCCTCAACCAGGCATCTGAAGCCGATGAGCAGCTCCTGGGGCATCTGCTACTGGTAGCCCGCCAACTGGCAGCTGAGAATGGCATTGATCAACGTGGTTTCCGCCTGATGCTGAATACCGGTCGTGAAGGCGGTCAATCGGTTTTTCACCTGCATATCCACCTGTTTGGTGGAGCACAAATTCGTTTCAACTTTGCGGTCCTTCCCCGATGAAAAAGCCTTCGGTTCTCCTATTACTCCAAAGCTTACTACTACTCAGTTTGCTGGCAGGTTGCACCCGCAGTTGGGGTGGCGACCAACCCTGGGTGCCGCCGGCTGCACAAAGCGGGCTAAAGAACCCAACCGGGGTCGTAATCACTGCTCCGGGTGTTCAACCGCCAGTGGCCAGCCTACCCAGTGTGACGCCATTTTTACCGGCCACCCGTGAACCAGACCAGCCACTCTATACCCCCACTCCGGATGTTGTGCGCGACCTGCCCACCCCGCGCAGCGAGGAATTAACCTATGTCGTGCAATCTGGCGACACCCTGGGCAGCCTTGCCAAGCAATTTGGAGTGGATGCTGTCTCCCTGGTCTCCTATAATTCACTGGTCAACCCAAATCTACTGGAGGTTGGGCAGGTACTGCGCATTCCGCCCACCCGCCAGAGCACACCCGGATCCAGCTTTAAAATCATCCCAGATTCCGAACTGGTCTACGGACCCAGTGCAGTTGTCAATATTGCTGAGTTAGTGAACCAGGGTGGCGGTTACCTTTCCCTCTACCATGAAAAAGTTGATGAACTCTGGTATTCCGGCGCGGATGTTCTGCACCGGATATCCTATGAATATTCTGTTAACCCCCGTCTGTTGTTGGCTGTCCTCGAATACCAGAGCGGCTGGGTAACCAACCCCAATCCAGCCGAAAGCACACGCGATTACCCGATGGGGCACAGCAATTTCTACCGCAAAGGCCTATACCGCCAGCTAGCCTGGGCGGCCAACAATTTGAGCATGGGCTATTATCTGTGGGATATTAATGCCCTGTCCACCCTGACTTTGGCAGATGGCGACGTGGTTTCGTTTGATCCTGGCATCAACGCCGGTACTGCTGGCGTACAATACTTGATGGCTCAACTCTACGGTCGGGCTGCCTGGGAGAAAGCCACTGGCGAAAATGGTGTCTTTGCTACTTACAACAAACTCTTCGGCTATCCGTTCGATTATGCCTTTGAGCCCCTTCTGCCCCCCGACTTGAGCCAGCCAATATTTCAACTACCCTTTGAACCCTGGGATACCTGGTCCTTCACCAGCGGCCCTCATGGCGGTTGGGCGGATGGCAGTGCCTGGGCCGCCCTGGATTTCGCTCCCCCGGGAGATGGGTTGGGTTGCGTGTGGAGCAACGCCTGGGTGGTGGCCGTCACGGATGGTTTGATCGTGCGTTCCGAATCTGGTGCGGTGGTTCAGGATCTGGATGGAGATGGCTTTGAACAGACTGGCTGGACGATTCTCTATATGCACATCGAAACCCGTGACCGAGTACAGGTTGGTGATACCGTTAAAGCCGGCGAGCGTATCGGTCATCCTTCGTGCGAGGGAGGTTACTCCAGCGGTACCCATCTTCACCTTGCAAGGAGGTATAATGGAGTGTGGATCGCAGCGGACGGCGACCTGCCGTTTGTGATGGATGGCTGGGTTTCCTCCGGCGATGGCATTGCATATAACGGTTACATGACAAGGAATGGGATTACAGTTGAAGCTTGGGATCGGCGCGTCGAACAAAATCAAATCTCACGCTAAACGCAGCCATTTGGTGATTGCTGCGTTGATTTTATTATTCTCGCTACTCGGTTGTAATTTTCCGGTCATCCTCTCCGGTGGGGGCAGCGGTGACCCACTAACAACCCCAAATCCAAGCCAGATAACTGGATCCGCCCCAATTTTTGCCGCCACCACGGCTTCCGCCCCGATTTCGGCCGGATTCAGCACCTCCACCCAGGTTCCCACTCTCAACCCGGAAACCCCAATGCCGCCGACCATGTATTACACCCAGTCTGGCGATACCCTGGAAAACATCTGTGCCCGGTTTAACGTCATTCCGGAAGAAATAACGTCCACTGACCCGGTGCAGGCCGGTGTGTACCTGCGCCCCGGTGTTTTGCTATTCATCCCCACCCGCCTGACGAATACAACACCCACCACTTTGCTGATGCCGGATAGCGAAGTTGTCTACTCCCCCACATCGATTGGCTTTGACCTGGAAGGCTTTGTGCGCCAGGCTGGTGGTTATCTCAGCACTTACTCTGAATACCTGGCAGTCGGCACTCGCAGCGGAGCCAAGATCATTCAACGCGTTGCCCAAGAAAACTCGATCAGCCCGCGTTTGTTGCTGGCCTTGCTTGAATATGAATCTGGTTGGGTTTATGGTCAGCCAGACACCCTAGCCAAGGAGCAGTATCCGCTAGGGATGGTGGATAATACCCATAAAGGCTTGTATAAACAGCTCAACTTGGCGGTCAAGCAATTATTTGCTGGCTATTATGGTTGGCGGGCTGGCACATTGAACGACTTGATCTTTTCGGATGGTAGCATCCTGCCCATCGCTCCCCAGGTTAATGCCGGCACTGCTGCCGTTCAAACCTTCTTTGCCCAGATTTACAACCAGCGGGATTGGGGTGGGGTGCTTTATGCACCAGAAGGTTTCACTGACCTCTACCAGCGCATGTTTGACAGCCCATGGGTGCGCGCTCAAGCCTTTGAACCCTTTTTCTCGGAGGGCTTGAGTCAACCCACGATGGATCTGCCATTTTCTCCTGGCAAGACCTGGTCGTTCACCGGCGGACCGCACGCTGCCTGGGCATCGGGCTCGCCAATTGCCGCCCTTGATTTTGCCCCAGGAACCGATGTATCCGGCTGTGTGGAGACGTATGAGTGGGTCACCGCTTCAGCCTCTGGATTGGTGGTACGCTCTGAAAACGGGGTTGTGATTCTGGACCTGGATGGCGATGGCTATGAACAAACGGGTTGGGTTTTGCTGTACCTGCATATTGCAGAAAAAGGACGCGCCCCGGTCGGATCCTTACTCAATGTTGGCGAATTTATCGGCCATCCTTCATGTGAAGGAGGTTCCGCTACCGGAACCCATGTCCACATTGCCCGTAAATACAATGGCGAATGGATTCCGATTGACAGTCCATTACCTTTTGTGCTTTCCGGCTGGCAGGCTCACCTGGGCGCCAGGGATTATCTTGGTACCCTGACTCGGGATGGGCAAACTGTCACCGCCTCAGAATATGGTTCTTTTGAAACCCGGATCACGAATGACGCGTACAATCCTTAATGTCACCCGCCTGCTGGTTGCCCTGTTGGTATGGCTCCCACTCCTTTCTGCCTGCATCCCGGTCGTATCCAGCGGGATTGCCCCGGCTCCCACAACCAGTCCACCAACCCCAACCGAGGACTTGCCGACCCTGACACCCGAACCTACCCGCCCACTTTTTACCCCCGGCGAGCTGGTAGATTATGTCGTTCAAAGTGGAGATACCCTACCTGGCCTGGCAGGGCGCTTCAACACCACCATCTCAGAAATCCGCAATGCCAATCCCAACATCCCAGAAGAAGCGACCACCCTGCCCCCGGGCATGCCGATGCAGATCCCCATTTATTACCGACCATTCTGGGGTAACACGTTCCAGATCCTACCAGACGGGCGCTTTCCCAACGGACCGGCTGAAGTCGGTTTTGATCCGGTGGCATTTGTCAATTCCCAGCCAGGCTGGTTAAAATCTTACAAGACATATATAGGGAACAAGAACCGCAATGGCGGTGAAATGGTGGAATATATTGCCGAAAATTACTCCATCAGTCCGCGGCTCTTGCTGGCCTTGCTGGAATACAAGACCGGTGCGCTCACTCAACCTGAATCCACAGCGATTTCTGAAAAGTATCCATTAGGTTACCGCGAAATCAGTCACCAGGGCTTGCCCCTCCAACTTATCCTGGTTGCCAACATCCTCAACAATGGTTTTTACGGCTGGCGCCTGGGCGCCCTGACCAGCTTTAGCTTGCCTAACGGCCGGCTGGAAAACATCGACCCCTGGCAAAACGCTGCTACTGCCGCCCTGCGTCACCTGTTCTCATTTACTGAGTCGGCTGAAACCTTTGAGTTTGCCGCCTCAAGCCAGGGGTATCAAGCTGTGTATACCAGCCTATTTGGCGACCCGTGGGCGGAACCCGTTCCGGTCATCCCCGGCAGCCTGACTCAACCTGCCATGCGCCTGCCTTTCCCAGCGGGTACCGCCTGGACTTACACTGGAGGTCCACACACCGGTTGGGGGGATGGCGAACCTCTGGCAGCCATCGACTTTGCACCACCAGCGGTAACCGGTGGCTGCACACCGACCGACCTTTATGCCACAGCTGTTGCTGATGGCATTATCGCCCGGGTAGGGGAAGCCAGCGTGATGCTGGACCTGGACAAGGATGGTGATGAGCGCACCGGCTGGGTGGTTTTTTACCTGCATGTCTCCGATACCGGCAAAGCGCCACTCGGCCGAACCTTGAAAGCCGGCGATCCAGTTGGTCACCCATCTTGTGAAGGCGGCGCTGCAACCGGTACGCATGTTCACATTGCTCGCAAATACAATGGCGAATGGGTTCCAGCGGATGGTGCCTTGCCCTTCAACCTGGAAGGATGGATTACCCGCAACGGATCTGTAGAATACCAGGGTACCCTGGTCAAATTTGGTAATACGGTCACTGCCAGCACCTCTTCGAACAAGGCCAGCCAGGTGTTCTCCGCTCCTTAATTTGATATAATTTTTTTACCATACCCCACCAAGGATTCCCCATCATGCCAAAAAAACGTCCCCAGGGCATGTTTGCCTTCATCCTCGTCTGGATCGGTCAGGTGATCTCGCTCATGGGCAGCTCCATGACCGGTTTTGCGCTGACCATCTTTGCCTGGCAGATTTCCGGCAAAGCCACCAACCTGGCACTAGTGGGTTTCTTTAGCTTTGCCCCAACCGTCATTTTCTCACCAATCGCCGGCGCCCTGGTCGATCGCTGGAACAAAAAACTGGTGATGATGTTGAGCGACCTGGCAGCCGGCCTGATGACCATCGTCATCCTTGTTTTATACCATTTCGATGTTCTGCAAATCTGGCATCTGATGCTGACCGGTTTCATCTCCGGCACCTTCCAGGCTTTCCAGTTTCCAGCCTATTCCTCCGCCATTTCTGTGATGATCCCCAAGAAGCAATTTACCCGGGCCAGCAGCATGCTCTCCCTGGCTGAAGTTGGCTCCGGGGTGCTTGCCCCGGTGCTGGCCGGCGCTCTGATCGGAGTGATTGGCATCCGCGGTATCTTGCTGATCGACATCGTCACTTTCCTGTTCGCAATTAGCGCACTGCTGGTGATTTTCATTCCACCGGTTCCCCGCTCAACGGCGGGTGCGGAAAGCCAGGGTTCGCTACTGCATGAAGCCTGGTACGGTTTCGCATTTATCCTCAAGCGCCCATCTCTGCTTGGGCTGCAACTGGTCTTCTTCTTTGGAAATTTTCTCGGCTCATTCATGTGGGTGCTGATGGCTCCAATGATCCTGGCCCGCAGCGGGGATAACACGGTTGTTCTCGGCTCCGTCCAATCGATCGCATCAATCGGGGGAGTGATCGGCGGGGTGGCTGTTTCGGCCTGGGGCGGGTTCAAGCACAAAATCCTGGGTGTATTGCTGGGTTGGGCGATGAGCGGAATCTTCGTCTTTGGCTTTGGCCTGGGACAGGCACTGATACCCTGGGCGATCGCGATCTTCATGCTGGAACTCACCGTGATGATGGTTAATCCCTCCAACCAGGCGATCTGGCAATCTAAGGTACCCCCGGACGTTCAAGGGCGGGTGTTCTCCGTGCGGCGCATGATTGCCCAAATTTCAGCCCCGCTGGCCATGCTGATCTCAGGACCGCTGGCAGATTATGTCTTCGAGCCAGCCATGCAAAACCAGGGCAGCCTGCTCAATTCCATCTTTGGCGGCGTCTATGGCTCTGGTCCCGGGGCGGGGATGGGCTTGTTGATTTCGATCACCGGCCTACTGACCATCCTGGTCGGCCTGATTCCACTGGGCATTCCGCACATCCGCAATGTCGAAACTCTCCTGCCAGATTTTGTATCCGAGGAACCAGCCGCTGAAGTAGCAGGTTCCCAACCCGAGTCAGCATAAGGTAGCTCAATAAGAAAACCACCCAGAAAGGTCGCAACCTATCCGGGTGGTTTTAAGATCAAGTAATTTTGGGATTAGTCTTCGACCACTTTGATTTTATGACTGATCTTGACGGTTTTACTGAACATGGCCTGAGCCGGGCAATACTTATTTTCTGACAGGTCCACTGCCCGTTCCACAGAAACAGGATCTATCCCCTTGCCCGTAACCACATATTCAATCAGGATCTCCGTGAATACACGCGGATGATCAGTGGAACGTTCAGCATGCACCTTAACCTCGAAGGAGGTCACATTCTGGCGCTTTTTTTGCAGGATGGAAATAACATCCATGGCAGTGCAGCCCGCCAATCCCACCAGCAGAAGTTCCATCGGCCGAAAGCCATCTTCTTCCCCACCGACCTCTGCGGCAGCTCCCAACGGAACAGAAAATCCTGTATCTGCCGAGCCAGAAAAACTCAGTCCATTTTTCCAGGAAACTTGTGCGTCCATACTCATCTCCCTTAATTCTTCAAAGCCTGTGTAATTTCCAACACCAGACGGTTCTCTGGCGCAGCGCCAATGATCTCCCCAGCGCCGGCGTTGATCACCGTATGCGGCACACCGGATACGCCGAATTGCACAGCTAGATCTTGAAATTCCATCGCTTCAATCATTTCGGCTTTCACCATCCGGCTTTCGTACGCCATTTTATGAGCGAGCTCCACGGCCCGCGGGCAATACGGTCAGGTAGGGGTGATAAATACTTGCAGATGAACCGGCTCGGTCAGCCCAGCCAAGAATTGGCGGGTAGCCGGATTCAAGCCCGAATCGCGTTGCGAAACCATCAGCAGCCCCTGAACGAGGGAAGTAAACTCGTACTGAGCCGGGATGCCAGAAAAAATCACACCCGTATCCTCGATTTGGTCGCCATTCTTGGCAGCCAACACAAAGCTAGGGGCTTTATCCACCCGGAATTTCATGGCCATGTCCGGGTTTTCCTCCAGGTCATAAGCCTCCAGCGAAAGTTTAGGCGAGAGGGCTACTACCTCGGTTAGAAGTTGGAAAATCTCCTTGCAGTATTCGCAATGCTGAATTTTACTACCGAAGAAGGCCACGGCCACCGGCTCTTTCAGGCCAGCGAAAACTTCGCGCACTTGTTTCTCCACATCCGGTCCTAAAAATTTTCCCATTTATTTCTCCTCATTAGATCTACCCCAACGGAGTAGTCACTCGATGCTATCAGGTACACCCGCCGCATTCCGTTCTTCCGCAGATCGGGCAAACCAGGTTGAGCATGCCATCATAATCCAGGATCCCCTGCCCGCAATACGGACACAGCGCACCAGGCACAAACTGTCCTAAAGAAGTTTCCAATTGACTTTCATTCGGCGATAAAATCACCGGAAGATTTAGTAGTTCCTTACTCATTGTTTGGATGCGATTCAGGTAAAAAAGTTACTCGGATGGATCGGCGCGTTTTGGCTCGGGGATCTGCAGACATGCAAACAAACGATGGTGGATTGCTTCTGGAAGCATAATTTCTTCACTTGTCAAATGGACAATTTCCACTGTCTTGCGAAGCGTATTGACCACCACCTGGCAATTCTCGCACTCCGACAGATGACGTTCAATTTCTGCACAAAATTCCTGTGCCAGTTCGCCGTCCACGTAATCCGAGAGGTTGCCTAATAAATGCTTGCAGCTCAATTGTCCTTCCATCACGCCAAACCTTCCTGCATCCGCTCAGCGTAATAACTGCTGAGTGATTCCCGCATCTTCAAGCGCGCCCGCAACAAGCGGGTTTTGACATTCATCTCACTGATCTCCAATGCCTCTGCCGTCTCCTTGATGGAAAGCCCTTCCACATCCCTCAGTACGAACGTGGTGCGCAGGTTTTCTGGCAAGTCAGCGATGGCCTTATTGATGAAGCGCCTGGCTTCGTCCGAGACCAGTTCCCTTTCCGGTAAGCAACACCAATCCACGATCTGCATGCCCTGCCCGGCTTCGCCTTCTTCGTCCTCTGGCTCATCTTCCACCCGGATTTGTGGGCGCTGTTTGCGCACCATCATCAAGGCTTCATTGACGGCAATTCGGTACAACCAGGTGGTCAAACTGGACCGGCCTTCAAATGAAGCAATGGCCCGCATCGCCTTGAGGTAAGTTTCCTGCAGGGCATCCTCGGCATCCTGTGGGTCATTCAAGATCCGCAGGGCTAAACGGTAGATGGCAGGCGAAGTTTCTTCGACAAACCGGGCAAATTCCACCCGATCGCCTGCTCGCAAGCGATCCAGTGAAAATTTTTGGATAGGTGCTTTGTCTTCACTCATTTAGATGCAGAATTTTTTAGAAAGTTACGAAAGCGGCCAGGTGGGCAACACATCCAGGTCCAGTGGATCCCGGGCGCCCAGGGCATAACGGAAGTAACCAGCCGACCCAATCATGGCAGCGTTGTCTGTGCAAAGCGAGAAGGCCGGGATGAAAACCGGGAACTCGGTCTGCCCGGTAAAGGCCAGGCGCAAGGCATTATTGGCGGAAACACCCCCGGCCACCAGGATGGCCTTGGATTTGGTTTCCCGGGCCGCCCGCAATGTCTTCTGCAGGAGCACATCTACTACCGCCGTCTGGAAACTGGCGGCCAGGTCACTGACTGGCAATGGTTTGCCTTCCTCTTCCAGTTGACGGACCACCCGTAAGACGGCTGTCTTCAAGCCGCTGAAGGAGAAATTCCAGGTTCCTTCCAAGCGGGCGCGCGGAAAGGTGAACGCTTCCGGGTTGCCCCCGGCAGCTGCTTTCTGCACGCTCGGACCACCCGGGTAGGGTAGACCCAGCAAGCGGGCCACTTTATCGAATGCCTCGCCGGCTGCATCATCCAGCGTTGCCCCCAGGCGGCGGTAGGTCAAGTGATCGGTCATTACATTCAGTTCGGTATGACCACCGGATACCAGCAAAGCCATCAGTGGAAACTCCGGGGCGGGCGGCGGTTTCTGCGCATCAACCGGGTAGATCCAGGCTGAATAAATATGCCCCTCCAGATGATTCACCCCGACCAGCGGACGCCCCAGCGCCAGCGCCAAACCTTTGGCTGCATTCATCCCCACCACCAACGATCCAGCCAGGCCGGGTCCGCGCGTTACAGCAATCGCATCGATCTCGGAAAGACTCAAATGTGCACGCTGCACTGCTTCTTCAATGACAGGGTAAATGGTGCGGATATGCTGACGCGAGGCCACCTCTGGAAACACCCCCCCGTACTGCACATGCAAATCAATTTGCGAAGATATCACGCTGGAAAGCAGCGCCCGGCCATTTTCCACCACCGCGGCTGCTGTTTCATCACAGGAGGTTTCGATCGCCAAGATGCGTGCCGGGGGGAGTTTTGTATCGGTCATTGTTCATTCCTCCTTTATTCCGATCCTCTTCAAAGGAAAGGTTAGGTTTGAGGTAATCCCATTTCCTTGCAAGGGAAAAGCCTACTATTTATTCCTCATCGGCAGCACAAAATCGTACGAATAAGGAGCAAATATTTCAAAGTTGCCATCTTCCTTGAAGTATATCGTGTCCTCGATGCGCACACCCATGCCACGCTCCGGGTAATATAGACCGGGCTCCACGGTCACAACTGATCCTGGCACCAGCACATCCCGCTCCGTACCGCGCCCGGCTGCCGGCCGTTCGTGGATGTTCAAGCCCACGCCATGCCCGAGGCTGTGGACGTAACCAGCCTCTGTGAGAGGGTTGCTCATCACGGTTGGGTGGCCTTTGGCCTCAAACATCTCGCAAGTACGCTTCTGGTAGTTTGGGAAGTAGGTGTTAACTTTCAACTCAGCTATGATGGTGTGGAAAACATCCGCCACATCCTCATACAGTTTTTGGGCTTCGTCCGTAGCATAACCCAGTGACCAGGTGCGGGTAAAGTCATAAAAATATCCACCGCCCGGTTCGCAGGGGAAGATGTCATAAACGATGGTCTGGCCAAGTTTGATTGGGTCTGTCGGAGTACCAGTGCTATGCGGGATGCCAGCATCCCGGCCGATGGCGAAGATCGTGCCTTCCGGGTTATCTGCACCCAGCTCAGCCAGCCAGAGGTTGATGCGCGGTTTGACATCGCCGATAGTCAACGGCCGGCCATCGACCTTGATCAATGTTTCGCCTTCCACAGCGTGCCTGGTCAGGAATTCCGCCGTGCGGCCAACCACCTCAGTTGTGATCTTGCCCATACGCCGGATGCGAGCCAGTTCAGCATCATCCTTGGTCATCATTGCAAGCATCAGAAGGTTCTCGCTGTCCATACCGATAAAATTCAAACCAGGCAGGCGCAATTGCAAACCGCTCAGAATGCTGAAAGTCCGGCCGATCTCAGTCCGGCCAAAGATTCCCACCCGACCTTCGGTCACACCCGCATGGCGGAACATAGCTTCATACAACAAGACCATTGCCTGGTTCATGTCGCCATCCGCGGCTTTCAAACGCTCATCGAGTGGAAAACGATCATAGCCACAGGTGGGCAGCCCGGTCCGGGCAGCTTCCTCGCGTTCCATTGAGGCGTGGAAGAGAACCCCAGAGGTACCCTGCTTGAGGATCAAATCCGCCTGCCCCATATGACCTCCACCGGTCAAATAAACCATGGCCGGGTTGTGCTGGGCCGGGCCGGTAACCCAAATGGCCTCATAACCGAATTCTTGCATTAGTCCATCCAGATTGCTTTTCACGTGTTTCTTTCCTCCGCGGCCTGTGGCCGTTTAATGATTGAAATCTACCTGCCCAACGCCTGGCGGATACCCACCAGCAGCGCTCCATCTTGTTCCTCAAACACCGTACGCGGGTCAAAAACCACCCGCTCTTCCTCCACCCGGGCGATCACCGGTGGTGACTGCCGGCGCAGTTTCTCCATGAACTTGTTCGGCTGCTGAACCTGCAGCGCCAACAAGCTGGTCGGCAAGGTTTCTTCCGGCAGTGAACCGCCGCCAATTGTTGAGGATCCCACCAGCACTTCCCCTGTGCCAAGCGCATCCCGCCAGCTCTGGGCTCGCAGGCGGTTTTGCTCAAGCGTACGCCCGATCATCTGCCAGACCGGGATCTCCCGTTCGGCTTCATCCAGTAGATAGTGCAGCAGGGTGGCCGATAGGGCAGACAGGCAGAGTTTATCCGCCCGCACTGCCCGCGCCAACGGGTGCTTCTTGATGCGGGCAATCAAATCCTTTTTGCCAATCAGAATGCCAGCCTGCGGACCGCCCAGCAGTTTATCGCCTGAGAAACAGATCACATCCGCCCCGGCCTGCACCGATTCCTGGATTGTCGGTTCGTGCAACAGACCAAAGCGAGCGGTATCGATGAAGGTTCCGGAACCCAGGTCATCCAACAGCGGAACGCCCTGACGGTGAGCGATTTCCACCAATTCAGCCAGATCCGGTTCGGTGGTGAAACCGATGATGCGAAAATTGGAATGATGCGCCCGCACCAGCAGAGCGGCTGGTTCCTGCAAGGCGACCTCAAAATCTGCAGCATGTACCCGATTGGTAGTGCCAACCTCCACCAGTTTGGCGCCGGATTGCGCCATGACATCCGGAATACGAAAACCACCGCCAATTTCCACCAACTGACTACGGGATATAATCACGCGTTTACGGTGAGCAAGCGCGGATAACGCCAACAGCACCGCCCCTGCATTGTTGTTGACCACCAGGGCGGCTTCCGCCCCGGTCAGGCGGATTAATAGCGCCTCAGCATGGACGGAGCGTGAACCACGCCCGCCTTTTTCCAGGTCATATTCCAGGGTGGAGTAGCCGCCGGCTACTGCGTCCATGGCTTGCAAGGCCGCCTTCGAAAGCGGCGCCCGGCCAAGGTTGGTGTGCAGCACAACCCCGCTGGCATTAATTACGCTTATTAATGAGGGAGTAACCCATTTATCAAGGCGACGTGCCGCCTGTTCCAGTAAACCTGCTGCGTCGGGCAAAGCCGCCCCACGTAAATGCCCCAGCCGGGTTTCAGCCAGGGTCATGCGCAACGCATCCAGCATCAACGGTCGGCCAAAGCGCGCCGCCAGTTCGGTTGCCGCCGCGCTTTGCAGCAGGGCATCCACCGAGGGCAGGCTGCGCAGTTCACTCACCTTCGGGTTCCTTCGGCTTCCACAGCGATTTCTCGCGCAGCCGGATCAGGAACTCTGCCCCAGCCAGCATTGCCCCGATCAACAACACCAGCAAGAGGGTCACCATGCGCGACCATTGCAACCACATCACCAGGCAAGCGAACAGGCCAAACCAGAGCGACTGGCGGAAGTAAACGGTGGGTTCGGCTGGCGGCTCGCTGGGGAAGCGCAGGTTGAGCAGTGCGACAAAGGGCAGCGCTGTGCCTGCCACCGCCATGAATAATGCCAGGAAAAACAACCAACGTTCGCCAAGGTTGGGTTCGGTGAAATACCATAAGGCGGCAATCCCGCCCCAACCCAATACGGCCAGACCGGCGCCGGAAAAGAAATACGGCAAAATTGATATCTTTTTATTTTCCATAGTCACCCTGTTCGATTATAACCGAGGCTTATTATTTCGTAACTTTAATGGATAACCAATTTCAGAAGTTGAATAGTAGAAGGAATGAAGAATAACAACCAGATGACTGAATAAACAACTGGCAACCAAAAATCCACTATCTTGCAGTTACTTCGGCACACCATCCATCACCTCCGGCCAGACCGGGTAGAACATCGCCCACTGGGTTGGGTGTTCTCGGATGCGGAATTCAATCTCGGCCAACACTCGCTCAGAGTTGAGCAGCACGTCCTGATCGGCATCCCCGGTGGATTGCATCTCAATGGCTTCGCTAGCCCACATCAGGTAACTGTGATCCGATTTTTGATAACAGCCAATCGCGTACACCGGCAGCTTCAGGCGCAGCGCCATGCGTACCGGACCTACCGGGAGGGCAGCCGGCCGCCCAAAGAAGCGCGGCCGATAGTGCGAATCTGGAAAGGGCCGGTCCACGCCGGTAGCCACAGTGCCGCCATTCCGTAGATGCTCTATCGCTTTCTTGACGGTTTCCAAAGAAGCCGGAGCGGAATCCATTTTGAATTCGTGGCGCAGTTGGTTGGCGAGCGAATAGCTGCCAAATTCCTCGGGGGCGGTGATAGCAAAAAGCGGCATACCGCGCAAAACCACGGCCCGGCCACCCAGGTCCTGGTTGCCCGTGTGACATATTGCAAGAATGATGCCTTCCTGGCGGGTGATGGATTTTTGCAGGATTTCTTCAAATTTGGAGCTGAAAGAAACCCGCCGCAATACCTCATCCGGATCTTTCATGATGTGATAGAAATCATAATACCCACGACCTGAGATTCGATAGGTTTCATACACACTCCGGGTCAACTCTACGGGGGTTGCCTTGCCGCCACTCACCACCCAGTGGTTGGCTCGTAAAGCCCGGGGTTGTCTCCAACCAGCACGATGGCTGATCACGTCTGAGAGAAAATCTGAGACGGCATATCCCAGGCGCGGGGACAGGTTCTTACCAAGCCAGATGACCATCTTTGAGAGTGCACCGCTGTTGATAATCTTCGTGGTATCCATGCGTATCCTTGGCAGGCTCCCCCGACCTGATGAGATATCCAGATTATACCCTGTCTTGTCTCCTGCTTGACCTTTGACACTTGATTTGAAATTCAGACTTGACTTGTGGTAAAATCCCTTTCAACATCATCACTCATCCAGAGAGGTGGAGGGACCGGCCCTATGAAACCTCGGCAACCGCTCGCAAGAGCCGGTGCCAAATCCGGCAGAAACCGCCCCGGCGGCCTTCTGGAAGATGAGGTGCGGTTATCCCCCGCCTTCCTCTCTATTCCAGAGAGGATTTTTGTTACCGCCGGCCATTCTCGACCTTCGGAGCTTGCCATGACTGAACCTACCTTCAACCACCGCTATCTCGATGCGCTCAACAAACGCATTTTGGTCTTCGACGGCGCTATGGGCACTAACCTGCAGCGCCAGAACCTGACCCCGGCCAACTTTGGCGGGGAACGCACCTTTGGCTGCAACGACTACCTGGTTTTGACCCATCCATCTGCCGTGGAAAAAGTCCACCGATCCTTCCTCGAAGTGGGGGTGGATGTAATTGAAACCTGCACCTTCCGCGCCAACCGCCTGACCCTGGCCGAATATGACCTGGGCGAGCAAACCGAAGCCATCAACCAAGCGGCAGCGGCCCTGGCCCGCCGGTTGGCGGATGAATACTCCACCCCGAATCAACCTCGCTTCGTGGCCGGGTCAATCGGTCCTTCTGGAAAATTGCCATCCATGGACGACCCGGAACTGAGCAATATCTCTTTTGAAGAATTAGCCGATATCTTCTGCCAACAGGCAGCTGCCCTGATCCGCGGCGGTGCCGATCTGTTGTTGATCGAAACATCGCAGGATATCCTGGAAGTCAAAGCCGCCATCGTCGGTATCCACCAGGCTTTTCGTGAGACCGGGATTCACCTGCCAATCCAGGTCCAGGTCACGCTGGATACCACTGGGCGCATGCTGCTCGGCACAGATATCGCGGCGGTGCTGGCCATTCTGGAGGGCATGCAGATTGATGTGATCGGTCTGAATTGTTCTACCGGTCCAGACTACATGCGCGAGCCTATCCGCTTCCTGGGGGCGCACGCTACGATGCCGGTCTCCTGCATCCCGAACGCCGGCTTGCCGCTAAACGTGGATGGCCAGGCCGTCTATCCACTGGAGCCTGAACCCTTTGCCGAGACACTGGCTGAATTCGTCGAACAGCACCACATCAACGTGGTAGGTGGCTGCTGTGGAACCACCCCAGCCCACCTGGAACAGCTAGTGCTGCGCGTCCGCGCCCACATCCCCCAACCCCGCCCAACCCTGCGCCCGCCCCGGCTGGCCTCCGCTACCCAAGCTGTGTCCATGCTGCAAGAGCCACGACCCTTCCTGATCGGCGAGCGGCTGAACACCCAGGGCAGCGCCAAGTTCAAACAAATCATCCTGGCGGAGGAGTATGATTCAGCCCTGTCGATTGCCCGCCAACAGGTCAACAGTGGCGCACACGGCCTGGATATCAGCGTGGCCTTGACCGAAAGCGGCGACGAGGCTGGTCTGATGCGCCGGATCGTCAAGTTGCTGGCACCGGTGGTGCGCGCCCCGCTGGTGATTGACACCACCGAGGTGGAAGTGATGGAAGCTGCGCTGCAGACCGCCCCCGGCCGCTGCCTGATTAATTCGACCCACCTGGAAAGCGGCCGGCCGAAGCTGGAGCACATCTTCAGCCTGGCCCGCACCTACAATGCCGCCGTGATCTGTCTGACCATTGATCAAGCCGGTATGGCCAAAACTGCCGCTCGTAAACTGGAAGTTGCCCGCCAGATTCACGAGATTGCTGTCAACGAATTCGGTCTTCAAACCGGCGACCTGGTGTTTGACGCGCTGACCTTCACCCTGGCCACTGGCGACCCGGAATTTAACCAATCTGCTATTGAAACGCTCGAGGGCATTCGCCTGATCAAAGCTGAACTGCCAGGAGTGCTGACTTCGCTGGGCGTCTCCAACGTCTCCTTTGGCCTGCCACCCGCCGCCCGCCCGGTTTTGAACTCGATCATGCTGTATCACGCCGTGCTTGCCGGGCTGGATATGGCCATCGTTAACCCAGCCCAGGTGACGCCTTACGCAGAAATTCCCGCAGAGGATCGCCAACTGGCGGAAGATCTGATCTTCAACCGCCGGCCGGATGCTCTGACCCGCCTGATCCAGCGCTTTGAAGGGGTGGAAACTACCCACAAAGGTAGCCAATCTGCGGCTGAGCTGGCCACCCTGTCCGCTGAAGGCCGCCTGCATTGGCGCATCCTGCACCGCGAAAAAGATGGCGTGGAAGCGGATATTGACGAAATCCTGGGACGCCATCCGCGCCTGGATTGGAATACCCACGCGGTTGAATTGCTCAACAAAGTGTTGCTGCCCGCCATGAAGGAAGTCGGCGATAAATTTGGCAGCGGCGAATTGATCCTGCCCTTTGTGCTGCAATCCGCTGAGGTGATGAAGAAAGCCGTGTCTCACCTGGAAAAATTCCTGGAGCGCAAGGAAGGCGTCACGAAAGGCACCATCGTGCTGGCGACAGTGTATGGGGATGTGCACGATATCGGTAAAAACCTGGTCAAGACCATCCTGGTCAACAACGGCTACAGTGTGATCGACCTGGGCAAACAGGTGCCAGCCGAAACCATCCTCAGCAAGGCTATCGAGGTCCAAGCGGATGCCATCGGCCTGAGCGCCTTGCTGGTCTCGACCAGCAAGCAGATGCCGTTGATTGTCAACGAACTGCAACGACGCAAACTTTCCATCCCGGTGTTGATTGGCGGAGCGGCCATCAACCGCCGCTTTGGCCGGCGCATCCTCTTGACCGAGCACGGTGAGCTTTACGCCCCCGGCGTGTTCTACTGCAAGGACGCCTTCGAAGGCTTGAACGTGATGGATCAATTGACGGACCCGCAGTTGCGAACCTCCCTGGTGGTTCAGAACCGCAAGGAAGCTGAAATCGAATTGAACCGGGTCACGACCACTGCCCCGGCTGCCCCGACCATGATCCGCTCCAGTGTACCGCCTGCTCCTTCCATCCCGCGCCCGCCGACCTGGGGTCCGCGCCTGGTACGCCAGATGCCGCTGGATGTGGTCTTTCAACACCTGGCCAAGAACGAGCTCTTCCGTCTATCTTGGGGAGCTAAAAACACCCACGGCGAGGCCTGGGAAAAGCTGTTGAAATCCTTTGAAACTCGCCTGGTTAAAATGCGCCGGGAAGCCGTGGCTGAGAAATGGCTTAAACCCCAAGGCATATACGGTTATTGGCCCGCCCAATCCGAGGGCAATGACCTGATCGTTTATGAACCCGGTTCTGCCCAGGCCGGCGCGCCGGAGGAATTGACCCGCTTCAGCTTCCCGCGCCAACCAGAAGGCGACTTGTTGTGCCTGGCGGATTACTTTGCTCCGGTTCACTCCGGCCAGATGGACGTGGTGGCTTTCCAAATCGTGACCGTCGGCCAGGAAGCCACCGCTCGTATTGACCGCTTGCAGGCTGCCGGGGATTATACTGAAGCCCACTTCTCGCACGGCCTGGCTGTCCAGACCGCCGAATCCGCGGCTGAATACCTGCACCGCCACATCCGGCGCGAGCTCGGCCTGGCCGAGGAGCAAGGCAAGCGCTATTCCTGGGGCTATCCGGCCATCCCTGAACTGGCTGACCACAGTATTGTGTTCCAATTGTTGCCAGCGGAAGTCTCACTCGGTATGCAACTCAGCCCGGCCTACCAGTTGATCCCGGAGCAATCCACCGCTGCCATCATCATCCATCACCCGCAGGCCCGCTATTACTCCACCGGCGAAAGCCGGGTGGAGCAGTTGACCCGCTGAAAGGGGTAACCTCATGAACAAATCATTCCTGGATCGGATTTCCACCGGCAAACCCCTGCTATCCGACGGCGCCATGGGTACGTTACTACACTTACGCGGGATCAGCTTTGAAGCCAGTTTCGATTTACTCAACCTGCAGCGCCCGGCATTGGTGGCGGATATCCACCGTGAGTACATCGACGCCGGCTCGGAGATGATTCAAACCAATACCTTCGGGTCCAACTGCTACAAACTGGCTGAACACGGCCTGGAGGAGCATGTTACCGAGATCAATACCGCAGCTGTCGAACTGGCCCGGCGGGTGGTGCTGGCCTCCTTCCGGGATATCTGGATCGCTGGTGATATCGGCCCACTGGGGGTACGCCTGGCACCCTTTGGCCGGGTCCAGCCAGAACAGGCCCGCCTGGCCTTTGCCGAGCAGGCGGCCGCCCTGGCCGGCGCTGGAGTGGACCTGTTTATCATCGAGACCATGACCGATCTTTACGAAGTGCGCGAGGCCATCCATGCTTGTCGCACCATCGCCCCGGACCTGCCAATCATTGCCTCGATGACCTTCACCCGGGATGACCGCACCTTGCTGGGCGACAGCCCAACCAAGGTTGCCCGTAAAATGGCGGAATTGGGGGCGGATGTGATCGGCGTCAACTGCTCCGGTGGTCCCAACCAGATCCTGCGCATCTTGAAGTTGATGCGCCAGACTGTGCCGGAAGGACGTTTCTCCGTCATGCCGAATGCCGGCTGGCCAGAACAGGTCAGTGGTCGGATCAAGTATCCGGCGGCAGCCGATTACTTCCACGATTACACCCTGGCCTTCTGGGAGAATGGCGCCTCTGTCATTGGCGGTTGCTGCGGTACCACCCCCCAGCATATCCAGGTCATTCGCCAGACACTGGATAGCGCTGAATCTGCCCCACATACCAATGGCTTTGCCCTCTCCAGTGTGGAAAGCGAGGAAACCCGCGAGCCGCAATTGCAACCAACCCTACTGGCGGAGAAATTGGCCAATGGCAAGTTCACCGTTGCAGTGGAGATGGACCCGCCGCGCGGCCTGGCCACCCACAAGCTGCTGGCCGGCGCCAGCCTGTTGAAGGAAGCCGGGGCAGATGTAATCAATGTGGCTGATTCGCCGATGGCCCGCATGCGCATGTCGCCCTGGGCGGTATGCAGCCTGATCCAGCGGCGGATCGAAATTGAAACCACCCTGCATTTTCCCACCCGCGGTCGTAACCTATTGCGGGTGCAGGGCGACCTGCTGGCCGCCCATGCCCTGGGCGTGCGCAATGTCTTTGTGGTGATGGGCGACCCGACCGCCATCGGCGATTACCCGGATGCGATGGATAACTATGACCTGGTGCCCTCCGGCCTGATCAAATTGATCAAGCAAAACTTCAACGCCGGGGTGGACCATGCCGGGACGGACATCGGCCAACCGACCGGTTTCTTCGTCGGCTGTGCCCTCAACCTCAACCCACAGGATGCGCAGGCCGAGATCAAGAACCTGCGCCGTAAGTTGAACGCCGGGGCGGATTTCATCCTGACCCAGCCGATCTACGCAGTGGAACCGGTCGAAAACTTGCTTCACTTGTACGAATCCGAGCACGGTC
Source organism: Anaerolineaceae bacterium (assembly GCA_041741455.1). Classification (GTDB taxonomy): domain Bacteria; phylum Chloroflexota; class Anaerolineae; order Anaerolineales; family Anaerolineaceae; genus CALESS01. The sequence goes on along the minus strand of JBGSJZ010000110.1, from coordinate 54,436 downwards.
CATTGCCAGTGCCACTGCTGCTCGGGCTGCTGCCACTCTATAATGCCAGGCATGCCTCCTTCCTGCACCACGAAGTGCCTGGTGTCTATATCCCGGAAGATATCCGCCTGCGCATGGAGGGTGCCGGAGAAAATGGCCCTCGTACCGGCGTACAAATTGCGATAGAATTAACCCAGGCGTTGCGCCAGCGAGTACAGGGCATCTACCTGATGCCAGCCTTTGGCCGTTATGACCTGGTGGCGGAAATCATCGAGACCATCAACCGGCCTTGACGCTCCTGGAATGATATATGTTACTCACCGTTGATATCGGCATTATTGCCAATGACATGACCGCCCCGGATGCTGGCTTTGAAACAGCCACCAACCTGGTGACCTTGCTCTACCCGGAAAATCGCCAGGTAGCGCTGCCGCTGCAGGGCAAAGACGAAGTTGCAGATCAATTAATGCAAATTCTACTGGAATGGTTGAAATAATTTATGCGCATCTTGATTCTTTCCGACATCCACGCCAACCTGAACGCCCTGACCACCGTCCTGCAAGATGCCGGCAGCTTTGACGCCGCCTGGTGCCTGGGGGATCTGACCGGTTACGGCCCGGACCCCAACGAATGCATCCGCCTTGTGCGCAGCCTGCCCGGTTTGGTCTGCCTGATGGGCAACCACGATGCAGCCGTGATCGATAAAATTGACCTGAACAGTTTCAATAAGGAAGCCCGCCAGGCTGCCCTGTGGACCCGCAAAGCCCTCTCGATGGAGAACCTGGAATTCCTGGCCAACCTGCCGGAAAAACAGGAGATTGACGGTATCACCCTGGCCCACGGCAGCCCGCGCAACCCGATTTGGGAATACCTGCTGGATACCTACACGGCCGCCATCAACTTCACCACTTTTGAGACGGATTACGCCTTTGTCGGCCACACCCACATCCCAATTTGTTACCTGCTGGGGGAAGACGACCGGATGGAGTGGCGCATCATGAAAGAAGACGAAGAAATCAAAATGGTCAGCCGCGGCATCCTCAACCCGGGCTCAGTCGGCCAGCCGCGCGACCGCGATCGGCGGGCGGCTTACGCCATCTACCTGCCCGAGGAGAAATTATGGACCAGCCGGCGGGTGGAATATGATGTGACCCCCGTCCAGACTCGCATCCGGGTGGCTGGCCTGCCCAAACGTCACGCCCAGCGGTTAGCAGAGGGGTGGTAAACTTTTTTTCGCAGACTGACGCAGATAAGCACAGAAATTTATCCAAAAATCGCGGCTGTTAAACACGCCAGATTATGATCGACCAGGAAATGGTTCGATCAGATGCGAAAGCACTCTATCCAACTATCAAATCTATAATTGGCTCGTTCGATTGGTCTATGTTGCCTCTTGACATATATCACATCGTGATATATCATCACGTAATACAGGAGAGGTCTCATGGATATTCAAAGAATTCGAAAAAGGTTCATCCCGATGAGCGAAACCATGTTCTTCATTCTTTTTTCTTTACGACAAGAAAGACATGGCTACGGAATCATGCAATATGTCGAAATTCTCACAAACAATAGGATAACCCTGGGGGCAGGCACAATCTACCAAAGCCTGACGAAACTGGAACATGATGGACTGATTGTGGCAACACAGGAAATTGACCGAAAAAAGAATTATCTGATTACAGATATTGGGAATGAAATTTTACATGAAGAAGCAAGACGCATCAGTGAACTTTATAAGATTGCAGAGGAGTTGGTACGATGAAAACGAAGAGCGTGTACTTCAGTGCCTTCCGTAAAGGCAATATTATCCCTGCCAACTTTGAGAACTGGCTTGAAGATATGGCACTCCAGGGATGGGTGGTTGAAAAGATCGGTCAGTGGAGTTCAATAAAAATGGATTTCATGGAGAGTGCCCCTAAGAAATATCGCTTTGTTTACGATGTGAATTCGTTTCCGAACGAGGAATACAAATCGATTTATGAGCAATTTGGCTGGGAATATGTGGGTCAGATGGCAAGTGCGAACATCTGGCGTCAGGAATACACAAATAAGCGTCCCGAATCATTTTCTGATATGGAAAGCATGGAAAAACGAAACAAAAGGTTATTAATGGCAGTGAAGATCAATTTTGTGTTGTTCCTTGTAGCTGCAATTGCCTTTTTAATTACAGCCTCCATTAAACCTTCTTCGATGACCTATTCGGATATTGTCCAATTTTTTATTGCAGGCGGATTAATGCTGATAATTGCTGGATATCTTGGAAGCGTCATCTATCAAATCCGAAAAGCCTTTACAAGGCAATAATCCTTCCTCACAATGGAGTATTGATAGTTCTTTGATCAAATTTTCGTAGAGTAGATTCAAGTAGCAAGTGCAATTAAATTGGTCGAAAAAGAGGTAAGCTGAAGTAGTATAAGAACCTCTACAGCGACCAAGCAATAGTAGCACTTATCTCGGATCATTTAAAATATTTTGGGTTGGAGAGGCTTCTACACTTCCAATGCCCCAGAATGATAGGACTGCCATCCCGGTCGATACCAATAAATCGAGTACCCCACCTATCTGTCGAAAGAGAATGCCGAGGCTAACGATTGGGCGGTCCGAGAATTTTTGCATGGTTTTCCATGTCCAATCTATTCAAGATTGGTGGCACCTTGTGCCTCTGCCTCACCGTAAAACTGGTGCTTTCTGCGAAGGCAATCTGCCCTACTTTTCCAAACCATCGATAATTTAGTTGTCTGTTTTCAATAATATCAAAAGATCTTTGGCGGCGGTTAGCGGGCCAGAGCGTTCCGACCCGGGGATACCTAACTGCGTGCGGATCTCGCCTACGTACAGTCCATTATCATACATCTTAGTAAAGAACAATTTTGCCAGTTCCTCATGCAGCCCCTGGAATTGCTGTGGACCAAAGACGTTAGCAAAATACGTGCCCACAATGCCGGTGGTGGTTGTGGTGCCCTTGCTCATCACCCTACCGGAGCGGAAGGTGTCCAGCGCTTCGACCATGTCATCAAACCGTCGGATCGCAGATTGATGTGCGGGGAGCTGGTCATAGTTGTTGGCATACAGGATGTAATCCACCCGGTGACCTTCCATAATGGTTTCATAGTCCGTTACCGGTATCACCACCCTGGCGTTGACCTGATTGGCGTTCAGAATTACGGCGCGGTCCATTTGCCCAAATGCATAGCCGGGGGATAGGTCGTCCAGGCGGATAAAGGCGCCAATCTCCGTGCCGTAGGCAATGATCTGGCCCTGTTCGTCCAGCCAGAGTGAACCCATGTCATCCGCCACAATCTCGATATCCTCCAAATCTTGCGAGGCGATGGAGCGAAAAGCTTCCAGCGTTTCGGATTTGCCGGCACCCGTATCCCCCAGGATCAGGATATTTTTCGCATCAGTGTCCCGGACTTTAAGCTGAAACATGGCGCCATGGAAAGGCAGCCTGCCATTTTTCATTACGATAATATTGTGGAGGGTCAGTATCAGCTTCTTGAGATAACCAAAATAACCAAATTGCGCCTGATCCGGTACCACGCCCAGCAGCAGGCCGTGCCCCGGGTCATCGTAGAAGAAAGCCCGGTCTCGCTGGTTTTCAGCCAGTTCTTGCGAATTGACCCCGAAGAGCAGGATGGCATCTACCTTCTTTTGAATGTCCACCCCGGCAGCCAGTTCAAATAAATTACACAAAGCAAAATTTAGTTCGAACGCCTTGATGGGAAAATACACCAGCACGAGCAGTGGGCCAACTTTGGCGGGATAGCACAACCAATGATCTGGATCGACCTGGAGGTTAACGAGCGGATTGGTGAAGACCTGTTCAAATACACCAGAGCGTTTATTGCTGGACGAATCAAAAATCAAGGGTGGGTACATCAGCACCTGACGGATAATCCCCACAGAGCCTAATTTCGTCTGATAGGTCTCAGGCAGGTCAAGGTGTTTGAGCTTGGTGATGGCCGCCAGTTCCGCACCCGCACTGACCTGCCGGTAAATGCGCGGGTACTTGCCTGAGACATTCACCTGAATATCCCGGTAGGTGTTGCGAACCAAGTCGGTCAGGTGCTCGATGGTGCGGTTGAAGGTTCGGTTGGGCCGGATGTCCGCATCTTCGGAAGTGGAGCGGCTGATGATCAGCCGCTGAAAATGCCGCCAGTAGTTGTAGAGATGCTCAACGAAATTATGGAAGAGAGAGCGATCTGCAAAAAAAACTTCCGATTCCGGCACCAGCTTGATGACGTGTTCCACTGGCAGCCGGGTCAGGAACTGAAAAGTGTTCACCAGGTTCTTGATATCACCCGCATTCGGGGCAGACGCCCCAAAAATGCGGACCAATTTGGAATTCTTCTTCTGAAGATCGTTGACACAACGAGTCAATAGCTTGAGAAAAGGCTCACTGGCCAGCAAAGCTTCAGAATCCTCGCAGACCCGGTCTTGCAACCACAATATCACTTTATCATCTAGAAATAGAAATGAGTTCATTGCCATACATTAACCTCCAAAGCTCGGCCAATTATAACCAACAATTGGTTAATACTGGGTAGTAACAACCTTCAAGATGAAAAGAAGTGTGCTGGATGAGTGCCCATTCCCTCAACCTGCCGCTATAATAGTTATTGAAAATCTTGATTCTTCCCGGAACTTTCTAAGCCGGGGTTCGTCTTACCTGTGGAGGAAAAAAGCCATGAAACGCCTGATGATCATTCTTGTCCTTTCGATTTTTGTCCTGAGTGCCTGTGCTTCTGCAGCAGCCACTGCAATTCCTGCCTCAGCTCCTAATCCAGCAGGTTATGCCGCGCCTATGGAAGATGGCGCCCGGCAATCCCTCAATTACGACACCGCCAACACCGGCTCAACTATTACCAGCAGCGAGCGGATCGTGATCAAGAACGCCAACCTTTCCATCGTGGTCGTCGACCCCGGTGAGGCCATGACCAGCATTACCCGCATGGCTGAAGGCATGGGCGGTTTTGTGGTCGATTCCAACCTGTATAAAACGTATACCAATGACGGCATCGAAGTCCCGGCGGCTTATTTGACCATTCGAGTGCCAGCCGAGCAACTGGATGCCGCCCTGACCCAGATCAAAGCCCTGGTGGAGGATCCCAAAACCGATATCCTCACCGAGAACATCAGTGGCCAGGATGTGACCATGGAGTACACCGACCTGCAATCCCGCCTGCGCAACCTGGAAGCGGCCGAGGAACAACTGACCAGCTTCATGGATAAAGCTACCAAGATTGAAGAAGTCATGCAGGTTTATAACCAATTGAACCAGGTTCGCTCGGATATCGAGGTGCTCAAGGGCCAGATCAAGTACTATGATGAATCCGCCCGGCTCTCGGCTGTCACGGTCAACCTGACTGCCAAGGAATCGATCAAACCGGTCGAAATCGCCGGCTGGAAGCCAGTTGGTATTGCTCGCAATGCCGTGCAGGCTTTGATTGATGGTTTGAAAGTCATCGGCACCATCCTGATCTGGGTGATCATCTTCGTCCTGCCGATCGCCCTGATCATTGGCCTGCCGATCTGGTTGATCGTGCGCGCTGCCCGCCGCAACAAGGCCAAGGAGAAAGCCGCCGCAGAAACCATCCCAGCTGCTGCTGATCCATACCAGAAGTTGAAGTAATCCAACACCTCGCTACCTGTATCGGCAAAGGTTGAACCAATATCAACCTTTGCCGGTTTTTGTTTCCCTGCCTGCCATTGTCTGGATATAATACCTGTATCATGCTTGTCTTCCGGCGTTCGCTTCTGGTCATCCTGTTATTCAGTCTCAGCCTGGGTCTGCTGGCCTTCGCCATCCACGGGCTGACGACCGGTAACACACTGGGTGGGGATTATTACGTCTCCTTCCTGGCCGGGCGGGCGGCATTGGACGGAGAGGACCCATATTCTGACGCGATTGCTGTCCAAGTTCAACTGGCCATGCACAAACGCCTTATGGGACCCGGCGAGGACCAGCTGGCCTTCGCCAACCCGCCGTTTGCCCTGCTGCCACAACTGCCGATCCTCGGGCTGCCCTTTGAGTGGTCGCAGGCGGTTTGGATGGCCTTCTGCATCCTGGCGACCTTTCTGCTGCTGGTTGCCGCTGCCCCCGGTCGGCCACGGCCGGTTATCTTCAGCCTGTTCTTCCTCTACCCGTTTGATTTCGGCCTGATCCTGGGCAATTACAGCATCCTGATTTTTGCCATCCTGATCTGGCTGTACACTCAACTGAGCCGGCCCAAACTGAACAGCCGCGGGATGCAGATCCTGGGTGGCTTGCTGCTGGCCTGGTGCTTGGTCAAACCCCAATTTAGCTGGGTCTATTGCGGCTTTCTTTTGCTGCTGGCCCTGCACCGCCGGGATCGCTGGTTTCTGGGTAGTTTTGTCAGCAGCCTGCTACTGCTCCTGGGCGTTTCCTTCCTGCTGGTGCCTGGCTGGCCAGCTCTGTGGTTGGTGCGGTTGCAGAAATACGCTGTCTACAACCAGACCTGGCTCGGCTCGGAATTTTTTACCCGCCAGTTCCTACCGGAGGCAGTGGCGCAGATTGTGAGCTGGACTGTGCTGGGGTTGCTGGCAGTGCTTGGGATTGTCCTTTACTTTTCCTGGCGGAGGGGAAAAGCTCCCAGCCTGTTGTTGTGGGGCTGGGCCGGGCTGTTCGGCTTCCTGGCCCATCCGCGCGGAAAATCCTACGAGCACCTGGTTTTCTTACTACCAATGCTGACCTGGTTGCTGTTAAGGCCCTCACGACGTTTGCTGCCTGCCTGGCTGTTCTGGGGCGGCTCCCTGGTGCTTTCCTGGCTGGCTTTCTTCCTGCAAAGGAGCCCTTCTTTTCCAACGGCCGTTGCCGAAGCCCCGTTCATCCTGCTGCCGGTCTGGCTGCTGTGGATGCTCAAGCAGCCAAAGAGGGAATTGCCTGCCGAAGCCCTGCAAAATCCGGTATAATCATCATTTATGGATCTCCGAGAACTGACCCAGGCAATGGATGAATTTGTGGCAGCAAAGGGCTGGTATCAACCCGACAGCCCGCGCCCACAGACACCGCGCAATCTGGCCATCTCGCTCTCGCTGGAAGCCGCTGAAATCCTCGAGCACTTCCAGTGGGATGAGGATAGCAAGGACTCGCCAGCGCTGGCCGGCGAACTGGCAGATGTGGCACTCTACCTGCTGCAACTGGCCAGGGTCAGCGGGGTAAATCTGGAAGAAGCCATCCTTGCCAAGCTGGCTGTTAACTATCGACGCACTTGGGATGCCCCAGAAGATCCGAAATCATAAGCGGACAGGAAAGCCTTGCATGAAAGTTACAGTTTTTGGCAGTGCCCAACCTCAGCCGGGCGACCCGGCTTATGAAGAAGCCCTTTGCCTGGGTCGCCTGTTAGCATTGGAGGGGCACAGTGTCCTGACCGGCGGCTACATGGGAACTATGGAAGCAGTCTCACGGGGTGCAGTGGAAGCTGGTGGACACGCCATTGGAGTCACCTGCCAGGAGATTGAAACCTGGCGTAAAACGGGAGCCAATCCCTGGGTGAGCGAGGAATGGCACACCCAGACTCTCTTCGAACGAATCGACCGGATCATCGAAGGCTGCGACGCCGCCCTGGCCTTGAATGGCGGTCCAGGCACCCTGACCGAGATCTCGCTGATGTGGAACCGGATGACAATCCAGGCCACCCGCCTGCGCCCGCTAATCCTCATCGGACCGGCCTGGCAGCAAACTTTTGAGACCATGTTCAGCAGCCTGGATTCGTTCGTCGCCATCCACGACCGCAAATTTCTGTCTTTCGCTCCGGATGTTGAGAGTGCCGTGCGCATGCTCCCAGAACCATAAAATTCATCCTTGAAGCTACTCTGGCTTAACCGATCATTCAAAACGAAATCTGGCCTTGCAAGCAAACTCCCCCAAGTTGGAGATTACTTGCAATGAAAAAAAGAGAGAGAAGAGACGATGTCAGACGAAAAACTTACCACCCGTGCCGAAAATTACTCCGAATGGTACAACCAGGTTGTGCTGCGCGCCGAAATGGCGGATTATGCCCCTGTGCGCGGCTGCATGATCATCCGCCCCTATGGCTGGGCCTTGTGGGAAAACATCCAGCAAGCCCTGGATAAGCGCTTCAAAGCCACCGGGCATGTCAATGCCGCCTTCCCGCTGTTCATCCCGATGTCCTTCATGGAGCGAGAAGCCCACCACGTGGCTGGCTTCTCCCCCGAGTTGGCGGTGGTGACCCATGGCGGCGGTGAAAAGCTGGAAGAACCGCTGGCTGTACGCCCAACCTCGGAGACCATCATTGGTTATTCGTTTGCCAAATGGATTAAGTCCTACCGGGATCTGCCGCTATTGATCAACCAGTGGGCCAATGTGGTGCGTTGGGAGATGCGCACCCGCCTTTTCCTGCGCACACTGGAGTTCTACTGGCAGGAAGGTCACACCGCCCACGCCACCGCCGGGGAGGCTGAAGCTGAAACCCGCCAGATGCTGGAGGTTTACACCCGCTTCGCCCACGACGAAGCGGCCGTGCCGGTCATCCCCGGTTTGAAGACCCCAGCCGAAACCTTCGCCGGTGCAGATCACACCTACTCCATCGAAGCCATGATGGGTGATACCAAGGCCCTGCAAGCTGGCACCTCCCACAACCTGGGTCAGAACATTGCCAAGGCCTTCGAGATCCAGTACCTGGACGTCAACAACAGTCTGCAATACTGCTGGACCACCTCCTGGGGCCTATCCACCCGCTTCATTGGCGCCATCATTATGACGCATGGCGACGACAACGGCCTGATACTCCCTCCCCGCCTGGCGCCCATCCAGATCGTGATTGTGCCGATCGCCCGCAATGATGAGGAACGCTCCAAGGTAATGGCCGTGGTGGATCAACTGAAGAAACGCCTGGTGGACTTCCGCATCAAGGTGGATGACCGCACCGAACTGACCCCCGGCTTCAAATACCACGATTGGGAATTGCGCGGTGTTCCCCTCCGCATTGAAATTGGCCCACGCGATGTGGACCAGGGCGTGGTGACCGTAGCCCGCCGGGATATTCCTGGTAAGGCTGGCAAGATCACCCTGGCCATGGACGGCCTGGAACAAACCCTCAAGCTACAACTGGAAGAGGTGCAGAAAGCCATGCTGGCGCGCGCCACTGCCTTCAGGGATGCCAACATCCACGATCCGAAGGATTACGCCGCCTTCCGCGAGGTGGTCGAGTCTGGCTGGGCTTTCTCCTGGTACTGCGGTTCATCGGATTGCGAGGTTCACATCAAAGAAGACACCAAGGCCACCGCCCGTAACATCCCGCTGGATCAGCCCGAAAGCCTGGGCCGCTGCATCTACTGCGGCCAGCCGGCCACAAAACGGGCATATTTCGCCAAGGCATATTAATCGTTCTTACAAGAGGTTGTCCCCTCGAAAATATCTAGCAGTCATTTGATTTCTAATCAGAGCCGAAGGGGGTGGGTTCAGAACCCACCCCTAGGGATATACCTGACCCCTCCCCCACACTATGCCAGCCATTCAATTGAGTCAACTAACCAACCAGATCGAGGTGCTCCTGCATTTGTGGGAGCAACCTGATCTTTTGTTAGCACACCTGGTCGACATGCTGGAATACTACGCCGACCATTTGTACCAGTCTGCTGAACAAACCCGCACCACCCCCACCCTACCGGTCTACCGGATCCCGCCGATCGTCCTGCGTCACATGGAGCGAGCCTTCAGCCACGCCGCCACCGACCAACCTCAAACCGCCCTGGCAATCTCAGATATTCTGTGGCAGCATGGCTATGCCGAAACCCTGGACCTTGCCGCTGCCATCCTCGGTGGGTTACCAATGCCCTATCACCCGCAAGTCATTCAGCGGCTGTCCACCTGGGTTAAATTGGATTTACCAGCCGGCCTGCTGACGGACTTGATTGAGTTGGCCACCCGGCAAGTGCGCTTGCATTCCCTGGCAGACTGGCTGGCCAACCTGAATGAGTGGCTGCAAGCCGAGCAACCGGCAACGCAGCAATTCGCCTTGCTTGCCCTGCAGCCGCTGATCCAGGACCCAAAATTCGAGAATCTTCCGTTCATCTACCGGGTCATGCCCCCCTTCATCCAAAACCCACCCGCAGGTTTTGTGCCGGAATTGGTTGATTTGATTGCCAGCCTGGCACAACGCTCACCAGCAGAAACTACTTACTTCATCCGCCAGCTAGTTACACCCTCCACCAGCCCAGAGACATTACGGCTGCTGCGCCGGGCACTTCCAGGCCTGCCTGAAAAAGCTCGGATCTCGCTAAGCCCATTGCTACGCGAGCCGGATGGGAATTCGCTTTAAGATGTGACATTTTTTAGATCGGTCCACTCAAACCGAAAATGTGATCCACCAAGACGGAGGTGTTTTAGGTTCAAATAATAACGACAAGAGCGAGGAAGAACTTTGGCTGGGACTCAGGTTAGCGCTTTTCTTCATGTAATTCCAATTTATACCGTTTCCAAGCGGATTATGAAATCCTGACATTACCAAACCGTCGGTTGACAAGACGGAGCGATTTTATTAGCATATTGATAATACATATAGCAGGCGGGCAGATGAACGCGTGTTTTACGCTGTTAAGCATTGACCTTCCGACCGACTGGCACAAACCGGTTCGCGCCGCATTTCAAGCTGCCAGCAACCAATGGTTAAATGCTTATACAATCGCTGATGTGGAAAAAATCCTGGCCGAATCCCTCATTGATGCTGTATTGGCACCGGTAACAGCCCTTGGTCTACCGCCACTGGAAATCATCCCCTGGCTACATTCCCGACGGCCAGACATCCCGATCATTATTATTGCTTCTCAAGTGAACGCCCATCTGGCTGAGGATGCCCAGGTGATCGGAGCTGCTGATTTTATTGTTCTATCAGAACAACCTGAGGGTACAGAAATACCTCCAGATGTTGCCCGGAGAGTTCCCACTTATGGCCAACAACCACCCTCTACAGATTCCATCACCCAACCGGTGCAACTAGCCCACAAGCTATTCAACCACCTGGTTTCTCTCAGCCCCTCGGTCATTTTTTCCTGCTCCCCCACTCCCAAGTTCCCTTACCGCAGTGTTTCAAATAATCTTGAAACCCTGACCGGTTATTCTGTGCCAACCTTCCTATCCAACCCTGACTTTTGGTATGAGCATATTCACCCGGATGACCTGCCTGGTGTGGAGGAGGAAGCTGCCAAAATATTCGACCAGCCGATGATTGGCTTTGATTATCGGTTTTTACATCAAAATGGACTTTACATCTGGTTGCACGATGAATGGCGGGCGGTGGTCTCCGATAACGGCCAGATCACCGAAATTATCGGTTCCACCCTTGATATCACCAGTTTGAAAAAAGCCAAGCAAGAACTACAGGAACGTCTCAAGTTCGAAGAGCTAATCATCAGCCTGATCACCCGTTTCATCAATGCTCCCAAGGAGCAAATAGAAGAAGCCATTTTTCACATTCTCTCAGCTCTTGGGGAGTATGTTGGTTCGGATCGCACTTATTTCTTCCTGGTCAATGAAAATGCTTCTGAGCTAACAGATACCTATAATTGGTATTCCAATGAACCGGATCAGAATCGGCATGTCTATAAAGGCCTGCCCCTTCATTCATTCTCCTGGTCGATGGATCAACTCAAATCTGGTCAGTATTTTTTAATCGATCGGATTTCCGAAATGCCGGAAAGCGCCAAACCAGAGCGAGAACGCTGGTTGAGCCAGGGGTTGCAGACCATCCTGTCCATTCCCATCCATGCCCATAACCAGTTCATCGGGTTCTTTGGCGCCAGTAACCATAGTCCGAAATATACCTGGCAAAATTTGGATTTAACCCCCTTTAACCTGGTGCGGGATGCCTTCGCCAGTGTCTGGGCTCGCTTGCAAACTGAGGATCAGTTGCGCGAGAGTGAAGAACGCTTCCGCCTGTTAGCGGAAAATTCTAAGGATGTGATTGCCATGCATGAGGTGTATACCAACCGCATCCTGTACATCAGCCCATCCTGCACCCGGCTGACGGGTTACCAGCAGGAGGAGTTAATTGGCCATCAACCCAAGGAATTTGTTCCGGCTGATGAATGGGCTGAGGTCAAAACGATCTTTGCCCATATGGAAAAAATGAACCTGGATTCTGCGGTCATGGAGTATCACTTTAAACGTAAGAACCAGGACCCAATCTGGGTCGAATCGACGATCCAGATCATCCGTACTCCCTCCGGCGAATATAACCATTACGTCTCAGTGACGCGGGATATCACCCGGAGAAAGAACGATGAAACCGCCCTGTTACAGGCACAAAGTCAATTGACCCTGCAGGTCTCGGAATTGGCTCGCCGGGCAAACGAGCTGGCCACCCTCTCAGAGATGGGCAACATGTTGCAAGTCTGTTCTCAACTCGATGAAGCCTGCAACGTAATAACCCAGTTTTCTGCCAGTCTCTTCCCCGGCACTTCCGGCTATATTGCCACGCTGGTGGGAAAAACCAGCGACCTGGAAGTGCGCCAGAAGTGGGGTCATCCCGTCGTGATTGCACGGCGTTTCCGCGCCAATGAATGTTGGGGGATCCGGCGTGGCCGGCCAAACCTTAAAGAAAATCCGGCCATCGGTTCCAATTGCGATCATTTTGATACGCCACTGCCCGCCAGTTACCTGTGCATTCCCATCACCAGCCACAGCCGGACGGTGGCTCTGCTGCACATCCAGGCCGAGCAAACAGGCGTCCTTAGCGAAAGCCAGTTGCAACTGGCTGCCACAACTGCTGAGCAAATCGGCCTCGGTCTGACTAACCTTGAATTGCGCCAATCTTTGATGGACCGCACCCGCCGCGATTTACTTACCGGGACTCTCAGCCGTACCATCCTTGAAGAAACGCTGGAAATCGAGTTTGCCCGAGCCTGTACGTTGATTCATCCCCTGAGCCTGATCCTGATCGACGTTGATCGCTTCCGCGATGTGAATGCCATCATCGGGCATTACCAGGCCGATCAAATGCTGATCAGCCTGGCCGATCTGATCCAGTCCATGCTGGAGAAAGAGGACATTCTCGGCCGCTTTGGGGGGGATGAATTTATCATTCTGCTGCCTAACACCCAGTTGGAGGCAGCTTACCAGCGGGCGGAAAAACTACGGGTGCGGGTGCATAACACCTTTAAGACAAATGGGCCGTCCTCGCCTAGACCGGTCACCATCTCGGCTGGGGTCGCCTGCTGGCCGACCCACGGGGAAAACCCGACCATGCTGATTCGGGCCGTCACCCTGGCGCTGGGAGAGGCAAAAAAGACGCGTGACCAGGTGGCCCTGGCTAACCTACCCAGTCGACCGGCGACATATGCTGAAAATTCCACCGAATCAAAGCCATAAGCCTTCCATCCCCCCCGGACATCTGGTATAATCTTTAAACGACTGGTCCTACCTGCGGTTGACGCTGCAGATATGGAGACCTGCATCCAAATCTACTCGTACGGAGAAAGCAGAAGTCATGCCACTCAATAAAGAAGTCAAGTCCCAGGTGATTGCGGATTTCCGCACTCATGATGTCGACACCGGCTCGCCGGAAGTGCAAATTGCACTGATGACCAAGCGCATCAATCAACTCACCGAGCACCTGCGCGCCAACAAGCACGATGATAGCTCCCGGCGCGGTTTGCTCAAGCTGGTTGGTCACCGCCGCCGGCTGCTGGCTTATCTGCGCCGTAAGGATCACGCCCGCTATGTTGCAATCAACGAGCGGCTGAACCTGCGCCAGAAGTAATTCGCGGAGGCCTATAACGAGTAGATGGGGTAAGCGCTTCCCATCTACTCGAATTTTATGGCCATTCACCCGCCGGTTGGGAATTGAAAGATGATGAGGACGATGGTCCTCCACGGCTTTCAGTCCCTAACCAGGTGGGTAACACAAAAAAAGAATAGGATTTAAACAAATGGTTCCTCAAACCAAGCAATTTACCGCTACTGTTGGCGGGCGTTCAGTCATTTTTGAGACTGGCAAGCTCGCTGGACAGGCAGGCGGTGCCGTAACCGTTCGCCTTGGCGACTCAATCGTTTTCGCTGCAGCCACCATGGGCAACAAACCCCGTGAAGGCCAGGATTTCTTCCCCCTGACCGTTGAATACGAAGAACGCATGTATGCCGGTGGACGAATCCCCGGTTCGTTCTTCCGCCGGGAGGGCCGCCCCTCCGAATCTTCCATTCTCGTCGCCCGCCTGACAGACCGCCCATTGCGCCCCCTGTTCAACCAGGACATCCGCAACGAAGTGCAAGTTATTATGTTCTCGCTGTCCGCCGACCTGGAAAACCCGCTGGATATCCTGGCCATCAACGCTGCCTCGGCAGCCGTGATGATTTCCGATATCCCCTGGGATGGCCCGGTCGGTGCAGTCCGCGTTGGCCGCAGCGACGGTCAGTTCATCGTCAACCCAACCTACGCCCAGATGGAAACTTCCGACCTGGACTTGCGCATGGCTGGCACCAAAGACGCCATCCTGATGGTTGAATGTGGCGCTGATGAAATTCCCGAAGATGTAATGGTAAACGCCCTGCTCTTTGGGCATGAGCAGATCGGAATTCTGGTGGAAGCCCAACTACGCCTGGCCACCGAAGTTGGCAAGGCCAAGCGGGTTGTCCCGATCTTTTCCCTGGATGGCGCCCTGGTCGAAAAAGTTTTTGCCGCCAAGGCGACTGAGATTGAAGCCATCATGGACCGTCCGCACACCAAGGCTGAAATGTACGGCCAGATCGATGAACTGGCTGCTGCCACTGTGGCTGAATTCAGCGCTGAAGACCCGACCCTGGCCGAAGCTGTCAAGGGTGCCTTCGAAGATGTTTATATGAAGGTCATTCGCGAACGCATTCTGGTGCGCCACCTGCGCCCGGATGGCCGTAACCTGACCGAAATTCGCCCGATCTGGTGCGAAGTCGGTGTCAGCCCGCGCGCCCATGGCTCTGGTCTGTTCACTCGCGGTGAAACCCAGGTGCTGACCATGGCCACCCTGGGCACCCCCAAGGAAGCCCAGGAGCTGGATAACCTCTCCCCCAACGATTCCAAGCGTTACATGCACCACTACAATTTCCCGCCCTATTCAACTGGTGAAGTCAAGATGCTGCGTGGCCAATCCCGTCGCGAAATCGGCCACGGCGCCCTGGCGGAACGCGCCCTCTTCCCGGTCATCCCGGATGAGGCTGATTTTCCCTACACCCTGCGCTTAGTTTCCGAGGTACTGTCCTCAAACGGTTCCTCCTCGATGGGCTCTGTCTGCGGCTCAACTTTGGCCCTGATGGATACCGGCGTGCCGATCAAAGCCCCGGTGGCTGGAGTGGCTATGGGTCTGATTGCAGGAGCAGACCGTTACGTCATCCTGACCGACATCCAGGGCGCTGAAGATCATTACGGCGACATGGATTTCAAGGTGGCTGGCACCCCCAAGGGCATCACTGCCCTGCAGATGGACATCAAGATTAAGGGTATCACCGGCCAGATCATGGCTGAAGCCCTGGAGCAAGCCCGGGTTGGCCGGCTGGAGATCCTAGATAAAATGTTGGCAGTCATTCCCACGCCAAACCCCAGCCTCAAGCCGCATGCCCCACGCATCACCATCATCCAGATCCCGGTCGAGAAAATTGGGGCTGTGATTGGCCCAGGTGGAAAAATTATCCGTGCCCTGCAGGAAGAAACCGGTGTCAAGATTGATATCGAAGACGATGGCCGGGTCTTCATCGCCGCCACAGACGGCATCGCTGAACAGGCTGCCCGCGAGCGCATCGAAGCCTTGACCGAATCTGCCCAGGTCGGCCACATCTATACCGGCAAAGTGGTACGAATCGCCGATTTCGGCGCCTTCGTCCAGATCTTGCCCAACATTGACGGCATGGTGCACATCTCCCAGCTCGATTCCGAGCGGGTCAACAAGGTGGAGGATGTGGTCTCGATGGGCGATGAAATCAGCGTCATGGTGACCGCCATCGATGAAAACGGCAAGATCCGCCTCTCCCGACAGGCCGTACTGGAAGGCTGGACTGCCGAGGAAGCCCTGGAACGAGACCGCAAAGGTCGCCCCAGCAGCGCCCGCCCCAGTGGTGGACGCCCTGGCGGTGGTGGTTACAACCGCGGTGGTGGCGATCGCGATCGCCGGCGCTAAGCCAAACTTTTTCAACCCAACAGCCTCCGGAAACCGGAGGCTGTTTTGATTCATTCGTGGGCAGGGAATTACTTAAAAAGTAACTCCCCAAAAGGATGAGGGGGGCATCCTCAAGAGGAGTTACTAATATTTTACTGAATTTTTCGAAAATGTCAAGGACCAATCTGGCGAATCAAAGATTATCTTGCAGATGACAGAGGTATTCAATTTCGGAGTGGGTTCAGAGAAATGGAAGAACGGTTAGAAAAAGACTCCCCGTAAGGATGAGGGGGGCATCCCTAAGAGGAGTTAATATTATTTTACTGAAATATTTATAAATGTCAAGCGTCATTTTGCGGAATCCATGGGAAAAGATTTCTGAAATCTTGGTATTCAAGGCGAGCCTGGAACCGACCACACCCATAAAAATCCATTGGATCGGTTTCAAGCCTTGTTAAAAATCACTCGTCGGCAGCTTCGGCATCTCAGGCCCGCTGATCCCCAGGCGCTCGGCCAGGGCAGCTTTGAGCGCTGTCCGATCATCCCAGGCATATTCAGTGGTGCCAAAACACATGGACTGCTCATGACCCTTGCCGCAAGTCACCAGCAGGTCGCCCGGTTGAGCCAATTGCACCGCCCGGCGAATGGCTTCGCCCCGATCGGGTACCCGGATGAAGGTCTCACCCTCCACCCCGCCCCGCCTGGCCGCCGCATCCGCCATTTCCGCCAGGATCTGATCCAACGATTCCGTGCGCGGATCTTCGGCAGTCAGTATGGTGAAGTCTGCCAGATCCACGGAAACTTCAGCCATCAAGCGCCGCTTGGCCCGGTCACGCAGGCCGGCAGAACCAAAGACCGCAATCACCCGGCCGGCCGTCAGTTTACGCACTGTCTGCAGAGCCACCCGCAGGGCATTTGGAGTGTGGGCGAAATCCACGATCGCTATAAAGTCTTGACCCAAATGGATCGTTTCCATCCGTCCCGGCACACCTTGTAACGCCCGGATCCCACGAGCTGCTGCTTCCGGCTCCAACCCCAACCCTATGACTGTGGCCGCAATGGCTGCCAGGCAGTTGGAGATGTTGAAATCGCCCAGCAAGTTGCACTGGATCGGCTGCCGGAAACCCGGGCCGACCGCAATAAAACTCATGCCATCCGGCCGGTACTCGATCTCCTCTGCCCGGACATCCGCCCCGGCAGATAAGCCATAGGCCAGGGTCTTGACTGGCGTCACCGAGCACAAAAACTCATAAGAGGCGTCATCCCGGTTCAGAATCCCCAGGCGCGGATTGCCGTGGGGTTTCTGGCGGGTCAAAGCCAGGTCGGTGAACAAGCGCGCCTTGGCAGCCCGGTAGCCCTCATAAGAGCCGTGATAATCCAGATGCTCGTGGGTGATGTTGGTGACCACGCCGATATCAAATTCACAGCCGGTCACCCGGTGCTGCGCCAGCCCATGCGAGGTGGACTCCAACACCACGTGGGTCAATCCACTCGTCGCCATGCGATTCAAGAAGCGCTGAACATCCGGCGCTTCCGGCGTGGTGACGTGAAAACCGGTATCCAGGATTTCGTTGCCGATTACGGCGTTGACGGTGGAAATGATCCCCGCCCGTAATTCAGCCGCCAGCAGGATTTGGAAAATCAGGTTGGAGGTGGTGGTCTTCCCATCAGTACCGGTCACGCCAATCACGGTCAAGTAGCGAGCAGGGAAGCCATAGAAGGCTGCCGAGAGATGAGCCAGCGCCAGTTTGCTGTCCGGCACCTGGATGTATGGCACCCGGGTGATTTCCAGTGCTTGCTGTCCGACCACGGCCACTGCCCCGCGCTCGATGGCCGCCGGGATGTAGTGATGGCCATCCGTACTGCCGCCGCAGAGAGCCACGAACAGGCAGCCGGGTTTCACCAGGCGCGAGTCAAACTCAATCCCGGTGATCGGGGTGTCGGGCAAGCGCTGCGGTGCTATCGGCCGCAGCGGGATATCTGAGAATAATTCAGCCAGCGTCTGGTGTAGAAACCCGGTCATCACAACCTCCGAAACTTAACACCATTATAAAACGAAAAGCCTGGCTGGGCCGTGTGGCTTGCCAGGCTCTTGGCTCCAAAGAATAACTTACTGCAATGAAGTGCGCAATCCTTGCAGTTGCCCGGCAACCGATCCATCCAGCACACGGTCGCCCACCCGGATGGTGACACCGCCCAGGATGGCAGGATCCACTTTGTAATTAACCGGGGCAGCCGCACCCAGCATTTGCTGAAGGTTCTTTTCCACCACCAACTTCTCATCATCCGTCAGTGGCAGGGCGCTGGTGACTTCGGCGGCCTCGCCGCTCAGTTCAGCGCCTTCCAGCACCAGCACTTTACCGCCCTTGGTACCGGAGAAGAACTCCTTCAACAGGCTGCGTTGGCGCTCTTCCGTCAATGATTCGCCAATCAACTTCTGAGCGGCAGCCATGGCCAGGGTCACCACCTGGTGGCGAACATCGGCCAGGATGCGATTGCGTTCCACATCCAACTCGGCCAGGGCAGTTGTGCGGGCTTTGACAACTTCTGCGTCTGCGGCGGCGCGCACATCGCGTCCAGCCACTTCGGCGCGTTCGGTCGCCTCACGCACGATATCACCGGCGCGCATCTGCGCTTCTTTAATGATCTTGTTAGCATCCACTTCCGCGTTGGCACGGGCTTCAGCGGCCAGCCGGGCGTCTTCCAGGCCCTGGGCAGCCACCTGGCGGCGCTTTTCCAGCATCTTCATCAAAGGCTGGTAGACCCAGGCGCGCAACACAATAAAGATGATTGCAAAGTTAGCAATCTGCATTAGCAAAAAGCCAAGGTTTAAACCCAGATTTTCCAAGGTGAGCTCCTAATCCGCTGGATTACAGCACAAACAGCATGAGGAACGCGACCACCAGGCAGTAAATGGCGATGGCTTCCGAGAAGGCAATGCCCAGAATCATGTTGGTTAACAGGTTACCGTAGGAATCTGGATTACGGGCCATGCCCTCCAGAGCACCCTGCACGCTCAAGCCAATCCCCACACCCGCACCGGCCGCACCAATCATCGAAAGACCTGCGCCGATCATCTTTGCTGCTTCAACTACATTACCTTCCATTGTTTTTCTCCTCCTGAAGATCTGAGTCCGATTTTATTCGTGTTCTGCGTGTTCTTCATGGTCGCCATGACCCCGGGTAGCCTGCGCCATGAAGACCATAGTCAGCATGCCAAAGACAAATGCCTGGATCAGGCCGATGAAGAATTCAAACATGAAAACCAGGGATGGCACGAAGACCGGGATCATCACACCGATCAACGCCACCAGCACCATTCCGGCAAACATATTCCCAAACAACCGGAAGGTAAAAGAGATGACTTTTGCGAATTCTGAAATGGTTTCCAGCAAGCCGACAATGAAATCCATGAAGCCGAAAAATGGCTTCTTGAAGATGGTGGTCGTATTGAAGAACTTGCTAAAGTAGCGCATCCCCTGGGCCTGCACACCAATCACCTGGGTCATCACCACCGCAATCAAGGCCAGGGCGGCCGTGAAGTTCAAATCTGTGGAGAGACCACGCAGGAAGGGGGTCAACATATATTCACCTTTTTCCGGGATGACCGTTGCCACACCGGCTGAAAGCTGCTGGACCGCATGACCGTCCTTGGTGGCATGGTGGATCAGGCCAATTGTCTCAAAACCCGGGATCAGCTTGACCAGGTTAGCTACCAGCACCACCAGCAGAATGGTCATAAACCAGGGGAAGATCTTCTTGGCCCACCTACCGGCGCTGGATTCGGTCAGGTTATAGACCACCTCAATGATCGCCTCCATTGCCCCGGCCATCCCGCCTGGAACCAGGCTGCCCTTGCGGGTGGCGGAACGCACCATCAGTGCAATGGCGATGATGATGATGTCCATCAAGACCATGGCCGTCAGTGTGTTGGTCAGGTACAAGTCACCCAGCGGACCCAGTTGCAAAATTGGCTCTTCCACCAGTTTTTCGGCTGCCACCTGAATGTGCGGTTGCACCGGCGCAAACAGATTAACCGCCACAATACCAAGAATGGTGAATCCAAGGATCCACCAACGGTTGACGCCCCAGCGCCATTTACTAGTTTTTTCCAAAGCCATCCTCCTCTGTTCCCTGTTTTGGAGCGGGAGAGGTTTTGATCTTTTTCACGGCCAAACGCGCCACAAACAACATCACCACCAGTGAAATCGGGATGCTGGCAAGCACCAGTCCGATCGTAAACCACGGGCTGGTATCGAAACGGCTGTCCAGCCATAGCCCCGCAAAAACGGATCCCAATACAATCACCAGAGTCAAACACCCCACCTGGCCAACCAGCGCCACAATCGTCATGTTCAGCCATGAAGGCTTATTGGTTTGGTTGGAGGGCGTTTTTTCGGTCATTGTGGAGCGATTATATCATAACCAAAATTTGAACGTCAATAAATCCACAAAGCGCGGGCTGCGCCTTCGGCCAGGCCGTACCAGGGTGCATAGAGGAAACCCAGCACCATCACCCCGAGCACCGCAACCACCAGGGCAGTGGTCCAGACCGGGGAGAGCTTCAGAGGCTTGCTCTCCGCTTCCGGGCGGCTCAGGTAAACCACCTTGAGCACATTCAAGTAGTAGTATAAACCCACCACCGAATTCAACACGCCCAGGATGGCCAGCCACAGCATGCCAGCCTTGATGGCCGAGCCAAACACCAGCAGCTTCCCGAAGAACCCGGCAAACGGCGGCACCCCGCCCAGCGAGAGCAGCGCCGCCAGCAAAGCCAGCGCCAGGCCGGGGGAGCGCCGGCTCAGGCCGGCATAGGAGCCGATCTCGTCCGATCCGCTGACCTTACCAACCAGGGCGGCAATCCCGAAGGCTGCCAGGTTGGTTACCATGTAAGCTGCCAGGTAATAGACCACCCCGCTGGCACCCAACTCATTGCCCGCCGCCAGGCCGATCAGCATATAGCCCGCCTGGGCGATGGAAGAATAGGCCAGCAGGCGTTTGAAGTTCTTCTGCGCCAGCGCCAGCAGATTGCCGAGAATCATGCTGGCTGAAGCCAGAATGGCGATCAACACTGTCCAATCTGGGAAAACCACCACCAGCAAGCGCAGCAGGACGGCGAAACCAGCCGCTTTGGAGGCGGTGGAGAGGAAACCAGCTACCGGGGTTGGTGCGCCTTCATACACATCCGGCGCCCAGAAGTGGAACGGCACGGCCGAAATCTTGAAGCCCAGCCCGACCAGGACCAGCATCACCGGAAAGAGGAAAACAAAGGTCGGAAGACTGTCCAGCACCGGGGATCCATTTTTGGCTGCCATTACCAGCAAGTCCAGCCGGGTTTCGCCAGTAAAACCGTACAGCAGACTGAAACCGAACAGCATCACAGCCGAGGTCATCGCGCCAAAAAGCAAGTATTTGATGCCGGCTTCCGGCGACTTCTGGTCATCCCGTAGAAACCCCGCCAAAACGTACAATGGGATGGAGGTGGTTTCGATGGCCAGGTAGATCATCATCAAGTCATAGGCCGCTGACATCAGGCTCATGCCCAACGTGCTGAAGAGCAGCAGTGCGTAAAACTCGCCGCGCTTGGCCAGCACCGGGGAATCGGCGGCGAACAAGGCGGTCAGAGCGGCCCCGGACAGGAAAATCAGACGGAAGGCAAAAGCTGCCGCATCCAATCGCAACATACCACCCCAGATCAATTGCGGCTCAGCAGCCGGCCGGGAGAAGATAACCGCCAGCACCCCCACCAGCACCAACCCGCCGGCCGTCAGCCAGCCCAGGTAGGGTCGCTTGGACTTGTGCAGCAAGGCATCCAGGGCCAGCACCACAATCGCCAGCACCAGCAGGCCAATTTCAGGGAGAATTGCCAAAATCATTGCGCCAGTGCTCATGCTTATCCACCTCCCAGCAGTCTCAGTACATTATCCACACCGGAATTTACCATCGGCGCCATCAAGGATGGGAACAGACCAAGCGCCACCATGATCAGCGAGAGCAGAGTGATTGCCACCTTATCCAGGATGCTGACGTCCTCCACGGTCTTGGCCAGCTCGGCTGGAATTTCGCCAAAGAAGACCCGGCGCAAAACCAGCAGGATGTAGCCCGCGGTGACCAACACGCCCAGGATCGCAATGATCGCTACAATCGGCGCAACCTGCCAGGCGCCCATGAAGATTGGGAACTCGGCCACGAAGCCGGAAAAGCCAGGCATGCCCATCGAAACCAGGCCAGCAATGATGAAGCCGACCGCCGCAAAGGGCATCTTGCTAAACAGGCCACCCAGCTTGTCGATTTCACGGGTGTGTGTCCGGTCATAAACCATGCCAACGATGGCAAAGAAGAGAGCCGTCATCACGCCGTGTGAGAACATCTGCATCCCGGCGCCAAGCAGGCCCTCCCGGTTCAAGGTGGCAAAGCCAATCATCACCAGGCCCATGTGGCTGACCGAACTGAAGCCGATGACGTATTTGAAGTCTTTCTGGATCAGGGCAATTAAAGCCCCGTAGACCACATTAATCGTGCCCAGGACCAGGATCAACCAGGCCCAGGATTTAGCGCCTTCGGGCAGCAGCATGATACCCACCCGCAGGGCGGCAAAAGCGCCTACCTTCATTTCCACACCGGCCAGCAGCATGGAGATGGCGGTTGGGGCGGCCACATGTCCATCCGGCGCCCAGTTGTGCAGCGGGAAGATGCCGCCCAGCAGGGCAAATCCAAAGAAGACGAACGGGAAGAAGAGTTTCTGCAACTCCAGCGACATTTTTCCAGTCTGTTCGATCAACAACATGTCGAAGGTGCCAGCTCCAGAGTAGAAGTAGATGCCCAGCGCGCCAATCAACGCCACCACTGAGCCCAGGAACAGGTACAGCGTAAGCTTCATACCGCCATATTCTTTGGTCTTGGGTGAGCCCCACAGGATGATCATTAGGTATTTGGGGAAGACCGCAATCTCAAAGAAGAAGAACAGCAAGAACAGGTCAAGGGAAACAAACACGCCCATCACGCTGGCGGCCAGGAACATCAGGAAGGAGAAAAACTCACGCGGCCGGTCTTCCACGTTCCAGGAGATCAGCACGCCGCAGAAGATGACGATCCCGGCCATCAGCACCAGCGGAGCGCTGATGCCATCTACGCCAACGAAATATGAGATGCCAAGCGTCGGCAACCAGTCCAGCTTTTCCAGGAACTGGTAATCGCCAACAGCCTTGTCGTAACCGAAGTAAACAAACACCGAGAACAGCAGAGCGATCAGGGCAGCGCCCAGCGCCAGGCCGCGGATCAGGTTACGGCGTCCCTCTGGAACCAGCAGGATTGCCAACCCGGCAATCAACGGGGTGAAGATCAGGATGCTCAAAAAGGGAAATACCATTCTTCACCTCTCAGAAGATCAGTTTCACAGCCTGGTTGATCACATTGAGCAGCCAGGCCGGCCAGATACCCACGGCCAGCATCAGCACCATCAGCGGGCCGATCACCAGCAATTCGCGGGTGTTGATTTCTTTCAGGCGTCCCACCCATTGCTCATTGCGCGGTCCGTGCAGCACCTTGGTCAGCGCCTTGAGGATGTAAACACCGGTGAAGAATAATCCAATCAGACTGAGTGCCGTCGCCAGTGAAAATACTGGCCAGGCACCTCGTATCACCATGAACTCAGAAACAAAGCCGCCCAACCCGGGCAAGCCCAGGCTGCCCATGGCAGTGAACATCAAAACGCTGCCATACACCGGCAACAAGGACCACAGACCGCCGTAGGCATTCAGCTCCCGCGTGTGAGTGCGTTCATAAATCACACCGACCAGGAAGAACATGCCAGCCGCCGAGATACCGTGGTTAAACATTTGCAGGACCGCACCGCTGATGGCGATCTGGCCATCCAGGGCGGTCGCCCCGCCCATCGTCCAGGCAGCTGCGGCAATCGCCAGCACCACAAAGCCCATGTGGTTGATCGAGGAATAAGCCACCAACCTTTTAAAGTCGGTCTGACCGTAAGCAGCCAGCGCTCCCATAATGATGGCAATGGCGCCTAAAGCGGCAAGCCAACCGGCAAATTGGTGGCTCTGCTCCGGAAAGAGCGGCAGCACCAAGCGCAGGAAGCCATAGGCACCCAGTTTTAACAAGACGCCTGCCAGGATCATCGAACCGGCGGTGGGCGCTTCAGTGTGAGCATCCGGCAGCCAGGTGTGCACCGGCCAGACCGGCACCTTGACTGCAAAGGCCACTACGAAAGCCCAGAAGGCAATGGCTTTCACTGTCTCGGTCGGCATGCCCCACAGGGTGGCCTCCTGCAGGCCTGGCCAGGTGGAGATCAGCACCGTCAGGTCGTAGGTTTTGGTGACCACCCCCATCGCCTGGGTCGCCAGCAGCAAGCCCAGCGAACCACCCATGGTGAACAGGATGAATTTGAGGGCGGCGTAATTGCGTTTGGCTCCGCCCCATTGGGCGATCAAGAAGTACATCGGCACCAGGCCAATCTCCCAGAAGACGAAGAAGAGCAGCAGATCCAGAGACATGAACACGCCCAGCATGCCGGTTTCCAGCAGCAGGAACAGGATCAGGTAAGCTTTGACCTTTTCCTTTACGCTCCACGAAGCCAACAATGCCAGCGGGGTCAGCAGGGTGGTCAACAGCACCATCGGCAGCGAGATGCCATCCACCCCCAGGTGATAGGAGGATTGAATCGGTTCGTACCAGATCACCTTCTCTTCAAAGTAGAATTTCCAGGGGGTGAGATCTGGTTTGAAATTAATCCACATCACCACGGTCAGCACCAACGGAATCAGGCTGGCGATCAGCGCCACCCAGCGCAACAGATTGAGGCGTTTGGCTGGCAGGAACAACATCAGCAAGGCCGCCACCGTGGGGATAAACAGGATGTAAGATAATGGATGCGTCGTCAGGTTCATTCGGCACTCCCCTTACGCCACCACAAGGATGAAGATGATTGCCACCAAGATCAGGGCTGAAAGGGCAATCACCATGTATTGCTGAACCCGGCCGGTCTGCACCACCTTCAGGGAGGTGCCGGCACCCCGCGTGCCCTGGGCGAGACCATCTCCCGCCCCATTAACCACCGGGATATCAACGAACTGGCGCAGGATGCGTCCGGACCAGAGCGCAAAGCGCCCCACCGCGTGGATGGCGCCGTCGATGATCTTCAGATCGATAAAATTCACTGCTACATCCGCAATCCAGCGCGCCGGGCGGATGAAGACCAGGTGATAGAACTCATCGATGTAATATTTATTCTTCAACAAGGTGTGCAGCGGACCCAGGGCTTTCACCAGCGGGTCAGGCGAGCCAGCCTTCAGCTTGCGGTAGGTTAGCCAACCGATCAGCAAACCGCCGAGTGCCACCCCCAGCGAAGTGAATAATGGTATCAGCGAATGATGCCCCTCACCAGCATGCTCAAAATGCACCATTGAACCAACAAATTCCTCAAACCAGTTGGCACTGAGCTTGCCCAGCAGTGGGAAGGCTTTTGGAATACCCACCCAGCCAGCAGACACCGCAAAAACACTCAACACAACCAAGGGACCGGTCATGGTGGCTTTGGATTCGTGGGCATATTCGGCTGCTTTGGTGCGCGGCTCGCCCAAGAAGGTCAGCGTAATTTGGCGCATGGTATAGAAAGCAGTCAGCAAGGCTGCCAGTGCCAGGGTAATAAACACGGCAAGATACCCGCCGTTGAAGGCCCCGGAGAGAATTTCATCCTTGGACCAGAAGCCGGCTGTGATCAACGGAAAACCGGACAGGGCAAAACCGCCGATGAGGAAGGTCCAGAAGGTCAGCGGCATCTTCTTGCGCAGGCCGCCCATGTTCAGCATATCCTGTGGATCTACGTGCTCCCTGGTGTGTAAAACCCCATGCTCCATGCCATGAATGACCGAGCCCGAGCCAAGAAAGAGCAGCGCCTTGAAGAAGGCGTGCGTCACCAGGTGGAAAGCTGCCGCCACATACGCCCCCACGCCCAGTGCGGCGATCATATAGCCCAACTGCGAGATGGTGGAAAAGGCCAGCACCCGCTTGACGTCGTTCTGTGCCACCGCAATCGTGGCGGCAAACAAGGCCGTGAAGGAACCAATCAAGGCCATCACGGTCAAGGTCGGGGTCAGTGGATCCCCGGGCGTCCAGCCGGCGGTGACCAACGGGAAGAAGCGCAAGGCCAGGTAGATACCGGCTGAAACCATGGCAGCCGCATGGATCATGGCTGAGACCGGGGTCGGGCCCTCCATTGCATCCGGCAACCAGACATGCAGCGGAAACTGCGCTGATTTGCCGATCACTCCGATGAAGAGCAACAGGCCGATCAGCCCGGCCCAGGATAGGCCGAAGACCGGGGAAATGGCGGTCGAAAGCATGCTCAGCGATGCCTGGCTCAGTGCCCCGGCGTATTGCAGGGTTCCGGTCAGTTTGTACAGCGCTACCAGCCCGATCAGCAAGAACATATCCCCCACCCGGGTGGTCAGGAAGGCTTTGATCATCGCCTTGCGGGCAGATTCTTTGCCGTACCAAAAACCGATCAGCAGATAGGAGCACAAGCCCATGATTTCCCAGCCGACGTAGAGCGTCAGCAGATTGTCACTCAACACCAGGAGGAACATCGCAAATGCAAACAGGCCAATCATCGCGAAAAAGCGCGAATACATTGGCTCGACCGATGGCACGACGTGATGCGGTCCCTTGTGCTTGTTTTCGCGGCCTTTCTCGGCCTTTTCATAGACTTCAGCACCGTGCGGGGGCAGACCGGGCAGGTCATGCCGGCCTTCCGGCTGGCCAAAGTTGTGATAACCCACTGAGTAGATGAAGATCATCAGCACAGTCCAGGCGACGAAGAACAAGGTCACCGCTGCCAGCGGGTCAACGGTAACGCCGATTTTCAGAAATGTGTCGCCGACGGGCAGCCAGTCAATCGAACTGCCCAGCGGGTTTTCCGCCAGGTTCTCTTTGGAAACAGCCAGGATGAAAACCAGCATGCTCGCCAGCCAGCTCAACCCAGCGCCGCCGATCGCCAGCCAATGGCTGAGGGCGCGCTTGCGGTAGGTGAATAGAGAAATTACCGCAAAAGCCAGCAGCGGGGGCAAGGGGATCAGCCAGATCAGTAAATTTTCCATGCGTTCCTCCCCTAGCCTTTCATCAGGTTTAACTCATTGGCTATGACCGTCTTGCGTTTACGGTAAGCTGAAATGATCAAAGCCAGGCCGACTGCCGCCTCAGCTGCGGCAGCTACCAGCACCACCGCTACAAACGTCCAGGCCCGGGAGCTATCTGCTCCGGTTGCTTGAAAATAGCGCCAGAAGGCGATCAGGTTGATGTTGACGGCATTCAGCATCAACTCAACACCCATCAAGATGGCCACGGAGTTCTTACGGGCCAACACGCCAAACAGGCCGATGCAAAAGAGGGACGCCGCAAAAATCAACAACCAAGGCAAGGGAATCATGGCTGACCTCCTTTATGCTCCACGCTGACGTAAATCGCCCCGATCAGCGCAGCCAGCAGCATCACCGATGCCACTTCAAAGGGCATGACATACTTATCGGGATCCACCAGGTCTTTGCCAAAATTGACGATTGCGTCCGCATCCGGCCCAACGCCTGCTGTCGCCATCACCCCCGGCCAGGAGACAATCACCACGGCCAGTCCGGCAAACACACCCACCACTGCCAGAGCGGCCAGCCACCAACCCCGGTTGAGCTGAGGACCGACATCTTCCATGGCCTTGCGGGTCAGCATGATGGCGAAGATGATCAAGATGGAAATGGCGCCGATATACACCAGCACCTGGACGATGGCAAAGAAACCGGCATCCAGCATGGCAAAGATGACTGCCACACCGGCCAGCGCCAGCACCAACCACAGGGCGGCGTGCATCATGCGCCGGGCACTGACCACCATCACAGCCGAAGCCAGCGTGATGGCTGCGACAAACAGAAAAATGATTTGTAAAGCTGTCATCCCCACTCTCCCGGTTAAGATTCAGAAGATATTTGCTCAGGGCGCGCCACCGGGCGCGGCTCGGGTGCAACCACCACCCGTTTGTTGCGGGCAGCAAATTTGTCCAGCAGCCAGCCGGTGCCAACCAGCAGGATGCCATTCACTGCCAGCAATGCCAGAGTGCGCACCACCAACATCCCTTCAGGGACCAAGCGGTTGACAATGGCTGTCATCATCAGCAGTACCAGCGCCAGCGGGGTGAGCACCTTCCAGTTCAAGTTGATCATTTGATCGATGCGGAAACGGGGCAGCGACCCGCGCAGCCAGATGATGGTGAAGTAGATGAACCAGGCTTTGAAGGCAGTATAAAAGAGTCCCAGCATCGGATATTTTTCCGCCCACGGACCCTGCCAGCCACCCAACCATAAGGTTGAGAACAGGAAGGCAATGGTGAAGGTATGCATGAAATCGGCCACGTAGTACATGCCAAATTTCAGCCCGGAGTATTCGACGTTGAACCCGGCTACGATCTCAGAATCAGCTTCCGTCAGGTCAAATGGCGCACGGCCGTTTTCGGCAATGGATGTGATCAGGAAAATCAAGGCGGCCACTGGCGCCAGAACGATATACCAAATATCCTTCTGGGCGTGGACGATATTGTTCATCCCCATCGAACCGCTGAAAAGCACCGGGATAATCAACGAAACCACCAGAGGCACCTCGTACGAGACCAGCAGCGCCACCGCCCGGAAACCACCCAGAGTAGCAAATTTATTGCGGCTGCTCCAGCCAGCCAGGATGATGCCGAGTTCTCCTATGGCGCCAATCGCCACCACATACAACACCCCCACATTCAGGTTAGCGCCCAGGATCGTTGCTCCCAGGGGGATCACCGCCCAGACAGAGAGCACCCCGGCTACGGCCAGTATCGGTGCCAGGTTGTACGGCACCTTATCCACGCCATTCGGAGTGATGTATTCCTTGGTAAAGATTTTCAGCATATCCGCAATCGTCTGGAAGATGCCCCACGGTCCCAGCCGGTTAGGTCCCAGCCGGTCTTGAAAGCGTCCAAGCAGTTTCCGCTCCACCCAAATCAACAAGACAACCGTCAACATCACCAGCAGGGCATAGACTCCCGCCCCCAGGAACGATAGAACGAACGTAACCCAACCTTCGGTCATGCCCAGACCAGCCAGCCAGCCCCCAATCAGGTTCGCAATCACAGCCATTGGATCAGTCCAAAAACTCATCAGTGCCCTCCCTTGGATTTACATCCACTCCAGTGCGCCCTTTTTCCAGGCATACAGCAAACCGGAAAGCAGGATGAGAATAAATAGAACCGCCTCGATGATCCCAAACAGGGTTAATTGGTTATACGCCACCGCCCAGGGGAAAAGAAAGATGGTTTCCACATCAAATACCAGAAAGACCAATGCATAAATATAGTACTGAGCCTTGAACTGCACCCAGCTTGGTCCGACGGTTTCAATACCACATTCATACGATGTACTTTTGATTGGATTGGGTTTTTTCGGAGAAAGCAAGCCGGCTGCAAAAATTGCGATTGCCGGCAGGGCCATTGAAATGAAAACAAACAGGCCAATATAAAGCCAATCGTTCAACATAGCCGCTCCTTCTGTTATGAAATTGATAACCTACAAGATTGATTGCAAAGGACTAAACCATTTTAGCACAGGTTATGGATATTCCTCTATAATAATTGCACTTGATTCCCGGGATAACTCTCACTAATTTCGTTTTCGAATGATAACCAACCCTGCCAGGGCGGCCAGCAAGCCAATCCAACCCACAAGCCGAATTTTTGGAAAGCTGAGACCCGCCAACGTGCGCTCTGTAAAACTCAATGGATAAGCCAGGACTGTCTGGCTTTCATCTCCCAATTGCAGGGTTAACCACAGTGTTCCGTTCAAATCCCCCTCACCAGTCCAGTGAATATTCCACTCAAACCGGGTGAAACCGTTGGCGACCATTGGAATTTGAATCTCTGCTCCGGGTTCCAGGTCTGCTGATAGCAATTCCAGCCGGGCGGTCACCAACACCGGATGCTGTGTCCCCACTCCTGTCGCATCCATTCGAAGCCTCAGAAGATCATCGCCCCCCTGGCTGGCAGTTAGCGGCAGGTCCAGTTGAAATTCCGCCAACGCCAGGGTGTCGTTGTTAAAATGAAGCGGGGCTGGAACCAGTTTCACCTGTTTCCGCGCCCCGGGTAGAATGGTCCAGCCCAGGCAAATCAGCGAAACGACCAGCAACAATCCACAGGTTGCGCGTCCAATCGTTCGCCATTTCGCCATGGCTCTATTTTACGAGCATTCAATCCAGACTTCAACTTGCTCATCGTCTTCATCAACCTGCACCACCATCGGCGTCTCGGGTGTAATCCCTGTTTCGATGGCGTCCAGGATTTCGTCGATATGTTTATCCTTCATGGATGGGATGCGGTCCCCAAAATTTCGGAAAACCCAGCCAGCCAGGCGCAACGGTAACGGAAAGCTCAAGTCAATTTTTTGCGGGCGGCTGCCCGGTTTCTGGTGAATGCGCAGATGCAGCCAGCAACCGCGGCGTAAATTCCAGGAGAGAGCCATGATCCCCACACCCAGGACAAAAGGAATCCACGAGAGCCAGAAACCCCAACCAAGCCCGGCTTTCTGGTATCCCTGCACCATCCAGACCCCACCCAGGCTGGTCAACAGCAAACCCAGCAGGAAAGGTATTAACCAGACAAGTTTTCGTCGCCGGATTTGCGCTTCTGTCAGCAGATTCTGGCTGACCACTTCTCCTGTCTCAGCGACGGGTGTTCCCACGGGTTCGGCTGTTCCCGTTGGTTCAACCACCAGCGACGCCCTCACTCCGTCCTTCGCTGGTCCAGTTTCAAAGGTTGGTAATTCCTGACCGCGTTCTAACGCACCCAGTAGAATAGCACCCTCTTCAGGGCTCAATTCTCCACGCTCCACCCGTCTCAACACTTCAATTCGTTGTTCCGCTACTCCCATCGCTGGCGTCCTCCCGAAAATTTTTTGATATTTTGTAATTCAAACCTGGCCGGTAGTTGTAAAAATTTCTTTTTTATGTGGTCGGCAACATCCCGACCAGCAATTTTATTGTATACCAAACAAGCAGGAACCATGAACACAACTAGACATGGATTCTCTTCACCCAATTGACTGACATGGGAATTATTGATTTTCTGAAGTATTATCCCGCACCTTTTTCCAGGGCTTCCAGCAAATTATTGGCCTCATCTGCCGAGATCCGTCCTTCAGAGAGCATTTTTAATATCAGCATCCGCTCTTCAGCGCTCACCTTGCTGACTTTTGGCTCTGAAGATGGCGCAGTTCCAACCGGTGGCTTGG
Organism: Anaerolineaceae bacterium; assembly: GCA_041741455.1. Taxonomy (GTDB): domain Bacteria; phylum Chloroflexota; class Anaerolineae; order Anaerolineales; family Anaerolineaceae; genus CALESS01. The sequence continues at coordinate 23,045 of JBGSJZ010000110.1, read as the reverse complement.
GAGCAACCGGACGCATAGGTGGTATGGGTGGAGTGGGCGGCATCGGTGGTAATGGTCCGCTGAAACGCTCACCCAAACGGCGGCGGCGCTCTTCCAGGCGCTGCATAGCCAAAGCCATGCGTTCTTCCGCCCGGCGGGTGGCCTCCTGGGTGCGCTCACTGACCCGGCGTACCAAGTCTTCCGCCCGGCGGTCAATTTGCTCCAAGCGCTCTTCCCGGTCCTGCATCCATTCGTCCCATTCCTCATCTGTTTCAGTAAACAAAGCTTCCAGGTCATCCCCATCCCAGGGTGAGTCTGTCAGCAGGATATCTCCACCCGCTTCCAGGCGGATCGGGACGCTGCCATTGCCAAAGGTTTGCGCAAAATTATGCTGATCGATCTCATCCTCGTGTCCGGCCATTTCAATGTGGATATCGCGTCCACCGCTGGAGAAGGACACCACCGCATCCTGCAGGCTGGTGATATGCAAGGCTACATCGCCACCGCAGCGAAGATTCACTGGATGCCCGCCAGCCAGCAAGCTGACCCGGCCATCTCCACCCACTTTTGCCGAGATAGGGCCAGCCGCATCCATCACTTGCAGATCACCGCTAGCGGCATCCACGTTGATGGGTCCATGGCAATCTATCAAAACCACATCCCCGGCCACTTTATGCATCATCAGCGGGCCATTAATATTCTGCGCCCGCAGTTCGCCATCCACCCATCCCACCTGAGCTGTACCGATATCCTGTAGATTTAAATCACCGTTGACCTTATTGATTTCAATCGATCCGGTCAAACCTCGTACCCAAACATCCCCACTAACCCGATCCAGGGCGATCCGAGCGCCAGCCGGCAGGTCAATCTCGGCATCCGCCGTCAGCACGATGCGCATCTCTTCGGGTTGCTGATCCACCCTGGCGCTATGCATGTCCGAGGGCAACACCAGCACCTGGTTTTTCTCCCAGCCCTGGATGTGTAAATCTGCATGACTGCGAATAATAATCAAGGACTTGCCATCATACTCAAATTCCAACGGTTGCATTTCTCCTCCTCGTGTTATTGTCTATACAACATATATATTATTTGTATTTATTTATTGATTATTTTGTTTTCTTGAATATATTATAAGTTTTATTTATTATTTGTCAACCGGCAAATGAATGTTTCGCGATAGCAATAATTATCATTATTGATCATTCTCACCCACCTTTATCACCCCCCGAAGATGACAATAATCCATGCCCCTCCTTTCGAATTGGTGTTAAACTTGTGATGAAACCCATTCCATCTCATTTTCCACACCTTCCGAGAGGACGTCCATGCCAAATTATCCCGTCGAGCCGTTCCGCATCAAAACCGTTGAACCCATCCAATTAATGGATCCGGCTGCCCGCCAGGCTGCCATGCAGCGTGCCGGTCATAACCTGTTTGCCTTGCGCGCGGAAGAGGTGTTCATCGACCTGCTGACCGATTCCGGCACCGGCGCCATGAGCCAGGAGCAATGGGCAGCCATCATGCGCGGCGATGAATCCTACGCCGGGGCACGGTCGTTCTTCCGTCTGCAGGAAGCCATGCAGCAGATTTTCGGGTTCGAGCATTTTGTGCCCACCCACCAGGGTCGGGCGGCGGAAAACATCCTGGCAGCCCTGCTGGTCAAGCCGGGCATGTCGATCCCGTCCAATATGCACTTTGACACCACCGAGGGCAACATCCGGGCACGCGGCGGTCATCCCGTCAACCTGGTCATCGATGAAGCCTTCGATCCGACCAACCAACACCCCTTCAAGGGCAACATGGATATCGCCAAATTGCGGGCTTTCATCCAGAAAACCGGCGCCCAGAACATCCCCTTCGGGGCCATCACCATCACCAACAACGCCGGCGGCGGACAACCCGTTTCGCTGGAGAATATCCGCCAGGTTTCGGCTACCTACCACGAATTTGGCATCCCCTTCTACATCGATTGCTGCCGTTACGCTGAAAACTCCTACTTCATCAAGCTGCGCGAACCAGGCTATGCGCATAGCTCCACCCTGGAGATCGCCCGCGAGATCTTCGCCCTGGCGGATGGCGCCTGGATGAGCGCCAAGAAAGACGGCATGGTCAACATCGGCGGCTTCCTGGCGGTGCGTTCGGACGAGCTTTACCAGAAGATCTGCAACGAACTGATCCTGCGCGAGGGTTTCCCCACCTACGGCGGTCTGGCCGGCCGTGACCTGGATGCCCTGGCTACCGGCCTGTGGGAAGGCCTGGATGAATCCTACCTGGCCTATCGCCTGGGTCAGACGGCTTACCTGGGCGATTCCTTGCGCCTGGCTGGTATTCCGATCATCGAGCCGCCGGGCGGGCACGCCATCTACCTGGACGCCGGTCGCCTGCTGCCCCACATTCCGCATGCCAAGTTTCCCGGCCAGGCGCTGGCAGCCGCGCTCTACCTGGAAGGCGGCATCCGCTCCGTCGAAATCGGCTCAGTGATGTTCGCCTATCCGGATCCGGACAGCGGCGAGATGATTTACCCCCAGTTGGAGCTGGTCCGGCTGGCCATCCCGCGGCGGGTCTACACCCAGGCTCACATGGACTACGTGATTGCCACGCTCAAGCTGCTGGCCGGGCACACGGAGCAATTGCGGGGTTACCGTTTGACATACGCTCCCCCGCTGATGCGCCATTTCACCGCCCGGTTTGAATCCCTTTAAGGAGAAAACTTAATGAAACGACTACTTGTTCTACTGCTCACCCTGGCTTTAGTTCTGGCCGGCTGCAGCGCCGGCTCTGCCAAGGATGAAGCCGGCAACGACATTGCCACCTATGCCAATCCGCTGGCGGACAATTTAATTGCAGGCATCCTCGCGCGCGATTATGCCACCTTTTCCAAGGATTTCGACGAAGCCATGCTGACCGGCATGCCGGAGACCGGCTTCCAAGATCTGCTGAAGTTTCTTGACGAAAGAGTTGGCGCCTGCACCACCCACGAATTGACCCAAACCGGTGTGGCGGATAGCTATCCGTATGCCATGTACACCTTGCAATGCGAAAATTCCAAGAAGGGCGTCTTCATCCGGATCGTGGTAACGACCGAAGAACCGCACAAAGTGACCGGCCTGTGGTTTGATGGCGCTGAATTGCGTTAATCCATGCGGGATGTGATGACTGTCGAAGTTTTCATATCTAATTTTCGGGCGACCTTCAGGGGTCGCCCCTGTTATTGGGAAGTCATTCATCTATGCTAAGTGAACTGGAACAATTACTGTTTGATTTGGTCGCCATTGATTCCACCAACCCGGGGATTGACCCCGGCGCAGTAGGCGAAGCTGAAATTGCCCAATACATCACCGGCTGGTTGAAAAAAGCCGGGATCGAAGTTCATCTCCACGAATCCATCCCCGGCCGGCCAAACGTGGTCGGGATTGTGCGCGGCAGCGGCGGTGGAAAGTCCCTGATGCTCAATGGTCACATGGATACAGTCGGCATTAATGGGATGCAGTCTCCACACAAGCCTGTCATACGGGATGGACGTCTCTACGGCCGCGGTTCATATGATATGAAAGGTGGCCTGGTTGCCTGCATGCTGGCCATGGCAGAAGCGGCCAGATTAAATCTGGCGGGGGATGTCATATTCACCGCGGTTATTGATGAAGAGCTGACCGGTCAGGGCACACGCGAGATTGCCCGTTACTACCAGGCAGATGCTGCCATCATCGCCGAACCCACCGAGTTGCAGCTGGTGGTGGCGCATCGCGGCTTTGTTTTCCTGGAGATTGAAACCATCGGTATCGCTGCCCACGGTTCCCGGCCACACCTCGGGGTGGATGCCATTCTCAAGATGGGCAAGGTACTGACAGCCCTGGAAGCGCTGGACCTTCACTTGCGCGCCCACCCCAGCCACCCCTTGCTGGGCAGCGGTTCGTTACATGCTTCATTCATCAAGGGTGGCCAGGAGCCTTCCACCTACCCTGCAGAGTGCCGTTTGACCCTGGAGCGCCGCACCATACCCGGAGAAACCCCGCAGACGGTGCAGGCTGAAGTTGAGACCATTCTCTCAGAATTATCCGACCAAGACCCCACATTCAAGGCTGTCGTCCGCCAGGGAGATTCCCAGTCACCCATGGAGACCCCATCCGATGCCGCCATCTTGCCAGTGTTGCAACAAGCTGCCAGCCAGGTGTTGGGGCACGAACTGCAGGGCAGCGGAGTCTCCTACTGGACGGATGCTGCCACGCTATGGGGCGCCGGCATCCCCAGCCTGTTGTTTGGGCCATTGGGAGCAGGGGCACATGCCGTTGAAGAATGGGTCGACCTGGCCAGCGTTCAGGCCTGTGCGGAAATTTATCTGGAAACAATCAAAGTCTTCTGCCAATAAAAAAAGCGGATGAGTTTGGTCAGCCTCATCCGCAGTACTTTCCGATTCGGTAATTCGGGTTCCTGTACAATATCCGTACAAGTCAGAATCACAATCCCAATTGCTTGGCCTGATCCCAGAAATGATCCATTTCTTCCAGGGACATTGTGCTCATGGCATGGCCCGTCTCGCGCGCTTTGCCCTCCACGTAGGCAAACCGCCGGCGGAAACGTTGATTAGCCGAGCGCAGCGCCGATTCAGCATCGATCTTCAGCCAGCGGGATAGATTGACCACTGAAAACAGCAAATCACCCAGTTCGGCTTCCTGTTCTTCCGGGGTTTCAGCTTTCTGCACTTCGTCCAACTCTTCCAGCACCTTGCCGATGACCGGGGCGATTTCATGCCAGTCAAAACCCACCCGGGCGGCTCGATCCTGGATCTCCTGGGATTGGGCCAGGGATGGAAAGACCTCCGGCACGCCATCCAGCAGCCCTTTGGGAGCTTCTTCCCCATTGGCTTCCTGATCCTCTTTCCGTTCTTCAGCTTTGATCGCCTCCCAGTTGGTGAGCACATCCCCCACCCCATCCACAATCACTTCGCCAAACACGTGCGGGTGGCGCCGGACAATTTTTCGATGGATCCCTTGCAACACAGTTGCCATATTAAAATCGCCAGTCTCGCTGGCAATCTGGGCGTTCAGCACAATTTGCAGCAATAAATCCCCGAATTCTTCTGCCATGTGTTGAGGATCGTTGGCATCCATGGCGGCCAGGGTCTCATAGGATTCTCCCAGCAGATGCATGCGCAGGGTCTGGTGAGTCTGTTCGCGATCCCACGGGCAGCCGTCCGGCGCTCGCAAATGACCGATGATCTCCTGGAATGACTCAAACGAGGTGTCTAATCCCAGGGCGGGCACAAAGAGAGCTGCTTCGCAGCCCAGCTGAACCATCATGAGCGTATCCAGCTCACCCAACACCAGCTTTTGGCGTACCGCTGGAGCGTCCTCAGCCAGGGTTGCAAGCTCCAACGGGTGTTCTGCCGGGTAAACGGCCAGCAGAGCTGCCTTCGCATCCCTGGCCAGATCCGGGATCAGGCTGTGGATCAAGGCGCTGGAAGAGGTGGGAAAACAGGGGCAGTGCGCTTTTTTCAAGCGCAGCGCCGGTACCAGGCTGATCTGCTGCATGCCATCCGCATCCCACAGGTTCAAGATTGCTGCAATCTGCTGATGATTCATCGGGTTCCTGTCAAGTTAAATACCCCTTCTCTCCCGCGCGGAGAGAGAAGGGGTTTGATTGCTCCAATTCAAACGCCGGGTAAATAAGGATACCCGATTCCGAACTTCTACCGTTTGGTGTAGGTTGGGGCCTTGCGGGCGCGCTTGAGACCGGGTTTCTTGCGTTCCTTGACACGTGCGTCGCGGGTCATGTAGCCACCCTTGCGCAGTGGGGAAGTCAACTCGCTATTCAACTTGACCAGCGCACGCGCCAGACCAAGCTGCACAGCATCGGTCTGACCGGTCACACCACCACCCTGCACTTTGACGGTTACATCAAAGGTTGAGCGATCCATCCCGACTGCTGCCAGGGGTCCCAGAATAGCTTCCTTGTCACCAAGACGGGTGAAGTAATCTTCAATCGGCTTGTCATTGACAATGAAGCCGCCCGAGCCGCTCATCAAACGTACACGCGCGGTGCTTTCTTTGCGCCGGCCGATACCTTCGTAATACTGAACAGACATAATACCTCAGCTCCTTTTACGCAAGCGGTTTCGGGTTCTGGGCAGCATGCGGGTGTTCGCTTCCGCCATATACCTTCAACTTCTTGATTAGTTTGCGGCCGTACTTATTGTGCGGCAGCATTCCCCACACGGCTGCGCGGATGACACGGTCGGGATTGTAGATCAATTGATCGCGCAGCGAAACAGTCTTCAACCCACCCGGATAGCCGGAGTGATGATGATAGAACTTCGTTTCCTGGCGCTTCACCGTAACTTTCAACCGGCTCGCATTGATCACCACAACAAAATCACCCGTTTCAAAGCCGGGGGTATAAGTAGGCTTGTTCTTGCCAAGCAGAACTGCCGCGATCTGGGTAGCCAGGCGGCCAATCGGCGCTTCGCTGGCATCCACCAGAACCCAATTCAATTCTTGTTGACCCTTAGGGACGAATGTTTTGTCCACAGTCACTCTCCAATTCCATGATTACTGGCCGCAGCCTTCGCCAACGGCCTCACTTGATTCGCGATTTGCCTTATCGCCATACTCCACCCGCACCAGGCTCAACCCATTGGGTGGTGCCAGGCCAGGGGTCTGCGGTTGAGCCGCCTGCACCCCTAAGGTGAACTTTGCCAGGTCCAACCGGCCAAGCCCAACCTGCACCTGCACGAACACCACTCGGCGTACCATGCGGTACAGAAATGCGTTGGCCGTAATCTCAAACTGCAGATACCCGGCGTGCTGCTCCCAGGAAGCCTCAAGCACGGTGCGGATGGTGCTGCCACCGGGTCGCATGGGCGAACCGAAAGCGGCAAAATCGTGCGTGCCGATCAACTCCCGGGCAGCCGCCTGAAGCAGCCCGTAATCTAGTGCGGGCCAAATCCGCCAGGCGTAGCGCTCACTGAGCGGGTCTCGCTCTGGTTGGCCAATGATGCGGTAGCGGTAGGTTCGAGAGAGGGCATCATAACGGGGGTGAAAATCCTCTCGAGCCAAACGCACTGCTTTCACTGCCAAATCTGCAGGTAGAGCGGCGTTCAAGGCACGGCCGAGTTCTTCCGGTGGGTGGTTCCAGTCCAGGTCAAAGGCAATCACCTGGCCACTGGCATGCACACCACTGTCAGTTCTCCCGGCAGCCAGCAGCGAATTTCCGCTCCAACCCAGGTGGTGGAGAGCTTTCTCCACCTCACCCTGAACGGTGCGTTTGCTGCCTTGGCGCTGGAAGCCCTCTAGCTCCGTGCCATCGTAGGCAAGTATCAACTGGTAACGTGCCATTCCAACCCGGTTACCCGGATGGTTTACTCTTCAACAAGCTCCAACAGAACCATTTCCGCTGCGTCGCCGAGGCGGGGTCCCAGATGAAGCACACGCGTATAGCCGCCTTTGCGGGTGGCAAAGCGTGGGGCAATATCATCAAATAATTTCTTGACGATGACTGGATTGTTCAGCTTGGCAGCAGCCATACGGCGGGCATTCACCTTCTGTTCGGGGGTGCCTTCGCTGCTATTACGCGCCAGCGTGATCAACTTTTCCGCTTCGCTGCGGATGGCCAGGGCTTTGGCACGGGTGGTTGTAATCTTCTCGTGCGTAAACAATTGACCAATCAACGTGCGTCGCAGACCGATCCGTTGGTCTTTCGTTCTTCCTAATCGATAACCAGCAACACCATGTCGCATGTTTCATTACTCCGTAGGTTTTTCTTCGTGCAAGAAACCTTTTTCCTGCATCTTCTGGCGCAGTTCATCCAGGCTTTTCTCGCCGAAATTGCGGATCGACATGACCGCTTCTTCACCCTTCTCCAGCAGATCCAGTACATCACCTACTGTGGTGATGCCGGTTCGCTTGAGCGAGTTAAACACCCGCACCGAGAGATCCAGGTTTTCAATCGGCGTCTCTGCCGCTTCACTTGTCAGACGGCTGCCAGAAATTTCTCTTTCAACACCCAGCAGCGGAATTTCTTCAGTCACACCCGAGATCAGGCGCAAATGATCGATTAAAATCTTGGAGCCTGTGCTCAATGCAGATTGTGGAGTGATCGTTCCATCCGTCCAGATTTCCAACACCAACTTGTCAAAGTTCGTACTGGTACCCACGCGGGCATTCTGCACGGTCCAGTTAACTCGCTTGACTGGGCTGAAGATGGCATCCACTGCCAGGTCGCCGATTGGCAGGTTGTCCGTGCGTTCATTGGCCGGGGTGTAGCCGCGGCCGCGTTCGACAGTGAAGTCGATTTCCAGCCGGGTTTTCTTGTCATCCACTGTGAACAAATACAAGTCCGGGTTGACAATTTCGACTTCCGGTGGGCATTGAATATCCGCCGCAGTCACCACACCTTCACCATGCACTTCCAGATGCATATGAGAGCTATCCACATCGTGGAGCATCAAACGGAGTTGCTTGACCTGGAGCAGTACCTGGATCACATCCTCGCGTACTCCCGGGATATCAGCGAACTCGTGCAATGCATCCGAAACTCGGATGGAAGTTATCGCTGCACCATCCAGCGAAGAGAGCAGAACCCGACGCAGGGCATTGCCCAGCGTAACGCCAAAACCGCGTTCCAACGGAGCAATCAAGAACTTTCCGTAATTGCGGCCTTCTGCGTCCCGTTCCACTTTGGGTGTAACCATATTATTGAGAACAGTCACTTCACACCTCACCCCGATGCACCCATGAAAAACCGCGCACCGGATATGATCTCTCGTTTTAGCGAGAGTAGTATTCGACGATCAGCTGTTCGTTCAGGTTGCCGTCGATCTCTGCCCGTTCAGGCAGACGGGAAACCCGCAACGAAAGGCTGCTCAGATCACGGTCCAGCCACAAAGCGCAATTTCGTTTCTCAGAATAATCGCGCAATTCACGGAAGAGCGTGGTCGACTTGGAGCCTTCACGCACTGTCACCTGGTCTCCCGGCTTCAGTAGCATCGAGGGTACATCAGTCCGAATGCCATTGACCAGGAAGTGACCGTGGGTCACCATCTGGCGGGCGCCTGTCCGGTTATCTGCCAGACCAGAGCGATAGACGACATTATCCAGCCGCAATTCCATGGTCTGAAGCAGGTTCAAACCAGTCAGACCGCGCCGGCCTAATGCGACACCAAAATAGCGGCGGAACTGACGCTCGAGAACACCATAAACCCGGCGGGCTTTCTGCTTTGCACGCAGTTGGCGGCCATAGTCGGATTCTCGCTGTTGTCCGTGGGAGCCGCCTGTCTTGCCATGCTGACCCGGAGCAAATGCACGCCTCTCAAAGGCGCACTTTGGAGTAAAGCAGCGCTGACCCTTGAGAAACAGTTTTTCACCTTCACGCCGGCATAATCTGCACACCGGACCCAAATATCTTGCCATATCTTTCCTCTCTTTTTAGACGCGGCGTTTTTTCGGCGGCCGGCAACCATTGTGAGCAACCGGGGTGATATCCGAAATGGAGCGCACTTTCACACCCATCGCCTGCACAGCCCGGATAGCGCTTTCGCGGCCAGGGCCAGGTCCTTTGATAATGATGTCCACTTCCTGAACACCCATCGAAACAGCGGTTTTCAAAGCCTGCTCTGCAGCCAGACGCGCCGCAAACGGCGTGCTCTTGCGGGAGCCCTTGAAACCGGCTGAACCAGCGCTGCCCCAGCAAACGGAGTTACCCTGCTGATCAGTCACTGTCACGATGGTGTTGTTGAAGGATGCGAACACATGCACCTGTGCAGAAGACAGTGTGCGCTTCACCTTGCGCGTGGTAGTCGTGCTACGTCGCGATGAGCGAACATTTTGTGCCATAGATCCTCACAATCAACCTTTTCGTAATAAACTCTCTCTGAGATTGTGCGCCAACCAGGCAGCCGCGGGTGGAGGGAACCCGAACCCGGCTGGCACCTATTCGCCGGAGAGAATTATTTCTTGGTAGCGCCCTTGCGGCGACCCCGACCGGCAACGGTCTTCTTGGGTCCCTTGCGGGTGCGTGAATTTGTCCGGGTGCGTTGTCCATGCACCGGTAAATTCCGACGATGGCGCAAGCCACGGTAGCAGCCAATTTCAATTAGCCGCTTGATATTCATCTGCACTTCGCGCCGTAAATCACCTTCAACTTTGAAGTTTTTGGCAATAAAGTCGCGCAATGAGTTGACTTCCAACTCACTCAGGTCCTTGACCCGGATATCCGGATTGACCCTGGTAAAAGACAAAATAGTGCGTGCGCGGGTAGGCCCAATCCCAAAAATGTAGGTCAGGGCTACTTCAACCCGCTTGTTTCGTGGTAGATCGACACCTTCAATTCTCGCCATATGCTTTTATCCCTGTCGCTGTTTGTGCTTTGGGTTTTCGCAAATCACGTACAATTTGCCGTGACGCTTAACGATCTTGCATTTGGCACAGCGTTTGCCAATGGATGTTGTTACTTTCATGCGAAACTCCTCTTCAAATCAATCATTGCTTACTATCGCGCCAAAGCCTCGATTATACCGAGTCTTTCGCCAGTTGTCCAGTGACTCCTGGTTTCTGCTCAGGCAGCGGGTAGTCCTTTCAAATCCCGCAGCTTGCCAACCGGGGCGGTGCCGTCTGCCAGCAAGGTCAGAATACGGGGTCCGTCTTCGGTAATTGCCACGGTGTGTTCAAAGTGTCCGGTCGGTTTTCCGTTTGCGGCCGCAACCGTCCACTGATCGGGACGCACCCGGGTGGTGGGGGAGCCAATCAACACCATCGGTTCCAGCGCAATCGTCATTCCGTTACGCAGCAACATACCGCGTCCAGCGACGCCATAGTTGGGGACCTGCGGACCTTCATGCATGACCCGCCCGACTCCGTGACCGGTATACTCACGCACAACGTGCAACCCTTCACCTTCCACATATTCCTGGATGGCGGCAGAGACATCGCCTACCCGGTTACCAGCGCACATCTTACTGATGCCGATGTACAAACTGCGCTCGGTTACATCTACCAGGTGGCCCACTTCGGGGGAAACCTCCCCCACCGAGGCCGTGAAAGCTGAATCAGCCACCCAGCCTTCGAAGGTCGCTCCGCAGTCCACGCTGACGATGTCGCCTACCTTCAATTTCCGCTTTGGATCCGGGATGCCATGCACCAATTCTTCGTTAATGCTGATCGTAGTGCTGGCTGGATATGGATAGGCTCCCGGGTAATTCTTGAAAGGCGACTTGACGCCATATTTCTTGAGCACTTCCTCAGCGGCTGCGTTCAAATCGGCAGTCGAAGCACCAGGATGGATGGCCGCAAATGCGGCTGCCAACGCTTCCGCGTTGACCTGGCCTGCCATGCGCATAGTGGTCAGTTCCTTTTCGGACTTCAGAGAAATCTGCCGATCCCACATCATCGCTCAGGCCACCTTTCGGATGGCTGCCAACAATTGTTCAGAGACGGAATCGATGGGTTGGGTTCCATCCACTTCCATCAACAGGCCGGCCGCCCGGTAATACTCAATCAGCGGAGAGGTTTGCTCAAAGTAGACCTTGATGCGACGTTCAACCGTTGCCGGCTGGTCGTCTTCACGTTGGTAAAGTTGCGATCCATCCACATCGCACAGGCCCGGCTGTTGCGGCGGATTGAACTTTTCATGATACACATGACCCTGCTTGCAACTCCAGCGCCCACTCAAGCGTTCAATCAGCACTTCAGCCGGCACGTAGATATATGGGACACAGATCACTCTTCCGTCAAATTCCGCCAGCATCTTTGCCAGGGCATCTGCCTGGGCAGGTGTGCGTGGGAAACCATCCAGCAGAGCTCCCTTGACGCAATCCGGCCGTTTCAACCGGTCGCCGATCATCGCAATCGTCAAATCATCCGGCACCAGCAAACCCTGGTTCATATAACCAGCTGCCAGCTTGCCCAGATCTGTCTCATTCTTTAGATTCTCGCGGAAGATGTCGCCCGACGAGATGTGAGCCAGATCCAGTTCTTTTGAAATGACGGCCGCCTGGGTGCCTTTTCCAGCACCGGGAGGGCCCAGCAAGACGATATAGCGTGCCATAGTTCCTAGCCCTTGATCAAGCTTTCTTCATAACCGTGCAGCTTCAATTCGGTTTCGATGATGTTGAACGTATCTCGAACAACACCCACCACAATCAGCAGACCGGCGGAAGTGATCAAAATAAGACCGTTGCCACGGATGCTCGCAGGGAGCACCGCTTGCAGGATGAAAGGCAACACAGCCACCAAACCGAGGAAGAAAGCTCCAGGGAAGGTGATGCGGCGTTGCACCTTGGTCAGGTATTTTTGAGTGGGAGTGCCCACGGCCACACCAGGAATGTGGGCGCCCTGCTTACGCAGATTATCGCCGTAATTCTGCTGAGTGAAGAGCACATCCGTATAGAAGAATGTGAAGCCCACCACCATCAGGAAATACAGGACCGAATACACCCAGCCCTGGCCGTTGAAGGTGGAATACACACCGGATGCAAAGTTGGCGACCCAGTTCGTATTGGAATTCACAAAATAGCTGGCAATAATGGCCGGGAAGGTCAACAGCGATTGGGCGAAGATGATCGGGATCATGCCCGCCATGTTGACCATCAACGGCAGGTTGCTCTTCACAGGCATGGACATGCGATTACCTACACGCCGGCCGGGGAAGAACACCACCACGTTGCGGCGTCCTTGTTGGACATAAACGATGGCGAAGATCGTCAGAACCAAGATCAAGATCACCAGCAGCATCATCCACCAGCCATTCGTCCTATCAGCCAGGAGAGAAACCAGGTTGGACGGGATTTGGGAAACAATACCCGCAAAGATGATCAAGGACAAACCCTGGTTCGGGATGCCATATTCCGAAATCAATTGACCCAGCCACACACCCAACATGGTACCAGCAATCATCGAGATGATTGTGGCCAATGTTGGCAACAGGTTACCGCCAGAAAAGCCAAAGTTGGCAATAACAGTGCCAGCGGTTGTCAGCGAATTGAAGATGTTAATCTGACTAATGGCTGAAAGCGCAGCCATCGGTACGGTCAGGATGACGGTCCAACGTTCGATAAATTTCTGACCTTCGCGCGGGTTTTCCTTCATCCGGCGTTCAAGGGCTGGAATGATCGGCACCAGCAACTGCAGGATGATTTGGGCGGTAATGTATGGGTAGACGCCCATCGCCAGGATCGAGAAATTCGACACTGTACCGCCCGAGAGTAAATCCAGCAGGTTGAATAAGTTGCCAGCCGCGCCACCGCCCTGTCCAATGGCTGCAATCACTTCCCGGTTAATCCCCGGAACAGGGATATTAGCTGCCAGGCGGTAAAGCACCAGCAGGAACAGGGTGATTAACAGCTTGCGCCGGATGTCTTCCGATTTCCACAGATAGCGCCAAGCGGATCGCTTCATGCGTGTGTCTCCTTTAGTTTAAGGGTAGACTACTCACCAATCAATTCGATCGAACCACCCGCGGCTTCGATCTTGGCGCGGGCACTCTTGCTCACCCGGTGCACCGTCAACTTGAGCGGAATGCTCAATTCACCACGACCGAGGATCTTGATCAGGTCTGTCAGTTTACCCAGCAAGCCAGCTTCAGCCATGGTCATGGGGGTCACTTCAGTGCCAGCCGCAAATACGGCCAGTCGATCCAGATTGATCTCAGTGTACCGGGTGCGGTTCGGTGGGGTGAAACCTTCACCACGCTTAAATGGAAGCGATCGGTAGAAAGGCAGGTTACCGCCCTGGCGGGCTAAGTGACCACCCTCACCACTGCGCGAATTCTGGCCCTTGGTACCCTTGCCGCAGGTTTTACCCTGTCCGCCAGAGATGCCACGACCAACGCGCTTGCGTTTGGAAGTAGAGCCAAAGTTTGGCTGTAAGTCGTGAAGTTTCATTCTTTCACCTGTTCTTCAATTTCTACAAGGTGGCTGACCTTGGCCAGCATTCCCCGCAGTGTGGGGGAATCCACATGCTCCACCACCTGTTGCAGCCGGCGAAATCCCAGCGCCTTCAGGGTGGCTTTGTGGCGCACTGTGTAACCAATCCCGCTATGGACGAGTTTGATCCGTAAAACTTTTACCGGGGTATTCTCAGCCATTTTTCTTCCTCCGCTCCCAGAAGGGAAGCAGTTCGCTCACCGGTTTACCACGGCGGGCGGCTTCCATCTCCGGAGATTTGAGCTGCGACAGGGCATCAAAGGTTGCTTTCACAACGTTCAACACATTGGCACTGCCCAGGGATTTGGTCAAAATATCGTGCACACCTGCGGCTTCCAGGACGGCGCGCATACCACCAGCGGCGATAACACCCGTGCCCAGTGAAGCCGGTTTGAGTAAAACCACTGCGCCACCCACCCGAGCGGTCACTTCATGAGGAATGGTCGTGCCAGAGAGCACCACCTTCCGAATGTCTTTGTGCGCCCGCTCAGAGGCTTTGCGCATGGCATCTGGCACAGCATTAGCCTTGCCAATGCCCAGGCCAATGTTGCCATTGGTATCGCCAATCACTACCGTAACACGGAATTGGAAGCGGCGACCACCTTTTACCACTTTGGCAACTCGGGCGATCTCGATAACTTTTTCTTCGTATTGCTGCTCGATCGGTTGGTAATCCATTTCCATAATCAGGCCTATCCTTTATTATTGCGCCTAGAAATCCAGGCCGGCTTCGCGAGCGCCATCTGCCAGGGCTTTGACCCGGCCGATGTAGCGGAATCCACCCCGGTCGAACACAACTTGCTTGATACCTTTTTCCAGGGCGCGCTTGGCAACTGCCTCGCCAACCAGACGGGCTTGTTCGGATTTCTTCAAACCAGCCATCTTGGCGCGGAGTTCTGCATCCACGCTGGATGCGGAAACAAGGGTATTGCCGGCTTCGTCATCAATCACCTGGGCATAAATCTCTGCCAGGCTGCGGAAGACGCTCAAGCGCGGGCGATCCGGAGTGCCGTGCACAAATTTGCGAACACGGGCGTGCCGGCGAATGCGAGCTTCAGAACGTGAGTTATTTGCCATGGTTCATCACCTACTTCTTGCCGCCCTTGCCCTTGCCGGATTTACCAGCCTTGCGGCGAATCTTTTCACCCTGATAACGAATGCCCTAGCCCTTGTAAGGCTCTGGCGGGCGAATTTTGCGAATATCTGAGGCCACCTGACCGACCTGTTCACGGTCAATGCCCATCACGCGAACGACACGAGTCTTGGCATCTGCCTCAAAAGTAATGCCTGGTTCAGGTTCAATAGTCACCGGGTGGGAAAAACCCAGTGCCATCACCAGATTGGCATCTTTCAATTCAACACGATAACCAACGCCGTCCACTTCCAACACCTTGGTGAAGCCGGTGCTAACACCGACCACCATGTTGTTGATCAGCGCACGTGTGGTTCCATGCAGGGCGCGTAACCGGGCTTCATCGTTTGGCCGGGTGACATGCACCTCATTGCCTTCCAATGTAATCCCGATTTCTGGGGAGAAGGTTCGATTCAACTCGCCTTTCGGCCCCTTTACCAGCACGTCACTTCCGTTGATTTCAACCTGCACGCCGTTCGGCACAGTCACAGGTAAGCGTCCAACTCTAGACACAGTAATACCTCCTATTCCCTGTGGGTTACCAAACCTTGCACAGGATCTCGCCACCGACGCCCAATTGGCGGGCGCGCTGGCCGGTCATGACTCCCTTGGGGGTCGAGACAACTGCTACACCCATCCCCGAAAGGACCCATGGTATATCCTGTTTGCGAGTATAAACACGGCGGCCGGGGCGGCTGACCCGCACGATGCCGGTAATAACCGATTCCCGTTCGCGCCGTTCACCAACATATTTAAGCTTCAGGCGTAGCGTCTTCAAAAACGCTTCTTCACCATCTGCAACTTCATACGACTCGATAAAGCCTTCCTCTTTCAAGATCCGGGCGATTTCCACCTTGATCTTGGAGCTTGGCATGGCTACCATCGCCTGGCCCGTAGACACGGCGTTGCGAATGCGAGTCAACATATCAGCAATAGGATCATTCACACTCATGACTTACCTCCGCACCGCTCTACCAAGATGACTTTGTCACGCCGGGGATTTGACCTTCCAGCGCCAGAGTGCGGAAGCAAATACGGCATACGCCAAACCGGCGCATATATCCGCGTGGTCGACCGCAAATCCGGCATCGATTGCGCACCTGGGTGGGTCGCTCCCGTCGCATTTCACGATACATCATGCACTTCTTCGCCATATTAACCCTTCCTGAAAGGCATGCCGAGCAATGCCAATAATTGAGACGCCTGATCATCAGTCCGGGCGGTGGTCACAATGGTGATTTCCATGCCGCGCACTTTATCGATCTTATCGTACTCGATCTCCGGAAAGATCAGCTGCTCACGCAAACCCAGCGTGTAATTTCCATGGCCGTCAAAAGCCTCGTCCGAGACCCCGCGGAAGTCACGCACCCGCGGCAGGACAATGTTCATCAAACGGTCCAGGAATGACCACATTTTATCGCCACGCAGTGTGACCTTAGCGCCAATGGCACGGCCTTCGCGCAGCTTGAAGTTGGAGATGCTCTTGCGGGCTTTGGTGATTACAGGCTTTTGGCCAGTGATCAACATCATGTCGCCAACAGCAGCTTCCAACGCCTTGGGATTATCCATGGCTTCACCCAGACCGATGTTGACCACAACCTTGGTAATGCGAGGTAGTTCCATCACATTTTCCATGTTCAAGGCCTTCATCAGCGCAGGCACAACTTCTTCTTGATAACGCACTCTCATTCTATTCATATTCATGCTCCCGGTCTGCGCTCTTAGTCATCAATCAAGGCCTGGCATTTTTTGCAGACGCGAGTGGTTATTTCGCCATCCCGTGTCAGCCCAACCCGCGTTGCCTTGCTGCATTTCGGGCAGACCAGCATCACATTACTGAGGTGGATCGGGGCTTCAAAACGCACCCGGCCAGGGTTCATGGTACGGCCACCAGATTGAACCTGGCGTTGATGCTTGGTGCGTACATTGACACCCTGCACCACAACCCGGCCGTCATCCGGCAACACTTTGATAACTTCGCCGCGTTTGCCTTTGTCTTCCTCGCGCCCGGTGATCACCTCAACGGTATCGCCTTTATGTATCTTAACTCTCATCGCTCACTCCTGTCCTAGATCACTTCCGGGGCCAGGGAGACGATCTTCATGAACCCTTTTTCACGCAGTTCGCGGGCCACGGGGCCAAAAATGCGTGTGCCTTTCGGATTCTGGCCGTCGTTATCCAAAATAACGGCTGCATTATCGTCAAAACGGATGGTGGAGCCATCCTCCCGGCGCCATTCTTTGGCGCAGCGGACGATGACCGCCCGCACTACTTCACTTTTCTTCACCGAGCCCTGGGGAGCGGCGGATTTGACCGCGCACACTACCACATCGCCAACCCGTCCATACCGCCGGGTGGAACCACCCAAAATATGGATGACTAAAAGGACACGGGCGCCGGTGTTATCTGCAACCTTGATCCGGCTTTCGAGCTGTATCATGCCTCGCCTCCCTCACCAGCCGCAGCTGATTCGATATCGCGTTTCATGATCTGCTCTACTGCCCAGCGCTTCTGGGCGGAAAGCGGGCGGGTTTCCACAATCTGCACCTTATCGCCAATCTGGCAGCCCAGCTCATCGTGCGCCATCACCGTATGGCTGGAGTGCACGACCTTGCGGTACAGCGGGTGGCGGAAGGTGCGCGTGATCTCAACGATCACGGTCTTCATCATCTTGTTGCTCTTCACAACACCAATTAAACGACGGCGATTATTCATTTCTTACCTTCCTGCGCCAATTCTCGCTCGCGCAGCACGGTTTCAAACTGGGCGATCAGACGGCGGGTGATTTTTAACCGGCTCGTATCGCTCAATTGGCCGCTGATCACCTGAAAACGCAGGTTCATCAGTTCCTGGCGGGCGTCGGCAATCTTATTGACCAGTTCCTGGTCACCTAACTGACGAATATCACTCAGTTTCATGCCTATTCTCCTCCTGTTGTCGCTTCCGCTACTGCATCCAGGCGGTTGACGACTTTGGTCTTGATGGAGAACTTATACGCTGCTTGCTCCAGGGCTTCCAGCGCAATTTCTGACGGCAGACTACCAACCTCGAACATAATTCGACCAGGCTTAACTACTGCCACCCAGTACTCCACATTACCCTTACCTTTACCCATCCGGGTCTCCGGGGGGCGGTGAGTGTAAGGTTTATCCGGGAAGATCCGAATCCAGACCTTTCCACGCCGGCGCATCACGCGTACGAGGACGCGGCGGGCCGCTTCAATTTGCCGGGCGGTCACCCAACCCGGTTCCAGCGCCTGCAGGCCGAACTCGCCGAAGGTCACTTCAGCCCCTCGTAGGGCTTTCCCCTTCATGCGGCCGCGCATCTGCTTGCGGTATTTCACACGCTTTGGCATCAACATGGTTGCTACCTCTTTCAATCAATCACCAGCCTGGCGGCTCGGTGGAATCTTATTCGCTGACGTACACACCTTCGGTCGGTTCGACCTTTTCTTCGCGTTCACGCAGCACGACGCCCTTATAAACCCAAACCTTGATACCTATCTTGCCATAGGTGGTCTGGGCTTCGGCACGGGCAAAGTCCATATCCGCACGCAGAGTCTGCAGCGGAACGCGGCCTTCACGCAGCCAGACGCTGCGAGCCATTTCGGCACCGCTCAAGCGGCCGGCCACTTCGATCTTGATACCCTGTGCGCCCTGGCGCATGGCCTGTTGAATGGCCCGCTTCATCGCCCGGCGGTAGCTCACACGCCGTACAATTTGGCCGGCAATATTCAGGGCCACGAGATAGGCATCCGTATCCGGAGCCTTGATCTCCTTGATATCCAGATCAATCTTGCCACCGGTCATAGCTTCCAATGAGGTGCGAATCTTCTTAACGCCCTCACCCTTGCGACCAATGAGGATGCCCGGCTTTGCGGTGTGGACAATCACTCGAACCTTGTTCGGGAAGCGCTCCACTTCAACCATTGAGACGCCTGCCTTTTCCGATTCCGAGCGGAGCATCTTGCGAATCTTGATGTCCTGGTGGAATTGGTCAACATACTGCGCTCCGTCAGCATACCAGCGCCCTAGCCAGGGTTGATTGATATTCAGACGAAATCCAATCGGATGTACTTTTCGACCCATACGATCTCCTGGTGTCTTTTCTTGCCGGCTTCCGGTCAGACTTCAACCGGTCACCTGGCAAGCCTATCTCTACTCACGCTCCCGTAAAATTACGGTCACGTGCGAGGTCCGCCGCAATTGCGGTTTGAAACGGCCACGGGCCCCAAACTTGCGCCATTTGCGCGTAGGGGCTTCATCCGCCGTTATGCGATAAACAAAAAGGTCATCGCGGCTGACGCCAAAATTCTCTTCAGCGTTGGCCACAGCAGAGGTCAGCAACTTGTGTACGTGGCGAGCTGCAACTTTTGGCATGAATTTGAGAATATTCAGTGCCTCAACAGCTTGTTTGCCGCGCACCATATCTACCATCAGGCGAACCTTCTGGGCAGAAACACCGCAGTTACTTAATTCAGCGCGAATATCGGTCGCCATGGCTTATTTTCCTTTCGACGACTTTTCGGACATGTGGCCGCGGAAGTGGCGGGTCGGGGCAAATTCACCCAGGCGGTGTCCCACCATATTTTCGGTGATGTAGATCGGCACATGTCGTCGGCCATCATGCACAGCAATGGTATGTCCAACCATCTGGGGGAAGATCGAGCTATCCCGGCTCCACGTCCGCAGAACCTTCTTCTGGTTGGCAATATTCATTACTTCGATTTTCTTCAAAAGCTTCGGGTCGACATACGGCCCTTTTTTCAACGATCGTGACATATTCTGGTCCCTTTTATCTTAGAGCAGTCCGCATTACCGACCGCCGCCCGCATTACGCCGGCGAACGATGAACTTATCGGTGATTTTATTGCGGCGGGTTCTGTAACCACGCGCCGGTTTGCCCCATGGTGTCTTCGGGCCGGGCATACCAACAGGCTGACGACCTTCACCACCACCATGCGGGTGATCGCGCGGGGACATGGCTGTACCACGTACGGTCGGGCGGATGCCCATGTGACGCTTGCGGCCAGCTTTGCCCAGCTTTACATTGCTATGGTCCACATTACCAACCTGGCCAATCGTCGCATAGCAGGATTGGCGCACCAGACGAACTTCGCCAGAGGGCATACGTACCTGGGCATAATCGCCTTCTTTGGCCAGTAATTGAGCCGCACCGCCCGCAGCCCGTACCAACTGGCCGCCGCGGCCTTCCTTCAGCTCAACGTTGTGGATCATCGTACCAACCGGGATATTTGAAATTGGGAGGCAGTTGCCCACCCGAATATCCACATTCGATCCTGAAATCACACTGTCGCCAACCTTTAAACCTAGTGGGGCGATGATGTAGCGTTTCTCGCCATCGGCATAGGTCAGCAGCGCCAGGCGGGCGGTGCGAATCGGATCATATTCAATCGCCGAAACTTTGGCGGGGATGCTCAGCTTGTCCCGTTTGAAATCCACAAGACGCACAAATTGGCGATTTCCGCCACCACGATGGCGCACCGTCACCCGGCCATAGGAGTTGCGGCCGCTCATCTTGCGCCGCAGCACCACCAATGACCGTTCGGGAGTCGATTTGGTAATTTCTTCAAACGTGTAGCCAGTCATGTCGCGCAAGCCTGGCGTAATGGGTTTGTAGACTTTAACTGCCATTATTCCACCCCTTCAAAGAATGGGATGCGATCTTCGGGAGCCAGGGTCACAATCGCCTTCTTAAAGCCGGCGTCGCGAATGGCCAGCCGGCGGCTGCGCGCCCGGCGGGTGCGCTTGGCGGGGGCATTGATCACATTCACCCGAAGAACCGTTACATCAAACAGCGTCTCGACCGCATCCTTCACCATTGTTCGGGTGGCATCAGTGGCCACTTCGAACACAAATTGGTGCAGGCGGCGGGCCTGGTAATTCGACTTTTCAGTCACCAGTGGACGGCGGAGTACATCATAAATAGTGCTCATATTTCGCTCCTACCTACCCCAGGTTCTTTGCAATGACATCCAGCGCTGCCAGCGGCAAGACAACCTTGTCGAATGTCAGCAAGTCACGGATGTTGAGGTAGCCAGCCAGTAGGGTTTTAGCATCCGGCAGGTTGTTGGTGGCGCGGATCACGCCAACGTAACCTTCGTTCTTTTCCGGAATAACAACCAACGCACTGGAGCTGCCAACCAGACCGTTGAGGGCCGAGGCCATCAGGCGGGTCTTTGGTTCGGGCAGGGTCAATTCATCAACGATCACCAGGCAATTTTCCATCGCCTTCGAAGAAAGAGCACTGCGTAATGCAGTCCGGCGCATCTGGCGCGGCATCGCCTGCTGATAAGAGCGGGGGTGCGGTGTATGGATGCGGCCGCCACCCTTCCATTGGGCGGACCGGATGGAACCCTGACGTGCCCGGCCAGTGCCTTTTTGGCGCCACGGTTTGTGACCGCCGCCGGCAACTTCGCCGCGCACCTTGGTATCATGTGTTCCCAAACGGGCATTAGCCATTTGGCGAACATATGCCTGGTGCATGATATCTGCATAAATGGGGGCTTCGAAGATACTCGCCGGTAATTCAACCGTACTGACCTTCAGTCCCGACATGTTAAAGACGTCTACTAACATAGTCTCATCGCTCCTTAGGGGTTACTCACAGTCCCGTACAAGACGGTTACTGCTTTCGCGCCTCCTTGATCAGCACAAGGCCGTTGCGGGCGCCCGGAACGGAACCGCGCACACCTAAAACGTTGCGCTCGGCATCCACCAGAACCACCTTTAAACCTTGCGCAGTCACCCGGTCATCGCCCATATGACCCGGGCCGCGCGAGCCTTTGTAGACACGACCAGGTGTAGTCGTCGAGCCACGCGAACCAGGCGCGCGTTCTCGATCGGACGCACCATGCGTGCGCGGACCACCACGGAAGTGGTAGCGCTTCACGGCGCCCTGAAAGCCTTTCCCTTTGCTCGTTCCAATAACATCGACATGGTCGCCAAGGACAAACAGGCTGACGGTAACCTGTTCACCTTCTTTGACCTGAATGTCTTTGGCACGGAACTCGCGCAGGAAACGCAGAGGGGGCATGTTATTCTTCTTCAGATGCCCCAATTCGCCTTGGGTAAGGCGCTTTGGCTTGACTTCATCGTAACCCAATTGCACAGCCGCGTAACCATTGGCTTCTGCAGTGCGGATCTGGGTAACGAAACATGGCCCAGCTTCGATGAGTGTGACAGGAATTGCCGCACCATTATCATCGAAAATCTGGGTCATGCCGATTTTCTTCCCAATCAGCCCTTTAAACATCTCGGTTGTCTCCTTCAAAAGATATTGATGGGACTGTCAACCTGGGCCAGGTTGCATCATCCCCGGACAGAGCAGTCAGTGGCCTTCAGCGCCTTCCGTCGTTGTGTGGGCACTGGTGATAACGCACTCTTGCACTGCCAGTTAACGGCACTTAAATGCCGAAAACCGAATTATTATATCGCACCCTACCCTTTTTGGCTAGGGCACAGTTTGGCTAATTTCAGCCTACTGGTAAAGCAATAATTGCTTTACCAGTATCATTCATGTGTTAAGTTTAGATCTTGATCTCGATATCCACGCCAGCCGGCAGGTTCAATCTCATCAGCATATCAATCGTCTTGGCATCCGGATCAAGGACATCAATAATCCGGTTGTGGGTGCGAATTTCGAAATGCTCGTGGGAGTCTTTATCAATAAAAGCTGAACGACGAACGGTAAAGCGTTCCACTTTGGTAGGCAGCGGGACCGGGCCAACCACCTGGGCGCCACTGCGCTCAGCGGTTTCAACGATCCGTTTGGCGGACTGATCTAGGACACGATGGTCGTAGGCTTTCAATCGAATGCGAATTTTCTGCTTAGCCATGATTCTTCTCTCAGTCCAATATTTTCGTAATGACACCCGCGCCAACGGTCAAACCGCCTTCGCGAATGGCGAACTTGCTGCCCTGCTCCAACGCCACTGGAATGATCAATTCTACTTCCAGGTTCACGTTGTCACCCGGCATCACCATCTCCACACCCTTCGGC
>JBGSJZ010000109.1:0-24663 GCA_041741455.1 Anaerolineaceae bacterium | reverse complement strand
CGGAGCGAGGCATGTTTCAGTTACAATTCTTGTAGGCATGGTTTTCTTTTCTCCTTCCCACTTGGCCGTGGTTGGTGAAAGATACCATGCCTTCCTTTTTCAGACTACTGAACCTTTCCGACTTTGCGCTGTAATACTAATTTCCTTAATTTTTCTCAATACAATGGCCCGCCATTCAAATCAATTTACAGATCTTGGTGGCCTAGCAGTAACCGCTCTGCATTTCGAAAGTAAACTTTCTCCAGAACATCCTGCGGTAAATACAGACCGTGTACATGCCAGCGCCCCTGGGCAGGAAGTGGAGCAGGACTGTAATTAAAATATTCGTCGTCAGTTTCCAGAAAACGATAAAGAATTCGGTATGCTTCAGGGTCTGGTCCCATGTCGGAACCAAATAAAATCCGATCTGCATACTGGATAAAAAACCGGCGGGCCGTGTAGGGCTGGCGTCCTAATTCACCGATCCGGGCTGAAATATCGATATAAAAATTCGGACAGCGATCTAATAATACGCCAACCCAGATCAGGTTTTCAGCATAACAGCCAACATGAGCGCCAATGAAGGTCGTTTTTGGGTGGCGCATGACCAACCTCGCCAATCCATCCAGAATATGCATAAATGGAGGATAAGGGGGACTGGTGAATGCCCAATCGGGGTGGTGAGCGAGTTCTTCCCAACGTTCGTTGGTCTCATCAATCGGATCAAAAAAAGCCACCGGATCTCCCACATGGATCATCACCGGTAGGTTAAGCTCAGCGGCAGTCTCCCAGATCAAATCCAGCCGAGGATCATCTACATTGACCAGGTTTCTGTGCTGGTCTTTAACCTGCAGGCCTAGGCCCTTCCAGATTTTCAGACCTTCTGCACCCCGGTCGTGCTGGGCGCGCAACCGTCCAGCAGCCCATTGTGTAAAGGCATTGCCGCGTTCGGGCCATTGACTCCAATCTACGCCTCCGAAGATCAGGAAACGTTCTGGCGCTGGCTGTTTGAAATGCTGGAGATGAGTGTTGAGCAAATCCTCACCCCAACCACCATCCAGATCCACATAACGGGCGACACCGACCTGGTCGAGTTGGTCGATTAACTCAGATAGGGGTCGATTGTCCCATCCTCCGCCAAAATCCAGTCCAAGATGATTGTGAGCGTCAAAAACAGGAAAGAGGGGTTTTTCTACTCGGGTAATCCTGGTGATCAATTTTGAAACCGGTTTGAATTGACTGAGTTCCATACAATAATCCGAACGGTTCCGTTTATGGGAGAGCCAGGCTTTGAGTGAGAAAGAGGATTGCCTGTTGGAAAATCTGCGAGCTACTCGGGAAGATTTCCCCCGTGATCGGTTCAAGACCATGGCCTGCATTCTTCACTACCACCAATTCAACCGGAACGCATTCCTTAAGCAATGCTTCCTGCAGAAGGGTGGCTTGCTCCACTGGCACAACCGAGTCTTCATCCCCATGAATGATAAAAAATGGTGGATCTTTTGGATCTGCATACTTTACCGGACTTGCAATACTGCGTTGATCGGATCCAAATGCATTTTGGATGAGCATCTCAACATCCGGGGAAAATCGTACGTCCAGATCATATGGGCCGGAAATGGGAATAACTGCCTGGACTCGGCTGGATTGTTCCTGGTAAGGCCCCACATCCCATCCTGCACGTTCATCTGCCAGGCCAGCCAAAGCCACCAGATGGGCTCCTGCGCTGTGACCGATCAAGGCAATCCGTTGGGGATCCAGGTTGTATGTTTTTGCATGGGCTTTCAAGTAACGGATTGCGCATTTGACATCTTGGATCATAGCTGGGAAGAGGTAATCCGGCGCCATGCGATAATTGATCGAGACCACCAGGTAACCAGCATTCACCGGATCGGTCCAAACGCCAGCCTTGTCCCCTTCAGTCCATCCCCCACCGTGTACGAACAATAACACAGGCCAGGGACCGCCACTGGAAGGATAAAATAAATCCATGCGCAGATATTCACCATCCAGGTGGCAATAAGTAATTCCATAATCTACAGAACCAAATTTTTGTGAATCAAATGACATTTTCATCACTCCAGAAAAAACGAGGGCCAGGACCAAAACCAGGATCGAACCAAACCCTACCATTATGAAAGGGTTCTTTATAATATCAGGCCGAAGCAATGATCGCATAAGATCTAGACCTGGAGATTCAAGGTTTGAACAGAACCATACCAAACTGTGCTACCAAAGGTGGTCATGTAAAGCATTCCGGGATGCTGCGGATCAGGCACCGGTCGCTGCCCCCATTGAAAATCAAAACCCTCCAGTTGCCTCCAAGTCAATCCACGATTCTCAGAACAGAATAACGCTGAATCAAAGGTGGAAAGATATAGATAGTTCTGATTGGCGGGATCCACCGTCAATGTATAGACATGCATTTCTGGATGAAAGATTGTTTTCCAGGTCTGACCGCCATCATCACTGGCGTAGGCCCCGCCACCAATATTCCGTTCGCCTTCCCTGCGTGGCCAGCAAGCCAGATAGAGCCGACCGCTTGAATCGCAGGTCAAATCGTTGGGGAAATCAACCCCTTTGGGCAGAGGTAACACTTCCCAACTTTCAGCTCTATTGGTGGAACGGTAGATTGCACCGCTGAACTCCTGCCCCACCAACCGGTTCTTAACCACCACCTGGTAAAGAGTGCCATCTCCCTGCAATGCTAATCGCCAGGTGAAAGGATTGCGACGGTCAACCCCTTGATTTTTTAGTGTCCAGGTCCTACCGTCATCCGTAGATCTATAAACACCATGGTTGAAGACAGCTGCGTAAATTGTTCGTGAGTCAACCAGACTGCTTGGATCCAGCACGAGGTGGGTGCAGAGAGCATGGTCCGGTAACCCAGTTGCACTGGGGGCCCAGGATCGTAAACCATCTTCTGATTTGCATATTCCTCCCCGGTCACGGGTAAAGAATTCATTGCGGAACATTTTGAGGCGTGGAATATCGTGCATGGCTGACCAGGCCGACCAGGCCCTGCCTTTGACCTGTGGATCAAAAACCATCCAATAACAAGAGTTGATCCACTCTCTTGGTATGCCTTTTAAGTCGTGCCGCCAGGTGCGTCCTCCATTCTCAGAATGAAAGATACCGGCATCTGTTACCGGCAGGACAAAATGCAACGGGTCGAATGGATCGAAGAGTACACTATAAACGCTGAGCACATCGATCCCTCGCGATGAAACCGAGCCATCCGGATGGAGATTGGTCACCAATTGTTGCCAGGTCTGCCCTGCATCTCGCGTGGCATAGATGGTCGAAAAATCCATCGTCCAGCAGGAATCTGGATCCTGCGGACTGGCCACAACATCCCAACAGAACCTCCCCTTGGGGCTGATTTGGTGATCACCGGTCAAATCCCCCCAGCAGGCACCGTAATCGCGTTCTGCCCAACCAAATTCGCGATTATCCGGATCGTGAAAATCATCTTGCAACACCACCCAGTTCCAACTCTGGCCAGAATCTTTACTGTGTAAAATACCATAACGGTCGATCGGCCTTCCGTCTGCTTCGTGATTGGCACAAGGTTCAACAATTGCCCAGACACTTCGCCCATCTGCGGCACAGGCTGAAACCTGGCTAATCCAGAATCGCCCTCCAGGTCGGAGAGTTGAAAATCCTGGCGACAGGTCTACCCAGGTTTTCCCTAAATCAAAAGAGCGGAGCAAAGTGGACTCGAGATGAGTACCAATCAATTCTTTGAATGCGACCAGGAAAAAAATCGGCTTTCCGGTTTGCGGGTGAGCAGCGACAGAAGCGTGATTGAGAAAACGCACCTGTTCAGGCAAGGGGATGGTCTTGACCTGACCGGTGGCTGCCTCCACACAATAAACCGCTTTTTCGGTAAAGATAAACAGGATACGATCCTCGATTGGGGAATCCGGGTCAAGTGTGATGAGATAAATATCTTCCGCATCCAATTCCACCACTTCATGCCAGCTCATTCCATCATTGTTAGTCGTGTAAATAAGAATCCCTTTACGCTGAACCGGCTTTTGGAAATCAAACGGTTCCCCTGGACCCATTTTCTTAATGCCAATGAAAACCTGGCCGGGGCGTTCTGGATCAACCGTAATGCTATGGATGGTCTTACCCGGCCAATTATCCCCGGCTGTAAAGCTGTGCCGGCACTCATCATCCAGGCGAGTTTCACCCACTAATTTTACCGGGTCAGGAAAAACCAAATGCCAAGTATCACCATGATCCCGTGAACGAAAGAGACCGCTCGTCCCAACCCAAAGCGTATCGGGATCGTGTGGGTCGAATGCGTAGGCATATTGGCGGCTTTTCAGGTTGAACTCGCGCCACGACTTTCCGCCATCGCGGGTGATGTACCCGGCGGTCATGTCGCAAGAGACAACCATGGTCTCTGGACGGTGCGGGTTGATCGTAAGGGTGTGGACACAGCCACCGCCACCCGGTCCGAGGATGACCCAGTTTTTATCTTTTTTGTTGGCAGTGTCGATAAAGGTGATGGGATCAGCCATTGTATTGTTCCATTTTTTCGCAAATCATCAGCGCTTCATCTTTTGATTCCGCAAAAAAGTCAAGCACTATATGGGCATTTGCAGGAATTTCTTCCAACCACTCCAGCGGACTGCGTGGGATCGGAGATTGATCATAATTCCACTGAGGGACAAAATCAGCGAAGAACGGATATGCTTCGCCCACCATCTCACCTTGGTTATTAATATTAAGCAAACGCACCCCCGAGACCATTCGCAGGTTGTTCCACTGGTGGCGGGCATTGGCGCAGCAGTGAATTCCCAATCCACCATAGCGTTCAGAGTAGCGATTGAGGTGTGGCAGAAAATATTGTAGGAACATTTTACCGCTGACAGCGCCAATCTCATCCACCGAAAGGGTTATGCCTTTTGGCATGTAATAATCGGGATAATGGGCTACAAACTCCATTCCATAACGGTGGAACCATTCATCCAGAAAGGCGAACTGCAGAGTAGTGATCTTCTCGATCAGATTGTTCACCACTTCTGGATGTTTCAACAATGCCGGGTAGAAATCTGTTTTTTCCCACATCATGGCGGCTATATCCAATGGACATTGCATATCCACCAGCCGGAAGAGCGCCTCCGAACTGGTTCGGTGGACGAGTTCATCTGCCATCTCAAAGACCCGCCGCAAAGCGGGAACATCTAACGAGGGGACGCGCAAGACCTCAGCTTCAGCCGCTGAATGGATGAGCGGGAAAGGGGCAGGATTGTTATCAACAGGATAATGGATTAGGCAGCCAAAGGCCTCGGCGAAGATCTCAGTACCGGTCAACATATCCAGGCAAGGAATGGAATCATCTGGCAGCCAGCCCATGCGGTGCATGTGATATTCGTAGTTCTTCCAGATCCAATCGATCCGCTCTGGGATGCGATCCGGGAAGGGTAGCGGACGTGGTCCGAGATCTGGAGCATAGCGAATCAGGTATGCCACCCGGCGCGGGCTGGATAGGTCGAAAAATTCCAGCCAGCGTTTTTTGCGGAATTGGAGGGTTGACTCAGTCATAGGATGCAATAAGAGATTGATTCTTCAAAGACTCCTGAACCTGTTCCTTGGTCCAATCGCAGGTGGGGGCGGTAATTCGCCCATTGGTCATGGTGCAGAACACAATCATGGTCTCAGGGTGGTCCGGGTTATAGGTTTGGATGTGAACACAGGTCTCACCGTCAAGCCCGAAGATTTGACCACGGCTCTCTTTTCTTTTGGAAGTGTTAAGGTGGGCAAACCAGTCTGTCATGATTCCTCTAATAAGTTAAGCAATTTGGATTTTGGAAAAAGTCCGCCGAGCCAGATTTGAGATCTGCACGTCCCCATCACCGGGGATATAGGTTTCAAGACGATCCTGTAGAGGGGTAATCCAGCGCTCGGGCAAGGCTTTTGCCCCAAGCGCAGCGCCTAGGATGGAACCGGTGGTGGCGCCGGTACAATCCGTGTCCCAGCCCCCCATCACGGCCAGGCAAATGCTTTTTCCCAGGTCTCCCTGGCCATAGAGCAGCGCCAGGACAATGGCGCAGGTATTATTAATGACATGCACCCAGTGATAGGTCCCATACTTTGCATTGACCTTCTCCCAGGCTTCTTCCCAGGTAGGGCATACTTCCGCCCATTGCATCGTATTGCGGATCGCATCGGCCAGGCGGGATTCCTGGGGAATCTCCGCCAGCCCGGCAAGGATGATTTGCCTCGGATCATCCATAACAAATGCTGTGGCGATAGCACCAGCAGCCCACATGGCACCATAGATACCATTCGCGGTATGTGAAATGGATGCATCTCGAAAAGCCATTTCAGCTGCACCTTCTGGGTTTCCCGGGTTGACATAGCCCCACAGGTCGGCGCGTATCTGGGCCCCAATCCATTCGCGGTATGGATTACGAACCCAGGCGGTTTTTGGCGGTTCGATACCGTTGATCAGATTACGATAAGTCACAGCCTCGGCTGTGAAAATCATAAAATACGGCAGACCATACAGCCAGGCCAGTGCGACCTCTGCAGAAGTAAAACTTGGCCCAAAGTGCTCCAGAATGCGCAAAGCCATCACTGTGTAATCCAGGTCATCATCCCGCACCATGCGCTGGATGTGACCTCTGGAGGTTTGGGTGTAGTTCGGTTGCAGGTCCAGGCCTTCCGGAAATGGAGACAGGACAGGGAAGTAATCCGAGAGGGGATATTCACTGGCCAGGCGTAGATAGGTTTCTATTCTTGCGCGGCTCCAGCCTTCCACGGGTTTTCCCAGTGTACAACCGGCGCAACGGCCCAGCCAGGCACCATATATACGATCGTAGATTGCTGCTTCATCTAAGTTCAAAGTATAACGATGCTGGGTGGCAGGTCTGCGGCCAAAAATATCCTCCAGATTGGATGGTTCTTCCCGTGCGGCCTTCAAGTTTTCCAACTCAGCCCAGAATCGTTCGCCATGTACTGCCAGTGTCCCCTCCTGAATGGCTGCTTCAATCTGGTGTGGAAGATCTCCAAGTTCACAGCCCTCTTCACGACGCTGTTGGATTTCTGAACGGAGCATCCCTTCCGGGACGAGGTGTTGATGATGCATGTTTCTCCTTGATCAATGTCATCCACCCAAACGGTGAACAATTTCACGAGTGTTTTCGTAAAGCAGACGGTAATCCGCATACAGATTGTCGTAAACTGCTTTGCGCACCGGGTCAGGTGTAATCAATGAATCGGGGCGAACCCAATGGTCGAGGTCATCCCGCTGTAAGATGCCCGCAGCCAGGCCAGCCAGGAAGGCATCGCCGTAACTGGCCCCTATGGTAAGCTGGGGAACTTCCTGGGCAATACCGCTGACATCCGAGACGATTTGCAGCCAGGTGCGGCTCTTGGTGCCGCCGCCAACCGCAACAATCCGACGTACATCTGCTCCGATGGATTGGAAGGTTTCAATATTGTGGCGGATGCCAAAGGCCACGCTTTCCAGAACCGCTCGGAAGAGGTGCTCACGACGATGGGCCAGGGTTAACCCGGCGAAGACGCCGCGCGCCTGAGTATCGTTAATTGGTGTTCGCTCACCACTGAAATATGGCAGCAGAAGCAGCCCCTCCGCTCCTGGCGGAATGGCTTCAGCCTCCGCAAAGAGCGTGGTATAGGCTGTTTCTTCGGGCAGGTCCCGCGCCATTTGGTCGCGGAACCAGCGAGTGAGCGAGCCGGTGGTGGCCATACCGGCAGCCAGGTTGTACTGTCCTTTGAACGCCCCGGCTACAGTCCACAGACGCGAGTCAGGGCGCGGAGCGTCTTCCACGAGAATAAAGAAAGCAGTTGAACCATACATGATCATCAAGTCGCCGGGCTGGGCTACGCCAACGCTAATGGCTTCGCTGAGGGCATCCACGGCACCAACCGCCACGGGTGTGCCAACCGGCAGCCCGGTTTCAAAATACCCGGCCCGGTTGACGTACCCTGCAAGCTCATCGCTCCAGGCGAGGCGCGGCAGGCTGCTGTTGGAAACCAGGCCATCGGTAAAGCGCTCCGACCACTCCAGGGAGTGGATGTCCACCAACGGCATGTAATGGCTGGCGGTGTGCCGGTCAATCACTTTTTCACCGGTCAGTCGTAAGATCAGGTAACTCGAGGCAGTGGTGATATGGGCGGTCTGTTTCCAGATGTCTGGCTCGTTCTGGCGCAGCCATAGGATTTTTGGGCCGATCGCCTGGCTGGTGAGCGCCATTCCCGAGAAATTGAAGATGGTCTGCTCACCCCATTTTTGATTGAGAGCGTCGATCTGCTGGCTGGCACGGGCATCCACACCGTAGAGCAGGCCAGGGCGCAGTGGACGGTCGCGAGAGTCGAGCGGGAGCATGCAAGGTCCAATCGCACTGACTGCTACGGCTGCCACATCTGTGCCGTGATAAGGATCACCGTTCAAAAGTTGGTGGCAGATTTTAACCACATCACTCCACCAAACCAGGTCAGCGTCCTGTTCAGCCCAACCGGGATGCGGGACGGACATTCCATGCTCAACCACGGCAGTTTTCAGTACCGCACCATTGGCATCAACCAGCACGCCTTTGGAGGAGTAAGTGCCAACATCAATGCCAAGCAGCAACCTGCTCATCAGAGGTTCACCTTTCCACATAAGTGAACCTGTATGCCCATTTCTGCCAGCATGGCTGCTTTGATGGCCAGAGCCCTATCGGCGGAGACGGCATCGGGGGCATAAACCACCTGGATATGGTTGGCCTTGTGTCGAGCCATCATCTGGTTGCGGCTGATACCATGCAGAACAGCGCTCATCATTGGCCATTGTTCAGTTGTCGATTCCCAGCGCTCTTGAATTTCCTCTTCGGGCAGCGACACCACTGTGCCGCGGCCCAGGTCAGCATGGATTTGATTATCCATGACAAAAACACGGCTCCAGACGATCTCCCCAGGTTTACTGACACCCTTGAGCGTGCCGCCGCCCAGCGGGAAGTAGATGGGCGGCTGCCGTTCGCTGGAAGCCCCGGCATAACCTCCCACCAGATGAGAAGCGGGTACTGCCCCAGAAATCTCAAAAACCCAGACAAATTCATCCAATCCCTCGCCTGTGTATTGGCGTCCCCAGCGGATATCATGCAGGGTGGTAGATGGATCGAGACCGAGCGCTGTCCAAACCCGATTCGTAACAAGCGCGTCCACTCCTGCACCTTCGTCCACTTCGTTAAAGTGGGGTAATGCCTGGCCGGCAAATAATTCCTTCCCGTTGGTTTTCTCATAAACTGGCGGACGAACCGGGTTGTTGAATAGACCTTCAGCTAGGTCGGAGGCCGGGGTCATATCCTTCAGCCCTTGCTGGTATTGGATGCCGATCAGGTCACAGCCGAAGGAGGCGGCCATGCGTATGGAAGCGATGTACATTTTGAGTTGCGTCAGGATCTGGGCATTGGTCAATTCAGTGGCTTCGTCGCTGCCGGTGATAAACTTCATGCCGCGCTCATCCAGCCACTGGCGGGCAGATTGGGCTTCGGCGTCGCTGACGGTCCGCATTTCGGCTACTAAAGCCGATTGTGAGAAGCGTTCCTTGTAAATGCCGCAAGCATTCAGTAGTTCGTCGTCGATAATGGCATTGTACATACCCATGCATCCCTCATCAAAAACGCCCATGATGGCTTTTTGCTGGCATAGTTCTTGGGCTAACTTCTCGCCTAGCGCCTGGTCAGCTTTGGGTAACCAGGCTATGTTGAGATCTTGCACGTGAGTTGTGGGGTGAAGGACCGATCCAGTTTGAATCCACTGGCGGAGCCCATTCAAGAAGAAATCATCATCAAAATTCTCGCTCCACAGGGTCGAGAATTTCACTCCCATTTTGGTGAGGCAGCCGTTGAGATTAAGCATACCCACCAGGCCAGGCCATTGGCCAGACCAGTTGGCGACGGTGAGGATGGGGCCGCGCTGGTCGCGCAGGCCAGCAAGGACATGATAGCTGTACTGCCAGACTGCTTCGGCCACAATCACGGGAGCATCTTTTGGGATG
This sequence comes from Anaerolineaceae bacterium, assembly GCA_041741455.1. GTDB lineage: Bacteria > Chloroflexota > Anaerolineae > Anaerolineales > Anaerolineaceae > CALESS01. The sequence goes on along the minus strand of JBGSJZ010000109.1, from coordinate 14,663 downwards.
GATTGGAAAACATCCATTCCCATACGCTGTGAGGAAATAAAGCCGTGTTTTTGGATAGGGTCATAAGAATGAGCGCGTAATATAGATAGGCCCTGGCGGGCGCAGGCAGCTATAACCTTTTGCTCCATTGCCTCTTGCGCCGGCCAGCAGATCTGGTTGGCTGTCAGGCGCAGGTCGCCACTGGCTACGAGATAGGCTGTTGTCATTTTGAGTTTTCTCCTGATATAAAAATGATGGCTTTACTCCCCGCACGTGCCACAATTTCGGGGGAAAAAGTTATTTGTTTATTCAAATGTGTCAAATGCAAGGTTTGAATCTGCAATTCCCCAACACACAGATCTATCTCAAGCCGGTCAGAGTGCAATTCAACCGTTCCCCACCCTCTGGCGGTAGAAAAGAAACAGGTGAACGTTTCAAGAGAGAGATGCGGGGCCAGGGTTAAGCTACGGGTAATCGCTGAATAGGAAAAGCCGGAAAGGGCGATGAGTAAGGCGTAGCTGGACATGGCGCGGGCATAATAACTACCGCATTCATATTCATTCCACGGATTGCGGACCCGACCGGTGTAGCGTGAGCGTACGGCAGCGACGATCTGAAGTCCTTCATCCACCATGCCTTCCCAAATCAGGTGCGATGCTACCTGGTATTCGATGCCTGTCCAAACTTCATCCGAATAAATGAACGGTAGCGTAGGCTTGCCGCCCCGGGGCCAGGTGCAAAGTAGCAATCCAGGTTCATCGCCTAAGGCATAGCCTGGACGTTGTGGATTGGCATGTTTCCACAGGCTTTTTCTGAAGTTGAAGCGGTACACCGCGGAGAGGTGACTTCGGATCTGCTCGCGATTTTGCTTGCTCTCCAACCCGCATAAGCGCGCCAGCCAGGCACCAAAGACCCCATCAGAGAGACATCCTGAACCAATTTGGTATTTTGGCCCTTCAGACCGCAACAGGACAGCCTCTGGGCTGTCATCGGTAGGAATGGCGAACTGCGGCGCATCGCGTAACCCCTTGACCATGATTTCCTGCTGATAATACTCGCCATTGAACAAACGAGCTTCAATGGCCAAAGCGCCTTGTTGGGCTAGTTCGTCATAGGTGGTTGCATCTTCTGGATGGCCGGCATCACGTGCCAGGGCCGAGATAGCAGCCAATGCTCCAAGATAAAAGCTGGTACACAGGCCATCTGGCCCCCAAAATTCGATATCATAGGTGTTGTGGTGCGGTTCCTCAATCAAGCCCACGCGACGTGGGTCCCATTGCTCAATACAGAAATCCAGGCTGCGTTTGGCAAGCGGGTACATACGCGCTAACCAATTGCGGTCGCCGCTGATCTGCCACTCGCGATAGATTTTGATGATTCCCCCCAACTGTCCGTCTGCAGCGGCATGAAAATCGTGAGCAGTGGGCAATCCTGGCGGTGCGGCGCGGAAGTTAACATGGCCGCGCTCATCCATGGCTTCTTCCATTTCACGCTGGCGCAGGGTTCGCTCAAGGGCAGGGAACAGGTGCGAGATCGACTGTGCATAATTCCAAACATGAGTGCAACTGCCGGGGCAACAGCCGCCATCACAAAAACATCCTTCCCAACCCCATAAATCGCCATTTTCATAGCGCATGATGGTTGGCGACTTGAGGATGGCCAGGTTGGCAGAGACCGCATCCAAAATGATGGGTGGCAGGGAGGATGAGAACAAAGCATCATGAAAAGCCTGGGTTTTGCTGCGCAAAACGGGATAATGCTCACGCACATAGAGCAGCACATCGCGAGCATCCTTCCAACAGGTTGTGTAGAAGGGATGCCAGTTGCCATCCACCTGCAAAGTATTCCCACTGGCGGTGCCGGCAGTGATATTTGGAAAATACCAGGCGATCACGATCGGGTAAGTGATGCACTCCCCTGGGGCAAGTTCACCTACCACCATCAAAGAGCCACCATCGCGCGCCGGCCAGCTGTTGGCTCTTAGCCCGCCGGCCGGCTGAAAATTCCCTTCGGATACTTCACGCCATAATGCCGAAATGCCATCAAACCATCCACCGCGCAGCCAGCGGGCTTTCAAAACCGGCTCCCCATTCAAGATACCTAAGGCAGCGCTACCAAAAGCGGAAGAAACCCGTGGAGCCTCGTTCCAATAATGGATGCCCAATCCAGGCATGGCTTCACTGCGCGTGCTGGTTTCAGCGCCCTTCAAGGCCAGGTGGGAAAGGTGATAGGAAAACTGATAAGGAACCGGCTGAGTAGATATATTTTTAATCTCATATTCGAGGATGGCGCAGGGAATGCCTGAGTTAACATCATCCAGCGGAATAAAGGGATTGAAACCGGTGATCGTCACCGCCAGTGGAAGCTCAGGGTCAGAGAGGTCCACCCGACCAAATGGGTATTCGCCTTGGAATGTGCATTGGCGAAAACGCGGCAGCCCTTCAAATCCTCCGCCGTTATAGCCCTGGGATTTCAACCCAAGATTATAGATTTTTTCAGATGGGAAGGGGCCTTCCACCAGGCGGGTCTCCTGCTGGGAGGGGAGGTGCAGCAAGGCAAAACCGGCATCCAGCGGCTGGTGACGGTCGGGCATGCCCGAAAGTGCCGGGGAGTTGCGGATGGAAAAATCCTGCAGGCCGCCATAGCCATTCAAGCAAATACAGCCAGCGCCAATTCCGCCAAGCGGCAGGGCGATTTGGAGCAAATCCGAACCGCGAAAAGTGCGTTGATTTGACATAAGAATTTTCTTTTATCCCTTCACCGAGCCCAGCTTGATGCCCGTGACAAAGTAGCGCTGCAGGAACGGATAAATGACCATGATTGGGATCATGGCGATAAAAATCTGGGCGGCCCGGGTGGTGCGGTTGCTGATCACCTGCAGCAGCGCCAGGTCGCGCTCGCTCATGAAGCGTGGGTCAGGATTGATGATGACCGTCTGCAGGTAGCTTTGCAGCGGATATTTTTCCGGGGAGTTCATCAGGATAAGCCCGTCAAACCAGGAATTCCAGTGGGCGACTGCCACAAACAGCGTCAAGGTTGCCAGAATCGGGATGGACATCGGTATCAGGATCTTGAACAGGATCGTCCAGTGACCTGCCCCGTCCATGGCGGCCGCTTCCTCCAATTCCCGGGGGATGTTCCTAAAGGTGTTGACCAGAAGAATCACATTGAACACCGGCAGTGCGCCAGGGATAATCAACGCCCAAAAGCTATCGATCAACCCGGTCTGGCGGACAACCATGTACCAGGGAATCAACCCGCCGGAAAACAGGACCGTGATCAGAAAGAACCAGGCAAAGAAATCCCGCATTTGAAATTTCTGGATGGTGCGCGAGAGTGGGTAGGCGACCAGGATCGTTAGAATCATGTTGACAGGCACCCCGACCAGCACCCTCAGAAGGGAAACCCCAAAAGATTTAATAAACGCCGGGTTTTCCAGCACATATGTGTATGATTGGGTGGTGAAATCAACCGGCCAAATGGTGACCCGCCCACTGGCTGCGGCAGCCGCCGATGAAAGCGAAAGTGCCAGGGTGTGAAGGATCGGGAAGGCGCACACCAGGGCAATCAACCCCAAAATCACCAGGTTGATGATATTTTGCAGAAATGGGAGTCGGACGATTTTCTGGTTCATGGAGATGCTCCCTCCCTAAAAGAGCCGGTAATCGGCAAATTTGGCAGCCAGCTTGTAAGCGGTCCCGATCAACAGCAGGGAAACCACCGACTTGAAAAGCCCGACCGCTGTTGCGACGCCATACTGGTTGTTGAGAATACCGGTGCGGTAGACCAGGGTATCAATAATATCGCCGGTGCTGTAGACCAGCGGGCTGTATAGATTGAAAATTTGGTCAAAGCCAGCATTGAGAATGTTGCCCAGGGAAAGCGTGGTGAGCATGATAATCGTCCCGGCAATCCCCGGCAGGGTGATGTAAAGGGTCTGTTTCCAGCGGCTGGCGCCATCCACCACTGCAGCCTCATACAGCGCCGGGTCGATATCAGTGAGGGCAGAGAGGTAGACGATGGTGCCGAAGCCAAAGGATTTCCAGACATCCGTGGCAACCATCGTCCAAGGGAAAACCTTGTCATCTCCCAGGAAGAAGATGGGATGGATCCCCACCCAGCCCAGTATCTGGTTGACCACCCCATCCGAGGGGGAAAGGATGTCAATAAAGATGCCGGCTAGGATGACCCAGGACAAAAAATGCGGCAGGTAGATGATCGTTTGCACAGTGCGTTTGAAGGCGTGGCTGGTGACGTTGTTGAGCATCAGCGCTACTGTCACCGGCACCAGGATGCCGGCGATGGTCTTCAACCCGGCGATGAACAGGGTGTTCCAAAGCACCTGGAAAAAGGTCGGCATTTGCAGCACGAACTTGAAGTTGTCCCAGTACACCCAAGGAGAGCCGAAAATGCCCTTACCCGGCAAGACGCGCTGAAAGGCCATCACAATCCCGACCATGGGTGTATAGGAGTAGATCAAGACCAGGATCACAGCCGGGGCCAGCATGATGTAGAGGGGGATATTTTGCCTGAATTTACTGCGGGCCTGCATGAGGCACTCCTTTTGGCTGGTTGGTTATCAAATGAAAAGCACTTTTGACGTTCCTAGATGCGCTCGGTCTGGAGACCGGCGCCATTAGAAACATAGTCAGGGGACCTGTACAATTAGAAATTTCAATTTTAGGCACACTTCTGTAGGTGTTTGAGTGGTTTTCCCCTACCGCAAGATCCTTTTTGGGGGTCTCGCGGCGGGGGCCATTGTTATTCTGAACCTATCAGCTTATGGCTAGCAATCGTCTACGGATTATTCGCAGCCCACTGGTTAACCTCGTCCGTGATTTCTGTCCCGCCCAACTTGTACCAATCCTCAACGAACTGATCAAACTTGTTGATCGGGTCGCCCATGATGACCTTGATAATCATCTCGGACTCCATCGATTGCAGGGTGGGCAATTTTGTCGCCATGGTGGGCGTGGGGGGGCCGTAGAAGCGGTTCATCAAGCCGCGGTCAACCAGAATCTGCTGAAGAATGGCGCTGGATCCGTTTGGGCCGTTGGTGGCAACCTCTACCCAGGCTTCCAGCACACCCTGCTCAAAGTAAGCCTGGATGATGCGGTAGCGCCACTGGGCTTCCAAATCCAACCCTGAAGGATCATGTTTGGCGAGTGCCTCGCGCAGCGCATCCCCGGCCTTGATGGGTGCGTTGGGCTCCCACAGTTGCACCTGCGTATATTTATACAACACCACGTCCGGCGCATCGAGGTTGCCCAGGAAAGTGTTGCGAACAGCCTCGTCTTGAGAGCCAACCAGGTTATCTGTCCAGAAATTAACCATGCGTACCAGGGCTTCGGGATGCTCGTACCCATTCCGAATCACCAGATAAGAGCCGATGGCGCTGTTGTATTGACTCTTTGCCGGGGTTGAATCGATGGAGGGAATCGGAAATGCCGACCAGAAAGCGGTCGGATTGTTTTGCTGGCTCAAGTTCAACGGATGGTATGGATTCCACCAGACGCCAAATTCCATGCCGCATTTTCCCTGGGCGATGGTTTCATTGACCGCGTTCACATCTTTGACGCCGAATTCCGGGTCGAGTTCACCGCTGGCATACATCTTCTGCAGGGCCAGCAAAGCTTCCCGCATCTCAGGTTGAACGGAACCATAGACCACTTTTCCATCCCGCTCGAACCAGGCATTGGGATAGGCATGGTACCCATTGAAGAAGCCCTGAAGATTGGAACTCGAATTCCAAATAGATTTGCTGACGCACAGGCCGATTGTATCCGCCACCCCGTTCCCATCCGGGTCATCCGTCGTGAAACGCCGGGAAATCTCTAGAAAATCAGCCATACTGACTGGCGCAACAATGCCGAGCTTGTCCATCCAATCCTGGCGCACCCAAAGCACGGAGGCATAGGCGACGGAGGCATCGGTGAGCGGCAGACCATACAGCTTGCCATCAATGGTGGCCGACTTGAGGGCGATGGGATCCTGCGCCATGATATCCCGGGTATTGGCGGAAGCCTCGGTTTCATAGGCCGAGGTCAGGTCGGCTAGCAAACCAGCTTCCTGGTACAGCAAAAATAGGTCTGGTGTTACCCGGAACATATCCGGGATATCGCCGGAGGTGACAGACAGACCCAGTTTTTGGTTGTACATGGAGCTATCCACCACCCAGTCGTATGAAAGCTTGATCCCCAGCAGTTCAGCATAAGCCCGCGTCCAAACGTTGTTCTGGATATCGTTGCCTTCCAGAAACTTGACCGTGGCATCCACATTGATGGCCGAGTGCATCTCGATCGGCGGATCATACGGGGCTGGAGCCACCAGGTTCAACCCGGTGAAGGAGTTGCCGCCGGAGGCAGTTTGAGAGGGGGCGGGTTCTTCGGTCGCTTTGGCGCAAGCCCCCAGCAGGAGGCTGGCGAGTATGACGAATAACAGGACAAAATGCAATGATGTTTTTCCAGAAGATGCTTTCATTGGGTCACTCCTTGGGTCGTCGGGGATTCCAGGGTTTCACTAGCTGCCTGGGCTGGTTTGAAACGCAGGCTGAAGAACGTCAGGAGCAGCAGGCAACATCCAGGCAGAATATAGCGCAGCTTGATGACCTGCGAACTGACTTCCATCATCCGCCCAACGGCGGGGTCGCCGGGTTTAACCAGGAATGCCAGCACGGTTACAAGGATAGGGAAGAAAGCCGTGCCCAGCACAATAAATATGGCAGCCAGGGACAACCAGCGACAACTACGGGGAACGCGCGGGCTGCTGGCCAGGATGATAAAAAAGACCGTCATGGGCAGGGCAAAAACAATGGTGGTCAGTGCGCCGGCAATCACACTCCCAGCGGGAAGTTGCAGGTGAAGCACATCGAAGAGCAGGGGCTCCGCCCGGGCAGTGAGAATCGGTGCAAACGAAGCCAGTAATCCAACGATGAAGGCCGCCCGCACTCCGTGCTTTGAAAGCAAAATGCACCAGATGAACAGAGCAAAAAACAGGATTCCGGTGATCAGACCACCGACGGACTCAAAACCTGCCAGGCGAATACGCAGTTGGCCGGCCGTGATCAGGCCGCGCATAGCCTGTCTGGATGAAATGCTCCACAACAGCGCACTCACCAGCCCAAACAGCGTCATGGCCGCACCCAGTAAAATGAGTGGGAGGTGTGACTTCTTCAATAATGGTTGCTTCGCTTTTTGTTTCATAGCTTTACCTCACTCCAAAACAATTTGGATAATCTTCGTTGTTTGTGAATGAACCTGGTTTTTCACATTAATGGCTTTTTAGGCAGTCAACCGGGCAGGTTGAGGACCGTACAATCGCTCAAAATTGGCATGGTAGATTTTCTCCAGCACTTCCGACGGCAGGCCCAGGCCGTGATAGAGTACTCCTTCCAGTGTGGTGAATTCACCCATGTTTTCGAGCATCGAGCGAATCAGCCAGGGGATGAAGCGCATCAGACTGCCTAGACCGCGCTGCAGAGCCCGCGTGTCAATGTCGGTGCCATAAATGATGCGGTCCTGGTAGCATAGGAAGAAGGCCCGGGTGGCAGCCGAATGAAGGCTGAAATCTCGGTACATTTCCAGATGGGGAGCCAGGTCAAAACAGACACTTGGATGGGCATCAAGAAAACTGGCTGCCCGCTCCAAATCCGAAGAGAGAAAGTAAAAATGCGCCAAAATGAGCTTGAGGTGCGGATGCCGTCCCAGGATGTTGTCAACTTCAGTGTACAAATCCTCCTTCGACGGGTAAGTGCCATCCGAGTAGTCCCAGCCGCTTTGCCGAGCCCAGGCCGGGCAGCGTTCGGCATCCCAAAACTCATCGGGATCATTGACGTGAAAGACGACCGGGAAATTTTCGTGCTCCAGTGACGTCCACATTTTTTCGAACAGCCAGCCATCCAGCGGGTAAGGCAGCAACTTGCGCACCTGGGGCTTGCCTTCGATTAACTTGAGCCCATCGAACCCGCTGGCCTTGAGGGTGGTGATTTGCGCACTCAGCAAATCGGCGGCGTGCCTAGAATCTGCCAGAACGGTGTAATCCAGTGCGCCAGAGATATAGGTCGTTGCGGGGTGTTTTCGCTTGAAGTACAGTGCAGCCGGGTTGTGAGTGGATCCATCGGGGTTGGGGATGCAGACCAGGTTGACCCGGCTGGTATGAACTTCTGCCAACAGCGCAAGCATCTCCTTCAGCCGTTCGGGATGAACGAAATGGACGTGGCCATCCACAATCGGGAGGTTTGCGAAACCGGGCATTTCCATTAGGATTGCGTCCTTTGTAACTTCAACGCCTGCATTTCCACGGTTAACTCAACCGAATTGCCGGGATTTTCACCTGTAGGATTTTTGATCCATTGCCCGGCATTGTTGCGCAAGACTGGTTGGCGTTTTTCAACCGACGGCACCTCCGCCACGCGATAGGGTTTATCGGCATACCAGTAGGCGACACTGCTCATCTCGTTGGCAAGGTGATTGGCGTGGCCATGCTCAATTGTGACTTTGATCTCGCGCTCAAAGCAGATCGGGTTTTCTAGATGCAGCACGTAGCTGGTTTGGTAGCCGCTGTCCCCGCGCCACAGGCTGACCTCGGGGGTGGGAATGGTTCGCCCCTCAAATAAAGTAGAACCGCTGTAGAGAGAAGCGTCTTCCTGCATCCCGCCGGCATGACCCAGGTAATCTTCGCTACCAGTGCCGTGCAGGTCAGGCGGCCATTTGTAACCGTCCACCCAGATCATATCGTCACCTTCTCCCCACCAATTGCCGGTAAAGTTGGTCACCGACAGATTGCAGCCGATGTAATGCCCGCGGCCCTTGGTTTCGAGGATGATGAAGTTGTTTTCGTAAGCCTGGCGCCCAAGGTTGGCAGCATCGACGAGTGGGGTATTAACAGTCAGTTCAGCACCCCAACCGCGAAACGGATTGGCACGGCGAAATTCGGCATGAAAGTACAAGGTTTCGGCAGGAAAATCTTCGAGCGTTTCATAGTCAATATAGAAATACTGTAGCTGCTCCCGATCGCTTTCGTTGACCAATTCCACCACGGCGCGCCTGGCGAACGGCATGGGAACATAGGCGTTAAGGGCGGCAGGTTTATTGAACTGATAAGGAAAATTGGTGGAAACACTGAAGAGTGCTGATTGGAAATTATTGACCAGGCTGTGCCCCAGGCAGAAAAAATCCCCGAGCGGAACCAGCAGGCTGGGGAAAGGTGCATCATCGTAAGTGATTTTAAGCAGGCACTCGCGGTAATGATCGTATTGCGTCATCCAGATATGCGTGATTTGCGCCGGGCCACGAATATCGGCAAGCACCCGGCTCGAATGCGGCGGGACGATCCAGCGGTCGACGTTGCACCCGCTGGGATCCCAGGAGGAGTGGCGTCCGGTCTTGCGGTTTTCAAGAATGGGCAAATCAGTCAGCATAGCTAATCCTCAATTGCCGATGCGGAAAGAACCTTAAAGTCCATGCCAACCATCAGGGATGAAGTATGGACAAACTGGGTCATTAACAACCCTAGCATATCCTCAACTGGGTCATACCAGACATTGGTATGGGCTGCCCCACCTGCCTCATAGGCACCGACTGAGCCGGGTATTTGCGCCAGGGCCGGGCTGGTCAACACGGTCAAACCTAATCCATAATTTGCCCCTATCAGAAATAATTGATCCGGGCGCAGGCACGGCGAGGTCATCAACTCGATCGTCTTTCGGCTGAGAAGGCGCACGCCATCCAATTCACCCTTGTTGCGCAGAAGCCTGGCAAAACGCAGATAATCCGCCGTGCTGGAAACCAGACCTGCGCCACCAGACAGAAAATTTGGTTTTACAGATTTATCCGTCCACAAGCCGAAGGGGAACTCGTTTGGGGAGCTTGGCACTGAAGCCACATCCATCAGCCCGCCCCCCGGATGAGGAGTGTAAAGTGTAGCCAGGCGCTCTCGTTTTTCAGGGGGAACGTAGAAATCAGTATCCACCATCCCAAGTGGCTCGAAGATGCGGCGTTTGAAAAATTCATCCAGCGGTAGGCCGCTGACTACTTCAATGATCCTTCCAAGCACATCCGTGCTGATACTATAGGAATAACACTTGCCCGGTTGGTGCTGTAAAGGGAATTTGACGATTCGTTCCATCTTCTCAGCCAAGGTTTCGTCTGGTCGCAATATTTGTGCCTGCCGGTAAAGGGCGTTAACTGGCGTGGAGTCGTCCAGTCCGTAACCCAGGCCGGATAGATGGGTCAGTAAATCATGAATGGTGATCGGACGCTCCAGCGGAGCCAGTTCCGGGCCAGAGTCGGTTTGTTTGACCAGGACTTTCAGGTCGTAAAAAGCCGGCAGGATCATTCCGACCGGATATTGCAGGTGGAATGCGCCTTCTTCATAGAGCATGAGAATTGCCAGGCTGGTGATGGGTTTGGTCATCGAGAAAATGCGAAACAGCGCATCCTCGCGCATGGGGGTTCCAGCGGCAATGTCCATCTGGCCGCACATACCAAAATGTGCCACCTGCCCTCGGCGCATTAACACCGTGATGACCCCGGCCAATTGTTGGCGGTTCACATAACCCTGCATGGCGCGGTCGATGCGTTGCAGTCGTTCGGCAGAAAGCCCCACTGATTTAGGTGGGACAGTTTTCATCGTTTTATCCATGGTGGTTTTCTGCCCATTTTGCCTTGGCCTCTTTCATTTCCTCGGTCATCTCCACCGGTCTGCCAGGGCACTCACCTTCAGGGTCTTTCATCCACTTTCCTGTATTATCACGCCGCACGGCCAGACGCTGGGTAACTGGCGGCACAGCACATGCCGGTGCAGGCTTGTCAGCATACCAATACGCCACGCTACTGACCTCATTGCCCAGGTGATTGGCATGACCAATTTCAATTGTGGCTTTAATTTCTTGTGTAAAGCGCACCGGGTTCTCCAGGTGTAAGATGTAACTGGTCTGGTAGCCACTGTTACCGCGATAGAGATCGATCTCTGGCGAGGGAATGGTTCCACCTTCATAAATGGACGACCCGTTGCGTTGAAAGGCATTCGGCTGCATCCCCCAGGCCTGGTTGAAATAGTCCTCGCTGCCGGTGCCATGCAAATCGGGCGGCCACTTGTAACCATCCACCCAGATCATATCGTCACCTTCACCCCACCAATTGCCAGTGAAATTGGTTACTGACAGGTTGCAACCAATGTAATGCCCTCGCCCTTTGGTTTCGAGAAGAATATAATTGTTCTCCCATGCCGTTCGGCCTTCGTTAACCACATCCGCTTCCGGAGCATTAACCCGAACCTCTGGCGCCCAGCCACGAAAAGGGTTGGCACGGCGGAATTCAGCATGGAAGTAACCCATATTATCCGGGAATTCTTCCAATGTTTCATAATCTACATAAAAATATTGACGGTGAGGTTCATCACTTTCATTGACCAGTTCCACTACGGCACGTTTGGCAAAGGGCATTGGGGCATAACAGTTGAGTGCGCAGGGTCTGTTGAACTGGTGGTCAAAGAAGGTCGAGGCAGAGAACAACGCATTCTGGAAAGAATTTACCAGACCGTGTCCCATGCAAAAGAAATCACCCAGTGGGGCAAGCACACTAGGAAAAGGTGCATCATCATAAGTAATCTTCAGTAAACACTCACGGTAATGGTGCAACTGCGTCATCCAGATGTGAGTGATCTGCGCCGGTCCGGTAATATCAGCCAGCACAATGCTCGATTTTGGCGGAATAACCCAGAGATCTGCATTGCGCCCAGATTTATCCCAGGATGAAAAACGGCCAGTTTTCCGATTTCGAAGGCGGGTGAGTCCAGATAACATATTCACTCCTCTTTATTCGTTTCTTTCTTTGCCAGGCGTTTCAGGAAAAGTAAGCTCTGCCCCAGGCCAATACCCAGCATCAGAAAGAACACACACATGCAGGCCAAGGCGAAAGCATCCTGGGTGATGCCGGGGATGAAGTATAGAATCAAAGCCGCCAGGATAGTGCCCAGTCCGGCCACCAGCAGACGCCAGCCTGCATAGGTATTCACTGGGTACCACAAATCAGGGTTATTCAGAGTTTGCGACACTCTAAAGCCGTACAATCCATTCGGCGGGATTTTGCCCAAAATTAACGGGATGGATAAAGCAGAGAGTAGAAGGCCACTGCCGATGTAGAGGTAGAGAAGGGTACTCAAGGCTTTCTCCTAGGCTAAAATCATCTTCCGACATGAAGCTCGGGTGATCAAATGCGTCTCAAGCACCACCGTTTTATGGGGTTGATCGGAGTTGCGGATGCGGGAGAGCAAAATCGCTGCCGCTGTCTCACCCATTTCAAATGCTGGCTGAGCCACACACGTGAGTGGGGGACGAAGCGATGGCGCCCAATCCATATCATCAAAGCCGACAACCGACACATGTTCAGGAATCTCCATGCCATGCTCATGAATAGCCTGCAGACCACCCAAAGTCATCAAATTGTTGGCGATCAGGATCGCACTCGGGGGGGCTGCGAGGCTGAGAAGCTCGCTGACCGCAGCATAACCACCGCTCTGACGATTGTTACCCATGCGTAAATATTCAGGCATAACAGGAAGGTCATGTTTTTTTAAAGACTTCAAATAGCCTTGTTCGCGCTCGTGCATCACCGATAGGTGTTTCAAACCACCAACATAGCCAATGCGGGTATGACCGAGTTGTAAAAGATGATCTATCGCCATCTCTGCACCGGCCTCACCATCCACCAATACCATATCCACATCGGAGATCGGTAAACGCCTGTCAATCACCACAAAAGGCGTCCCAGAACAACACAGATCATTGTATCTTGTTAAATCTATGGATGTTGGAGCCAGGATCACCCCTGCGACCCCCTCCTCCAACAGCATATTGATCAATTTTTGCTCACGCTGCGGTTCTTCATCCGAATTTCCCAAAACCAGGGTGTAATCATCCAGGATGGTGTTTTTTTCAACTCCGCGTACGACGCTCCCAAAAAACGGATTTTGAATATCAGAGATGATTACCCCGATTTTGGAAGTGGTACTCTTGCGTAAATTACGCGCATTGCGATTTGGCTGGTAGTTAAGTGTTCTGGCCGCGTCGAGGACGCGTTGACGAGTCTGCTCATTAACTTCATCAAACCCTGCCATGACGCGTGAAACCGTTGCAGTGGAAACCCCGGCTGCCAGTGATACGTCCTTAATTGTAGCTTTCTTCTGGCCGTTCTTTTTGCGCGCTCGTGCACTCATCAGATAAGCCTTTCAGAAAAAGAGGAAATTGGGAGGAAAAATCATAATGTAATCGATTACAGTAATCGATTACATTATAGGAAGATTCAATTCCTTTGTCAATAAACAATTTTTATTTTTATATTTCGTCACCGGACAAAATTTTTCTCCAGTAGGTTATCTGATGGTACGATATACTCGATGATTGTCCAAAGGTTCACTCCTTGTTCTTCCTTGGCCGGTAAAACATAGTGTACCTTGTGGTGGTCATCATTTGTTAAAGTGTCTGGTAGTCAATCTCTTATTTAGAAGTTATGAATTTGGTCTACCCTGAGGGCACATTTGATCTTATATAATCTCCGATTAACTCCTACTTAACTCCTACGGTAAATAAAAACCGCCATATTTAGGTGACCGACCAGGGGCTCGAAAATCATCCCCTCTGCGGAGACCCTGAGCCCAAAAACAAAAAGAGCCTACTTCTCAGTAAGCTCTTGAAGTGACCGACCAGGGGCTCGAACCCTGAACCCATTGATTAAGAGTCAATTGCTCTACCATTGAGCTAGTCGGCCGTCTGGCGAGGTATAATATACCATAAGAATCCCCTCATGAGTAGAGTTTTTGGAGGTGTTTTCATGTCGCAGCCCTCCGTTTATACCAGCCAGTACTGCCCACAATGCGGCGGTGCCTTGCCCCTTGAACCGGCCGAATCCCTGGTCTGTGCGTTCTGCGGGACGCGCCTGGCGCGCCAAGCGCCCGGTACACCGCTCGTCCAGGGCATGCGCCTGGTGCCGTTCACCTATACCGACCAAACCGGCACCGGTCTGAAGTGCTTTCAGATCTTAATCCCGGCCGGTTGGCAAACCGTAGGGGGGTTACAGTGGCAAACGGACAATCCCGGTCGACCGGTGGTCCTCCCCTTCCGTTTCTTTACCCCGGCAGGCACCGAGGCGCTCGAATTTATCCCGACCCAATCCTTTTACTGGACGAGCGATCCCCTCAATCAGATGATCAAGCCCCAGGGCAGCCTATATTATGGCAATGAAGTCCGCCCGCCGATGGATGCACCCTCCGTACTGACCCAAATCATCCTGCCGCGTTTCCGCAACATTCCCGGATTGCAGGCTGCTGCGCCGCAACGCATCACCGAACTGCCCGAGCAGATGCGCTCTTCTTCTCCGGCGCCCAACGTGGTGGTCCAGGCGGACAGCGCCCGCATGCGCTTGAAGTACCCGCTGGGCGGCGGCATGGCGGAGGAGGAGATCTTTACCATTGTCGAAATGACCCGGATTCGCAACTCGGGCATGCTGGGGGTGACCGAGATGGTGTTCTGGGCGGCAGATTTTATATTCGCCTGCCGGGCGGCTGAAGGGCGGTTGGATGGGTTGACGGACCTCTTCCAGGCGATGATCCATTCCTTTAAATTCAATCCGCAGTGGTACGCCCAGGTTTTGCAGATCAGCCAATGGATGGCGCAGAACGAAATCCAG
>JBGSJZ010000108.1:0-249353 GCA_041741455.1 Anaerolineaceae bacterium | reverse complement strand
TTGGATCAGTATGACCCACAAGATAAGACTTTTTGGTCTAGCTAAGTTGCTACTAAAACTAATAGCTTGCATCTTGCGCCTCTCCTCTTTTTGCTTGATCCGGGCGAATATAGAGATTTGATATTATTATAATGTGGAAATATTGATCGTACTCGTCTGGCAAAGATCACCAGTTTTTAGGGTCCATTACATTGATCGATCTGCTCGATGTTAATGGTAAACTTGACATCGAAAATGATGAAAGGGTTATTTATATAAAATGTCTAATCTCACTGCAACAGCGGTTGCAAATGCCAACATTGCCTTCATAAAATATTGGGGCAATCGAAATGATCAAATTCGCCTGCCTGCAAACGGCTCCATTTCCATGAACCTGGGTAACCTCTTCACCCAAACCAGGGTGGAATTTTCTCCAGATTTTTCGCAAGATACCTTATCCATCAACCATCAATCCATTATCGGTCAACCCTTGGTTCGTGTCTCAGCGTTTCTGGATTTTCTCCGAAATATGAGCGATATTAAATATACTGCCAGGGTAACCAGTTCCAATAATTTTCCTACCGGAGCCGGCATTGCATCCTCTGCAGCTGGCTTTGCTGCCCTGGCTCTGGCTGCATCCTCTGCCCTCCATCTCAACCTGGATGAAGCTTCCCTCTCCCGCCTGTCCCGGAGAGGTTCAGGCTCTGCCTGTCGTTCCATCCCCCCCGGTTTTGTGGAATGGCTGCCCGGTGAGGATGATCAATCTTCTTATGCTTTTTCGATTGCACCCCCGGAACACTGGGAGTTAGTCGATTGTATTGCTATCGTTGAATCCGGTCCCAAGGCCGTTGGCTCGACTGAAGGCCATGCATCAGCTGGGACCAGCCCATTACAGGTTGCCCGTGTTGCAGATGCACCCCGCAGGTTGGAACTTTGCAAAAACGCAATTCAGCACAAGGATTTTGATGCACTTGCTGCAATCGTCGAAATGGATTCAAATCTGATGCACGCTGTTATGATAACCTCCAATCCGCCCATACTTTACTGGTCTTCCACCTCCCTTGAACTGATGAAAGCTATTCCTACCATGCGAAGAGCCGGCCTCCCGGTTTGTTACACCTTGGATGCCGGCTCGAATGTTCACGTGCTCTGCCCTGCTGAGGCTGCTCCTTTGGTCGAAAGTCATCTCACCGCATTTCCAGGTGTAGAGCAGGTTCTCGTTTCATCTGTCGGTGGTCCAGCCTATTTAGTGGAGGAAAATGAGTGACTATACGCAGTATCTCTCTCCATTTTCCTGGCGTTATGCTTCCAAAGAAATGCGACAAATCTGGAGTGAAGCTAACAAACGCAGGCTATGGCGCCATGTCTGGTTATCCCTGGCCGAAGTACAGTCAAATTATGGTTTGGTATCTGAAAATCAGTTAGCAGATCTTCGCAATCATGTGCAGGAGATCGATATCCGCTTGTCTTTGGAATTCGAAGCCAGTCTGCACCACGATTTAATGGCGGAACTGAAAGCTTATGCTTCGCAATCCCCGATTGGCGGTGGCAGCCTGCATCTGGGTGCCACCTCGATGGATATCGAGGACAACGCGGAGGCTATTCGCTTGCGCCAATCCGTTCGCCTCATTATTTCCCGGCTTTCCGCTCTCCTGAAGATTTTTACAGTCCGGATCACCGAACTGATCGACCTCCCCTGTATTGCTTTCACTCACCTTCAACCGGCAGAACCTACCACATACGGTGTGCGCTTGGCATTCTACGCACAGGATTTATTGGAGGATTACCAAGCGCTTGCGGCCTTTCTTCCCGCTATTCGCGGCAAAGGGTTTAAAGGTTCGGTTGGAACATCTGCCGCCTATGCTGAATTAATCGGTCGTCAAAATCTTGCAAACTTTGAGGCAACTCTATCAAAGAAACTGGATTTGCCGTTCTATTCGATCACGTCACAGACTTACCCGCGCCGGCAGGAGTATTCCCTGCTGAATCTGTTAGCTTCAGTCGCCCTTACCCTCAACAAATTTGCTTTCGATGTCCGGGTGTTACAATCTCCCCAGGTCGGTGAACTCTCCGAACCGTTCGGCCGCTCCCAGGTGGGATCTTCCGCCATGCCATTCAAGCGCAATCCAATTCAATCTGAGAAGATCAATTCTCTTTCCCGCTCTTTGGCCCAAGCGCCCCTCATTGCCTGGCACAATGCAGCTCATTCATTACTGGAACGTACCCTTGACGATTCTGCCAATCGCCGATCCCTTATACCAGAGGCTTTTCTGGCGCTGGATGAAATATTGCTAACTGCCATCAAACTAGTAGAAGGATTTCAAATCCATCCCTCGGCCATCCAAAGAAACCTTGAAACCTATGCTCCTTTCGCTTCAACCGAACGTCTGCTCATGACGCTTGCCCGGGCTGGTGCTGATCGCCAAGAAATGCATGAGATCATTCGGGAGCATAGCCAGATTGCTTGGCAGGCAATCCAATCCGGCTCTCCGAACCCCTTGGTTGAGCGCCTTGTCACAGAAAATAGGTTTCAAGCTTATCTGCCCCCTGATGAGATTCGTTCACTTCTCAATATTCATGATTACCTGGGAGATGCGCCTGATCGCGCCCGTTTATTGGCCGAAAAAATAACGACCACCTTGGCATAACTATCCAGGGTTTATGCATTTTTTGATATGTAACGTTGCCCTTGTATGGGGGAATAATAACACCTTGATTCAAGTTTTCGGATAAGATACAATCACCTTTAGGTAAGGAGATAACAATGAGCCAATTTCCCGGCAAAGGTAAAGTCGCCATTCTGCACACTACTCCGGAAACGGTTTTGGAGGATTATGAAAGATTAATTGCTTTGGCTGGTGTAAAGGATGCCCTTCCGAAAGGTCCCACCACTGGTCTTAAAATTAATATCTCATGGCAGACCTGGTACCCAGCCTGCTCAACAGCGCCTTGGCAGTTGGAAGGGGTCATTCGAGGTTTGCGAAAATCAGGTTACCAGGATTTGGTTGGGATTCACAACGATACCGTGGTTGTTGATACTCGCGTCGGCGAGTTTAATAACAAGCATCGCTTTGTTACCGACCAATATAATGTGCCGTGTGAGTATCTCTATGAACAACAATTCGAATGGCAGCGTTATGAACCCAAAAGACCATTCCTGGTGTTGGATAAGGTCTATCCTGATGGAGTATATATTCCCAAGGATCTGATTGGAAAGAATATCGTTCACCTTCCAACAGTCAAGACGCACGTTTTCACGACCATCACTGGCGCAATGAAGAATGCTTTTGGAGGTTTACTGCACCGCAATCGGCACTGGACGCATTCAGTCATTCATGAAACTTTAGTTGATCTACTGATGATCCAGCAAGATATTCACCCCGGTTTATTTGCTGTGATGGATGGCACTTTCGCAGGGGATGGCCCAGGCCCGCGCGCCATGCGTTTCCACGAGAAAAACGTCATCCTCGCCTCGTCGGACCAAGTTGCAATCGATGCAGTGTCTGCTAAACTTCAGGGGTTCGATCCACTTTCCATCCCCTTCTTGCGGATTGCACACGAAATGGACCTGGGTGTGGCAGATCCACGAGAGATTGAGATCCTCGGCGACGCTGAAGAGCTCGAACATCCCTGGGGGTTTGTTCAGGAAGATACCTTTGCCTCCAAGGGGCAGAAATTGATCTATCATGGCCCTCTCAAACCTCTTGAGAAAGTCTTACTCCAAAGTCCCCTGGTACCCTGGAGTTATTTTGCCAGCAATTTCTACCATAATGTCTATTGGTACCCCTTCATTGGTCGTAAGCGTGTTGACGCTGCCCTGAAAACGCCCTGGGGACAATTATTCAAGAATTATGGTGATGGCAAGGTTGTCTTGCCAGGAATGGAACCTAAAACAGTCGTTCAAGCTGGGGTGGGTATTGCAGCAGCAACAGCCATCGCAGGCGGTTTAGTCTGGCTCCTTTCACGTAAGAAAAAATCCTAACTAGCTTTTTAGTAGAGGGAACGATATGTTTAGAAATTTCACTGATGCCACTGCTTTTATCCGTGAACACCAGGTACGGATGATTGACCTGAAATTTAGCGATCTCTGGGGACGCTGGCATCATGTCACCATTTCTGCTTCAGAATTCACTCCCGCCCTCATGGCAGAAGGAGTGGGGTTCGATGGGTCCAGTGTCGGCTTTAAAAGCGTCAAATCAGGCGATATGTCCCTCATTCCTGACCTGCAAACCGGTTTCCTGGACCCGTTCTGGGAAGTTCCTACGCTTTCCTTCATTTGCCGTGTTCTGGAACCAGACACCAAGCAACTTTTCAAGAACGATCCCCGAGATGTAGCCATCAGATCCGAGCGATTTATGGTGGAATGTGGCATAGCTGCCGAATCCAAATGGGGTCCGGAATACGAGTTTTACATTTTTAACAATGTCCAGCTTGAAAACGGGGTGAATGTAGCAAGTTATCGGGTAGATTCGGTTGAGGCGAACTGGAACTCCGCCCAGGCAGCCGGTCACGGTCATTACATTCCCCTCCATGGCGGTTATCACGCCATCCCACCACGTGACCAGCTATTTGGATTGCGAACCCGCATGGTGACTATCCTTGAAGAAATCGGCATCCCTGTCAAATACCACCATCATGAAGTTGGTGGTCCCGGTCAGAGCGAGATCGAAACTCCTTTGATGGGTTTGCTGTCTGCTGCGGATTCCGCCTTTATCATCAAGTATGTTACCAAAATGGTCGCCCATCAGGCTGGACAGACCGTAACCTTTCTCCCAAAACCCCTGTATGGCGAAGCCGGCAACGGCATGCATTTTCACCAGATGTTACTTGGACACAAAGGTGAAAACTTATTTTACGACCCGGAAGGTCCCTCGCTCTTAAGCAAGCTGGCGCTTTGGTACATTGGCGGATTATTGACCCATGCTCCGGCCGTCCTCGCCTTCACAAATCCATCCACCAATTCCTACCGCCGGCTGGTACCCGGTTTTGAAGCTCCGATCAACATATTTTTCTCGTCAGGTAACCGTTCAGCGGCCATTCGTGTACCCAAGTATGCGGTTTCACCGGAGACCGTGCGCTTCGAATTCCGCCCACCGGATGCCACTTGCAATCCGTACCTTGCCATGGCAGCTCAATTAATGGCCGGTATTGATGGCATCCGCCATCAAATCGATCCAACCACCGCAGGTTTTGGTCCCATTGATGAAGATATCTTCATGTGGGATGCAGAAAGTCGCTCTGCCATCAAGAGCCTGCCAACATCGCTTGAAGATGCATTGCATGCCTTGGAAGCAGATCAAGCCTTCCTGTTGGAAGGCGGCGTCTTTGATCAAACAATAATCCAGGATTGGATCAAAGCAAAAATTAAGGAAGATCGCGAAGTCCGCATCCGGCCTCACCCATTTGAAGTCCAAATGTATTTTGATTTATAACCACAAAGGCCGCCAACCAGGCGGCCTTTGATTTCTTAATCCTTCTCCTTAATCCGATGATTTTCTACAGTCCTTGCATGGGCACAATGCCCGTAGAAAATGCCAGTTGTAAATTCCAAAATGGTGTCCATCTTCCCATTCTATGATAATTGCGTAGGATCCAGCACCTTCAACTTTTCTGATTTTGGTAGCTGGGCCATCCGGCAGATGAAACAAGAAAACTGATGGATCAGGTTCCGCACTCATGTTTTCATGGCCGCCCCGGCAACTGGCGCATGGACAGGCTGCCCGCAAAAGTCCAAATGGATAATCGCTGACATGCCCATCACTCCACAGAATTGTCAGGATTGCTTGTTGGCGATTGGCAGTAATTTCTTTCGGCAAGGCTAGCATCTGAGGATCCTAAGGTTCAGTCGTAATAATTTGTAAATAATTGCTGGCAGCCCACCCGGACCGATTTTCGTCATATGTTGCAACAAGGAACCACCAGGTAATCCCACTTGCTTCAACAGGTCCTTCACGCACTTCAAAAACTTCCGCATCCATTGCCAGGAATTTCGGATCAAAGTTCAGCCCGGCTCCAGAACGCAACCGCAGACCGGCTCCATTTGTTCCGCTGATTTGGACATATGACCCAATTTGGATGCCTTCGCTGGCTGGGGGAAGTCCCGGTCTTTGAGTTGGTGTTGGGGTAAAATACGGTGTTGATGAAGGTTGTGGCGTCAAAGTTGGTGCTGGAACGACCAACATCGCAGAAGTTGGGGAAATGGGGAGTGCCGCCATTTTCCGACTATTGACAAGGACGATCCAAAAAATCAGGCATAAGACCACAGCCAGGCCGATCATGCCGGCGAACATCCACCAATTGAATCCAGATCTTTGTTCATTCATAGATGCTCATCCAGGAATCATAAAGAAAGCCAGACCTAGAATCAAATAAACCACAATCAACGATATTCCTTCCAGCCAGTTGGACTCGCCGTCGGTGGCTACCTGGTTAGCTACAAAAATCGCGGCTCCCAAAGCGATCAATTCTATTGGGATAAAGATAAGCGTCAATGGGTTTCCCATCGCCAGACTGATGAATACCAGTAATGGCGCAACAAACAAAGCAATCTGCAGACTGGAGGAAACGGCAATTTCATAACTTAGGTCCATCTGGTTCTTTACGGCTACTTGAACTGCCACCAGATGCTCCGCAACATTACCCACAATAGGGATAAGAATAATTCCTAAGAAAAATTCTGAAAGCCCCAGTTTGTCTACCACCATTTCTACTGCCCCAACCAGCAATTCACTAAGGATCACAACCCCCAGGGTGGCCAGACCGAGAATGACCACCGCCTGCCAAACCTTTAAGCTGGGTTGATGACTTTCTTCAAGCGCAGCTGGATAGGTAACCGGGCTGCTATCTTTGCTCCGAAGACTGTAAATCAACCCCAGTGCATATAATACAATCATTAAGCCTGCTACTCCCAGATTGAAAGCTTCTACCTGAATGGAGTTATCATCACCAATGTAATGAGAAAAGATGGAGGGAATCACCATGGCTAGGACTGCCAATGTCAGAAGGATGGAGTGGTTGGATGCATTTGCCCGATCAAATTTTTGCTTTCCGTGTTTAGCTCCTCCCAGAAGCATTGAAAAACCCATCACCAGTAGCAGGTTACCCAAAATGGATCCCGTGATGGATGCCTTAACTAATTCCAACAACCCTGCCCGGATAGCAACCAGCGTGATAATCAGTTCGGCTGCGTTTCCAAGTGTGGCATTTAATAATCCACCAATTTTTGGACCCGTATATGCAGCCATTGCTTCGGTAGAAGAGCCAATTAGCCCTGCCAGTGGTATGACGCCAATTGCTGAAAAGGCAAATACCCAAACGGCGCCCCAGTGAAAGACTTCGGCCAAGATCGCCAGGGGGAGAAAGATTAGTAGGAAAAATAATGGATTCTTCCGAAGATAAACAATTGTCGCTTTCATTTCCTCTCCTCCATATTCAATGGGATTATTATACTAAATCTAACCAGGAACAACATTCCGGAAGATGATATAATTTTTAAGGATTATGGAAAAATCAACCACTGTCACCCCGATTTTAGCGAATCGCTACCAGTTGCAGCAAACCCTCGGCAAGGGTGGCACAGCGGTAGTATACCGTGCCTGGGACCAAAATCTCAAACGCACCGTAGCTATAAAAATTCTTCGTTCGGAGTTCTCCCAAACCGAATCCTTCAGAGAGCGTTTTCGCCAGGAAGCACTGTCTGCTGCTAACCTTTCTCATCCTAATATCATTACCACCTATGATTTTGGTCTGGATAATGATCGTCTGTTCATGGTGATTGAACATGTTCCAGGCACAGATCTAAAAACCATGCTCCGGCAACACGGGGCTTTTTCCTCGGCTGAAGCGTTGCCATTAATCATTCAGGCCTGCGCTGGCATCGGCTATGCGCACAGAGCCGGCCTTGTCCATTGTGATGTAAAGCCGCAAAATTTACTGGTTACACCCGACCTGCGTCTGAAGGTCACCGATTTCGGCATTGCCCGCGCTCTGGCTTCCATTCGACCTGATGAACAACATGACATTGTCTGGGGCTCGCCTCAATACTTCTCTCCTGAGCAAGCAGCTGGTCTAGCCCCCTCCCCGGCATCGGATGTCTATTCGTTGGGTGTCATCCTTTATGAATTGCTCACCGGTCAATTGCCATTTAATTCTGAAGACCCTGCCGAGCTAAGCCGAATGCATCGCGACCTTTATCCACTCCCCCCCCGCCAGTTGAAACCTGAGATCACCCCACAGCTTGAAGCCATTATTTTGAAGGTGCTGTCCAAGGAACCTACATCCCGCTATCGCAACGCTGATCAATTTGGGCGAATTCTGTTGCCCCTTATCCCGACTTCAGATCCCTATTCCGCCAATATTCCTTTGATCGGTCCACAATCGGCTGTCGGACAAACCGGCACCACCAAACCCGCAGTTGTAAATCCAGGCTCTCAGCCTAATTCTACTACCCGACCGACTCCTTATCCGGAGAATCAAGCAATTTCTGCGGTTCAGGAAGAAGTCAATCCCCAGAAGTCAGAGAGCCAATTCGATTGGATAACGATCCTCCTTTCTTTACTAACCATTCTTTTTGTTGGTGGGCTAATCCCATTCTGGTTATATGTTGGCCTTTCAATCTTCCCTCTCAGGTGACATCAATGCTTACTGACCGAATTTCAGCTTCTATCCTCTCCGCAGATTTTACTTGCCTAGCTGATCAAATTCATTTGGCAGAGGCCTCCGGAATCGACTGGGTCCACATTGATGTGATGGATGGAACTTTTGTGCCAAACATTAGCATGGGTCCTTTTATTGTTGAAACCTGCCGGCGAATTACGCCGCTTCCTTTGGATGTTCACTTGATGATAGATCATCCTGAGCGACATATCGAAGCCTTTGCCAGAGCTGGCGCAAACAATCTATCCATTCATATCGAAAACAATCCTCACATCCACCGCACCTTGCAATCCATCCGATCATTTGGCTGCAAAGCTGGGGTTGTCCTAAATCCCGGGACATCAATTCATTCGATCGAAGCCATCCTTACAGATGTGGATTTTATTCTGGTTATGACTGTGAATCCGGGGTTCTCAGGCCAGAAATTTATCCCCCAAGTGGCCGAGAAAATTCGCTCTATTCGCTTATTGCTTGACCTGTTGGGATTGACTGAGACGGAAATTGAAGTGGATGGCGGTATCACATCTGAAACTTTGCCATTGGTCAAATCCCACGGTGCAAATGTGTTTGTGGCAGCAACTGCAATTTTTAAGCATCCGCTGGGCATCCACGCAGGAGTTTCGGCATTAAAAGCTTGCTTTTCGGTTTAAACAAAAATCACGGCTCAAGCCGTGACCTTTGTGAGTTATGAGAACTATGAATTGTTATGCCGTCTTAACCATGGTCCGCAGGCATTTTGTGCACAGGGTCTTCTGAACCTTACGGCCATTCACCATCACAGAAACTTTCTGCAGGTTAGGGCGGAATGTCCGCCGGGTGGCACGCAGGGAGAAGGAACGATTGTGTCCAAAAGTAGTCGTTTTACCGCAAGATTCACATTTCGCCATTTTGTATTTCCTTTCAAGCTCAATTGCAGTTATAATGCAAGGGTTAACCACGCAGCAAACAAAGATTTTACCACAAAACGTATCTCTTTTCAAGAAGGATTGTTAATATAACAGAAAAGGGCTTAAGAGATGACAGAAAATAATACTCCGATTGGTAATATTTACATTTCTCACCGGGCCATTGCCACCGTCGCAAGCCAAACTGCGCTCGAGTCATATGGTGTCGTTGGATTGGCTGCCAAGAATCTGGCTGAAGGCATTGCACAGGTTCTGGTTAAGGATCCTATGATGGGTGTTGATGTGCAATACGATGGCACAAAGATTCAAATCGATCTCTTTATCATTATTGAGTATGGCACTAACATTAAGATGGTAGCCACCTCTGTGGCAGATTCGGTCAAGTTTATGGTCGAACGCACCATTGGCATTCCTGTGACCAATGTGAATGTTCACGTCCGCGGTTTGCGGATCAGCGACACAGATTAAAGAAGTATTGGTGCAAAATGACGAATTCAGAAAATACCCGCCCACGACCGAGTCTGACAGTCCAAGCAGACAATAACACCCTTGATGGTCCTACCTTCAGAAAATTAGTTGAGGCATCATTAATTTGGTTAAAAACCAATCAGCAATTGGTGAATTCACTCAATGTTTTTCCAGTGCCTGATGGCGATACTGGCACGAATATGTTATTAACTATGCAAGCCGCTTACAATGAAATCGCCAACTCTGGCGAACGAAATTTAGGTAAACTTGTCCATGCCGTTGCCCAGGGCGCTCTGATGGGTGCACGGGGCAATTCCGGTGTGATCCTGTCCCAACTATGGCGTGGTTTCTCTCGTGGCTTGGATTCCTATGAAACAGCCAACACTGCCATGATTGTGCGGGCATTGCATGAGGCTCGTAACACAGCCTACAAAGGTGTTGTGCGGCCGGTGGAAGGCACCATCTTAACTGTGGCGAAAGATATGGCTGCAGAAGGTGAACGGCAATTGGCAGCTTCGGCCGATCTATTTACCCTGTTGGAAAATCTCACCCGAGCTGCGGACGAATCCGTTAAACATACTCCTGAACTTTTACCAATTCTCAAACAAGCAGGTGTTGTTGATTCAGGTGGTAAAGGCCTGTTAATTCTTTTAGAAGGTATGCTTCGTAGTTTAAAGGGACTGAGCTTGGAAACCCCAGAATTATCCGTCCAGCCCCTCTCAGCAATGGATCTGGAGGGCACAATGGAAGCTGTCGAAGAGGGTCAGGATTATGAGATTGTGATTGATTTTCGACCTTCCGATCCTTTGGATTTAGAGAGTTACTTCGGTGACCTATCTCAGATGGGCACTTCCATCCAGGTTGGCGAAGGGGATGGAATTTATCGCATGCATATCCATGTTCCGACTGAAAATCGATATGCCCCCATCGATTACACCATGAAACTTGGCACTATCACCAAGATTGCCATCGAAAACCTTCAGGCGCAAATGGCTGAACTTGAGAAGAAGGAACCTCCCAAGCTTAATCTTGCTAAAGTCGATCCAGGCCAGATTGCTGTCGTGGCTGTTTCTCCCGGATCTGGAATTTCCCGCATTTTTGGTAGCCTGGGAGTTGCTGCGGTGGTTGAGGGTGGTCAAACAATGAATCCGAGCACGGAAGAAATTCTCCATGCCTTTGAAAACTTACCAACCGACAACATAATCATCCTGCCTAACAACAAGAATATCATTCTTGCCGCTCAAAATGCAGCTACCATGACCGTCAAAAAGGTTGCAGTAATACCTAGTAAGAGTATTCCACAGGGTTTATCCGCCATGTTACGCCACAATCCTGATGGGAACCTGGCTCACGAGGTCAAGGAAATGACCCATGCCCTGACTGATGTAGAGACAGGCGAAATTACCGTCGCCACTCGCAGTGTGGAGATCAACGGAGTTGCCGTTAAAGAAGGTGAGGTCATTGCATTGCATAACGGAGTTTTGGTTCTCGCCAGCGATTCCATCGAAACCGCCTGCCTGGAATTACTGGACAAAGCTGAAACAACTGAGCGGGAGAGGATCACGTTATTCTATGGCGAGAACATTAGCCGAGCTGAAGTAAATAAAATTGTGGATAAAATTCGCTCAATCTATCCCTCGCATGAAATCGAATTACACGAAGGCGGCCAGCCTCATTATCAGTTTATAATCGCCATCGAATAACCAATTTCATGGGTACCCCCTGCATCCTGACTGATAACGCGGCTTATTTTGCTCAACCACAATTTCAGGGCAAGAATCTGCTCCAGGTTCTTCCTTTGGATATTTCCTTTCGGAACAAGCTCTTTGTTGGTGGAAAAGACCTGAAACCTTCTGATCTGCCTTTTGGGTGCCACCCAGATGATCGACCAGGCTTATTAATTCCCTCTGTATCTGCTTTATCCAACTTATTTTTGGGTCTAAGC
This sequence comes from Anaerolineaceae bacterium, assembly GCA_041741455.1. Classification (GTDB taxonomy): domain Bacteria; phylum Chloroflexota; class Anaerolineae; order Anaerolineales; family Anaerolineaceae; genus CALESS01. Next base: position 237,401 of record JBGSJZ010000108.1, on the reverse strand, counting down.
CAAAAGCATTCTGAAATTCTATGTATCTTTCACTCCAGTTTCCTTTCACCTCTTTTTGAAAGGGCTTGTGAAGCTGCTGAAACGATAAAAGGTCGCGCCCATCTAGAAGTAATTGATTCGCAAACCATATCTACTGGGCAAGGTTTGGTGGTTCAATCGGCCGCAGAGTTATTCGCAGACCGACAATCTCTCGCGGAAATCGCACGCCAAACACGCATTTTTATTTCACACACGTTTTCAGTTTTCAGCATTCCTGGCATGTCTTACTTGCATGCATCCGGTTTTGTCGATTCTGGCCAGGCAGGCGCCAGCGAAATTCTGGGTCTGGTGCCAGTTTTTGCTCTGGAAGAAGGCCGGTTATCTCCCCTTGAAAAATTACGGAATCAAAGGCAGACTGTGGATTTCTTTCAGGAATACATGGAAGAATTTGACCGGGTTCGAACCATTGCCTGGGTCAAAGGGGTGTCTTCCTCAGCCCATGAAAGCCGTCTGCTCCATGATTTTATCCTGGCGAACTACCCCCATCTTCCCTTCATCGAAACGGTGATTCATCCGCAACTTTCCATCCTGTTTGGCCCTGGAGCATCAGGCTTATTCGTAATTGAAAATAATTAGGTAGGGATCTATTTTTCAATCTAGGCTGAACCTTTGGTACAATTGACCTATGCCTGCATGTATCGATAAACTTTATAGATTTTTACGTCTGGAATCCGAGCGCGGTTATGACAACCGTGCTGTTGTGGGAGGTCTGGATAAATTTCTACCAGCCTGGCAAAAAGAATCCCTTGCAGAAAATATTGAACCAGTGCTCAGTAACCGGGTTCAAAAATTTTTGACTGATTATGTCAATCAGGATCCTGATGCCCGTAGCCTGTCGATTCAATCTGTGATGGTGGATTTAAAACCATTCCTTTCCAGCCAAACTCCCCCAGCGCGCACCACTCGTCCATCACCCAAACCTATAGGAGCCAAACCTACTCCCCAGGCAACTGCATCGCAAAACATACCCAATCCTGAACATCTACGAGCACCTGGTAAATTTTCTTCCCCCAAACCTCCAATTCTACGGGAATCTCCAGAAATTCAAGGGATCAATGCTCCATTAACCGTGCTACCCGGTATCGGCTCAAAAAACGCCCAATCACTTCAGAACTTAGGCTTAAATACGCTGTACGATCTTTTGTATTACTTCCCCCGCAGGTATGATGATTATTCACAGTTAAAATCAATGAACCGCCTTGAATTTGGCGAGGACGTTACAGTCATTGGAACAGTCCAGTCATCCTCTGCCCGTCCAATCAAGGGGGGGCAATTTAGCCTGATCGAAGTAGTCGTAAGTGATAGTACAGGTTTCCTGCGCTTAACCTGGTTTAACCAACCATGGATTGCGAACCGGCTTGCCCCTGGCACGCAAATTGTAGTTTCTGGCACTGTGGAAGCTTACCTGGGCCGTAAGGTCATGAAGAACCCAGATTGGGAATTACTGGATCAGGATCACCTGCACACAAACCGGATTGTCCCAGTTTACCCCCTTTCAGCACGCATCACCCAAAAATGGCTTCGCAAGGTTCTGTATCAAACAGTCTCCTATTGGGCAGCTCGGATTCAGGATTTTCTGCCAGCCGAAATCTGCCAGTCAGCGGAATTACTTTCCCTGGCTACGGCTCTCCAACAAGTCCACTTTCCAGATTCCAACGAAACCCTAAAAGCTGCCCGAAACCGGCTAGCCTTCGATGAAATTTTTCTGCTTCAACTTGGCGTTTTACGCCAAAAACGCAGCTGGCAATCCGGCTCCGGGCAAATTTTTACAGTTGATGATAGCTGGTTGCAAGAAAAAATCAGCCGTCTGCCATACACTTTAACCAACGCACAACTACGCGTCCTTAGGGATATTCGGCACGACCTTTCAACTGGTCATCCAATGGATCGGTTGATCCAGGGCGATGTTGGTTCTGGGAAAACCATTGTGGCTGCATTGGCAACCGCCATAGTATCTCGAGCAGGTTCTCAGGTAGCCATCATGGCACCTACTACAATTCTAGCCGAACAACACTATCGCTCATTTTCACGGCTTCTAGCTGAATCTTCTTCCGAGGCAGGAAATGAAATTCAACCAGAGAATATTCGTCTTTTCATTAGCGATACACCAGAAGCTGAAAAGCGAAGTATTGTATCAGGTCTGGAAGATGGTTCAATAAAAATCGTGATTGGCACCCAGGCTTTAATCGAAGATCCAATTCAATTCAGCGATTTGCAACTATTGGTGATTGACGAACAACATCGATTTGGAGTTGCCCAACGGGCTGCACTGAGGACCAAAGGTCAGAATCCCCATTTGCTAGTAATGACCGCCACCCCGATCCCTCGCTCCCTGGCCCTGACTGTCTATGGCGATCTGGATCTTTCTGTTATCGATGAAATGCCTGCCGGTCGGCAACCTATTGAAACCCATGTTTTGATGCCATTAGAACGCGAACGAGCATACCAATTAATTCGCTCTCAAGTATCTACAGGCAGGCAAGCGTTTATCATATGCCCGTTGGTCGAAAAGGGAGATAACGAAGAAAGCAAATCTGCAGTGGAAGAACACAAACGTCTACAAACAGAGGTTTTCCCCAAGCTTAAATTGGGATTACTGCATGGCCGTTTAAAACAAGATGAAAAAGACGAGGTAATGAAAGAGTTTAGAGCTGGAAAATTTCATATTCTGGTTTCCACCTCTGTTATCGAAGTGGGTGTGGATGTTCCCAATGCCACCGTCATGCTTGTCGAAGGCGCAGATCGTTTCGGACTAGCCCAATTACACCAGTTCCGTGGACGGGTGGGTAGGGGTGGCGACCAATCCTTCTGTTTACTCATCCCAGAGAGTGACTCCGCCATCGAAAATGAACGTTTGATCGCTATGGCCGAGACCAACGATGGTTTTATCCTTGCAGAGAGAGACCTTGATCAGCGGGGACCCGGTGATTTTCTTGGAACTCGTCAATCTGGATTCTCAGAATTAAAAATGGCTTCCCTTACCGACATTCGGCTTATTGAAAAAGCACGTCATCACGCCCAGGAATTATTTGAAAGCGATCCTGAGCTATCTGCGCCTGAGCACCGCCCCCTCGCACGGGCTTTCCAACAATTTTGGACACCCGGTCAAGGAGATATCAGTTAGGAGACCTTATGGTACGCGCTGTATTTCCTGGTACTTTTGACCCCATCCACTATGGGCATATTGATATTGCCATCCGCGCCAGTCGGATTTTTGACGAATTGGTGATTGCGGTTTATGACCGCCCATTGAAGAATTTATTATTTAAACCAGAAGATCGCTTGGATATGGTCAGAGAATCATTTAAAGACACATCACGAATCCGGGTTATGGGCTACAATAACTTAACGATCGATTTCTGTAAATCCATCAACGCACAGGTAATTGTTAGAGGATTGAGGGTTTTTTCTGATTTTGAGCACGAATTTCGCATGGCGTTGGCTAATCATCGGTTGGCGCCGGATGTCGAAGTTATTGCGCTAATCACAAGTGAAGAACACACCTTCCTATCCTCCACAACCGTCCGCGAAATTGCGTCCCTGAATGGGGATATTACCTCCATGGTGCCACCACATGTGGCATCAGCGCTTAGATCAAAATTTTTTGAACTTGGTGAAAGCCAGCAAATGGTCTCAATGACATCTCTCAGGGATTGAATGGACTTGGCCCAATTGTTGCAACTTATATAGCAGAATTTATGCGGAGGAAAAACTATGGATATTTTACATCTGGTTGATCGGCTGGAAGAACTTTTCAATGAAAGCCGTTCCATTTGGTTGACGCGCAATGTCATTGTTGATGAAGACCGGATGATTGATATTATTGATCAGATGCGGGTTTCTATCCCGGATGAGATCAAGAAAGCTCAGCAGCTCATGGCCCAACGCGATAGAATTATCGCTCAAGCCCAGGAAGAAGCCCACCGCATTGTGGAGATTGCCAAGGAAAAAGCCGATGAGCTGGTTTCCCGCGAGAATATTAGCCAAAATGCACAAGCCCGGTATGACCAGGTAATCGCCCAAGCTCGGGCGGAAGCAGATTCAATTCGCAACGAGGCGGATGAATATGCTCTGGGTGTCTTGACTCAGCTCGAAAAGGAACTTCAGCGTTCTCTAGGAACCGTTCAAAACGGTATTATCATGCTAAAACCAGAAGAGAAGCCTTTAGACCAATAAACCTTTTTCCATTTCCTCAAGCAGTCCCCCACTATTATTAAATTAGAAGGACGAGCTATGTTCTAGCTCGTCCTTCTAATTAATTTTCCTCAGTTTCTTCCTCGCCATGAGGTTTTGGTCGTTGTAATAAATGCGCAAAACGCCTGGGCGTTTCGACAAATGGGTGCATCGCAATTTCCAGCACCTGTTCCATGTGTGTGATGGGGATGATTTTTAATTGATCCCTCACGGTTTTAGGAACATCAATCAAATCCTTCAAATTTCTTTCGGGTAGCAACACAGTTTTCAATCCAGCCCGGTGTGCTGCCAACACTTTTTCCCGCACTCCTCCAACTGGCAAAACTCGTCCGCGCAAAGTGATTTCACCAGTCATCCCAACATCCTTGTGTGTTAACCGTTCGGTGAAAGCTGAAATGAGCGCTGTCGCCATGGTAATTCCTGCGCTCGGCCCATCTTTCGGAATCGCCCCTTCCGGGATATGAATATGAATATCCAGGCGTTCAAACAATTCCGGATCAATGAACAATTCTCTGGCTTTTGATTTTAAATAAGATAATGCAGCTTGCGCTGATTCTTGCATCACGTCGCCAATCTGCCCGGTGACCTGTAATGAACCCTTCCCTTCCATCACCAGCACTTCGACAGCCAGAATATCACCGCCATTTTCTGTCCACGCCATGCCGGTGGCAACCCCAAACTCGTCCTGCATTTCTGCTTCTGTCATAAAGAATTGTGGCGGTCCCAGGAATTTTTCCACGGTCTCTGGGGTCAGGCGGGTTGGATAAGATCGTTTTTCAGATTTCAGTCTGGCCACTTTACGTAACATGCGGCCAATCTCTCGTTCAAGATTTCTTACACCTGCTTCGTATGTGTACTCCCGAATGATCCGTCGTATAGCCGATTCTTGCAGCTTCACTTCTGAGGACTGCAATCCACTTTCTTCTATCTGGCGCGGAATGAGAAACCGGCGGGCAATTTCAAGTTTTTCTTCTTCAATATATCCAGGGAACTCCAGTACTTCCATCCTGTCCAACAATGCCGACGGGATGGTCATTAACGAATTGGCTGTAGTAATAAACAGAACTTTTGAAAGGTCATAATCCAATTCCAGATAATGGTCTGAAAAAGCTCGATTCTGTTCGAGATCCAATACTTCCAACAAAGCTGCTGCCGGGTCGCCACGGAAATCTGCTCCAAGCTTGTCGATCTCATCCAACATGAACAGTGGATTGATAGTCTCCGCCCTGCGCATGGTTTGCAGGATCCGCCCGGGTAGTGCACCAATGTACGTGCGCCGATGACCGCGAATTTCAGCTTCATCCCGCACTCCTCCCAAAGATAGGCGCACAAATTTACGGCCTAGCGCTTCGGCGATGGATCGTCCCAGGGAGGTCTTCCCCGTGCCAGGCGGGCCAACAAAGCACAGGATGGGTTGCCGGAGGCTCTTCGGGTGTAAACTACGGACGGCGATATATTCCAAAATCCGGTCTTTAGCTTTCCCGAGGCCAAAGTGATATTGTTCCAGCACATCAGCTGCATGCCGCACATCCAGGTTATCCGGGGTTTCGTTGACCCAGGGTAATTCGAGGATCCAGTCCAGGTAGGTCCGGATAATCCCAACCTCCGGTGCCATCGAAGGGATCTGGGTCAACCGTTCAACCTCCCGGTTCGCCACCACATTCGCTTGCTCTGGTAACTGGGCTTTTTCTATTTTTTCTCGTAATTCACTGATTTCCCGGGTCCAGATGTCACCTTCACCCAGTTCATTTTGAATCGCTTTCAGATGTTCACGGAGATAAAATTCCCTCTGGCTTCGATCCACTTCGCTTTGAACCCGGGTTTGGATTTCATCTTCGAGTTGAAGCACATCCAACTCCTGGGCCAACAACCAGTTCACCTTCTTTAAGCGTTGATCCGGGTCGGTGATCTGCAATAATCCAACCCGTTCTTTTAATGGAAATGAGATAGATGTGGCAACCATATCCGCCAACCAGCCCGGCTCATTAATATTAAGTGAAACCATATGGGCTTCATCAGGCAAACTGCGATCCAATTGAACACATTTTTCAAATAGATCCCGGGTAGTGCGCATCAGTGCTTCGGTCTGCCGTTCCACTTCTCCAACATCAGCTAATGGTCTGACCTTAACCCGAATGTAGGGCTCCATCTGGGTAAATTGCACCACTTCCACCCGCCGCCTACCTTGAACCAGAGCGGAATTACTGCCATCTGGCATGGTTAACAGCCTGCCCACGGCAATTTCTACTCCAATAGGGTACAAGTCATCTGGGGTTGGATTTTCAATATCCGGATCTCGGGAGATAAAAGCAACCGCCGTTTGGCCTTCGAATTGTGCATCCTGAATGGCCAACAACCCTGGGCCTTGTGGTACAAAGATCGGTGAGATCATTCGGGGGAATACCACTACATCTCGGAATATAATCACAGGACGGCTAATCAGGCCGTTCCTGTCTGGCTTCCCATCCGGAATTCGATATAATTCTTCCGTCCGTTGTTGTAAAGCGGAAGCATATTCTTCTGGATCGGTTCCGGGAAAATCATCGTTATAACGCATAGGATTTAACCTCGTTAAATTTTTTATAATCTGTCAGGCAAGTGATTGGAATCCAAGGAAGTGATTCTACTCCAGGTCTCACGGATAGCTGCTGCGATAAAAATACTACCTGTCGCCAAGATCACAGCCTCACCATCCGCTTCAACCAATGCAGTTTCAAGTGCCACTTCTAATGGTAGCACAACTTTTGCTGCTACACCGAAGGAATGAGCAAGCTCCACCAACTGGTTTGCATCCATCGCTCTCGGATGAACCGATTGAGTTGCAATTACTTTTCGCACCCGGGGCATTAGCTCAGCAAACATTCCATGCACATCCTTATCTTCTGATGCTCCAAAGATCAACACGACCGGCTGCCCGGCCAGGTAATCATCCAGGGTCAGCCGCAGCTTTAACGCCGAATCCCGATTGTGCGCAGAGTCGATGATGACGGTTGGAAACCGCTGCAATATCTCGAACCGGCCCGGCCAATCCACCTTCTCAAATCCCCGGCTGATTTCGCGTTCACTGATTGGTAAGCCTTCGCTTCGGATAATTTGAAGAGCTGTGTAGGCTGTGGCAGCATTTTCCACTTGGTGGTAGCCCAGTAATGGAATGGTAAGTCGTTGGGGTTCCCAATCCGTTTGTCCGCCTGATTCGATAAACTCATCCACGAGTCCCTGTTCAGATGCAGACCAGACAAACAAGCTCTGACCACTTAACGAATGAGCGTTGGCTGCAAAAAATGTGTTCTTCCCAACAACCGTTAAGTTCGATCCGCGTTCTTGCGCAACCCGCTCGACTACCTGCAGGGCTTCGTCTTTTTGAGGAGATATGACCACAGGACGTCCAGGTTTGATGATTCCAGCTTTCTCGAAAGCAATTTGGGAAAGCGTATCCCCCAAAACTGCCATGTGGTCATAAGATAGCGAAGTAATAACTGACACCAAAGGTTCAACGATATTGGTCGCATCCAACCTGCCACCTAGGCCTACCTCGATCACCGCCACATCAACTTTTTGCCGGCTAAAATATAAAAATCCTAGAGCGGTCGTTAGTTCAAATGTTGTCAAATGAGGAATTTCTGCTACAACTGGCTTAATTTCCCTTACCAATTCCACCATGTCAAGATGGCTGATCCGTACCCGGCTAACTTGAATCCGCTCACAATAATCTTCTAGATGAGGGGAAATGTAAAAACCGGTTCGATAACCGGCTGCTCGTAGTGAGCTCTCAATCAATGCAGAAGTCGAACCCTTGCCTTTTGTCCCAGCCACGTGAATGATTTTATAATCCTTTTGCGGATCACCCAACCGTTCCATCAACTGTTTCATCCGGTCCAAGTCAAACTTCTCAGCTGCATTCCGAAAATTTCTAGTTAAACTATAATCAACAAAACTATAAAGGTAATCTAGTGCCAGATTGAATTCCTTTTCGATATCCATATACCTTCCATTCTTTATTCAGAAGAGGATTTTAATCTCAGTCCCCAGTATCAGCAAGTCCAATTTCCAAAGAGACCTCTCATGGTAAAATTAAAGCAAATGTCCATTTCAATTGCCGTCTTGACCGTCCATTGTCTTATTCCAAATTGCACATCCCTCAAGCAGAAAAGAAGTGTTATCCGTCCATTATTGGCTCGTCTTCATCACGAGTTTAACATTTCTGCTGCCGAAGTAGATCATCATGATAACCATGGATCAACGATTATTTCTTGTGCCTGTATTTCTAATGATCCAAATCACTCCCGCCGGGTCCTGCAAAATGTGTTTACCTTTATCCTTGATAATTTTAAGAATATTGAAATGGTTGAAGAAAGCATAGAATTCATCTAACTCGAACGAGGAGAAGCTAGCATGGACCTACAATTAAAAGGCTTGACTGCTTTAATCACTGGTGCCAGCAGGGGTCTTGGTTTTGCCTCTGCACTGGCACTGGCAAAAGAAGGCGCTAGGGTGATCATCAATGCCCGCAACCCGGAAAAGCTCTCTGAGGCTGCCTCCCGCATTAAACGTGAAACCCATACTGAAGTCTATCCAATCCCAGGCGATGTGACCAATCCGACTTTTCCTTCTGAATTAATTTCTACCATCCAGATGAGTATTGGCGTCTTGGATATTTTAATTTCCAATGCCGGTGGTCCACCCTCTGGACAGTTTGAGAGTTTTGATGATATTGCTTGGCAAAAAGCTATTGACCTTTCATTTCTCAGTCAGGTTCGCCTCATCCGCTCATCTCTTCCACTCCTCCGACAATCCAATTATGCCAGTGTACTGACAGTCACTTCATACTCAGTCAAACAACCTATTCCCAACTTGATCCTATCCAATAGTATTCGGGCAGCCACAATAGGTCTCACAAAAACCTTGGCGCTTGAATTGGGAAACGAAGGCATCCGGTTTAACTCCATTTTGCCAGGCTGGACGGAAACTGAACGTGTCTATGAGCTTATGCGCTATCGTGCTCATATTAACAATTCTTCGCTAGATGAAGAATTGCAGAAATTATCTCGCGAAAGTGCCCTTGGACGAATTGGGACACCGGAAGAATTTGGACGAGTTGCAACTTTTATGGTTTCTCCAGCTGCTTCATTTTTAACAGGCGTAATGCTCAACCTGGATGGAGGAATGTACAAAGGGACGTTCTGATTTTCGATTATAATAAGAGTTCATTTATCCAATTTTGTCGGAGTATTAATGAGTAAAACCCCAAATGAAATCCAGTCCTTGCTGGAACGGCATCTTTTACGCGTGCAGAAACCAGGCAGGTACACTGGCGGCGAATTGAACAGCATTATCAAACCTTGGGACGAAGTACAAACCAAGGTCGCTCTCGTTTTTCCTGACATTTATGATATCGGGCTTCCAAACCTCGGTTTGGCCATTCTTTACCAGGATATCAATCAACGGGAAGATGCCTTGGCTGAACGAGCCTATGCTCCCTGGCAGGATATGGAAGCAATCATGCGTCAGCATGGCATTCCAGCCTATTCCCTCGAAACCAAGCACTCATTGGCAGATTTTGATATTGTTGGTTTCACCTTGCCTTACGAAACACTCTATACCAATGCACTCAATATACTGGACCTGGCTGGTATTCCACTGCGTTCAACTGAGCGAACCGAGGAACATCCACTCATCATCGCTGGAGGTCATGCCTGCTTCAACCCTGAACCCATGTCCGCCTTTATTGATGCTTTTGTGATCGGTGAAGGTGAAGAGGTTGTTCAGGAACTGATAACTTGCGTTCAAGAATCAAAGAAACTACATGAAAGAAGGCAACAACTTCTTCTCCGTCTGGCAAAGCTTTGGGGGGTATACGTTCCATCTTTTTATATTCCTTCATACAATTCTGATGGAACAATTCATTCTGTAAAACCTCAAGACCCATCGATCCCAACCACCATCAGCAAACGGATTGTCGCCAAGCTGCCTCCCCCGCCAACCCATTTAATCGTTCCATCGACCAACGTTGTCCATAACCGGGTGTCTGTTGAGATCATGCGAGGCTGTACTCGGGGTTGTCGTTTTTGTCATGCCGGAATGATCAACCGTCCTATCCGCGAACGCCCTGTTATAGAAATTGTCCATGCCTTGGACGAAGCTCTTGCCAGTACCGGTTTCGAAGAAATTGCATTGCTTTCGTTATCTTCCTCTGACTATACGCATATTTTGGATTTAGTGATTGCTGTTTCAGAACATTTTTCTGGGAAACACCTCACTATCTCGCTTCCTTCCTTACGGATCGAATCAACTTCTGTTGATCTCCTTGAAAAACTGCGAGGATCCCGCCAATCCAGTTTTACGTTGGCGCCGGAAGCGGCTACAGAACGAATGCGCAATACCATCAATAAACCAATTCCTGACCACATGTTGCTCGATACTGCCCGCGAAATCTACTCCCGTGGTTGGAAGACAATCAAGCTCTACTTTATGATCGGTCATCCATCGGAAACCTTGGAAGATGTAGCAGCCATTGCCAGCCTTTGTCATGCAGTCATTAATGAAGGTCGAAAAATTATGGGTCGTAAAGCCAACCTGCATGTAGGCGTCAGCACCTTTGTTCCCAAGCCCCACACCCCATTTCAATGGGTTGCCATGGATGATGTCACTCAAATCCAGGCAAAACAAGACCTGTTGAAACGTCGGCTGGTCGGACCGGGATTAAAGCTAAATTGGACAGATCCGCGCGATACGATGCTGGAAGCCTGGCTCTCACGTGGTGACCGTCGTTTGTCTAATGTGATCCAGCGCGCCTGGCAATTGGGAGCAAAATTCGATGCCTGGCAAGATGAAAATCATTTTGAGGTCTGGCAACTGGCATTCACTGAAGAAGGCCTGGATTCTGATTTCTACACCCACCGAGAGCGCTTTATCGACGAGGTTTTCCCCTGGGAACATATCAATCCAGCTGTCACCCGCGAGTACTTGACCGAGGAATACCGCTGGAGCATGGAAGGGCGTTTGCGTCCTGATTGTCGAAATCAATGTTACGCCTGTGGTATTCTTCCTTTGTTCAAAGACCTGCGCCAAGCCAATCCAGGTGAAGACTGGAAGTGTCCCGAAGTTAAAAACGGCAGAGTTCGGGCTGTCAAAACCGCCATTGGAGACGTAAATTAATGCAGCGCATTCGCATCACATACAGCAGGACTAATCCGTTACGTTATACCGGTCACCTCGATATGCAAATTGTTTGGGAGCGTACTATCCGAAGGGCGCGTCTGCCCCTGATGTACAGCCAGGGTTTCCACCCACAACCCCGCATAAACCAGGCCTGCCCGCTCCCCTTGGGTATGACCAGTCAGATGGAAGTGCTGGATTTTTGGCTTGATCCAGGGTCAACCCTTGGAGCTATTCAAGAGCAGTTATCTTTGTCTTTGCCACCCGGAATAGAAATTACATCTCTGGTTGAAGAGGATTTACGCTCACCTTCATTACAAACCCAGGTTGCATCTGCTGTTTTTCACGTGACATTTTTAATTCCATTTGACTCCAAACAACTGGCAGCTAATGTTAATGATTTGCTGTCATCTACCACACTACCCCGCACCCGGCGTGAAAAAGCCTACGATCTTCGACCATTGATCTATTCGTTGGACATTCTTCAAACGAGTGATCCAGCTCTCCCCCATCTCTCCATGCATCTCGCAGCCCGGGATGGCGCTACCGGTCGTCCAGAAGAAGTCATTTCCACCCTTAGTTTCGATCCACTGGACACCCGCATCGAGAGAATTTGCCTGTTGTTTCAGAATCAATAATGCTACAATAATTCAATCATCTTTCCATAAATCCAGTTTACCGGGGTGTACCGTGGGTGTTGCCTTATCAATTTTCTTGGGCTTTGTGCCAATGTTTTTTTACGCAGCTTTGGTCTATTGGATGGATCGTTATGAGAAAGAGCCAAAACGCTTGCTTCGGAATGTCTTTCTGTGGGGTGCAATTGTAGCAGCAGGTGGGGCTTTCTTCCTCAATACTCTTACTGGAATCACCATCTACGCAATGACCGGTTCAGAAACAACAACAGACTTCACTACCTCTGCTGTCATAGCCCCATTGGTCGAAGAGAGCTTAAAAGGACTGGCTGTTCTTCTGGTCTTCCTCTTTGTACGAAATGAGTTTGACTCCATTCTGGATGGAATTATCTACGCTTCCATCACTGCCTTGGGTTTTGCCGCTACTGAAAATGCCTATTATATTTATACTTACGGCTACATGGAAAGCGGATATACCGGCATCTTCGAAATGACTTTCATCCGGGCAATCGTGGTTGGTTGGCAGCACCCCTTCTACACTTCGTTTATTGGAATAGGTTTGGCAGTTGCCCGTGGATCCAAATCCTATATCACTAAATTTATGGCACCGATCCTCGGTTGGTGTGTAGCCGTTTTTGCTCACGCCTTTCACAATGCTCTGGCATCTTCCAATGAAAGTTTTTTGTGTTTATTCGGAACCTTTTTGGATTGGTCCGGATGGATTGCCATGTTGATCTTTATTATTTTTATGGTGAATCGCGAACGACGTTTATTAATTCAGCAATTAGCCGAAGAAATCCAAATAGGTACGCTTACGCTCGAGCAATACCAGATTGCCTGCTCGCCCGCCCGCCAAAGCCGCACCCGCCTCAACGCCTGGAGAGGCGGAAATCGTAAGATGGTTGAGCAGTTCTTTAATTCATGCGGTGAACTAGCCCACAAAAAAAATCAGTACCTTAAGCATGGCGATGAAAGTGGCAATTTAGCAGCCATTCAACGATTAAGAAATGAGATATCCGTCCTGTCTCCAGTCATCTATTAACAAGCCGTTGTTCTCATGGTAAAATGAATCCCGTCCAATGTCCCTGTAGCTCAGTGGATAGAGCGCTGGCCTCCGAAGCCAGAAGCGGCAGTTCGAGTCTGCCCAGGGACGCCTTTTTGTTTAAATTTGTCTCCTCCATTGTTATCTTTTTAATCCTTCTATCCAGTTGCATCCCCCAACCGATCGTTCTGCCATCTCCCTGGCAAGATTGGTATCTAGACGATGTTCTCTGGTTATCCAACTCGCCAGAACCAACAAGCTGGATTGCTGCCTACTTCCGCAGTGTCAAATTCTCCTGTCAATTCCGGTTTGACTTATTGGATTACTCGGTTATAGATGGAATGGATTTACGCTTATCCATTTCCTCTCGAATTTTATCTGGTAATTCAATCAAACAAGCGAATTATGTTATCAACATACCCACATCCTCTTCACCATCTTTTCAAACAAGTTCCATTCCAGCCTCAACCCATACTGGAATTCAGGTCTATCGCAATCCAGGGCTAGATTCAATTGTGCTTCAACTGACCAATCGATCCTTATGTTCAGATCCAACATTCTCTTTTTTAATCGAAGCATTATCAACCGATGGAACATGGCGTTCTTGGACTCCTTGGATTTCCAGCGATTCACCCCATCCAAAACCTGCTTACATACTTCTGACCTTTTGGGATACATTGCCAGCCGCGACTCCCCTTCAATTATTACGCCGCTGGGATGGTGCACACACCGGTCCTTATGGACAGCGTCATGGTTTGAAGTATTTACTTGAGGCTGCTGATAAACATTCTGTGCCACTATTTCTGTTGGATTTAAAACAGCCATCCTCTCTTGCAGGACTATCAAGTTTGGGAAAACTTCTTTGGATCGATCATCTCCAGCAAAACCACATAATTTTTCTCCCAGATTCTACTGGAGGTTTCTCCCTATCCCAGGAAGTAGAGATTAATCAAAACCGGCAGATTACGACCAGCTTTCATCTTGCCACCAGTTCAATTTTTTATTCACCATTTGGAGTATCCAGTCCACAACACTCAGCTTTTTTTGCCTTTACTCAAAATCCGGCGCAGGTTATTGAGTCTGATTCGGCTCTTGTTTTCCCGCTGCCATATGACCCCGCTCAATCCTCCCCGGATTGGATGAATGCCTCAGTCACAACTGACGGGCTTTCTGAAACAATTCTCTTTAGATTGCTTCAGGCCGCGGCAGCTCCTCAATCGAACCACATACTGGTACTTGGTGGAAGCTTACCAACCAGCGCTCTGGGGGATTTAACCGTTGCCGAACCTGTCATGGGATATATTGCAGCTCACCCCTGGATTCAACCCCTGACCCAAAACAATCTGATGAGTTTTCCTGTCAATTACCAAATGAGTCAAACCACTAAGGCGTTGCCTTCACCGTCCAACGTTGAGACCCAAGTTTTTTCCAAACTACTGGAAGCTCCATCCAATAATTTTTCCAAATCAGCTTGGGAAATGTTCCTGGCACTTGATGCATTTCCAACTGATGAGCCTGCGCATGATATTCACCAAATTTACCTTTCCCAGGTCAACAATCTACTTTACTCATCCAATTGGTCTACATCCCCGCAAGAGCACACTTCCTGTGAATTCGACCTTGATTCGGACGGCTCACCAGAGTGCATCCTGTCAAATCAAAATATTCTCCTGATTCTCGACCCATGGGGAGGGCGGCTGGAGTTCGCCGCTGGCTGCAATTCTTCCGGCTCCTGTTTCCAATTGATTGGGTCAACCGCACAATTCTCTGCCGGTCTATCTGATCCAACTCGATGGAGCCTCTCCCATCCATTCAACCCAGACCCAGATGTCATCCCGGGTGCCCTGGCTGATCCTGAAAATACCGACTTAATTTATCAGATCCTAATTGAAAAAGATTCGATTTCGTTCTATGAACCAGTTAATCAAATCTCTAAAACCTTTAAGCTGCTTTCCCATGGAGCCCTTATTACGGTCGATTCTCCCAAACTTCAAACTTACAACATTCCATTTATACTCGATCCAGCCATGCGGTTTGAACCTGGTTGGCCTCAAAACTCCTTTATCACTCAATACTCATCCAATCAAATAATCTGGGAAGGGGTAAGTGATAAACGTCTGGAGATCCAAATCAGTGGTGCTGATTATAATTTTTCTTCATATCTTCAAACCATTACTACCCTGAGTCAACCTGAGAATCCAGATCAAGCATTCCCTGGAATATTCTTCCATCCATTTCCTCTCACGCTCATTAGTGTTATGCCATCCACAAATTGGTCACTCCAATTTAGCCTACCGTAAATCTTTGCGATTTGCACTGGTTTGTGATACATTAAATAAATCCTGATGATTTTGAGGTCCTATGGCAAATTCATACATCCCCGATATTGTCGTTCGCAGATTACCTTCATATCTACAGGTATTGCTTCATCTCAAAAAAGGCGGCGCTGCAACCACCTCCTCTCAGGAACTCGGCAACATTCTGGGAATTTCAGCCGCCCAGATCCGTAAGGATTTTTCCCATTTTGGTGAATTTGGCAAGCAAGGCACAGGATACTCGGTCACTTATCTCATTGATCAATTCACCTCTATTCTTAATGTAGATCGGGTTTGGGATATTGCATTGGTTGGCGCAGGAGATTTGGGTCATGCTATTGCCCGTTATCAGGGATTCACCAATCGTGGTTTTCGGATTAAATTGATCTTTGATAATGATCCAAAAAAAATCGGCCAGAAAATTAGCGAGTTCACCATCATGGATATAGATTCTATCTCCATTGAAATTCCCAGGCACAAGATAAAAATCGCCATGCTGACTGTGCCAGCAGTCACTGCTCAAAGTGTTGCTGAGCAACTCGTGAAGGCTGGCATCCAATCAATTCTGTCTTATGCTCCAATTACTCTTAGTTTACCGGAAAAAATTTGTTGTGTTGAGTACGCCAATCCAATCCTTCAATTGCAACACATGACCTACTACTTGGGAGAATGAAGAAAGCATCTTTCATTTAGGGTTGAGCAGTTTCTTTCCAGTTAAAAAAGCGGGCAGTTCATATTGAACTGCCCGCTTTTATTCTTCGCCTGGATCAGAAAGGTTTTTAACTGGTAATCAAGCTCCGCCGAAGCGCTTCACGCATCCCCAGCGCCCGTACTGCACCTTCAGCAGTGCAAGTCACCGGGTTATCCACCAAATAAGCCGGAATGCCAAGTGTCTTGGTTATGTACTTATCAATTCCGCGCATCTGAGCGCCTCCACCGCAAATTGCCATCCCCCGGTCAATAATATCCGAGATTAACTCCGGTGGTGTTTTTTCCAATACCCGCTTGATGGTGCCAGTCACATCTCCCAACGGATCCTGCAGTGCTTCAATAATATCATCGGATGTCAGTTTAACAGGTCGGGGTAATCCAGAAACTTGGTCCTGCCCCTGGACTTCTAGCACCTGTTGCTGTTCCTGAGGAACGGCGGCACCTAGTTTGATCTTTAGCATTTCGGCCGTCATCTGTCCGATGATGATCCCAAATTTTTTACGGATATATGAAATAATTGCCTCATCTAACTTAAGGCCACCAGTGCGGGAGGTTTCAGCAGTGACCACGCCATTCATTGCCAGAACAGCTGCCTGGGTGGTTCCCCCACCCAGTGAAACAATCATATTACCCGAAGGTGTGCCAATGGGTAGGTCAACTCCCAATGCAGCTGCTAGCGGTTGTTGGACCAGGTAAACCTCCCGGCTTCCCGCCCCAAGACCTGCTTCATGAACAGCCCGGGTTTCCACGCTCGTGATTCCGTACGGAACGGTTATGATGAGCCGGGGACGAAAAATCAACATTGGGCCAACCAGTTTCTTGAGCAGAAATGCCAATAATGTTTCTGTGATCTCATATTCTGCGATCACACCATTCTGCAATGGTCGAAGCACTTCTATGGTGTCGGGCACCTTGCCATACATATCCTTGGCGGATTGCCCCCATTCAACCATTTTTTGCTCAGCAACCACAATTGCCACAACAGTTGGTTCGTTGATCAAAATTTGTTTTCCCTCGGCCACAACCGTATTAAGCGTTCCGAGGTCAATTCCAATTTCTCTGGAAAAAACTGACATAAATTATTCTTTCCTTCCCGCAATCCGGGATTAGCGATGACGCTGGCGAAAACGTTTAGCAGCGTCAATTCTCAGGTTGGACCGCCGTAATGCCGCCTGGATAGCCAGGTAGCTATCAGTATCAGCTTCCACACCCTTCTGGAGCAACTCTTCAGCTTTCTTTCGGGCACTTTCCGCCCGTTGGATATCGATCTCTTCCACGTTCTCAGCAGCATCTGCCAGCACAGTCACCTGGTCAGGTTGCACTTCGGCAACACCGCCAGCTACTGTGAAATTTTCTTCATTTCCTTTTGTCCGGACTGTAATAATTCCAAATTGTAACACAGTCAACAATGGGGAGTGATTGGGAAGGATTCCCATCACACCCTCTGCTCCAGGCAGTACAACAATATCCACATCTCCCTGAAAAACAATTCGATCCTGGCTGACAATCTCACAACGGATGGGCATCTCTGCTCCTATAACCCTTGGTCCTAGGCCATCTTCTTGGCTTGCTCAACAGCTTCTTCAATGGACCCAACCATATAAAAAGCTTGTTCCGGCAAGTCGTCGTATTTTCCATCCAAAATCTCTCGAAAACCACGTACTGTCTCGCGCATCGGCACGTATTTACCCGGCCGACCGGTGAATTGCTCTGCCACAAACATCGGTTGGGAGAAGAATCGTTCCACTTTGCGAGCCCGGCTAACAATCAACTTATCATCTTCGCCCAATTCATCGATACCTAAAATCGCAATGATATCCTGCAAATCTTTATAGCGCTGCAAGATTCGCTGCACTTCGCGAGCTGTATTGTAATGCTCGTCACCAACCACACTCGGATCCAGGATACGCGAAGTGGAAACCAAAGGATCTACCGCCGGGAAAATGGATTTTTCCGCAATCGATCGCTCCAACGCAACCGTAGCATCTAGATGTGTAAAAGTCGCCACAGGAGCTGGGTCAGAGTAGTCATCCGCTGGCACATAAACCGCCTGCATAGAGGTGATGGAGCCAGTTCGGGTGGAGGTAATGCGTTCTTGCAATTCACCCATTTCGGTTGCTAGAGTCGGCTGATACCCAACAGCCGATGGCATGCGCCCTAACAAAGCCGAGACCTCCGAACCAGACATGGTGAAGCGGAAAATGTTATCGATAAATAGGAGGACATCCATCCCCTGATCCCGAAAATATTCAGCCATGGAGAGAGCAGTTAAAGCTACTCGCAATCGGACACCCGATGGTTCATTCATCTGACCAAATACCATCGCTGTATCCCGCAT
The DNA here is from genome assembly GCA_041741455.1 of Anaerolineaceae bacterium. GTDB lineage: Bacteria > Chloroflexota > Anaerolineae > Anaerolineales > Anaerolineaceae > CALESS01. The sequence continues at coordinate 218,975 of JBGSJZ010000108.1, read as the reverse complement.
GACGCCCGATTCCAGCATTTCACGATAGAGCTGTGTACCCTCGCGCGTTCTTTCCCCCACGCCTGCAAAGACCGACTTTCCCTTATGCACCGTGGCAATCGATCGAATAAGCTCCATAATCACTACAGTCTTGCCAACTCCAGCTCCGCCAAAGATTCCCGTTTTCCCACCTTTTGTGAAAGGCGCAATCAAGTCAATCACCTTCAGACCGGTTTCAAACACCTCAACCCGGGTCGCCTGCTGGTCGAAGGTTGGAGCTGGGCGATGAATCGGGTAATAATCCTGGGCGTCCACCGGACCGTTTCCATCTACCGGGTGTCCCAGTACATTAAATATACGGCCTAAGGTTGAAGGTCCTACCGGGACAGAGATTGGCGCAAAGGTTCGGCGGGTTGGCATCCCCCGTTGCATACCGTCGGTGGTATCCATTGAAACACACCTCACCCAGTTTTCACCCAAATGCTTTTGTACTTCAAGTACCAAAGGGTCGCGTTCAGGGATCAGAACTTCGAGGGCTTCATAGATTTCTGGCAATTTTCCGCTCTTAAATTCCACATCTACCACACTACCCTGAATTTGCACTACCTGTCCAACCACTTGTTCCATCTTAACTCCTCCAAAGGTTCTGAGCCTGATAGTTCTATTGATTTAGTGCTTCAGCGCCGCTGGTGATATCCAGCATATCGTTCGTAATGGCCTGTTGCCGGGCTTTGTTGTAATCCAACTGCAATTCCCGGATCAAGTCCTGGGCATTGTCGGTTGCATTTCGCATGGCGATCATACGGGCGGCATGTTCACTGGCCTGTGCAGATAATATCGATTGATAAATCTGTAATGCTGTAAATCGGGGGATTACATTACTTAGAATTTCATCCTGGTCTGGTTCGTAGATAAACACTGCTTTTGATTGGTTGTGGGTTACGTTGAAACCTTTTACACCTGGAGCAGCTACTTCAACCCGGATGGGTAACAACTGTCGAATTACGATATCTTGTTTGACCATGGTATGAAAATCAGTAAACGCAAGGAATACCTGGTCAACATCACCTTTTAGAAAGCTATCGACAGCCAGGCGGCCGATCGCTGAAACATCCATGTAAGTGGGTGGTGAAGGCAGATGACTAAAATCAGCGATGACATTCCGAGCCCGGCGCAGTAATAAATCCCGACCTTTTCTACCAACACTTACATAGGAAACTGGCTTGTCCAGTTTCTTGAAATGCAACAAAGTCTCACGCAAAATGTTAACATTATACGCACCACACAGCCCACGGTCGCTGGAAAGCATAAGAACCAGCACTTTGCGAATTTCCTCGCGTTCTGTCAGCAAAGGGTGCAAAGTAGTGGAACCAGGTTGCCTGGCAATGTGAACGATGACCTTCCAGGCTTTTTCAGCATACGGGCGGGTGGCTGTCACAGCTTGCATCGCCCGGCGAACTTTACTGGCGCTTACTGTTTCCAGGGCGCGCGTAACCTGGGCAATATTTTTTACACTTTGGATCCGCAACCGCATTTCTCGGGCTGATGGCATGTTAAGCTCCTTCAGTCTGCGGGTTAGGCTTGCCAGGTATTATTAAAGGAGCTCAGCGCTTCCTTCAATTTGACTTCTGTCTCAGGGGTGATCATCCGCTTTTCGGCAATTTCTTTTCCGATCTCTGGATGAGATGTTTCCATGTACCTGAGCATTGCTGACTGGTATTGCTTCACCTTTTCAACTGCAACCTGATCTACATATCCATTTACACCTGCATAAAGAACAATCACTTCCTGTTCCAGAGACATGGGTTGATACTGAATTTGTTTCAAGATCTCCTGAAGCCGTTGACCTCGGTTTAATTGCTGCTGAGTGGATTTATCCAAATCCGAACCGAATTGAGCAAATGCAGCCAGTTCCCGGTAGGAAGCCATATCCAACCGCAACCGACCAGCCACCTGTCGCATAGCCTTGGTTTGTGCCGAACCGCCAACCCGTGAAACCGAAATACCTACATTGATAGCCGGCCGGATACCTGCATTAAACAAATTGTTTTCCAGGTAAATCTGGCCATCGGTGATGGAAATCACATTGGTCGGCACATAGGCAGAAACATCGCCCAACAAGGTTTCAATAATTGGCAAAGCAGTCAATGAACCACCTGTACCTTCTACTTTGACAATCTTATACAGCCCAGGATCCGCCATATTCTTTAATGCTTCTTCAGCTTCATGTTTAGAGCGCGGTCCACGATAGATTTTCCCATTGGCAGCATCACTAGCCTGCCCGAGCTTTCCTTCAAACGATGTTGATACAATCACATAATCATCGGCAACCCGGGCAGCCCGCTCAAGCAAACGGGAGTGCAGATAAAACACATCCCCCGGATAAGCTTCCCGGCCAGGAGGCCGGCGGAGTAAAAGGCTGACCTGACGGTACGCCCAAGCGTGCTTGGATAAGTCATCATAGATAACCAGTGCGTCCCGGCCTGCTTCCATAAACTCCTCACCAATCGCACAGCCGGCATATGGGGCAATATATTGTAAAGCCGCTGATTCATCCGCAGAGGCTATAACTACCACGGTATGTTCCATGGCACCTTGCTTCTCCAATATACCAACAGTGCGGGCAACTGCCGCTTTCTTCTGGCCAATCGCTACATAGATGCAAACCAGATCTTTGCCTTTTTGGTTAATGATTGTGTCAATCGCCAGAGCTGTTTTGCCAGTTTGCCGGTCGCCAATGATTAGTTCTCGTTGTCCACGACCAATCGGTATCATCGAATCAATCGCAACAATTCCCGTCTGAACCGGAGTGTCCACATCCTGACGGGCAACAACACCTGGAGCAATCCGCTCAATTGGGCGATACTTGCGGAAGGAAATTGGTCCCTTGCCATCCACGGGTTCACCGAGGGCATTGACCACTCTACCAATCAGGCCATCTCCAACCGGAACAGAGGCAATGCGACCTGTGGACCGGACTTTCATCCCTTCGATAATCGCATGATATTCACCCATGATAATGACACCAACCCGTTCTTTTCCCAGGTTGAATGCTATCCCGAGGGTGCCATTGGCAAATTCCACCAATTCCTGTGAGCGAACATTTGCTAAACCTTCTACTTCCGCAATGCCATCCCCAGCAAGGAACACGGTACCGATGTCCCTAACTTCGACCTGAGGTTGAAATGAGTCAATCTTATTCTGAAGATCAGCAGTGATTTGTTGGATCAGATCAGCCATGCGCCCTCCGTGATAAAAAATTTACACTTCCAATAGCCCGGCAACCCGGGCAGAATCTAGCTTCTTTAATAACCCAACCAATAATTTCACCGCGTGATCATAATCATCACGATGGATGATCGAACTATGCGAGTGTATATGGCGAGCAGCTACTGCAATAACAACCGTCGGAACACCAGTTTTATGTAGATGAACAACGGCTCCATCTGTGGCGCCGCCTTCGATTGTGGAAGTTTGCAAAGGAATGTCCAACTCTCGGGCTGTATCCATTACCAGATCTCTCAGTTTTAGGTTAGGAATCATGCGGGCATCGTAAAATACAACTGTTGGACCTTTTCCAAGCTTCACTGACGATTCTTCAGGCTTGACACCCGGCACATCCCCGGCAATATCCGCTTCCAGAATAATCGCTACGTCCGGATTAATTAATTCTACAGAGGTTGTTGCTCCGCGTACACCAACCTCTTCCATAACGGTGGATGCTGCAAAAATGATATTCGGATGCTCCTGACTTTTCAATTCAGAGAGAGCAGAAATCATTAATGCCACACCAACTCGATCATCAAAGGCTTTTGATAGATAAGTCTTTCCGTTTGCCAATTCTAGAAAATCAGCTCTCGGGATCACTGGATCGCCAACCCGAACGCCTAATTGCTCCACCTCGGTCTGGGATGAAGCTCCTATATCGATGTACATGTCTTTACGGGTGACAACTTTCAACCGCTCATCGGCCGAAAGTAGGTGCGGAGGTTTAACTCCTACTACTCCGATCACATCCCCCTGATTGGTTTTGATAATGACACGCTGGCCTAACAGGACTTGATCAAACCATCCACCCAGGGGTAAAAACTTGATGAAACCTTCCGGGGTGATATGTTTTACCATGAAACCAATTTCATCCATATGTCCAGAAAGCATCACTCTGGGACCATCATCCTTGCCTTCCTTGCAACATATGATACTGCCAATTTGATCCTGTAATATTTCACCTAAAGGTTCAAAGTAACGGCGCACCACACTCCGCACAGGCGCTTCATATCCAGAAACGCCGTGAGCCTCCGTTAATTCTTTCAACAGCATGATTGTTTGATCCATCCTTTTCCCTCAACCATTTTGGATTTTTTAATATATCAGCCAGATTAAAATCATACCTGAAACAAACCAGAATGTCCAGTTTCTTGACAATTTGTTGAAGAACGCTTATGTGGAAAAATATTGCAGAGCAGCCCGCAACCTCTCTTCCACATCCATCGGGGTGTTCTTGGGGATGGATTGAATCGCGGTTTGCGCTTCAACAATACTATAGCCAAGGCTGGTTAGCGCATCCATCACCTCACCATCCACATCACTGAGAGGAGCACCTTCCAGGGCGCCTCTGCCCCCTACCTTCCCTTGTAGATGAAGCATTAATTTTATAGCAGTTTTCTTCCCGACGCCGGGCACCCGCGCCAGAACTTCGGGCTGCTCACTGAGGACAGCTCGCCGGATGGTTTCCACGTTAAGAACTGACAATATCGCCAGAGCGGTCTTTGGCCCGATCCCGCTGGCCCCCAAAAGTAGATCAAAAAAAATCTGCTCTTCCTCGCTGGAAAAGCCATACAATGTCAAGCTATCCTCTCTCACCACCAGGCAGGTAAAAAGGCCGATCTTATCTCCCAGATGGCTTTCCTGGCTCAATTGAGCTGGTACATGGATAGAAAACCCTATTCCCCCTACCATAACCACTAGGCTGTCTGTCCGAATAGTGATAATTTCTCCTTGAATGACGGAAATCATCCCTTTCCTCCATTGATTGGGTGCCATTGGTTAAATACTTCAAAAATCATCACACCTGTTGCCACAGCCAGGTTAAGTGAATCACTTTTTCCCACCATCGGAATGCGCACAATAACATCACAAATCTCATAATGCGTGGGAAGCAGACCTTCTCGTTCGCTTCCCATTAGTAATATAAGGGGTGCAGGGTAAAATATCTGGCGGTAGTCAGCTTCAGCTTCCCCATCAGTTCCAACCAGGAAAATGCTATGCTGTCTCTTCCAATTGCAAAATTCTGCCAATGAGGATCGAATAATTTTCAAATCAAAAATCGCACCCATACTTGCCCGGATGGCTGTCGGATCATAAGGATCGGTGGATTGATCCAGGAGTATCACCCCTGCTCCTCCAGCTGCCTCAGTAGTTCTCAGAATCGTTCCCAGGTTTCCCGGGTCTGCCACTGAATCAAGGGCAACCCAAAAACCTTCGTTAATCTTGACTTCATCTAGTGAATGCCATTGCTGCCGAACAATCGCCGCAATCCCTTGTGGGCCTTCTTTTTGGGAAATCGAAGTGAAAACATCGGCGCTTACTTCCAAAATTTCACCTTTTTCGGAATAATCGGAGACTAACTTGTAACCAAACTGACTTGTAAGCAATTCAGGAGCAATCACCAAAGTTTTAATCGTTACCCCTTGCTGAATTGCTTCAATCACCAGGCGTAGTCCTTCTACAAAATACAAACCGGTTTCTGTCCGGTATCTTCGCTCTTTCAGATGGCGGATTTGTTTGATCTTTTCGTTGCTCAAACTACTGATCATTCGCCCTCTGTCCGAGCAGACAGGAATCGATAACTATTCAAATGACAAATAGCCACCGCCAAAGCATCTGCTGCGTCATCCGGTTTTGGCGCTTCATCCAGGTCAAGAATTGCTTTTACCATCTGTTGCACTTGTTTTTTATCTGCTCTACCATAGCCAACCACCGCTTGCTTGACTTCCAGGGGGGTGTATTCACCCACCGAAATCCCTGATTGGGCAAACACAAGCATCACAATTCCCCGTGCTTGCCCAACTGCAATTGCCGAAGTGACATTGCGTTGGAAAAACAATTTCTCCACCGCCCCGCAATCAGGTTGGTGGAGAAGGAACAATTTTTTTAGCTGGTCGTAAAGAAGCAATAACCGCTCTTCCTGTGCCAGACCAGTTGGAGTGGTAATTACACCAAAGGCAATTGTCTCGATCTTACCAGCTTCTTCTCTAAGAAAACCATAGCCAGTTGTTGCAGTTCCCGGATCAATCCCAACCACCAGCATGGTAGATTAGGCTTCTTCGAATGCTGCCATGGCCTCCTGGGAGATGCGCAGATTTGAGTATACATTCTGTACATCATCCAGGTCTTCGATATTCTCAATCGCTCGCATCACTTGCAAGGTTTGGTCAACACTAAGTTCCATCTCGGTGTTGGGAATCATGCGTAAATTGGCTTCTTCGGGTGTGATTCGTGCACCACGCAACGCATTGGTCATGGTTTTATATGCTTCCACTGGAGCAAATATTTCGATGGTGTCCTCATCCTGAGTAACATCATCAGCACCGCCTTCAAGCGCCACTTCAAACACTTGATCGAAGTTTAATTTTGCAGCCGGTATCGAAAAATAGGAGATCCTCTTAAATTGCCAGGCCACCGAGCCAGCTTCTCCCAAGGTGCCGCCAGATCGTAAAAGGATGTGTCGCAGTTCAGCAACTGTCCGATTGCGGTTTTCGGTCACACACTCGATCATAAATGCAACGCCATGTGGTCCATAACCTTCATAGGTGATTTCTTCAATGACAGTGTTACCTTCTTTGAGATCACCGGTTCCACGTTTGATTGCGCGATCAATGCTATCTTTAGGCATGTTCTGGGCGCGCGCTTTATCCACTGCAATCCGTAATTGAAAATTAGATTCCGGATCTCCACCGCCTTCGCGTGCTGCCATCACAATCTCACGCGCCAGCCGCGTGTAAACCTGCCCACGCTTGGCGTCGCTGGCGCCCTTCTTACGCTTAATTGTTGCCCAATGGGAATGGCCTGACATAAAAATCGTTCTCCTTGATCAAACTTCAGATTCAAGCGCTCTTACAAAGTGTACCAAATTATACCATTATTCACGCCCTGATAATCAGTGCTTCCGAAAACACCTGCATCACTCAAGGGAGTGTTGTTTGTTCATTAATTTCCACTCTTTCAGGATTTATATTGTTGAATATGTTTGTTTCGTTATACCTGCACGGGGAGATTAAATCTTCTACATACTACATTACATTTTTGCAAGAATATATTGCTGGTTGACTTTTTTTGTTATAATTTTTTTATCAATATAACCGATATATTACCATTTATTACTATTTATATACTTAATTTTCCGCAAATATGAAACCATTTAGACACTTATTTCTGCTCCTCTCTATATTTTCTTTCCTAATCCCGCATGGGTTATTTCGGCAGATCCCAGTCACGGGATTAAATTCTGGGAGTAAATCTGATAAATCTCAAGTAGAAAACCTGCCTTCATTACAGGAATTTGCATCAAAAATAAAGCCTCAATCTGGGGAGTTTATTAGGGGGATTTATGTGAAGGATGTACTGGCTAATGAAATTGTTCAACAGCCACCAGGAAATCCCGGATATATCTCGAGAGAAGTTGATACAGTAACGCAATTTGGTTTAGCCTCACAATTTGGAACTATTGGCCTTTTGGCACACAATTCAATTGCTGGAATTGCCTTCTTCAACATCGTAGCTGGAGACATTATTTATCTAATTCAATCGACCGGTGAATTGAAAGCCTACTCAGTCAGTGAGATTCAACGCTATCAGGCATTGATTCCAACCAGTCAATATTCAGACTTTGTCAACCTGAATGACCCTCAATCTGTTATTTCTGCTCAAACCCTTTTCCTCCGGACATACGGTCGGGGTGGAGTTCTGGTCCTTCAAACTTGCATTGAGGAAGCCGGAGAATCCAGTTGGGGTAGATTATTTATTATTGCAGAACCATTACCAATGGTTGCAAATCTTATTAGAAATATGAAAATTCCTGCTGTGATTTCACTACATAATTTTGATGTCGTACAAATAAATTAATCTGCTTATTCCGCTGGTATCAAGTCCAATTGAATAGGTTTTGCCACAAGGATAAGTCGATGAGTATTTGAATACGCTGGCCAGCAGGTAACTAGAGTTAATCTTTCATCACTGGAAGCCATAATCCATCGAGCATTTTGCAAGCGCTGTTCCACGGTAATATCCTCTCCCAACTCAGGGAGAATCATTTTGTTAGCTACCATGTATGCAAACTTTCTCTCTCCTGAAAACAAGTAAATGATATCTCCTGGTTCTAGATCAATCAGGTTACCAAATACTTCATCATGAACATTATGGTGTCCATTCAGGACAGTATTTCCGATACTCCCTAATAGAGCTGAATCTGGATGCCAGCCTGCAGCAAATTCGTCTGGCGCTGTATATTGCTCAAAAATTTGGCCATTCACCCTTACCTTACGAGTTCCTGCTTCTATGACAGGGGCATCAAGGTTAATCTTTGGAATTATGATTCGATTTGGGATAGCAGGTCCCAGCGTCTTGTCAATATCCACATCATCTGTACTCTCAGCAGGTGTGTTGGTCGGTAAGTTCGGGGTTGATTGAATATTTATCTCAGGGGCCTGAGGAGTGAATTCCTGGTTACTACTGTCAGGCATAAAAACTTCTTGAGCGCTTTCAGGCACAAAAACTGGAAGAAAACCCTGATCCTCTTCAACAACCACATCTTGTGGCACTTCCTCAGATTCCCTAATAATAATTTGGATTCCGCCGAAGATAGCCAACAAAATACCCAGAATGATCAGAAAATTCCCGGCTGTTAACAACTTTTTTTTCATAGGTTATTTATACTTTAAAACTCGAGTAAGTGAAACTGAAAAATCAGGCGCACATATAAATCTTAATAATTTGGCAATGTGCCTTGATTTTGCACGAAATGGCTTCTTAGCCTTTGACCAAGTGTTTATCTGCTTGATCAAAGGGAATTAAAAATGGGACTAACTCGCAAGTTTGGATTCTCCATTCTGTACATTCACACAAAAAACTGGCGGAAAAACCGCCAGTTTTTTGTGTGTAAATCAATTTATTTATTTAGCAATCTTTCTTCCCAAGACAGTAAATGTTAGCCCCAATCCCAAGAAGATCATACTCAAATTAAACAACCAGTTCACAGCTTGCCCACTAGTAGATTGGCTCATATCTTCACCTGTTACAGGTATCAGGAAGGGAGTTTCCTGGGGTGGCGGCGGAGGTAGAGTAGGCGGATTGGTCACAGTAATGGTTGGTTGTCCAGGTTCTGTTGGGGTTATGGTTGGGTCTCCTGGAACAGTAGGTGTTACTGTTGGATCAGTGGGTTGAGTTGGGGTCGTAGATGGAGTGCTTGATGGAGTAATAACCGGAATTTCCGGGGTTGACGTAGAAGTGGGAGTGTCGGTAGGTGTAGCTGTGGATGGGATTGTTGCCGTTGGTGTTGCGGTTGGTGAATCTGTAGGAGTGGTGGTTGATGTTTCTGTGGGTGTAGAGGTAGCAGGAACAGTCGCTGTTGGTGTATCTGTCGAGGTTGCAGTCGCCGTGTTAGTTGGTGTCGAGGTAGGTGCATCCGTCGGGGTTGCAGTCGCCGTGTTGGTTGGTGTCGAGGTAGGTGTATCCGTCGGGGTTGCAGTCGCCGTGTTGGTTGGTGTCGAGGTAGGTGTATCCGTCGGGGTTGCAGTCGCCGTGTTAGTTGGTGTCGAGGTCGGTGTATCCGTCGGGGTTGCAGTCGCCGTGTTGGTTGGCGTCGAGGTCGGTGTATCCGTCGGGGTTGCAGTTGCCGTGTTGGTTGGTGTCGAGGTCGGTGTATCCGTCGGGGTTGCAGTCGCCGTGTTGGTTGGTGTCGAGGTGGGTGTGTCCGTTGGGGTTGCAGTCGCCGGGTTGGTTGGTGTCGAGGTAGGTGTGTCCGTCGGGGTTGCAGTCGCAGTGTTGGTTGGTGTAGAGGTGGCTGTGTCCGTCGGGGTTGCAGTTGCCGTGTTGGTTGGTGTTGAGGTTGGGGTAATCGACGGAACCTCACAACTTATGATAGAGCACATGCTTGACCAAATAAATGGATCACCCGGAAAATCATAAGATTGAAAAACTCGGAATCGATAATTACCTAAAGGTCCTCTAGAATTAAGCCGTGGATTATATGTAATCACAAATGTTTCATCGGTGTCCAAGGCAGGAACTTGCCCAACAAATATTCGCGAACCGATTTCGATAGGCTCCCCCCATTCATGGAACCAAACCTCATAATTTACAGGACCTTCCATCGGATCGCCTTGATTTTGGACCGTGGCGGTGATCAAGTCGCAATTCCCAGAACATCCAGCAATTAATACTAGTAGGCTATTATCATGGTCTGTGTATCCAATTGAGTCATCAATGGGATAAGCAATTACTGGTTGGCTGGTTGCGCTTAATATCAATCCAGCAATCAATAGTAGAGATCCAATGAAATAGGCACCTCGGGCCAAACGTGTGATGATGTTACGGTTCTGCTGCATGTTCTTCCTCCAGCAACTATATATGTTTGAAAAACGAATTCCCAGTTTCGTGCTGGGATACAACTTAAGCTAATCCAGTTGCAATTTGTCCATCTGTACAGCAAATTAAAAAAAGCTGCTTAAAAGACCAATAGGACTGTTAGTCCCCACCCGGTCCCTTAATCACAGCTTAAAACAATTATAGCGATTGATTAATTTGAATCAACCCATATTCATTCTAATTTTGGACTAGAAGCAAGACTATTTTTTGACTAGTTGATGCCTAAAAATGTAATTTGTACCCGATTCGATCCAAATTTTGGATTAATTCCAATCCTGGCGCGATTTCATTGATCTTTCCACGAATTAAATAAATAATAAACTTCATTCTTTTTCTGGCATCCAACGTATCTTCACCCCACACCGACTCTGCAATTTCTGAATATTTCACAACTTCCGGTGCCCGCTTGATTAGTAAACTAAATATAGAAAATTCACGTGGCGTAAGATTGATCCGTTTATCATTTATTGAAACGTATTGCTCATTAAGGTCCATCAATAAATTCAGTTGGGGGATGTATAACTTGCTTTCCATTTTTTTGGTTTGAGCTCTGCGAAGAACATTTTTCACCCGGGCAATCACTTCTGCATTATAGAATGGCTTGGTTATGTAATCATCGACCCCTAATTGCAGAGCTTTGACAATATCATCTTTGATAGCTAACGCAGAGAGAATGATGACCGGAACGTCCATTACTTGGCGAATATATCGAAACGTATCCCAGCCATCTATTCCTGGCATCATTAGGTCCAATAACACTAAATCGGGGTAATGGGCTGTCACTTTTTCGATAGCTTCGGTGCCATTAAATGCACTGCGTACATTAAATCCGGCATTTATCAGGATTTGTTTTAACAAAAATACCGTATCTGTCTCATCTTCCACAATCAAAATACATTGTCTGGGTCTACCCAAATCATCTAGGTCGATTCCAGCTGGTTTTGTATTTTCCGATCCTTCAGTATTCTGATTTCCCATCCCATTCGCTACCTTCCGCATAAAGATTATTTTTTAATTGGTTCAGATCGTTTGGCTGTTATCAACCCCAACCAGATTGAGCAGACTCCCAATCCCTTCAATTGAAATTTCTACCTTATCTCCCTCATGTAAAGCCCCAACACCGGCTGGCGTTCCGGTTAAAATGACATCACCTGGGTTAAGGGTCATTACAGATGAGGAAAAACTGATTAATTGCGCAACAGAAAACACCATTTCTCGAGTGGATGACATTTGACGCATTTCTTGATTAACCCGGCAACTTATCAGTGCATCAGCAACATCTAAATCAGTTTCAATCCACGGACCTAGCGGACAAAAAGTGTCAAATCCTTTTCCTCGGGTCCACTGGCCGTCTTTTCGTTGTAGATCTCGAGCAGTGACATCATTTGCTATGGTGTATCCAAATACGTAATTCATTGCGTCAGCAATGGATATCCATCGACCTTTTCTACCAATCACAACTGCCAGTTCGGCTTCGTGTTCCACCTGTCTGGATTGAGGCGGTAGAAGGATTTGCTCACCAGGGCCAATAATAGACGAAGGTGGTTTGAGGAACAACATCGGGGTTTCAGGTACTTCCACTTGATGCTCTTTGGCGTGCTCAACGTAATTTCTACCAACACAGATAATTTTCTCAGGAACCACTGGTGCAATCAATTTCATTTTATCAAGCGGTCGGGTAGCCTCACGTCGTTGATATTCGCCAAACAAATCTCCCTCCACCAAACCAGCAAGATCCCCCATAATCCAACCCCAGGCAGGTTTTTGGGAATCGTCGAACATCCTGAAGAAACGCATAAGCCACCTCTTAATAATTATTACCATTATTTTACTATGGTATAATGGATTTCTCCGGGCGGATAGCTCAGTTGGTTAGAGCACATCTCTTACACAGATGTGGTCGCAGGTTCGAGTCCTGTTCCGCCCACCACATCAGACACAGAATTCTTCTCTGTGTCTTTTTCTTTAAAACCGCCCCTGCATAGATTGAGCATATCCTGTAAGCTCAACATACCCCCGACCTTCAACTGCTTCTCCCGCCACAACACCCTCAGCCATTACTGCACCTTCCCAGTACACAAAGGATACATTCAATTCTTGATCATTAATCAAGGGCTTGACCATAAGGTTCAAGTCAAAATCTGGTATGGAAATCTTCCATTCTGAAGGATATTCAGCCCCTGAATGCGGGCTTTTCCAGGTATCAATCGATAGGATGGAAAAATCTTCTTTCCTAAGCAATTGGGTTGACCCATCTGGAAAAACCAGAAGACCTTTCGAAAATTGATCGATGCTGCCGTCCAAATTACGGATGTGATAAACCATTAGGTCAATTCCATTGGATAGATGAATTGCAAACCAATCCCAACCAATTTGTTGTTGGCCCAAGGCTGAAGTACTGAACTCGTGGTCTATCCAGCTCATCCCTTCGACTTCAAAGAGCTGACCTTGCCAGGTCAATTGGCCTTGCGTCAGTAGACGTGGAAGGGAATAATAAATCGAGGCATTGCCTAACCCTTCACCCTTTTGACTGTAACCGTTTTCTCCTTGTAACACTGGATTCTTCACATCATCAAGGATTAGGTTTAAACCACGGTCACCCTCACGGGCATTAAGTTGAAATGTATTTTCATCCAGTTGAGTTAATTGCCAGTCTTCCAGCCAGATTTCTACAAATGGAGTACTCTTGGTACCAGCTAACCCGGCTGCTCCCCTGGAATAGCGTTCAGAAAATTCAAATTCATTCTGCTCTACGTTCGTGATGGTGAAATGTGCCAGGTAAATATGCTCTGTTGCCCAATCCGAGGTTCGCTCAAATTGAACCTCCATCGGTTGGATTCCTCTCCGAAAAAATGTCAATTGGTAGCCAAATTCTTGGCCATCCGTTGCTTTCAAATTACCAGTTAGATACCACCACTCAGTTTGATATTCATCATGAGAGCCGTGATCCTTAGGAAATTCCAAGACCAAACCAGGCATGGCTTTGATAAACGCGTCGTTGCTTTGGACAGGTAAACTGGCAATTACCGAGGTGGTTGGCTGCTGTGTTTGTTGATTGAGAAGGATAAAGACACCAATTCCACTCAATGCGATCAGGAGAAACAGCCCGATTAATTTCTTACTCATAGCGAACCGCCTCAGAGGTCATCATTCGCGATAACCGATAAGCTGGATAGATGCCAGCCAAAATGGCAGCCAGCAACGAAAGTCCTATCGCCTGGAAAAAAGCTTCCGGTCGCACCAACAATTGGATCGTCCACCCAAACGAACGAAGATTGATTACTTGGATCAAGACCAATGTGATTGCATAACCAGTCGGAATTGCCAGAACTCCGGCCGATAAACCCATTAAGCTGGTTTCTAGCATGGTCAGTCGCCATAATTGACGACCAGTCAGACCCAATGCCCGTAGAATACCAACATCACGTTGTTTTTCCAATTGCAATAACAAAAGAGTACTCAAAATGCCAATAAATGCTACGACCGTGGCAAGGATCCTAAGTGCATAAGTGATGGCAAATGTCCGGTCAAAAACTTCCATCACATCATCCCGCAACTCTTGGTTCGGCCGGATCTGTAATTTCTGCTCAACGCCCAGGCCTTCTTCAAGTTGGCGAGTCATTTCATTCGCATTTACTCCATCCTTAAGGCGCAACCCAATGGCAGTCACGGTTGTATCCTGCCAATTCTTTTGGTAGACATCCAACGCCATTATAACCCCACCCTCACTTGTCGAGTAATCATAAAAAATTGCTAAAATTGGAAACTCAAGCGTTCCACTTGGTGTAGGTAACACCAGAGTTGTTTCTTCACCAACAGAGCTCAATTTTCTGGCCAGAGTTTCACTGATTAACACACCGCCAGCTTGCATGGCCGGCCAAATTTCTTCAATAGGCAAACTCCTAGAGTAGTACAACCGCTCCTTTCCAATATCAGGGTTGGAAGTTGCAGATAAAACCACGGTTCCGGTTGTAGACCCTAACTGGATCGTGCGCAGCTGATCCACTCGATCAATACCGGGCCAAGTATTCACCTTCTCTACCACAACTGGATCAATCGGTGTTTGAGAATAACTGGAGACAAAGGATGGCGCAATAATATATACATCACCCTGTAATGTCTCCTTCAACCAGATAGCGACCGTGTTGCGGAACGAATCAATCATCAGTGTGATGCCAATTGTCACAGCTACGGACACCATCAAAGCTGCAACGGCCACGGCAGTTCGGCTCAAGGATTTCCGTAGATTTCGAGGTGCTAATTTCCCCAGGAAACCCCAAAACCGGTGCAGGAATGGTTCCATTACTTTCAGGATACCAATCATGCTGATGGCAGAAAGCATTGCAAATCCCACCACAACCATCATAGTTCCTGCAAATCCCAGGAAAAGGCTGGTGGTAAACACCCTGAAGGTTACAACCCCCAACACAATAATTAACAGCCCAACCCCAGCTAGCAAACCCACCACCAACTGAGATTTTGTTTCCAGGACGGAGCGTGAGAGGGCCGTCTGGGGTGGAACTGAAGCCGCTTCAAGTGCTGGAAACCCGGCCGCCAGGATGGTCGCAAAAATCCCTATCACGCCACCTTTGAAAAGGCTATTCAATGGGATGCTCACATCCCGAATTGTTGTGGTGAAATATATATCATTGATTGTCTGCGATACAAGTTGAACCGTATTTCTTCCGAGTAGAACTCCCAGTCCGATCCCAATTAATGCCCCAACCAATCCTACTAATCCAGCTTCCACCACAACCAACTGGAAGAGTTCACCACGAGTGACGCCTAGGCAGCGCAGCGTACCAAATAATTTTCTTCGCTGAACCACTGAAAATGTGATCGAGTTATAGATCAGAAATAGTCCGACTACCAACGCCAGCATACTTAGGGCAGAAAGATTCAAGCGGAACGCCTCGGTCATTTGTTCCAACGCCCCTGATCTCGAGCCAATCGGCTGAATGGATGCCTCATCCATCATAACAACATCGAGTGATTGAACCCCTTCCGGCAATATCACATCTATCCAATCGAGCTTTCCTTCCCGACCGGTCAGCTCCTGCACAGAAGCGATATCTGATAGGATCATTCCATCCAACGATCGTCTGGCTACAGAATCTGTGATGTCAACAATTCCAGCGATTATCGCGGTTTTATATATACCGTCAATCTCAAGGGTGATATCTTCTCCTAAGTTCAGGTCGTATCGAATCGAATTTTCTTTGGAAATAACAACAGACCCTGGAATAGCTAACAGAGAAATCGCACTCTCAGACGATATACTTTGGGTTACATCCAGGTAGTTGCGAAATTTACCATCAACAAATGGATCTATCCCCAGTAACTGAAGAGGACGGTCTCCCATTTGTGGAGAAGAGACAAATGAGCTAATCACTGGTGCAATGGGGTAGCTTATACCAGACCTCTTCAGTTGGACATAAACTTCCTCACTTAATCCATTGGGACCGCCAGTAATCTGGTGGGTGGCCTTCCCACTGACTGCTTCTGTGCTAAGTGTGAAAGCCCTCACTGCACTTGCATTGGCGATATCCACGGCAACAATGACAGCCACACCCAAAGCAATCCCCAGAATCATCAGAATGGTCTGCCAGGCATGTCCAGTCAGATAACGCCATCCGACCCTCCATAAACCCATCGATAGCTGAAAAGAAGAATTCTTACTCAACCAGTTGGCCTTCCCGCATGGTCAACACCCGGTTGGCAATTGTTACCGCTTCCGGGTTGTGCGTCACCATGATCATATTCTTGCCCACTTGCCTGGTTAACCGATCCAATAAATCCAAAATCAATTTTCCGTTTTCTTCATCCAGATTTCCAGTCGGTTCATCTGCCAATAACAGGATCGGATCATGTACCAGAGCCCGGGCAATGGCCACCCTTTGCTGTTCTCCTCCAGATATGCGGTCCGGAAATGCCTTTTTCCGATCGCTCAAACCAACTTCCTTCAATAATTCTTCCGCCCTGGCAAGACCTGCTTTATTAGCTTCTCCGTTTAATTCAAGCGGTAGGATGACATTTTCCCAGACAGTTAAGGTCGGTATCAGATTGAAAAACTGGAAAATGAAACCAATATTCTCTCGCCGGAATAGAGTCCGTGCTTGTTCATTTAACTTGGTCAAATCTATTCCGTTCAAATGAATACTACCGCTCTCAACCCGGTCAATCCCACTGATCAGATTAAGTAATGTTGTCTTCCCACTCCCGCTTTTCCCCAAAATTCCGACAGTCTCCCCCTCGAAAAAATCAGCATTCGCCCCTCTTAAGACAATTCTACGGTTTCCACCTTCCAGAAAACTTTTATCTACATTCTGAATTCGTAAAAAGACATCCTTTTTCGTCATTTTTCCTCACCTGTTGATTGTACCGAGTCACACTCTTTTCGTAAAATCTTTGTATAACAAAAAGGCTGGGGATTTCACCCAGCCTTCCGATTAGAACCAATCTCTCTTTAGGAAGATAAAAATAACTACTGCGCTCAGTAATAAAAAGAGCCCGATGATTGCCAGACTTGCCCATCCTTCTGCTTGATAGGGAAGTGGCACATTCATCCCAAAGAAGCTGGTGACGATGGTAGGAATGCTCATCACAATCGTCATGGATGTCAGGAATTTCACCACAATGTTCATATTGTTGGAAATAATCGATGCAAATGCATCCATCATGGAGCTTAGAATGGTGCTGGCTATGTTAACCATTTCAATCGCTTGCTGGTTTTCTGTAATGACATCTTCCAGCAAATCTTCATCGTCAGGATATTGCTTGAAGAGCTGGCTGCGCTGTAATCGCTCCAAGACCAACTCATTGGATTTGAGCGCGGTTGTGAAGTAAACCAGGCTTTTCTGGTATTTCAAGAGTTCAAAGACTTCTTTATTTCTCACGGAAGCCACCAATGTGTCTTCCAATAAATCCGTCACCTTGTTGATTTCTCGTAAGAAAAGTAAATACCTGGAGGCATTTGCCAGGAGTAATCGCAGCACAAACCGGTTCCGTTTACCAGTGGAAAGGCCGCGCACCCTGCCAGATGCAAATTCCTGCAAGATATCATTTTGTCGCCGGCAGACAGTGATCAAATATTTCTCGGTGAGCACCATCCCGAGTGGGATGGTGGTGTATGGAACATCTACTTTTGCACCTTCGTAATATGGAATGCGGATCAGGATCAATTGTTTCCCATCATCCTCGCGTTCAGTTCTAGGCCGTTCATCCAGGTCCAATGGGTAAGTGATAAAATCCTGCGGAATCCCCTGGCTGACCACATATTCAATTTCATCCGAAGTCGGATCAACCACATTGATCCAGCAACCAGGTACAATTTCACTGATAATTTCCAGTCCAAATTCGGTGTTCTTATATATGGTGATCACCGTTCACCTCCGTCCATGAAAATACTTTCAGGTGCAATCCACCAATGCCATGCGCCAATTTTACTCTCTTTGATAGGTTTATGTGGTCAGATACCGTGTTATAATTATTTTATTGGGGATGCCAGGCTTCGACGGGAGAGGCTGGTCCCGAAATGCAAGCCGAGAGGTGCCGACCTCGTAAAATCAGCACAAAAAATCAAGTGCCGAACGCACTTCCTACGCTGCTCTGCCCCTCGCTGCCTAAGCCAGGGACAAGCGCAATGACCTCCGCGTGAGGTCACGTCTGCCCACCCCGCCCTCTGACCGGTGGTGGAGCAGGCGTCACAAAGCCAGAGTGCCGCACTGTGTGCCGTGAGTAGTGCGAAAGAGGGCTTTCGGGTCCTAACGGCTGGTGAATTGCGGGTTCGTTCGTACTCCTGCAATTCGCAAGAATAAACACGAACTAAGCTTGTAGATTTTCGAGGGTCGATTCTTTCGGACGCGGGTTCGATTCCCGCCATCTCCACCTTCCAACAGCACCCAAACTGGTGCTGTTTGGTTTAAATTGTGCAAATCAGGCCTTTAAGGTATTCTCCTTCCGGGAAATTTAAAGCTACTGGGTGATCCTGGCCAGCCTGCAATCTTTCCAGGATTCGCACATGGAGACCGGCATCCAGAGCCGCACCAGCCACAATTTTCTGGAATAATTCAGTTGAGATTCCTCCGGAACAGGAAAAAGTGAATAGGATCCCCCCAGGATTTAATAGTTTGAGAGCAAGCAGATTAATATCTTTATAACCTCTGGCTGCTCGTTCTGCCTGGCTTGCTGTCGGCGCAAACTTAGGGGGGTCCAACACAATTAAATCGAATTTTTCTCCCCGGTCCCGCAACAGGCGTAAATATTGAAAAACATCAGCTTCGATCCATTTTGCCTTCTCTTCGGCTAATCCATTAAGTTGTAAATTCCTTTTTGCCAGTTCTAAGGCTTCTGCAGAGCTGTCCACAGATACCACTTCCGTAGCCCCACCTTTTATCGAATAAAGAGAGAAACCTCCACTGTAACAGAAGCAATTTAATACTCTTCTACCCCCGGCATAATCAAGAATTCTATTCCGGTTATGTCGTTGATCTAGGTAAAAACCCGTTTTTTGGCCATTTTCCAGGTCCACCCAGAAATGAATCCCGTTTTCAATCAATTCAAACGGCTGATCGATTTTTCCATAGATCAAGCCCGTGCGTTCTTCAAGACCTTCCAATCGGCGAACTTCCACATCAGATCGCTCATAAGCTCCTGAAGCGCCAGTGATCTTACGGGAAACTTCCACGATCCAGTCTTTCCAAAAATCACCCCCAGCAAAAAGAATTTGGAATACCAGGTTATCACCATACCGGTCGATAATGATTCCCGGTAACTCATCCGATTCTCCGTGAACAATTCGGTAAGAATTCGTTTCATGTTTGAATTCGGCCCTAGAATTAACAGCTTGTTGGATTCTTCGAGTGAAAAAATCTTTATTAATTTGCTCATCCCGCGCCCATGTCCAAATCCTCGTCCGAATTTGGGAATGAGGGCTGTATGCTCCTCTGGCTAGCCAGACTCGGTCAAAGCTATAGATCTCAACGGTTTCGCCCAGGGTGGGATTGCCAGTGATCCTGTCAATCGCACCAGAAAAGATCCAGGGATGATGAAGAAGTACCGATTTTTCCCGTCCGCCTTTAAGAAATATTTCTGCCATGGCTACACCTTACCAATCAAAGCCAGCAACCCGGCTTCATCCAGAATCTTGACACCTAGTTCCCTCGCCTTATCTAATTTTGATCCAGCATTTTCCCCAACCACCACGTAATCCGTCTTTTTAGATACGCTATCCGTTACTTTTCCGCCTGCTTTTTGAATTAGTTCTTTCACTTGATCGCGCGAATAGGTTGGCAGTGTCCCTGTCACCACAAGGGTCAAACCAACCAGAGGTTGCTCTTCTTTCAGGATCGTCTTTCTCTTTGCAGTCGGCCACACACCGGCCGCTTTCAACTTCGTCAGCAGCTGTTTATTCTTTTCGCGCCCGAACCAGTCAACAATTGCCCGGGAAATGTTTGGACCAACCCCTTCTATTTGTTGCAGCTCCTCTTCTGTGGTTCGGCTGAGGGTGTCCAAATCTCCGTAGGCAGCTGCCAGGTCCGCCGCCATAACTTCCCCC
Organism: Anaerolineaceae bacterium; assembly: GCA_041741455.1. Classification (GTDB taxonomy): domain Bacteria; phylum Chloroflexota; class Anaerolineae; order Anaerolineales; family Anaerolineaceae; genus CALESS01. The sequence continues at coordinate 198,796 of JBGSJZ010000108.1, read as the reverse complement.
ACACCACGAATCCCCAGAGCTGTAATCAAGCGGGCCAGTGGCTGTTTTTTGGATTCCAAAATCGATGCAAGTAAATTATCTGCTTTCTTATCAGCAAATCCTTCCAGTAATAATAATTGTTCTCTTCGCAGCATAAATAAATCCCCCACGTCCCTCACCAGGCCGGCTTCGATGAGCTGTTCAACAATGCGAATCCCCATTCCAACAATGTCCATGGAACCGCGTGAGACAAAATGCTCCACATTCCTCACCAGTTGAGCCGGGCAGGTGGAGTTAACACAATACCATGCCACCTCTCCTGTTGTATGCTCCACCGTTTGTCCGCACACCGGACAAGCTTCTGGTGGTGTGAATACTAACTCTTTGCCTGTTCGTGCATCACTGACTGGCCCAATTACATAAGGGATGACCTCTCCTGCCCGTTTGATCAGGACTCGATCCTTGATACGGATGTCCTTCTCGGCAATATAATCAAAATTATGCAGGGTTGCCTGTTTCACCACAACCCCTCCAAGTTCAACTGGTTCCAGGATAGCCGTTGGTGTCAACACACCAGTCCGCCCCACACTTATTCCAATGTCCAGCAAGACTGTGCTAACCTCACGAGCCGGGAATTTAAAAGCAATTGCGCCTCTAGGATCCTTGCCAACAAATCCTAGTTCATTGGATAAACGCAGATCATTCAGCTTAATTACTACACCGTCCGTATCATAAGGCAACCTGTCTCGAATATCAGTCCAACGTTCCAACGAGGAAAGCACGGTTTCAATATCTACACAACGTTCCACCTGGTCCGAGACAGGGAAACCCATTCGCCTCAGGAATCGCAACACTTCCCACTGGGTCTGCGGAACCTCACCGTTGGAGGCAACAATGTTATACGCCAGGATCATCAGAGGTCGGCTGGCAGTGATGGTTGGATCTAGCTGTCTGAGTGATCCGGCTGCAGTATTGCGCGGATTCAGATATGTTTTTTCACCATTTTCCAGCAAGTGCTGGTTGAGTATCTCAAATTCTCGATTTTGTATAAACACTTCTCCCCGTACCACCAGGTATTCAGGGGCTTTTTGGTTGGTTGGATCCACTGGAATACGCAGCGGAATGGAGCAAACGGTTCTCAGGTTGGCAGTGATATCTTCACCAACCTCTCCATCTCCTCGGGTTGCTCCCTGCACGAGCAGGCCATTGCGGTAATGTAGCACGACCGTTAAGCCATCAATTTTCGGTTCCACAACAAATTCTGAGTCTGCTACACGCTCATCAATTTTCACAATGCGTTCGTACCAGGCGCGCAAATCATCCAGTGAAAAAGTATTGGCCAAGCTCAAAATCGGTGCTGGATGTTGAACCTTTGAGAATTTCTCGGCAACGCCTCCACCTGCCCGCATGGTTGGCGAATCAGAAGACGTCCATTCGGGATGCTCATTCTCAATTTGCCGCAAGCGCGCCACCAAGCGGTCAAATTCTGCATCACTGATTACCGGCGAATCCAGCACATGATAACGATAGTTGTGAAAATTAACCTGCTCTCGCAGAGACTGCAATTCTTGGAAGAGTATATTTTCAATCATGTCCTTATTATAGCCCGGAAAACCATAGAAAATCTTAGTTGCCGGGATTGTTAAAGAATGCTACACTATTTACAAACGGAGGAATCGATCATGAAAGCTGGGAAAATTATTGCATATATTTCTGCCGCAGTTCTCATCCTATTTGGGGTCTTGTTCATCTTGTCTGCTTTTACCCCTGCAACCCAAAATCCTGGTGGGAACATTATTACCGGCCTTATCCTGGTAGGCATTGGCTTTGTACTCATCTGGTTTGCAGCCCGTAAGTTGGCTGGTCCCCCAACCACAAATGTCACTTTGAACCTCGACCTGCCAGGAAACGTGCAGATGGAAAAAATCAAATGCCAGTCTTGTGGAGGCACATTATCCTCTACCGACATTAAAATCGTGAATGGCGCCCCGATGGTTAATTGTCCATTTTGCCACACGGTGTATCAGATCACTGAAGAACCAAAGTGGTAACCATTTCTGTGAGGTATAAATGAAGCGAATTCGTCTCCTTAGTCTTTTCGTTTTATTCTCATTATTAACAATCTTCATTCAACCCGTCCAAGGCCAGGGTTATGTTTACGAAGTCACTCGTTATGAGGTCAACTTTTTTGCGAATTCAGATGGTACTGCCTCTATTGAGTATTATATTGATTTCAAGAACTCATCCTCAGGACCTGCCATTGAATATGTTGATATTGGCCTGCCCAATAAGAATTTTGACCTGGCTTCAGTCTCTGCAGATGTCAACGGGGTGCCTGTAACGGTTGTAAAAGGTGATCCAGAGTATGTTCCAATTGGGGTGACCGCCGAGCTCGGCGCTCAGTCCATTGCCCCTGGTCAATCCGCCCAATTTCATCTGTTTGTGCCGGTCCAGCAAGATATGTTTTTTGTCTCCCGACTGACCGACATGTCAGAAGATTACGCAAGCTTTAATTTTTCTCCGAACAACTTTGGCTCTGGTGTGCAGGGAAATACTGAGTATATTGTGACCCTTTTCCTGCCCCCTGGTTTAGGGACTGAGGAACCGCGGTATTACACTCCTCAAGATTGGCCAGGCGCGGATGAACCAGAATCAGGCTACACCGCTGATGACCGGGTCTATTATTTCTGGCAATCGACTGACGCCCAGGTTGACCGCACCTATGTCTTTGGTGCCAGTTTTCCCAGCCGATTGCTTCCGACCGAAGTTATTCAGGAAGAACCGAAAGCCAGCCTCAACATTGATGAAGATGCCATTATTGGATTCTGTTGCTTTGCCGGTTTCATCGGCTTCTTTGGCTTGATTGTCTATTCTGCCATCTGGGGCGATAAAAAACGCAAGCTCAAATATCTTCCTCCCAAAATTTCAATTGAAGGCTATGGCATCAAACGTGGTCTGACTGCCGTGGAAGCAGCTATCCTGATGGAACAACCACTGGATAAAGTTCTCACCATGTTGCTCTTCGGCGTCTTAAAAAAAGATTCAGCTGAAGTCAAATCTCGAGATCCTCTGGAAATGACGGTTCCAGATGTTCTAACAGAAGGCTTACATGAATACGAGATTGGTTTCTTGAATGCATTTAAGATAAAAGAGAAAGCCGCACGGCGAAAAGCATTGCAAGAAATGGTAGTCAAGTTGGTTAAAAGCGTCCAGGAAAAGATGAAAGGCTTCAACCGCAAGGAAACAATCGCCTTCTATGAAGAAATTAACCGACGTGCTTGGCTACAAGTTGAGGAAGCTAAGACTCCGGATGTCCAGTCCCAGGTTCTTGATGAAGGTTTGGATTGGATGATGCTAGACCGCCAGTATGAAAGCCGTTCAAAGGATGTTTTCACTCGTCCAGTGTTCGTGCCCACCTGGTGGTGGAGATACGATCCCACCTTCAGGCCTGCCTCAACCAGTTTCCCAACGACAGGCTCAGGCGGCCCTTCTGTCCCAACAGTCTCAGGAAGTCGCCCTTCCATTTCGATGCCAACTCTGCCTGGTGCAGATTTTGCTGCCTCTGTTGTCACTGGTGTGCAGACCTTCTCATCCAATATCATTGGCAATGTCACCGATTTTACCAACGGGGTTACCCGGGTTACAAATCCGGTTCCGGTTTCCTCCAGCTCCGGTTATCGGGGTGGAGGTCGCAGCAGCGGTGGTCGTTCTTGTGCCTGTGCTTGTGCCTGCGCGGGTTGTGCTTGCGCCTGTGCCGGTGGCGGTCGTTAATCACTTGGGTTTTATAGGTAGTTAAAATGCGGATTATCATCCAAGAGCGCTTTCGGACTTTCTTTCAGTCTTCTTCAGATCTCACACCTCCAACTGCTGGTGTTCATCACTTCTTGAGGCAGACTGACCACAGTAAAACGCGGTTGCACCTGCGGGTGGAAGGAGATGGCAAAAGCCTACTACTCATCAATGCGGCACGTGCTCTGCATTTGAACCCCACTGCCACCCAAATGGCATTCTGGTCGCTTTCTAAATTTCCAGCACAACAGGTGATCCGGACCATTTCCCATGCCTACCAGGTCTCAGCCGCACAAGCTAAACACGACTACACGAAATTCGTTGCAGATCTCGAGGAGCTTATGCAGCCAGATGGCTCCTGTCCGATCTGTCAATTGGAATTGGATACTGTTGCGCCATTTTCCACTCTTCCTTCAGCTCCTTATCGGATGGATTTAGCATTGACGTATCGCTGCAACAATAACTGTTCCCATTGTTATAACGCCCGCCCTCGTCAGTACCCTGAACTTTCCACCGCAGAATGGAAAAAGGTGATTGACCTTTTGTGGCAGATTGGCATACCCCACATCGTCTTTACGGGTGGAGAGCCAACCCTCCGTGAAGATTTACCGGAGTTGATCGCCTATGCTGAACAACTTGGTCAAATCACCGGGATCAACACAAATGGTCGGCGCTTGAAAGATCCGATTTTCTTGGACTCTCTCATCAAGGCGGGATTGGATCACATCCAGATCACCCTTGAATCGCATGACCCGGCCATTCATGATCGCATGGTAGCAGCCAGTGGTGCCTGGCAGGATACCGTGGCTGGAATTCGCAATGCAGTTACCAGCCGCCTGTACATCATGACCAATACCACCTTGCTGCAGGAAAACAGCAAGTACCTGAAAGACACCTTGAAATTCCTGGCGGATCTACAGGTTCCGACTGTTGGCCTGAACGCCCTCATTTACTCTGGTCGGGGAGAAAACGTCGGCACAGGTCTAGCCGAGGAGGAATTACCGCCCCTGCTCGAAACTGCCCGAGAATTAACATCGTCGGCTGGCCAACGGCTGATCTGGTACACCCCGACCCAGTATTGTCACTTCGATCCCATCTTGCTCGATCTGGGTGTTAAAGGCTGTACAGCTGCTTTGTATAATATGTGCATCGAGCCGGATGGCGCTGTCTTACCCTGTCAATCTTATTACACCTCACTCGGCAATATCCTGACCGAGCCGTGGGATGCCATTTGGAATCATACACTTGCCATCTCCTTGCGCCAGCGGACCAATGTTCCTGCCGCTTGCCAAACCTGTGCCTTCTTGACCGAATGTGGTGGAGGTTGTCCATTGGCTCCTCAATCCCCTCAGCCGCCCTCAACATTCGCTACCCACCCTGCCCATCCTCTCCCTTTGGAGGTCATTCAATGAAAGCTATCCGTAATTTTTGGGAATCCATTGTTCTGTCTGTGTTAAAGCCAGCGCTTACACTGCCAGCCGGCGTCTTTCATTACCAGGCCCCGCCAGACGCCCCTCAGCCTTATCGCCTTCATCTCCGATTGAATCCAGATGGGAATGGCTTGCTAATCGTCAACGCTTCAACTGTCTTACACCTAAACCAGACCGCCGCTGAGTATGCCTACTATCTCGTCACTCAGCTACCCCCTTCTGAGGCAGCCGCCAAGGTAGTTAAACGCTATCGGGTTCCCTATTCTAAAGCAATCGAAGATTTAAATCAATTCAGGGACCGGATTGATACGCTGATCCATGAGCAGGACTTGGACCCTGTCACCTTTCTGGATTTCGATGAGAAAGATCCCTACTCCTCCAGATTCTTGGCACCACTCCGCCTGGATTGTGCCCTGACTTACCAATACAACGGCGTGGAAACTACCGGCCTGACGCCAACAGACCGGGTGAAAGCTGAGCTTTCTACAGCCGAATGGAAAACAGTCATGGAGAAAGCCTGGAATGCGGGCATCCCGCATGTCATCTTTACCGGCGGTGAACCTACCTTGCGGTCCGACCTGGCAGAGTTGATTACCCTTACAGAAAAGCTTGGTATGGTGACCGGCTTGTTGACCAATGGTCAAACTCTGTTGATACCTTATGCACTCAATCAACTATTGCAGTCCGGCTTGGATCACATAATGCTCTTATTGGATCCAGCGTCTGAGGCATCCTGGCAGGCAACTCAAATCGTTCAGGCTGCGGATATCTTCTTAACCGTCCACCTGACAATCACTCCGCAAAACGAACCTGAAGCCAATTCTGTCCTTAAGCGGCTTTCAGAATTGGGCGTCAAGAGCCTGTCTCTTTCCGCCATCCACCCCGACCTTGCTTCAAGGTTGCAATCAATCCGTCAGGCTGCTGCAGAACTGGGTTTGACTCTGGTCGCAGATTTGCCAGTGCCCTATTCACAGTTTAACCCGGTTGCGCTTGAGTTATCCAGCGCCTCTGTCCTTCCTTCAGGTGCTGGTACAAAGTGGCTCTATATTGAACCAGATGGTGATGTGCTTCCAGCCCAGGGTGTTTTGCAAGTGATGGGAAATATTCTCAATGATCCATGGGATCAAATCTGGGCCAACCGCTTGTTGTAATGAAAAGTTTATCGCCCTCCGAATGGCATAACCGCTTCATCCAGCAAGCTGGATGGACAGCACAACTTCGTACATTCATTTTCAGGCAGTTAAATTTAACAAACTCTGCATCTATACTCGAGATTGGCAGTGGTACCGGGGTTGTGTTATCCGAAATCGGTTTAACAAAAACCGCTTTACGAATCGCACTGGATTTACGTTTTGACTTTTTAAGGTACTCTTGCCAGGTTCACCCGAAACTATGGCATCTAAATGCGAATGGTTTTCACTTGCCGTTTGGAACGGGTGCAATTTCGACAACCCTTTGCCATTTTCTCCTTCTTTGGGTCCAAGACCCGATTGACATGATATCTGAGATGCGCCGGGTGACCAAACCGGGCGGGTTTGTGGTCGCTCTGGCGGAGCCGGATTATGGAGGGCGCATCGATCATCCGGCTGAATTGGTCCACCTGGGCCAGCGACAAGCCAAAGCATTGTTGAACCAAGGTGCAAATCCTTACCTTGGGCGAAAACTTCACGGTCTGTTCCACCAGGCAGGCTTGGAAAATATTCAATCCGGCATCCTGGGCGGGCATTGGGGAGAACCACCCTCACCCGAAGCCTGGGATTCTGAGTGGAATACCCTCGAACAAGACCTAGCAGGTTCCATTTCCGCCGAAGAGTTTCACAACCTTCGACAACTCGACGCGGCTGCCTGGCAAAAAGGTGAACGGATCTTGTTTGTTCCCACTTTTTATGCCTGGGGATCCGTACCTGAATAGCTTCTCTCATTCTTCTCTTATTATATTTATATTGACATAATAGGTATAATATATCTATATATCTGAATTTCCCTTTTTGAGAATTAAAAGGAGGAGTTTATGATTCACACTGTCAAGGATTGGATGAGCAGTCCGGTAATTGTTATCGACCCCGATTCAAGCATATTCTTCGCGCTCACTTTAATGCGCCGGCGAGACATTCGCTCCCTGGTTGTGCCATTGGATGCACCTTCGAATCAATTTGGCATCGTCACAACCACCGACATAAGGGATAAAATCATCGCCTTTGATCGCAATCCGGCTGAAATTACGGTTCGCCAAATAATGACTGCCCCAGTTATAACTGCCCGGCAGGAATGGTCCCTTAAAGAGTGCTCCCAGGCCATGCAACAGCATCGCATCAATCACCTGCCGGTTGTAGACGAAAACAATAATCTGGTTGGCATGATCTCAACCACCGATCTCTTCATGGCTGCAGAAGAAATCGGTTGGGAAGAGGGTTTTGCGGATTAAATCAAGAAAGCCACATCCCGCCCACGGCTGGAAGGGTCAAATTCAGCAGATCACCTGAAACAATAAACTCCTCCCCACTCAGGTGATCTCTCAGAATCTGACCATCCCGCAATCCAAGGTTTTTGACCTGAATTGAAACGGTTTTTCTGGTCGCGCTATTATTTAAAGCCACTATCAGGCATTCGCCACCCAGTCGTCTGGCAAAGATGTACCCTCCCCGCTCATTGAGCAACAGGCGGAAATAATCACCACGGCGGGCAGCCGGAAGTCTTTTCCGTATTTGAATCAACAATTTCACAAAATCCCGCAATTCTTTGTTCCAGGAAGTTTCATCCCATTGGAAGGCTCTTCGGCAATCCGGATCCTTGCCACCTTCCATGCCAATCTCATCGCCATAATAAACCGCAGGAGCACCGGGAAGCCCAAACAACAGGGTATAGGCTAACTTGACCTTTTTCAGATCGTTACCAACCAGGGTCATAAAGCGTTCAGTATCGTGACTGCCAATCAATTGATACATGGAAAAGGCATTAGCGCGTGGATAACCGGTAATGGTATTTTCGATCATCTCAACGCTATGTAATACCTGGGATTTGCCTTTGACATATTCCAAAATACCAGTGCGAACCGGATAATTCATCAATCCGTGGCAATGATTCTGATCTACCCACAAGGGGTTGAAATTCCAAATCTCCCCCAGGATGTACGCATCTGGATTCTCAAGTTCAACAGATTTTCGAAAATCCTCCCAGAAGGAATCTTCCTCAATCTCATTAGGAACATCCAAACGCCATCCATCGATCCCCAGACGGAGCCAGTAGCGGGTAACCTCCAGGAAATATTTTTGCACAGCTGGGTTCTTGAAATTAAACTTCGGTAAAGCTTTATAACCCCACCATCCGGCATAATCCAGGGCGTCCCCGGGTGAATAGGCATCAATTGGCATTTTATGTACATGGAACCAATCCCGGTAGGGAGATGCATCCTGGTTTTCCAACAGATCTGTAAACGCGGTAAAACCTCGTCCACAATGGTTGAATACCCCATCCAGTACAACACGGACATGGTTGGCGTGGGCAACTTCAATCAAGGCGCGAAAATCACGTAAATCTCCCAAGAACGGATCAATTTGAAAATAATCGGAAGCATTATACCGGTGGGTAGAGGATGCTCGAAAGATGGGTGTAAAGTAAATCGCATTGATACCTAGGTCTAACAAGTAATCAAACTTCTCAATCACACCTCTTAAATCCCCACCTTGGTATCCTCTCACGGTCGGAGGTGATCCCCATGGATGGACATTTACTGGGTCATTTCTAGGGTCGCCATTCGCAAACCGGTCTGGAAATATTTGATAAAAAACTGCATCTTGCACCCAGTGAGGAATGGTCATGAAAATTTCCTTTCAGATTTCGGAATCAGGGAGATTAATTTTTCTGGCTGCCCGGAAAAATCCTCTTTTCGAATTCGGCCTTCCGTCATGGCCAGCAAAGTCTCAGTTAAAATTCGGTTCACTGGTGTCCTGATGCCCAATCTTTCACCAGCTCGTACAATTGCACCATTAAGATACTCAACTTCACTTTGTTTCCGTCCAGCATACAGGTCGATATGAAATGAAGGCATTTTACCACCCCGCCCACTCCCAAGGGATTTCTTCAGCAAAGGCTGGCTGACCCACAGTGGGAGGTTCTTCTCCAACTTGACCAACCAATCTACGGGAGTACCCGGCAACCCCACAACTGGAATGTTTTGAGCTTCCATCACCTCAACAGCTTCATTTAGCATCTGGATTTCCAGGCCAACCAATGCTCTATGACTATAAACTTCCAACGGCGTCAGGTTCAAGATAGCCGATGTAGCATTCGCCAAGATATTGGTCAACATCTTGGACCACTTCATCGAATCAGGTCGTTCAAATAATCTGGGATTCAATCCAGCCTGTTGGAAGGATGAAATAACTTTCTCAGAAATGCTGTGTTTTGCAGAGATCCCCACACCCCGTAATCGCTCCAGGATGATTTGGCCAGGACCTTTTCTCCCCACAGCGCTGGTAACCGTGCACGGGATAACTTTTTCATCACCTAATGTACCCGCCAAAATAGTCTCGTTTTCTACACCGTTTTGCAGGCATAGAAATGGCGGTAAAGCTACTCGGTAAGGCTGGATCTCCTCGGCTGCCTTTTGGGTATCAAATGATTTGATGGCAAAAATAGCCGCATCATATGGACCAAGCAGAAGAGCTTCATCCAATGACCCCACAACTTGGATATCCTTCAAATGAAATGCATCTTCTCGCAAGGTTAAGGATAAGCCATTATGTCGAAGCCCTTCAACGTATTCTGGCCTTTCCATGAATACAACTTCATCTCCATGCAAAGCCAGGCTGCCCCCAATGTAAGTTCCAATGGCGCCAACGCCAAAACATAAATACTTCATCAGTGGTACCTCACCTTTATACCTGCGTCCAACCCCTGGCTCCATTTAAAAATACATCTCCGCCCATACTTTTTTTCCCTTGTGGTTGGACTTCAAGTAAAACCAGCCAGCCATCCCTGGCTGCAATCATAGGTCGTTTATTCCAAACACTCCTGGTTCCAGATGGAAAAAGTTCAGAAAAAGGCAATATACCGGCTCTGTTTATTTTGAGCTGGCCTCCCTCCCAGTTCAGGAACGTTCCTGGCCAGGGTTGGTAAGCTCTTACTTTTCTTTCCAAGGATGCAGCCGATTCAGAAAAATCGATCTGACCATCTTCCTTTCTTAACATCCGGGCATAAGTCGATCCTTCATTGGGCTGGGGGTGTGGGAGGTTCTCGCCAGCCAAATAACCCGACAATGCTTGGATGATTAGCCTACCCCCCAGTTCTGCCAGTCGTGTTTCCAAAGTTATGGCGGTATCATCCGGAAAAATATCAACCTTTTCCTGTGTCAGCAGATCGCCTGTGTCAATTCCGGCGTCCATTTTCATAATCGTGACCCCGGTTTCTTGGTCGCCCGCCGCAATGGCAGCTTGGATGGGAGAAGCTCCCCGCCAGCGTGGAAGCAATGAAGCATGAACATTAATGCAACCAAAGAGTGGCAATTCCAATACATTGGGTCGTAAAATCTGGCCATAAGCTGCCACGACGATCAAATCCGGCCTCCAAACAATGAGTTGTTCCCAGGCTTCCGACGCTCGTAGTTTGATCGGCTGGATAACGGGCAAACCCAGATCCTTCGCCAGCAGCTTAATCGGAGGAGGTGTCAGCGTTTGTCCCCTCCCTGCCGGTCGGTCCGGTTGGGTGATTACACCCACCACATGAAAATGCGCTGCCAGTGCTTTCAGCGTCGGCAACGCAAATTCCGGTGAGCCCATAAAAACGGTACGCAAATTCATCAAAATAATTTTAACACATCCTCAGCTGATCGGTTCAATCTTCGCCCCATCCGGAGTATCGATTACTTGCCAGCCTAGCTCAGTCAACTGATCCCTGATTTTATCGGATGTCGCCCAATCTTTAATTCTTCGAGACTGCTGTCGTTCTTCAACCAAGAATTGGATTTCATCAGGCACCTGCAGGGGGGTTGGTGTATTCATCGCCGTGCGGAAATGCTCTACAGCTGCCCAAATCTCCGACGGGATTTCTGTTCTATCGGGTTTCTTCGCCACCCCTAATGCCCCCAACTCGAATCCATGCTCTTCCGAGTAATGACTGGTTTTTCCGTCCACCCACAGATGGACTTGTCCCTTGCCGACAATCCTGCCGGTACCCCCGGCAAAATCCAAAATCAAGCCCGTTTGTTCATCCAGACCGATTACCGATTGTTGCGGGGGCAATTCTTTCGACAATTGTTCAAATCGCTCCTTTCCGATAAAACAGCGACTGGTATCCAGTTCGATTCCCCCATCCGAATTATTCCAGTGAGGAATGAAACTTACTTCCAATCCAAATAAGGCCAGAAAATTCAATCCCAAGTTCCAATAAGGATCTTCACCCACCTTGTAAATCTCATACACCGGCAAAGCGTGTTTCCCAAAGGCAATGGTTGCTGCACTGGCAAGCGCAATGTTCGCGCCCTGTAAAAACGCTGCTTGAAGAGTCTGCCAGATACGGCTGCCTGCCAGTTGTCGGATGGTGTAACTGGGACTGCCTGGTCCCAGAAAGATCATATCTGCATCCGCTAACTGCTCACACAACCCGCTGGATTCAGTGCTGAATTGTCCGTCTTTACGCCGAGCCGGGATCAATTGGATTTCGGGTTGGTAATTCTGCAAGCGCACCTTCATGAAATCCCCCACCCTTCCGGCCACTTTTTCTGAATTCAATTCGAAACCCGCTGGAGTTTCGAGAATTCGGATTCGGACAGGTGGCTCTGACTCCCGGATTAGTGCTTCGAAGGCCTGGCCTCCGGCATGGCTGGTTTCACCAGAACCCAGCAGTAATAACTTTCCTGTCGTTTCATTCATTTGTTATCCGATAATCTATTTTTTTAATACGACTGCAGGATTATTATATGCTTGGCTGGGATGTGGTCAAGTCCAAAGGTTAGACATAGAATCCTCGATCTTATAGCCAAACCAGTAGTTCTTGATTAAAATATCAATATGTTTGTAAATCTTATTACTTCAGCCTTTCAAGAATTGACAAAAGCAAATCAATTCCGAGAAGATGGGTTTTCTGGAAAATCCCGTGTTTCCGCCCGTCGCGCAGCTGGTCTGTCCATTCAGTATTACCTGGATAAAAACAGAATATCTACACCAACCAAGAACGCGTATGAATTGTTACTTTATTTCCAAACGCTCCAGGTTGTACCTGCAGAAATTCGTGAAGCTGGACAGACCCTGACCCTGAGAGTAGACGAGTCGTTTAATTTACCTTCAACAAATGACCCGATCCTCGCGGCTGAAGTGATCCTCCAATGGATTCTATCTAATTTTCCGGAAAGTGAATAAGCTAATAAATGGATAAACCAGAAGTGATCATCATCTATGGCACCTCTTGGTGCGGCGATACGCGGCGTGCTCGGGCTTTCTTCGCAAAGCAAGGGATTAGTTATCAGTGGATTGATATTGATTATGATGAATCTGGTCGTCACTTGGTTGAGCAAATCAACCACGGGAACCGCAGTGTTCCTACCATCCTCTTTCCCGATGGCGAAATCCTTGTGGAACCCTCTGAGGAGCAATTAAGACTTAAATTCTCAATTGCTGAATAAATCAAAAGCGGTTGGAGAGGTAATCCACCATTCTCTTGAAAGCCCAGATCAAAATAATTCCACCAAAGATTCCTGCAATTGCAGGGAAGAATTGCCTAATTCTGGATGGAACCTCAAGCTGTACACTGGCTGGGGTCAGCAGGCGTTGTTTTAAACGACTGATAAACTCCTGGCGCGGCTCCACCGGGTTGAGGGAGAACATTAATTCTTCCTCCAACACTCCATAATTTACCTGCTGAGGCATCTTATCCCCTCTCTTCCATGGGTATGGCCACTATACCGACAGTTCCGGGTCCAAGGTTGGCCGCCACCGGAATAGCAAGTTCAGTCAAGATCACTTCACTGACATTCAAGATTTGTTTGGCGCGATCAATCAAAGTTCGTGCGGTTTTTAAATCAGCCGCATGCACTACAGCCAACAATATTTGCTGGCTGCCGACCTTCTCCTTTACAATATCCAGAACTTTTTCCAACGCTCTTTGACGGGTGCGAACTTTATCGCCAATCGTCAGCATCCCTTCCTTCAAAACCACAATTGGTTTGATTTTTAACATCGAGGAAAGGATCGATTGCAGCGCGCTGACCCGACCATTCAGCCGTGCATAATCCAGGTTGTCCAGGGTAAATATAACCACCAGCTTTCGTTTCATCTCCTCCAACTGTTTCAGAATTTGTTGGACCGAGCGCCCCGCTCTTGCCATCTTTCGGGCTTCCCTGCACATAAACCCTACGGCTGCAGATCCAGCTCTTGAGTCAAAAGTAATAATATTTAACTCATCACCGACTTCCTGTACTGCCATTTGCACGGCGGAAAAAGTCCCCGATAATTTACTGCTAATGTGAATCGATAAAATCGTGTCCTCTCGATTGGCGACACCCCGGTAGAATTCAGCAATTTGAAAGGGAGACGGCAGAGAGGTTTGTGGAATCTGTTGCTTTTGGTTAATCAACTCATAGAAGGATTCGTTTGTCACATCCTGCCCCTGAATATAAGTTTCCTCACCAAAGCGAATTCTTAATGGGATTACATTGATCTCAAACTCTTCTGACCAGCCAATAGGCATATCCGTTGCACCATCTGTCACTATTCTCAGCATCTTATTTCTCCACTTCTACTGACAAAGATGTCATTTCGGTCCGAATAGCCATCAAGGTTCTGTGGTACAAGCTCTTAATTGCCCCCTCACTTCTTCCCATAATGATTGCTATTTCGGAGTTGGATAAATGATCCACGAATTTCAGGATAACCAATTGTTGCCGGTCCGCTGGCAATTTTCGAATAACTTTCATCAGCAATTCCTGTTCCTGGTTTCGAACCAATGCAGCTTCCGGCATGTCCGTTCGTTGCGCCAGGTTGATATGATCCTCTAGCGGAACTTCCTTTTTTCGGCTATTATCCCGGTGCCAGTTAGCAACAAGATTGTGTGCTATCCGGTACAACCAAGCCGAAAAAGGGACCCCCATTTGTCGATATCTTCCGATATGCCCTAGCGCTCGGTGAAAAACTTTGGCAGTTAAATCTTCTGCATCTGCTGGGCTGCCAGTCCGATAAAAAATATAGTTGTAGATGCGGTTCACATACCGCTCGTACAAAACGGTAAATGCAATGGCATCTCCCTGGATGGCAGCATTGAGGGCGTCATCATCCGGCACGCTTATGATTTCAGAAGATTCCAAAGTTCTCCAATTCCATTAACCCATAATTCGATAATTAGTTTCACCTTTTGACTGCCGGGATTTCAGATTGAATAAGAAATCCTACATTAATCCCATCATTACTCGGAAAATTCAATCAGGAATTTTCCGTTCTGATAGAAAACTTCTCCATCTACTTTGATTTCTCCACCATTACGCAAATCACAGATCAAATCCCAGTGAATGGCAGAATCATTCTTACTGCCAGTTTCTGGGTAACCGGCGCCAAGCGCCATATGGAAGCTACCCCCGATCTTTTCGTCAAACAGGATATTGCGAGTAAAGTTCTGAATACCTTCGTTGGTTCCAATGGCAAACTCACCAACATAACGAGCGCCTGCATCCGTATCGATCGTCTGCAATAGGAATTCTTCATTCTTGTCTGCAGTGGCTCTTACCACCTTGCCTTTTTCAAACCACAAGCGAACTCCGTTTACTTCATGTCCGTTGTATATCGCCGGGTAGGAAAAGTGCACATGACCTTCCACGCTGTCCTCAACCGGTCCGGTGAACACTTCCCCATCTGGAACATTCTCATGGCAATCACAATTGATAAACGGGCGTTCATCGATTCTGAGATGCAAGTCCGTTTCTGGCCCTCGCACATGAATTTCATGTTTTCCCTTCAGCCAATTCACTACCTGTTGTTGCCTGGCGGAAAATTTCTTCCAGTAACTTATCGGATCGTTCAAATCCGGCATAATCGCCGAGTAAACGAAATTCTCATATGCTTCCAGGCTCATATCTGCATCCTGAGCATAAGCATTGGTTGGAAATAAGGATAGCGACCATTTCAAATCACCAGACGCCGCCCTGGATAGATATGTTTTCATCAATGGCTCCACCGCACGATTTCGAAGGATCATTCTCTTAGGATTAATTCCACTTAAAACTCGGGTATTATCTTCTCCTAAAATCGAGATGAAACGGTCGTAGTTTTCGACAACATAGCGGGCCGGATAGTGAATGAATTCCAATTGTTCATCGCTGGCCAATTGATAAAAGATGTAATCCACCCCGGGAAGCTCCATATTGATATATGGATATGCACCTGCCAATAATACCTGCCGGTAAATTTCTCGTAATAATGGCGCAGCGGCCATTCCACCTTCGATAACTACTTTATTGCCTGCTCTTACATCTGCCGAGTACAAGACCAACAGTTGTGCTAATTTCTCCATTCTTATGTCAGCCATCAATTCACCTCGAAAATTCACATTTCCTTTATTTTACTTCAAGCGTGATGAAATACCGAATCTAAATAATCATTATGGATCCGCAAAGGGATTTGCTTGTCAGAATACCCTGAGTGGTATACACTGATTTTTACATCCAATAAAATCCTTAAATCAGGGAGAGAAAAAAATGTCAACCAACTTTAGTTGGAAGGATTCACAAGGAATTCAACTCGAAGGAATTGAGTGGAGTCCGACCGGCGAGCCTATCGGAGTGATCACCCTTGTCCATGGACTTGGCGAGCATTTTGGTCGCTATCAGCATTTTGCAGATTTTTTCAATCGGGCTGGTTTTGTTGTGCAAAGTTTCGATCTGCCTGGTCACGGTCGATCCACCGGTGAGCGAGGCCATATCGATTCGTACGACGAAGTTTGCGATGAAATCGATCACCTTTTGGCGCGCTCCCAGTCCCTGTTCCCCGCCAAACCCAATTTCCTTTATGGCCACTCATTGGGTGGAGCACTGGTGATCCATTACGGTCTGCATCGTCAATCCAAGTTTCAATGCATTTTTGCTTCAGCCCCCGGTCTTTCTCCGGCAGCCCCAGTCCCCCCCGCCAAGCTAATTTTGGCAAAGGTAATGAGCAAATTGGCTCCCAAATTCTCCCTAGATAACGCCCTGGATTTATCTGGCCTGGCGCGCGATCCGGAAGTCGAAAAAATCTATCGCAGTGATTCACTGGTTCACGGAAAGATCTCAGCCCGGTTGGGAATGCAGCTTATTTCAAATGGTGCAAAAATCCTTCAGCTTCACGATTATCCCGCTCCTCTTATCATCTTACAGGGATCGGCCGATCGCCTGGTCAACCCGAACCTGAATATCGGATGGGCCAACCATGTTAATGGTGATGTGACCTTGAAGGTCTGGGAGGGCTATTACCACGAGCTTCACAACGAACCACAAAAGGAATCGGTGTTCATTTACATTCTGGATCGGATGAAAGAACGAATGTAAATCATGATTCCAAAAAGCCTCATTTGGAAAATCTTTAGCCATCAAAACAATCCAGATCTGGCTGGATATTCCTGCCCGTCATATGACTGTCAATTTATGGACAGAAAACAGGATTGAACTTTTTCCCAGGTTGGTTACAATTAATAGGATGTTAGCATCATTCCTTAAGGAGAACGCTCTATGACTGATTTCCTTTTTCGTGGTTCTCTGGCTGATCTTGATCCAGATGTGTTTGAATTGACACAGTTGGAATCTGAGCGTCAGTACAGAAAATTGATCCTCATCCCATCCGAAAGCACAGCCCCCCTGGCTGTGCGTGAGGCGATGAGTTCATCTTTCCAGAACCTGTATGCAGAAGGTTACCCGGATGAAGAATCTCGCCTCCTCTCTGAAACCGAAATCCTGGACTATACCGCCCGCCTGGCTCATTATCGTCGGTATGCTGATCCTCGTTATTATAAGGGTGTCGAATATGCAGATGTAATCGAAGCCCTTGCCCGCCGTCGCTGTGCCGAAGCCTTTGCAACAGAAAAATTCTCAGCAAACCAAATCTTCGTCAATGTGCAACCGCTCTCAGGCGCCCCTGCCAACAATGCCGTCTATACTGCGCTGATCAGTCCCGGAGATTGCATTCTAGGAATGAATCTGTTGCACGGTGGTCACTTGACTCATGGCTCATCCGTCAACCGCTCTGGCAAGCTCTTCAAGGCCGTTCATTACACCATTAATTATGACACTGGTCAGATCGATTATGATGCTGTCCAGTCCCTGGCCAATGAACATAAGCCAAAGATCATCATTGCTGGTTACTCCTCCTATCCCTACATCCCAGATTGGGCTCGTTTCCGCGCCATTGCTGATTCTGTCGGCGCATACCTGTTGGCGGATATCTCACATATCGCTGGCCTGGTAGCCTCCGGCACTGTTCCCTCCCCGGTGGGTTACGCCCATATCACCACCTTCACCACCCATAAAACCTTGTGTGGACCGCGAGGCGCTTGCATCCTGACCACTGATAGCCCGCTCGCCCGAAAGATAGATCGTGGCGTGTTCCCTGGCGAACAGGGAGGTCCTCATGTCCATATCTTTGCGGCTTTGGCACTCACATTTAAACTTGCCCGAACACCCCAGTTTATGAATCTACAACAACAAATTGTAAAAAACTGCGCAGCTCTTACAACCCGCCTGCAGGAGCGTGGGTTGAAGATTGCCTTTGGTGGCACCAACTCACACCTTACCAATGTGGATTGCAAAACCGTCATCGGGTCAGATGGTACGACCCTCTCTGGTGATATGGCTGCCCGCATTTTGGATCTGGTTGGCCTGGTGCTCAACCGGAATACCATTCCTGGCGACAAGACCGCCCTGAATGCCTCCGGAATCCGGCTGGGTACCCCCTGGATGACCCAACGTGGTCTGGTTGAAACTGATATGATCGAAGTATCAGATGTAATTGCCGATGTATTCTCTGCCATCACCCCCTACTCCGTCGAAACCCGTCAGGGTTTGGCTCAACGGGCAAAGGTTGATTTCACTGTATTTGAAAATGCCAAACTCAGGGTCCGTACGCTGGCAGAAAAAGCTGGCATCGATTTCAAGCCGAACCGGCATGGCTATCCGCATTTCTTCTTTCTGGATGACCAACCAACCTCCAAATCAGACTGGGCAGCACTGGATATTTCAGGGATCAACTTGCTTCCTTTCCTCAACTACACTTTCTCCAGCGATGTGGAAGCCCTGAAGGAAGGCGAATCTCAAAACACGATCCTGATGACCCCCAAGGGTGCTATAGAAGGTATTTTAACCTTCGTCCAGCCCGACCTTTACCGCTTTTCTCTCCAGCGCGAAAAGGCTGGCCTGGCAGCCACCTGGTTGCGCGACCTTTCGGATGGTTATATCAGTTTTGATGCTGAACCAGCTCGCCGCGTTCCTGGACCCATTTATATACTTGACTCAATTGAACCAGCCATTCAAAAAGCTAATGGGCAATCAGTCTGTGCCGAAAAGCCATACTTTATCGGCCAATCCAGCGGGCAAGATCTGGCGCTCCCCCGGTTTGCCTGGGAGGAAAAAGAAACCGAGATTAGGCGCACACCTTTGAATGAAATCCATCGCCAGATGGGCGCTAAGATGGTGCCGTTTGCTGGTTGGGATATGCCCGTCTGGTACACTTCCGTGGTGGAAGAACATTTGGCCTGCCGTAAAGTTGCTGGTTTATTTGATGTTTCTCACATGGGTGTCTACCAGGTGGAAGGACCACAGGCTGTGGCATTCCTGGATAGTGTTTGCGGAAATGACATAGCCGGCCTTGCCGTTGGCGAATCCTGTTACACTCACTTTCTGGATGTGGATGCGAATGTGATTGATGACACACTGGTCTACCGCCGGGCTGTAGAAAAATACCTGGTCGTTGTCAATGCATCCAATGACGATAAAGATTGGACCTGGCTCAATGCAGTCAAAGATGGCCAGGTTCAGATCGATGCCGACCGTCCCTGGATAAAAGCCTTTGGCCGTGGCTGCGTTTTGCGTAATCTACGCGATCCGAAAGCCGGCGAGGATATGCGTATCGATATCGCATTGCAAGGACCAAAATCCCGCGATATCCTGCTCTCCCTTGGTGTAGACCCAAAAACCCGCAAGCGTATCATGGCGCTCAAACGCACCGAATTATGCGACGCTATGGTCGGCGGTTATGACCTTGTGGTTTCCCGCACTGGTTACACCGGCGAGAAAATGGCCTTTGAACTCTTTGTTCACCCGGGTAGAGCTGTCGAATTCTGGAAAGCCTTGCTGACCGCTGGTGAACCACTGGGTCTCAAAGCTTGCGGGCTGGGTGCACGTGATTCGTTGCGCACCGAAGCTGGTCTACCGCTTTATGGACATGAAATGGGCGGCGAAATGAATTTCGGCGTCGCCGAAGCTGGATTTGGCTCTTATGTCAAAATCTACAAACCCTGGTTCATCGGGCGTTCTGCTTACATAGCCCGGGAAAAGAAACGCCAGGGCGTGGTGGTGCGCTTCCGCTTCACGGAAAAGGGTGTTCGCATGGCTCATAACGGCGACCCGGTGCTGGACCGCAAGGGTAAGGTTATCGGTGTGGTCACCTCCTGTGCGATCGATATGGAAGGCTTCCTGACCGGTCAGGCTTTTGTGGATCGAAAGGCTGCGGAAGAAGGCACCCCCATCTTCATCTTCCAGGGCGCCCCCAAGGTTCCTGGAAAAGCACCAGCTGAACTCTCGCTGAATGACCGGGTTACGCTACCTGTTGCGGCTGTTATTGTCAGCCGCTTCCCAAAATTAGTTTAGGCAAATCATCTGCGGTCGCCCACAAAGCGACCGCAGATATTCTACAAACCAACTAACCGCATCAAAGGAGCAAGAATGTCAAAAACACCCTGGGAACATCGCTTTGCGCAGCGCACGCAGAAAATGAAAGGCTCTGCCATTCGCGAACTTCTCAAGCTGGTTGAACAACCAGATGTTATTTCTTTTGCTGGTGGGCTTCCCGCTCCAGATATTTTTCCTATCGAGGAACTACGGGCAGCCATCGATCGCGTACTGGTCACCAAGGGTCCAATGGCTTTGCAATATGGCTCGACTGAAGGCTATACTCCCTTGCGCGAGATGATCGCCCGGCACGCTTCCAGATACGGCATCACTGTTTCAGCTGAAAATATCGTCATCACCAGCGGATCCCAGCAAGCCTTGGATTTGCTTGGCAAAATCTTCATTAATCGTGGAGATCGGGTATTGGTCGAATCCCCGACCTATCTGGGCGCATTACAAGCTTGGAATGCTTATGGTGCAGAATACGTTCCAGTTCCATCCGATGAGAATGGTATGAATCCCGATTACCTGGAGGAGGCACTTCGCACTGGTCCTAAATTCATGTATGTCCTGCCGAATTTTCAAAATCCGACTGGTGCGACCATTCCACTCGAAAGGCGTATGCGGATTTTGGATTTGGCAGACCGCTATGGTGTTCCAATTATTGAAGATGATCCTTATGGACAGCTTCGGTTTGAAGGTGAACACCTGCCTGCATTGAATGTGTTAGACAGCCAGATGAGAACAGGCGATGCGACCTACTCGGGGAACGTCATTTATTTATCCACTTTCTCAAAAATCCTGGCGCCTGGCCTTCGCCTGGCTTGGGTGATTGCCCCTTCAGAAGTCATCCGTAAATTGGTTTTGGCAAAGCAGGGAGCCGATCTTCATACGGCTACCTTTAACCAGGTTGTTGCCCATGAAGTAGGCCAGCATGGTTTTATCGACCAACACATCCAGCTTATCCGTCGCGTTTATCATGAACGCAGGGACAATATGTTTGATACTCTCGAAGAGCATATGCCCCAGGAAATTCGATGGACTCGTCCGCAGGGTGGCCTTTTCTTGTGGATTACTTGTCCTCCCTCCATCAATACGGATGAACTTTTTAAAGAAGCTGTAGCAGAGAAAGTCGCATTTGTGCCCGGTAGTGGTTTCCACCCAAATGGTGGCGGCACCAATACCATGCGCATTAATTTTTCTTTCCCAACCCCGGAACAAACCAACGAAGGTGTTGCTCGTCTGGCCCGTGTTCTGCGCAAACATCTATAGCTTTAATTATTTACACAAAACGGGCGGCCTCAAAAGGCCGCCCGTTTTTTTTATAAATCGGAAGTCCAGAGCTTGAAATCCTTCAAAATGGATCCCCCAATAAACTCCCGGACAATCGAATTATCTGGGATTAGGTTTTCATCGATCGGCAGGAACCATTGCAGGAAAGCCAATAATCGCTTGGCTTCAATGTATTCCTCACTCCCAAATGGAACCTGGCGTAACAGGGGCTCTGCTGTTGCTTTCAACGCTGCCAGTTCATAAACCAACGCTGAATTAAACATTTCATCTGCATATTCCTGGTAAGGAAAAATATGCAATTTTTCTCCACGCCGGACCGATTCCCAGCGATGAATCGTTTGATACGCTGAATATCCCCTCTCCCTGGCATCCCGGACGATGCGGCGTATCAGTCGGGAATCTGTGGTCGAAATCCGGTTATGCCTGTCAAGGTTCAATTGCGTCAGGCAGGATACGTAAATCCGAAAAGTCTGTTCAGCTGGAAATCCAGGTAACAATCGCGGGTTTAACCCATGAATGCCCTCCAGTATGACCAATTGCCCTGGTTTAAGCTGAACAACATCGCCAGTTTCTGAATAGCCGGTTTTAAAATTAAAATGAGGTAATTGAACCTGCTCACCTTGCAACAATCGGTGCAGGTCATTTGCCATTCGTTGGATGTCTAGCGCTTCCAGGGCTTCAAAATCGAAATCGCCGTTCCTATCTTTCGGGGTCCGCTCACGATTCACAAAATAATTATCCATTTCCAACGGGAAGGGAGATATACCCTGGGCGAGGAGCTGTACCGTCAGTCTTTTCGAGAAAGTCGTCTTTCCAGAAGAAGAAGGCCCAGCGATCAGTACCACTCGGGCTGTTTCAGACCGGTCTACTATCCGGTTTGCAATTTCGGCTATTTTCTTTTCGTGCAGCGCCTCAGAAATTAATATAATCTCTCGGATTCTCCCCCCATGAATGGCGTCATTCAATGCACCTGTGTTTTCAATCCCCAATCGCTCCAACCAATCGCCATATTGTTGAAACGTTGCCAGCAATTTGGGTGAATCTGGCATCGGCACCAATTCATTCGGGGCATGCCTGCGTGGAAAACGAAGTACGAACCCCTTGCCCATCCCAACCACCCCAAACCAGCGCAGGAACCCGGTGGATGGCACCATGTACCCATGGTGGTAATCACGTCGTTCCTGTAATTTGTAGAGCACCAGGAAATCTTTCTGGCGAAATTTAAGAAGGCGAACTTTTTCAATCTGGTCTTTTGATTTAAAATATTCGATGGCATCATTTATCGGCACAAGTTCCCGTTCAAAAGCCAAGTCAGCTTTGACCAAGGCTCTCATCCGGCTTTCCAATGATCCTAAATCTTCTTTTGTTAATGGGGAATGACCGATCACTTCACAATAAAAACCGCCAGATGCAATTGCATAATCTACTGCCAGGTCTGCTTCTGGAAATAATTCCTCGAAAGCTGCTTCAAGTAAAAATGTTAGGGACCTTCGGTAAATGCGGGCGCCATCTGCCTGCATCATATTGATGGGTCGAACCTTGGATTCAATCTCAATCGCAAAGGTTAATTCCCGTAATTCACCATTAACAATTGCCCCCATGATCGGCGGACGATCCCATTCAGGCAATTTCCGCAGAAACGTTCCGACCGGTGTGCCGCGCGGACCGGAGAATATCCGACCATCTGGTAAGTAGATTTCCACTGTCGGGCGGAGTGTTGTAGCTTCGATTTGTTCTGTTGAAGGGTTCATATAAATTCCATTGGTCTCTTGCTTCTAAAAAGTGTAGTTACATTATAAGGTAATCAGACACCTTTCCATATTAGTGGAAAGGTGTCTGTAAGGTAAAAACAGTGTTACAGAATAATCAAATCAATTTTCCGGAACTCGTCCGGGATTTTCTATTGTCTTTTCTCCTCCAATAAGTTCTTATCGGCTATTTACCTAAGTTGCAGAATCACCGCAGATTTTGCAGTTAATTCAGGCACAGGAACATAACCGCTGAAAGCACCATTTTCATCAACAGTTAATCCGGCTGGTGTGCCCTGACCAAGCAAAATCTGTGGGGCAAGAGTGCCGGTCATTTGGCTTTTTTCAAGGGTCAGCCCAACATTAACCACGTCCTGATTGCTTAAATTTGCCATGATCAAGAAAGTATGATCAGCATCTTCCCGGATAAAAGCAATCACTCGGGAATTATCAGCATCTACTGCCAACAGTTCTCCATTCAAAAAAGCTGGATTGTCTATCCGTAAATGGATTAACTTCCGATAATGGTTCAATAAAGAATCTGGATCAGTATCCTGTTCCACCACATTAACAGTCATGTAATCCTTGTAAGGATCCTGCCAGGGATTGCCAGTACTGAAACCCGCATTTGTCTCTCCCGCCCATTGCATCGGCCGGCGGATATCCTCATCCGGTTTAGAGCCAGACATTCCGATTTCCTCACCATAGTATATGAAAGGAACACCAGGAAATGTTAGCATTAGGGTTGCCGCCAGCTTGGCTTTTTCCAAATCCCCATTCAACTGGCTCATCACCCGGTTCATGTCATGGTTGGTCAGAAAAGTGGCGAACAAGGTGTCTTTGGTACGTGCGAATTCGTATTCATAGATGAAATTTAGCGTACTGCTAGATCCACCGCTGACTCCAGAAATCCAGGCATCGGCAAGATCAAAATTAAACGCCAGATCCAATTCATCCCCTTGCAGGTATTTGGCAACACTTGAAGTTGAGTCCCAAATCTCACCAATCGTCATAGCGTTTGGATTGATAGACTTGTAAAAAGTTCGCCACCCCTTAAACCAATCATGGGTTTCTGGTGTGTTCGTTTGCACCTCGCCATCTTCCACCAGGTGTCTGGCCGCATCCACCCGAAAACCATCCACGCCTATATCTTCCAACCAGAATCTGGAAGTGTTGTAGATTTCCTGGGTAACCGAAGGATTCCGGAAATTTAAATCTGGCATCTGGTCCCAGAATAATGCATAATAGTAACCAGTTGTCGAAGGAATCCAAACCACCTGCCCCCATGGACCTGCGTAGCCGGGATTGGTTTCAGACCAGATATAGTAATCTCGAAAAGGAGAATCTTTATCCTGAGCGGATTTGAACCATGGGTGTTGAGTGGAAGTGTGGTTGATGACAAAGTCAATAATAATGTGAATACCCCGCTTATGTGCTTCACTCAGCAAATTACGAAAATCATCCATCGTCCCATATTGTGCGTTGACAGCCATATAGTCCGTGACATCATAACCATGATAACTGGGCGATGGGAAGATTGGCATCAGCCAAATCCCGGTAATTCCCAAGTCAGTATCGGTGGTCGGGTCACCATCATTAAGATAGTCCAGTTTGGCAGTGATGCCGTTGAAATCTCCAATTCCATCCCCATCGGAGTCATTGAAACTCCTGACAAAAATTTCATAAAAGACAGCTGTTTTCCACCAATCTGCATCAATATCTTCAGTTTGCGTAGGAATTAGCGTTGGTTCTGCAAGAGTGGTTGGTGCAGAAGTTGGAGCTTCCGTGGTTTGAGGTCGGACCGAGTTACATCCGGACGTAAATAATAGACCAATAACAACCAATATTGATAAAACTTTCCAATGGGTTTTCATTTATCTCCTTTTTTTCCATTTATTGCATAACTTACGAAGATAGGTCAAGCCAGAACCGCTCCACTCCATCCATCCAGTGAGATTGCGTTCTGATCCACCTCTGGGGTAAGATTTACTTCTCCTGTTTGGAGTAATATTCGCATTGAGTTGTTGGGGAGGACATATTTCTTCTGATCCGATCCAATATTCATCACAATCAATGCCTGGTCCGCATTCGATTTTCTCCAGTAGGCAAAGATTTGATCATCGGCAAATATTGCCTTTCGCAAACCTCTCTTCAGGCATTCTAGTTCTTTCCTTAGCTTGCATAGCTGCTGGAAATATGCACGCAACTCTAGGTCTTGCTGGTCGCCCAACAGCATTGGCAACCGGGATTCTTCCGGAATACCCCGCTCGCCCTGTCGCACATCCCTCTCCTGTGAAAGCCTGACTTCCGTACCATAATACACAATCGGTACTCCTTGTAAACTAAACTGGCACAAGGCTGCCAGTTTCAATTTTCTCAGATCGCCATCCGCCGCCCATAAGAAGCGATTCATATCATGGTTATCCAGGAAGGAAGGCCTGGAGAAGTTCTCAGGGAAATAGGCCTCATGCCTATCCAAAAAACTTGCAAATCGTTGAACGGACCAGGTTTCAAAAGCAAAAGTCTGGCGAATTGCCTCCAACAAAACAAAATCCAGGCAGCCATCCAACAAGCCCTCAAATGACAGCTGCACATCCGGTGGATCGACCACCTCACCAAACGTCCAACAATCCGGGTTTTCCTTCCGGGTTTCTTTACGAAATTCTGCCCAGAATTCCTGCGCAGGGCCAATCGCATAATCCAACCGGAAACCATCCACTCCCAGTTTGAGCCAGAATAATGCTGCATCGATTATATATCTCCGGGCATCAGGATGGCGAAGATCCAACTGCGGCAACGATTTCACCCCAAAGAAAGTTTCGTACTCCTCCGGCCAAAGGCTGAAATTGAACCAGCTCACATAAGGGCTGCCCGGGTTTGTGAACGCTTCTCGAAAGATTGGATGTTGGTCCGAAATGTGATTGGGCACAAAATCCAATAGTATCCGCATTCCACGGCCATGGGCAGACTGGATAAGCTCTCGAAAATCATTCAAAGTTCCCAGCCGTGGCTCGATGGAGAATAAATCGGTTGCATCATATCCATGATGGCTGGGGCTGGGAAAAATTGGGCTGAGCCAAAGGGTATTGAATCCAATATCCTGGATGTAATTCAATTCTTCTGTAATCCCTTGAAGTCTTCCGCCGAAAATACCGCTCAGTGTCTCAGGTTGGTTCCAGGCATAACCTTTCCCCGGATTAAACCGGTCTACAAACACCTGGTAGACGATGGCATCCTTTGCCCAATCAGGAGTGGGATCATTGGAAACAAGAAACGCGAAAGTGGCACCTTTCTCAGCGAATTCCTCTCCGCCATCACAATCTTCCAGGCTGGCTCGATACCGCACAACTGTACCTTCCTCCTGTCCCGGAATACACCCTGAAAACCTTTGAATGTATCCCCACAGCTCTGTATCCCAAGTAGTTGCGAGTGGTTGCATGGAGGAAACAAATCCTCCTGCCGCCTTGCCATGTTGTCCGACCGGGTCAGATCCATCTGTCGTCCAGTACAGCCATGCAGTCTGTCCGTTATGGGTGGGGCCGGCTATGATTTCTATAAGAACATCCTGACCGGGTTGTGGATCCCTCGGGATTCGCTGATGGTTGTGAATGACTCCCTGCCTGAGCGATAGGGTTCGTTGATGGCGGAGCGCTTCAGTTGCCAGTGTGCCAAACACAAAATCATTTGATCTTGCCAAAATAACCAATCCTTAGAAATTATTACGGTAGAGTGCTTATGATAAAGATAGCCCTGTTAATCAACAGGGCTATCCTCCCTTGCTACGCTCTTTGCTGAGAAATATCCAAGAGCATTACCTTATCCTTTAACAGCACCTGTTGTCAGTCCACCCGCAATTTGATCCTGCAGTGCCAGGTAGATCGCCATGATCGGTAAAGCGCCGATCAAAGCGCCAGCCGCAAAGACACCCCATTTCTTGTCAAACTGGCCGGCAGTGAAGATTTGAAGACCGACCATTAAGGTATATTGGTTCGCATCACTTAGCAACACACGGGCCAGGATGAAATCGCCATAGGTCCCGATAAATGCCAGGATGCCAATCACTACCAGGATGGGACGCAGCAATGGTAAGAGCAGTGTGAAGAATATCTGGAAGTGTGAAGCCCCATCCACCATGCCTGACTCATCGATCGCTCTTGGGATGGTATCCAGAAAGCCCTTCATGAGCCAGATGTTCATGCCCATCGAGCCCCCCAGATACACCAGAATCAGCCCGGCATGGGTGTTTAATCCCAGGCCGGGAATGATCTTGCCAGTCTCAAAGATCAGCAGATAGATGGCAACCAATGCCAGCAGATTTGGGAACACCTGAATCAGTAGAATTCCCTTTAAGATCGCTTGTCTGCCCTTGAAGCGCAACCGGGAAAATGCATAGGCAGCCATGGTTGTGATAGACAGGGAAAGGATGGTTGATATTCCTGATATCTTGATTGAATTAAACCACCATCTCCAGTATGTAATATCACCGAATTGATAGTTGGGATCTTTTCCAAACAAACGGAGGTAATTTTGTAGACCTAAGTTCTTAGGAATCAGGCTTTGGGTAGCCAATGAATTTGTTGGGTCCAGGGAAGCGGAGATAATCCATAACACAGGGAATATGGAAAATAGGATCAGGATGAGCGCCACCACAAGTCTCAGGCCAATCCCAAATTGTGTTTGAAATTTTTGTGAACCTGTAATTCGCTTGTAGGCGGAAGTTGTATTAGACATTTTGGCTTACCTCCTCCCACATATTAGTGAATCGGTATTGGATCAGAGTGATCATTCCGACGATGATAAAAATGATAATCGAGATCGCAGAGGCAAATCCATATTGAACCCCGCGCCCTCCGGATTCAAACGCCAGGTTGTAGACATAACTGATTAGAATGTCAGTATGTCCTGCCCGTGTTTCAGCATCGATGATCGGGGGGCCACCTCCGATAAACAGGTAAATCAGGTTGAAATTATTAAAGTTGAACACATAAGAGGCAATCAGCAATGGTCCAACCGCAACCAGCAACAACGGCAGGGTAATCTTCCTGAATTTCTGCCAGGTATTGGCTCCATCCACGGTGGCTGCTTCGTAAAGATCTCCCGGGATGGATTGCAGAGCACCGCTGGTCACCAGCATAAAATAAGGATAACCCAGCCACAAGTTGACCAACAATACCGCGGCCTGTGCCCAGAGCGGTTCGGTTGTCCACGGAACCCTCACTCCAAAAAGGTTATCCAGTGTATTGTTAATGATCCCAAATTCGGGGTTCATCATCCCTCGCCAGATCAAGATAGTGATCAAGCTAGGAATCGTATACGGGATCAAGAGCAAAGAGCGAATAAGCTTTCTGAATGGGAATTTTTTATCATTGAACATGATAGCAATTGCCAGGCCCAGGGAAAAGGTTGACAAGACGCTGATCAATGGGAAGATAAAATTCCAGATCATGATTCGGACCAGGGGGCCACGCAATGCCGGGCTGGTCGCAAACCGGACGAAGTTCTTGAAGCCAATCACGGTCCGGAATCCCGGTGAAAGGGTTTTACCATTATTCGTTGAGAATGTACCCTCAACATTTCGGTAAATGTCACCGCTGGATTGGTCAATCATTACATCATTTTCTTCGTCGTACACATAGCGGATGGCAAGTTCAGCTGCCTCACTTGGAGATCGGATTTGGATGGATTGGATACCTTCTACACCGAATTTGATGCTGGGTAGAGTTTTATCCGAAGCAGCCAGCAAAGTATTAAGCCGGGTATATCCCTCAACAGTCTGTGGAATCCCTTTACTATCCGCTTCACCGATACCAGGATCACCCGGCTTGGCAGGGAGAATTTCTTCGCCAGGTTTGGCCAGGAACGTTTCGCCTTCTGGATTAATCAACCATAATGCATAAGTATTCGCCGGTGATTTAAAGGCGGTCCAGGAATAGGATTTTCCAGCCTCTGGCAAATACAATTGTGTGCTAAGTTGCTCAATCACCATTTCCCGGGTTAGCAAATGACCATCACCATAGTTGGTGAAAGCCACATAAACCGTGAAGATAATTGGGTAAATGGTGAATAAGATCATAAACGATAATCCAACCGCAATCCAGCGGAAAGGATAGGCCTTTGGTATCAGGAAAATCAGGTTGATCATCACGGTAATCACCGTAATCACAGCCCCCAATTGCATGAATTCTCTGGAGAAGGCATTATAGATGAACCAACCCGCGCCAACATCGAAGACGACGACCAAAATCCAGCGCATCACCTTCGATAGGAACGATTCCTGGGCCATCTTAATCCCTTTTGATTTTTCACCAGCAGTATGGTTCATAACGAAATCCTCCTTCTTCAGGATGAATCGATTACAAAGCAAAAATTCCCCGCAAATAATTATTAAAAACTATTATAAAGAAAATCTGTAAAACTGCAACTTATTTTGAGGAAAGGCCGGGAAGAAAACTTCCCGGCCTTTGTAGTTATTTTCTTGTTACTTTACTTCCCAGGTCAACAGGTTGGTGGCGGGATCAAAAGTGAAGGTGATTTCGCCATCGGCAGCCAGCGTAACCTTGTAGTTATCGCCGTCTTGCTTGCCTTCCATGCCATAGTTGAGGGTCCAGGCGCCATCCATGGCAACCTTGAATTCATAGTCGCCAGCGGTCAGCTTGAAGGGGCCGCTCATCCAAAGACCATCTTCACCCTTGGTCATGGCAGAGGCTTCACAGTCGGGTAACCAAGCTCCAGAACAGCCAGCCTGGTCCTGGTAGGAACCAGGAACATTGACCATACCAGCCGCTGCACCGGAGATCAGGCTGCGGATCTTGATGCCAGCCATCTTGAGGGCGGCATCCGGTTCCTGCTTGCCCTGGATGACCAGCGTAAAGGCATCACTCCAGTTACCCCAGACCGAACCCATTTCGGGGATGGCAGGCATCATCGTGGCTTTTTCGCCAGCGACGGACATTGCCAATAGATCAGCATCATCGGTCTTTTCCAGCACAGGAATGAAAGCGGAAGGCCGCTTGCCAGCTTCGTACAGCTTCTGCATAACATCTTCAGTCGCCACGAATTCGGTCAGGAATGCATTGGCCAGCAATACGTTCTCGCTCTGGGCATTGATGAAGAAGCCCTGGGTTCCAGCGAAGGGATAGCCTTGGCCAGCGGGACCAGCGGGGAAGCTGGTCACTGCATACTTGACACCCGACTGGCGGATGCGATCTAAAGCCCACGGACCAGCCATAATGAACGGAACCTTGCTGGTCTCGAACAAAGCGTGGTTATTTGCCCAATCGGTATCGGTAGGCAGGTTACCCTTGGCAAGGTTGTCCTTCAACCAGGTGGCGGCGGCAATCATGCCTTCGCTATCGACACCCAGATCCTGGGGATTCCAGCTACCATCGGCATTTTTACCGAAGATGTAACCACCAAAAGCTGTTTGCATTGGGTAAATATCATAGGTGGTGCCAGTGAGGGCCATGATGTAATCAACTTTGCCTTCGGCCTTCAGGGCTTCACCCATGGTCACAACTTCGTCCCAGGTGGTGGGGGCAGTGGGGACCATATCGGTGTTGTAGAAGAAGCCCATGTTTTCGGTCGCATAGGGCATGCAGTAAAGAACGCCACCGATCGTGCAGGCTTCTTTGGCAATTTCCACAAACTGGTCGGCTTTCTCACCCAGATCAACCGGGGCCAGCAAGCCATTGGAAACCAAGGTACCTGCCTGGTCGTGGGCAATGATGATGATATCCGGGCCTTCGCCAGTCGGGGCGGCAGTCTGGAAATTATCGCGGATGGCAGCATTCAGCTCCACCACTAGCTCAACACCATAGGTCTCCAAAAATTCAGGGGCTAAATCCTGCAGGATTGGGGCGCGGGTGTCGTCAGCCCAGATACGCAGTTGAACAGGAACTGCGGTTGGTTCGGGAACCGCGGTGGGTTCCACCGGGACTGCAGTTGGTTCGGCGGGCTTTGCAGTAGGCTTTGCAGTCGGTTCTGCAGTCGGCGTGGTGCAAGCACCCAGAACAAATACGGCGATCAGCAGCATGCTGATCAAAGGCATCAACTTCTTAAGCATCTTGTTCCTCCTAGAAATATCCTACTTTTTTTGAAGCAGGTTAATACACAATCTTCAAACTAACTACTTATTTACGAGGATAGCCATCGATCTTTCTGTCGACCACCTCCTTATCCATCATGATCTGCCAATTGATGTAAAACAATTGACAGCGCCTCAACGACCGCTCCCATCCCGGATGAGCGTTTTCCAAGATAGGCAGCCGTGATTCGAATATCTCGCGATGCCGCTTTCAAACTCCGTTGCCGCACCGTCTTCCGAATTGGCTCCAGTAGTAAATCTCCAGTTTGAGAAATTTTACCACCGATCACCACCATGCTCGGGTTGAAAAGGTTCACAAGGCTGGCAATTGCCGTTCCCAGGTGACCACCAGCCTCACTGACAATTTGTTGAGCAATCAAATCTCCCTGCCGGGCCGCCTCAATCACATCCGAAGCTGAAATAGATGAAGCATCACCCATTTCACTTAAAAGAGTCCGGGCTTTGCTTCGAGCTGCATCACTGCCCCGGCTGGCAATAGCCCAGCCACCAGCCATTGCTTCCAGGCAGCCCCGGTTGCCGCAAGTGCAAATCGGACCATTTTCATTAAGTGTGATGTGGCCAATCTCACCAGCGCAACCTGTCGA
The DNA here is from genome assembly GCA_041741455.1 of Anaerolineaceae bacterium. Lineage (GTDB taxonomy): Bacteria > Chloroflexota > Anaerolineae > Anaerolineales > Anaerolineaceae > CALESS01. The sequence continues at coordinate 167,036 of JBGSJZ010000108.1, read as the reverse complement.
TCCGCGGTAGGCCTGGCCATCCAACAACAAACCAGAGCCAACTCCAGTACCTACCTTGATATATGCCAAATTACGAACTCCCCGGCCAGCGCCATAAGCCCATTCACCAATCGCACCCATTTCAGCGTCATTGCCGATCGCTACCGGAACTCCCCATTTTTTCTGCAGGTGCTCACGGATCGGGTAGCCATCCCAACCGGGCATGATCGGCGGTCCCATCACCATGCCAGCATTTTCCACAATCGGACCGGGTACACCCATCCCAACAGCTTTAATATCCTGTAAGGTGAGGCCAGCTTTTTCCAGCAAGTGATCCATGGCTTCTTCCAGCATAGCCAAAGATACACGGGGACCTTGGTTTACATCGAATGGAATTTCAAGCTCGTTCAATACGTGGGCAGCGCAATCTGTCAACAACAATGTAATATGGGTCGCCCCCATGTCAATTCCGACCACTCGGCCCAGTTCTGGGTTGATCTCGAGCACGATTGGTTTCCGTCCACTGGGAAAATGGGCTTCTACTTCCGTCACGATCCCAGCCGCGCCCAATTGATTTACAATCGTCGTGACCGCTGCCCGCGTAATCCCCATGATCCTCGAAAGTTCAACCCTGGCTATTCCACCCGGTGTAAAGCGGATTAAATCAATAATCGCATGTTTGTTAAGGTTCTTGATATTCTGTGGTGGAACTGTCCAAAAACTTGTGCTCACTCATTTTGTCCGCAATCGAAATCTCATCGATTATAACACATTTTACAAATCGATTAAATCTCTTAACACAAATTAATAAACTTTTTAAGCACCACATTGAAAATATTGTAACCATTTTTGGACAAGATTCAAGATGAATCAATCGATCATCTTGTACAAGCCAAGATTACCACAGTAAAAATACCGTTTCATAACAGAGTATAATTATTCCCAATGTCAAACCCAACTACCTGGCGGCTTATCCGTCATCAACCAGCTGAGGGTGCCTGGAATATGGCCGTGGACGAAGCGATCCTGGAAGCCTGCCTCCAGCGCTCCAGTCAACCGACACTCCGCCTCTATGCCTGGCAACCTGCCTGTCTATCACTCGGTTTTTCTCAACCAATTACAGACGTCGATAAGGCTGCCACCCAAAGCCTTGGCTGGCATATTGTTCGTCGTCCAACCGGTGGCCGGGCTATTCTCCACGTGGATGAAATTACATATTCAGTTAGTGGTCTGCTCAGTGAACCAGCTCTGTCCGGTTCGTTATTAGAATCATACGCTCGCCTCTCATCCGCCTTGCAGGTCGCTTTAAATCGATTGGGGGTCCAAACCTCAGCCGAGGAAAAATATGCTCTTCCGATAGGTAGTAACCCCAAAGGAGCGGTCTGTTTTGAAGTGCCATCAAATTATGAAATCACAGCCCATGGCAAGAAGTTGATCGGCTCTGCCCAGGCCCGCCGAAAAGACGGCCTGCTCCAGCATGGAGCGCTACCGCTCACGGGAGATTTAACCCGCATCACCCAAGCGCTGACATTCCCAGATGACGAAGCCCGCAGGATCGCAGCTACCCGCGTCCTCGAACGCGCAACTACCCTCGAAACCCTTACAGGACGGATCGTCTCCTGGGATGAAGCTGCAGATGCATTTGAGCAGGCTTTTTCTCAAGTGTTTGATGTAACCATCAATTGCTCAGACCTTTCTGCAGAAGAGATTAATAACGCTCAAACCTTGATAAAGACAAAATATAACCACCCAAATTGGACTGAAAGACTTTAACCACACCTATGTCGAAACGGATCAAGTTATTTTCTTCTAGTTTTTTGTCACTTATGCTGGTTGTTGTCCTTTCTGCATGTGGTTCTGTTACGCCACAACCGACCAGCACGCCAACCCTCACCCCAACCACGGAACCTTCACCAACCCCAACCCCAAAGCCAATCGGAAGTCTGGGCAATCCGTTCACCCTCGGAGTGGTTTCGGAAACGCTGGATAATCTGGTCATTACCCGTAGCCAGGAGTTGGCTGAATCACTCTCCACATCCACCGGATATTCATTCCAAAGTCTGGTCTTGGATAATTATCCAGATTTGCTCGACCAAATGGAATCTGGGATTATTCATGCTGCCTGGCTTCCGCCAATCACCTACCTTTGGGCCCACCAACGCGGCTTTGCCCAGGTCGGCCTGCTGAGCAACCATTTTGGTGCTTATTATTACGGCTCCCAATTCCTGGTCAATGTCAGCAGTGGGTTTACCCTGTATTACGATCCAATTGCAGATCGCAATACTGCCGATGCCCTCACCGCATTGACACAATTTTCCGGGAAACGTCCATGTTATGTCGAACCAACCTCGTCTTCTGGTTATATCCTGCCTGAATCCATTTTGATAGAAAATGAAATCGATACCCAGGATCCTGCCTGGATTCAGACCCACACAGGCGTTGTGCGAGCGCTTTACATTCGGGATATCTGCGATTTTGGTACCACCTTTGCCGTCTCAGGCGACCCACGCACTGCTTCATCCATTCAACTAGATCTTCCGGACACCATGAATCGGATCGTTGTCGCCTGGAAAACAGATGCTGTAATCCCTTCATTAAACCTTTCCCTTCTCCCAGAAATTTCCAGTGATTTGGTTTATGATGTTATGGATTCCCTTATTTCGTTAGCTGGTACAACCGAGGGTAAAAGCCTCCTGACGGATGCCACCGGTTATGACATTCAGGGTTTACTGAAAATTGAAGATGCGGATTATGACCCTTTTCGTTTGACCCTGGAAATTACCCAGCTCGATCTCTCTACTCTGGTAGGTCGTTAAACTTTGTTCAAAAAAATCCTTCGAATCATGTCCACCACCTTACTCATTTTCGTGGTCTTGGTCATCCTAGGTCTGAGTATCCCCAGGTTGATCACCGCGATTTATTCGTCGAGCCGTATCTATACAGATGAAAATGAAATTCCTTTCTACAGGGCTGCAGTCGTTTTCGGTGCAGGTTTGCAAAGAGATGGCACACCATCCCCTGTTCTCCGAGACCGGGTGGCAGCGGCAGTCCAGTTGTATCAGGCTGGAAAGGTTGAAAAAATCCTGATGAGCGGAGATAACCGCTTTGTGGATTACAACGAACCCGGCGCCATGTACAATTATGCGGTCGAGCTGGGCATGCCTGCTGAGGATATCGTCCTGGATTATGCTGGCCGGCGAACTTATGATACCTGTTACCGGGCCAAGGCCATCTTCAACCTGACAGAAGTCATCCTCGTCACGCAGACATATCACCTGCCGCGTGCTCTCTTTACCTGCAATGCACTCGGTCTGCCGTCCATAGGGTTTTCAGCAGATCAACGGATTTATCGCAAAAGCAGCCTATTGATTTGGAACATTCGCGAGATTCCAGCTACCTTCATGAGCCTCGTGGATGTTTGGCTCCGCCACCCCATACCCGTTCTCGGCAAGCAAGAGCCAATTTTTCCAGAATAATTACTAGTCGGAACGAATCTTGCAACATGAGCCCAAGGAGGCCGAATGGATCGCTCTCAGGCATTTGCCATTGTCCAGCAATACGTCAAGAACCAGAATCTTATCAACCATATGCTGTGCGTTGAAGCAGCCATGCGTTGGTATGCCCGCTACTACGGTGAAGAGGAAGAACGCTGGGCTGTTGTCGGTTTACTTCACGATTTTGATTGGGAGATCCATCCAACGATTCCGGATCACCCCATGACAGGCGCTCCGATTCTCCGCTCTCTCGGCGTACCGGAAGATATCATCCTAGCCGTGCTCTCCCACGCCGATTTCACCGGTGTGCCCCGCCAAACCCTGATGGAGAAAGCTCTCTTCGCCTGCGATGAGGTCACCGGCCTGATAACAGCAGTCGCCCTGGTTAGACCCTCTCGTTCTTTGTATGACCTGACAGCTTCCTCAGTGAAGAAGAAATGGAAAGATCGGGCATTTGCCGCAGGTGCCAACCGTGAAGAAATAACCAAAGGCGCTGAAGAACTTGGCATTGAACTCTGGCTGCACGTGGACAACATTATTCTTGCTATGCGAAGTATAGCCCCCCAGATCGGCCTTGAGGGAAGCCTTACGCCTTCATAATCATCATCGGAGAAAAGATGTCCTTAACTGGAAAAGGTTTTTTTATTTGGAAAGTCAAGAGTTGCGAAAACGGCAACCCATCTGCAATTGCCAGTACAGCCCAGTCTGCCGGACTGACGCATGTCCTCATAAAAATCGCAGATGGTCCAAATCCATTTAATATTGACTCATCCAAAAACACCGACCTTCTTCCTCCTGTTGTCGAAGCCCTGCATGCCATTGGTATCCAGGTATGGGGTTGGCATTATGTTTATGGATACAATCCAGCTGGAGAAGCCCAGGTTGCCGCCCAAAGAGTCCAGGGTCTCAAGCTGGATGGTTACGTGATCGATGCCGAAAAGGAATACAAACTTCCCGGACGGGCAGCCGTTGCCCGCACCTTCATGAATGAGTTGCGCCGCCGGCTGCCGGATACGCAGGTTGCTTTAAGTTCTTTCCGCTTTCCAACCTACCACCCTCAACTCCCCTGGAAAGAGTTTTTACAGCAATCTGACTTCAACATGCCCCAGGTCTATTGGGAACAAGCCCACAATCCAGCAGCCCAATTGCGCCGCTGTCTGGAAGAGTTTGAGAGACTCTCTCCGGTTCGCCCTGTGATTCCCACCGGATGCGCTTATGGTGTGGGAGGATGGGCGCCCAAACCGATGGAGATGACCGAATTTCTCAATACCGCCCGCGAATTGAAACTAACGGCTGCCAATCTCTATTCCTGGGATTATGCTCGTCTCAATTTAAAATCTTGTTGGGAAACTGCAGCAGCTTTCAAATGGAATGACATCCCCAATCCACCGCCTCCGGTCAAAGATACCCCGGAGTTATTGATCGATGCCATGAACCAGCACAATCCGGATGTAATCCTTGCCCTTTATCATCCCCAGGCAGTGCATATCTCCCGGGGAAGGACGATTCAAGGATTGGATGGTATCAAGGATTGGTATCAGACGTTTCTCAATCAGGAAATGCCCCAGGCTGATTTTACAATTCAACACACTCAGGGATCAGGAATCACTCGTCATTTCACCTGGGATGCCAGGAATTCCTCCAAGGAAATTGACAATGCCCGGGATACCATCGGTCTACTGAATGACAAGATCTTATACCATTACACATCTTACTCCATTACCAGCCGATCTTAGCAAATTGCAGATAAAATCATACAGCCCCCGGAAATTCCGGGGGCTGTTTTGTTGATATTTTTTACTTACTCCGACATCGGCAGATTTGTCACCGAGGTGGAGATCGTCATGCGTTCGCGGCCATTCTCGTCCGTGAACCGGCCGTGAATATAACCCGTACCAGCGGGAATTAACTTGCCAATGATCACGTTTTCTTTCAGACCATACAACGGGTCCTCAGTCGAGGCGATCGCTGCTCCGGCCAGCACTTTAATGGTGTGCTGGAAGGATGAAGCTGATAGGAAGGAATCGGTGCTCAGTGAGGCCTTCGTTACGCCCAGCAAAATCTCAATGGACTTAGCTGGTTGCTTTCCTTCTGAAAGCAGTTGATCATTCAGTCGTCGGATCTCTAACCGGTCTACAATATCACCCGGCAAATAGGGGGTATCACCCGGACGAGTCACCTGAACCCGGCCTAACATCTTCCGGATTACCAGTTCAAAGTGCTTGTCGTGAATGTTCTGTCCTTGTGAGCGATATACTTTTTGGATTTCAGTCAGTAGATAAAGCTGGCAGGCATCCCGACCCTTGATCCGCAGGATAGTGTGGGGATTCAATGAACCTTCCGTCAAAGCCTGGCCGGCCTCAACTTTCTCGCCATCCTTCACCAATAATCGGGAGGTGGTTGGAATATCATAATCTTCACTTACACGTTGCTCATACGAGACAACCACTTTGCGTTCTTCCACCCGAACCCGGCCTTTATGAGTGGCCGTAATAGTGGCTTCACCCAGGCTTGCAATCACATCACCCGGTTGAGCGTCAGTTGCATCCTGGGCGACAATCTGCCAACTCTCAGGAATTTCGAATTCATCAGAGATCATTTCAGCCTGGTCAATTCGAACCGATCGTTGTTCAGAAGCCCGGTCGGCCTGAATAACCTTGACAGTACCCGCAATACGGGTGATGACAGCTTCGCCTTTTGGCATGCGCCGGGCTTCGAAAAGCTCTTCCACGCGGGGTAGACCAGTAGTAATGTCCCCACCGGCCGCAACACCACCAGTGTGAAACGTGCGTAATGTCAACTGTGTGCCCGGTTCACCGATCGATTGGGCGGCCACAATCCCAACTGCCGAACCTTTATCAACTTCTGCACCCCGTCCAAGGTCCATACCATAGCACTTTGCACAAATCCCATGGGTTAGTTCACAGGTCAAAGGAGAACGCACCCACACTTCGTCGATACCGGCATTGGTGATGCGGCGAACCACATCATGTCCCAACATCTCGTCCCGATCAGCAAGGATCTCACCAGTTTGGGGATGAATAATCCGTTTGGAGGGGTAGCGTCCAAATAGCCGTGTTCCGAAAGATTGACCGGCCACATCATCCGATCTCCGCAAAACAATGCCTTCTTCGGTCAGGCAGTCAGCTTCATTGACAATGACATCTTGCGCAACATCCACCAGGCGGCGAGTCAAATAACCCGCATCTGCGGTTCGTAAAGCCGTATCCGCCAGACCCTTTCGAGCGCCGTGGGTGGAGATGAAGTATTCAAGAGCAGTCAAACCTTCACGGAAGTTGGACTGAATGGGCAAACGAATAATCCGGCCCGCCGGATCAGCCATCAAACCACGCATGCCAGCCAACTGGCTGATTGGACCAAAACCGCCCTTGGTAGCGCCGGAACTTGCCATTGTTGAAAGGTTACCGTTGGGATCCATCGACTCTTTAACCGCCTTGGCAACCTTCTTGGTGGTTTCCTGCCAGACTTCGATGATGCGTTCGTTGCGTTCTTGTTCGGTCAACAAGCCACGGCGGAAATCCTTGTTGATTCTTTCTACTTCCTGTTGGGCTTTTTCCAGGATTTCAGCTTTCTGTACCGGGATGGTGATGTCAGCCACGGCAATGGTTGAGCCAGAGCGCATGGCATATTCAAAACCGATATCCTTAATTGCGTCAGCCACCTCAGTGGTTTCTTCCTGACCGCAGATTTCATAAACAGCTGCAATCAAGTCCTTAACACCACCTTTGTCCAAAACATCATTGACAAAACGCACCTTATCCGGCAGAACTCGATTGAAAATCACCCGACCTACAGTAGTTTTTACCAAAGTTGTCACAGGTTCTGACAGCCGATTATTTACCTCGTCATTCCAGGTTGTCACGCGCATGGTGATCTTTGTGTGAACTTCAACCTGACCCAGGCTATATGCCAGATCAACTTCATCCATATCGCCAAACACCCGCCCATCACCCTTGTGGGGACGAGTATCATCCATGGTCAGATAATAAACTCCCAGCACCATATCCTTGGATGGGCTGATGATCGGTTCACCATCAGCTGGTTTCAACAAGTTCTTGGATGAAAGCATCCGTTCCCGGGCTTCCTTTACTGCCTTTTCAGAAAGGGGCACATGCACTGCCATCTGGTCGCCATCAAAGTCCGCATTAAAAGCTGTAGTCACCAATGGATGTAATTGAATGGCACTACCTTCAATCAAGACGGGTTCAAAGGCCTGAATACCAAGGCGGTGCAGCGTTGGAGCACGGTTCAGCAGCACAGGTCGTTCAGAAATCACTTCTTCGAGTGCTTCCCAAACTTCCGGTCGGTTGCGTTCGATGAAACGCCGGGCACCCTTCACATTGGCAGCATACCCCTTGGTGACCAGCCGGGCAATAACAAACGGGCGGAACAGTTCTAAAGCCATGGTTTTTGGCAGACCACATTGGTAAAGCTTCAACGTCGGACCAACCACGATCACAGAGCGTCCGGAGTAGTCTACACGCTTCCCCAGCAGGTTGCGGCGGAAACGCCCCTTCTTGCCCTTCAGCATGTCACTCAGAGATTTTAATTCGCGCCGTCCACGACGGGAAAGGGCTTTACCGCGCTGCGAGTTATCAATCAAAGAATCGACCGCTTCTTGCAGCATGCGCTTCTCATTCCGGATGATCACATCTGGGGCTCCAAGCTCCTGCAAACGCTTGAGTCGGTTATTGCGGTTAATCACCCGTCGATAAAGGTCGTTTAAGTCAGAGGTGGCAAAGCGCCCGCCATCCAACTGCACCATTGGGCGTAAATCGGGCGGAATAACCGGCAGAACGGTCAAAATCATCCATTCAGGCCGGTTGCCGGAGCGGCGGAAGGATTCCACCACTTTCAAACGCGTGGTTGCTTTCTTGCGTTTCTGCTTGCTCTTGGAAGTCCGGACTTCAGTCCAAAGATCAACGGAAAGTTTTTCAAGGTCCAGCCGCCGTAAAATGTCATAAAAAGCTTCAGCGCCCATATCGGCCCGGAAGACCTGTCCCCAGCGTTGCTTCAACTCGCGGAAGCGGGTTTCGCTCAGGAAGGTGAACGGCCGTAGATCCATCAACTCATCCCGGTCACGGGTATTGCGCCCGGAATTCTCAACGGTTTGGTCTTCCAGTTCGTTTCGCAGAGCTTCCATCTGCTCATCAGCTTCAGCGCGGACTTTGGCTTTGTCCATCTCAAGCTGTTCAAGATCGCGTTGCATTTCAGATTTAAACTCTTTTTCGATCGATTCCAGCAACTCTTTGACCTGCCGCTGTAATTGGCTGAGCGTGGCTGAAGTGATCATTTGACCGGCTTCAACCAATATTAAATTGGCAGATCGGAATACAATCGCTGAAGTCGCAGCCGTGTCTTTCTTACCCTGTAACAATTGCTCCAGGCTCTGTGCTTCCTGTACTACCGGTTCCAGCCGGGTGGCAATCTGTTCGTCGGCCCGATCCTCACGTTCTTTCCGGGCTTGTTGCAACTCAGCCAACCGTTTGTCACGGGCAGTTTTTACATCCAGGATCTTGGCATTGATCTCGTTGGCCTGTTCACGCTCGGAAACCGAAATTTCATCTTCCAATCGGCGTAATGCCTTCTGGCGGGCTTCTTCGTCCACATAAGTCACAATATATTGGGCAAAATACAGAACTCGGTCCAAATTACGGCGGGAAATATCCAGCAGCAATCCAAGGTAGGATGGAATTCTGCGGGTGTACCAGATATGGGCAACGGGGGTAGCCAGTTCAATATGCCCCATCCGCTCGCGGCGCACAGCAGCCCGCGTCACCTCTACACCGCATTTATCACAAATCAGACCTTTGTATCGGGGATTCTTATACTTCCCACAATAACATTGCCAATCGCGCGTTGGGCCAAAAATCGCCTCGCAAAACAAGCCATCTTTTTCCGGACGAAGGCGCCTGTAATTGATCGTTTCAGGCTTTAAAACCTCACCATACGACCAACTGCGGATCGTCTCAGGTGATGCCAGATTAATACGGAGTGCAACAAGACTCTTAGTTTCCACGAAATTGCCTCCTCAGTGAGTTCCTGGAGAAACACAAATGAGCGCTTAAGACAAATTTGTCTTAGGCGCCAACGAATAGAAGAAGAGTACATAAAGAATTCACAGCAAACGAATATTATAGCACATAATTGCTTAGATTCAATACTTTTGGTTAAGAATTGGATTAATGATTGGAACTACGCGGCTGTTTGAGTGGAAGTTGAATAAAGAAGACACTACCTTTTCCCAGTTGACTTTCCACCCATACTTTGCCGTGTTGCCTTTCGACAATGGATTTCACAATTGCCAACCCTAGTCCACTGCCTTTTTGAGAATAAGCTTCCCGCCTGCTACTCCGGTAAAATTTTTCAAACACCCTCGGTAAATCCAATGGAGCAATCCCAATTCCGGTATCCCGTACTTCAATCAGAATAGAATCTTCATGCTCTACCAATCCAATACTGACCTGTCCGCCAATCGCTGTATATTTGATGGCGTTCTCAAGTAAATTGCGCAACGCTTGGGAAAGAAGCGCTGGGTCAGCTTCAATTTCAATTCGATGTCGTGGAACTTTGCTCGTATCAATTCGAATATTCTTCTTGGCAGCATCGCCATTTTGCGCGGTCACCACTTCATCGATGATCAAGACCGGCATCACCCGGCCAATCACCAGACCAACGCCGCTTTCCAATCTTCCCAGGTCCAGTAATTTTTCCACGACCGAAGCCATCGAATCCACGCTGACGATCATTTTCTTGATGAAGCCCTGCTGTTGCTCATTCAGGTCTCCCATCATTTGGATCATCGTGATATACCCTCTGAGCAAGGTTAATGGGGATCTTAAATCATGGCTAACGTTGGACACATAATCCGATTTTTCTCGGTCAAGATTCTTGTAGTATGTTATATCCCTCAGGATACACACCCTGCCCATCACCTGCCCATTCCCATGAACCTGGGAGATGGAAACAAAATAGATCCGCTTATTAGCCAGAGTAATTTCGCCGGTTGTTGTTCCTTCCTGTATAGGACGCAAAACCAGTTTCTGTAATTCAATATGCGGCAACACTTGGTTGACCGGTTTTCCAGGGGTGGCAGTCGCCACCAATTCTGGCACCTGTAAAGCTGCTGGGTTAAGTAACAAAAGGTTCAAATGTTCGTCAAACACAAGAATCGGTTCCGGCGCAGAGTTCAACACAGCTTCCAAACGTTGCCTGCCAACTTCTGCCGCAGTATACAAGCGCGAATTCGCTACTGCCAATGCAGCCTGACCGGATAATGTGGTCAAGAAACGGGTTTCTTCATCTGGGAATAAATGTGGCTCATCAAAAGCCACCCACATGGTTCCATAAAACGTGTGCTCATAATTCAAGGCGAACGCGATGATGGAAACCGGTTGGTTGATCCCGACGGGTACGGTCAATCGCCTGGTACGGTTGATGTTTGGAAAACTAACCACAGACTGGTACCGAACAAGTTCCATAATCTGTTCATCCAGGTATGCATAGGCTTCGCTATTGTCACCAGCTCCCTGGGAGAAACGTGACGAACCAGCCAGTGGCTCTATTTCCGTGTCTGCTGCAACGACAATTCGGATACAACTGGCATTGCTGCGCAACCCCGCTTCCAGGATAGAGGTAACGGCGTCTTGCGTCCGCAGGTTGGAGGCAACTCCCTGACTCACAATTAATAGACTGTTGAGTTCCTCGAGGCGGTTTTTCAATCCCACCCGCATGGTCTCAAATGCCAGGCCCAATTGTCCAATCTCATCTTCACCCTGCACCTGGACAGGCACGTCTAACCGCCCTTGGGAAACCGCCAGGGCTGTTTGTGAGGCTGACCGCAGTCCTTTGGTAATGGTACGTAAACCAATAAGAATTGCCATAATTACCAATAAAGCTACAACCAACGCCAGCAAAAATTGCGGAATGGCCAATTTTAAAGCATTTTCTGGAATAAGATCAGTCGGCAATCCAACCACGATGCTCCATTTTCGCCCTGGAGATGTTTGATAATACATCAACATGGGTTTCCCCTGAGGATCCAAACTCTCAAATATCCCAGATGTTATAGGGAGCTCTGTAGAATAGGTTGTCGTCAATAATCCTTCAGTCGTATGGTAAAGAACGGTCCGGTTTTCATCCAGGATCGCTCCCATCCCACCTTCTTTTTGCAGCCATTGAATTTGGTTGATCGATATTTCTGTAACTGGATTCGATTCCAGATTCGCCCGTCCAATTAAAGCCCCGACTGGCTTTTGATCGCTGATGATGGATGCAATAAAACTAACATTTACATTTCCATCCTCCATTCCATTGCCAACTGTGTAAGTTTGAACCATTACACCTTTTAACGCCAGACTTACTCCGTATTCCTCCTCGGTTGATAAAATACTTTCACCAGATTCATCATACCAGACTGCCAGTTGCGATTCTCCATTCACAAAGGCCATATCTTCAAAGAAGACTACTTGATGTATTCGATCACTTAGCCCGAGGTGAATTTCTTCAGGACTCAACCCTATCAAATCCGGAGTTGCTTGTTTTAAAATGATGTTCTGACCTGTTTCCAGGAAATATGGAATTGTATTGGAAACAACAGCGGCAGCATCTTGTAATCGGCTTACCATTTGAGCCCGGGCTGTTCTAGCCGCCCAATTCCACCCAGCTATAGTCAATCCAAAGATCAAAATCAAGAACAATGGAATGAGCCGAATCAAATACCGGCTTTGCAGGCTGGTTTCCAACGGTGAAGGTTTTACTCTTACAGGTCGATCCCATGGCCTGAATTTCGAAAGATAGAACACTTCACATAAAATTCCACCAATCAAAAATTCCAAGCCCCGAGAAATGAAGATCGGCCAGGATTGTGTCAGGGAATAATCAATCTTAACCGCCAGGCTACCTGGTGTTCCCAGGAAACCAATCATAATGATCAGAGGGATGTTGATAATCGCCAAACTGACAGCAGCTAAGAGAGGGTGGCCTAACCATTTAAAAAACGCAGACCGGTAGGATTGTCGGATCAGAGCTGAAAATATTAAACCCAATAGCCAAAATTCCAACGGTGTAAACAGCGAGTGCGTGCTCCACAATCCAAGCCATATCCCACAAAATAGGCCTACCACTCCTGCAGTCATACTTGAAACCAAACCTGCCGCCAACATCCATGGCACGGCTAACAACGGGATCAATGTTGGATCATAAGTCTCTGATGGTACACCTGGAATGGGAAACGATGGCAGGAAACCTAATGGCAGCTTGAGGATGCTACAAGTGATGGGTGTTATCGCTAACGAAATAAATAAAAGGATCCAGCGATAGGCTGGATTAAGCTGTAAATTTTTCCGCTCCCTCCAAGCTAACCAAATCAATAAGCCAAAAATCAGCATCCAACCGATCCATCCGGTTACTCCAGATGGAAATCCCATATACGGAACCTGGCCTGTTGTCAATCCTGGCATGATATCTCAAGAATCCTTAAGAGGATTATAGCATTAGTCAGTTTTAATCCACCAAATCATCCTAAATCTTTAGATTTATCTCGGATGATTTGCATCACTTGTTGGAAAACTACATTGACCGATAATTGATCGGTATTGATCACGATAGCATCTTCAGCAGGCTTTAAGGGAGCAACCACTCGATTGATGTCGATTTCATCACGAGCTTTGATTTCTGCCAGGATGGTTTCATAAACAACATCCTCGCCCCTGCCCCTTTTTTCATTAAACCGCCTGAGTGCCCGCTCTTCAGCAGAAGCTGTCAAATATATCTTAATTTTTGCCTCAGGAAAAACTACAGTCCCGATGTCCCTTCCTACCATCACGACCTTTCCTCGTCGTCCAATCAACCGTTGGCCACGTGTCATGGCTTCCCGGACTCCAGGGTAAGCCGAAACCTGCGAAACATTTCTCTCCACCATATGCTCCCGTATCAACCAGGTGACATCCTTTCCATCCACCAAGACATCATTAGTGCGCTGATCCTTCATGCTTGGTTCACACACATCAATTTGGATCCTTTGCGCCAATTCTGTTACTTTTTCTTCATCAGACACCGACCCATAAGCATTCAGAGCTGCATAGGTTGCTGCCCGATACATGATGCCTGTATCAAAGTATAAATAATCGAGTTCTCTGGCCACCAGTTCGCCGATCGTCGATTTTCCACCGCCGGCAGGTCCATCAATAGCAATTAATTCAGGAATTGTCATTTTTCACACCCATCCCTAGAATTGTTTGATAATTTGCATAATAACCATGGTACTCCTCCGGCAACAAACTGGCAATATGAGCCATAACCAGGTCGGCATTCCTTTGCATGTCAGCTTTACGATTCTCGCCTAAGGCGGGCAGGTGAATCAGATGGCCAACGTTTAAACTCAATTTGGGTCGTTTTAATTTCACTACTTCCTGCATAAAGCTAGATGGAGTACCTGTGATGCCAACCGGTAATATTGGCACGCCAGAGCGATGCGCCAGATAGGAGACTCCAGTGCGCGCCTGGCGCATCCCGGGTTGGCGGGTAATTCTCATCTCCGGCGCCACCATCAGGGGAAATCCACTCTTAAGCACATTGACTGCTTTTTCCATTGCCTGGCGGTCATACTGATCTCGATCGAGAGGTATTCCGCCATACATGTGAGCAAAAATCTTCTTACCTTTTTCTTCAAAAACCTCTGCTGCTCCTATCCATTCAGGTGGGTAAGGCCAATGGCAAATTAAGAAAGGTGGATCGAATATGGATAAGTGGTTGAATGCGATGATATACCCACTAGGAGGCGGAACATTTTCCATACCATTTAATACTGGTCGCGCAAGGGTTGCATATAATCCATAACGGCCGATCGTACGCAGGACAAAACGCCCAACCCTGTTTCCAATCTTAACGCGATAGGTATTTGGTTTCCTTATCATTCCCCGGTGCTCTTGTTACTTATTGTTCCGGGAAACAAATCACTGCGAGCCCATAACAAAATGGTCTCTTGATTAACCATTAGCTCTCGCCGCATTAACCAACCAATCCATTGGCGGGCGGTCAACCCATCCCAGATTGGAATCTCTCTAAGGGTGAATTCCTGTCCGGTATAGAGTTCTGTTTGTCCCAGCACCGCATCCGAGGCGGCAATAATGATATCCGGATTCTCACCCGCAGTGATTGAGTTTACTTCCTGATAATTCACCAAATCACGCATCATCCAATCTACTGCCGGAGATTGTACCCCCAGGGAAACTACATCCAGGAATTCTCGCTCACCGGTGTTCCACTCACTAAGATCGCCGATGGAAATATCCATTAAATCTGAATCCACAAATGCCGGGGATAAATTGGTCATTTCCAGATTGATCTTTCCGTTCAAACCAGCACTCCGCCAAGCACCGGCAAAGGTAAGACCCATTAGGATAATCAGCACTCCTAATCCAAAGCCAAACCTGGCTTCATCAAATGACCAACCCCACCAAACCAAAAAACCAGTTAGTAGAATGATTAAAAACGAAATCCCGATTGCAGACAATCTCAATCCCGGTTCCAAACTATTGACCAGTGTATTGAAATTAATCAGAATAAACACCATCATGACCAGGGTAACCACACCCATCAATAAACTTGGACCTTTCCTTGGTTTCCAGGATATTTTACTGATCTGGCGGGCAGCGATGATCCAAAATAATGGGGAGATCCAGGCAAGATGTCGAATTTCAAAACCTGGATAAATGATAAGTACCAGCAGGGTTGAAAGAACCCACGCTGTCATCTTCAAATCCTCTTTATTTTTAGACCTGATCCCCTGGATCATCCCACTGATTCCTAGCAGAACGGGCATCAGCAAATAATTCAATACAGCCATGATGATCATGCCTGCTGAATATTGATTTTCCAGGTTGCCTTTCCAACTATTCCAATAAGCCGCCAGTCCTTCCAAAGCTCCACTGATCCCGGTAGGGGTAAACATAAGCAGGGTGCCAAAAACAAATAGACTGATCCCCAGGCCAAGGAATATCGATTTCCAATGGACAAGAATTCCTTTTTGTAAATCTGCATTGTCTTTCTTTTCGCTGAGGAAAATCCGGTTAACTAGAACGATCACGCCAAGGATTGTCAACCCCAACCAGGCAGAAGGTCCTGTGATCAGGTATATTCCGAGGCAAAGTCCAAACATCAGGTCCTTACGCCAATACCAGAAGCCAGCTGCCAGACAGGCAAGCGTGATTGACATGCTAAGACCATCCACGTGACGGGAAATACCCACCAGAAGCGGATCAAGGGCCAGACCAAACGAGAAAATAACCGTGGTAACGTTTCCAAATTTTTTCTGGAAGAATATTGGCGTAAACACAATCCATGAGCCAATGAATGCCGGGATAAATCGCGCCAGGAAATTGCTGCCACCCAGTAGTCCAAATAGAAGGCTACTCCAAAGAATCACTCCGGTTTCTGCACCCACTGTTGAACCTCCGCGCGCCAATTCCAATGCCTGAAAAGCCCATTTAGCCTCAGAATCGTTTAGCGGGATACTCCCTAGCCCTGTCAAGCGAATAACCAGCGCTACCAGGAAGGCCAAACCCATGAAACCATCCAGAAATGTCAGTTTACGCAAGGTTCTGCTCCATAAAAATTATTAAAACCGTAGTTCACGTTCTTGAATTATTTTAATGAGTTATATTCATAAATCACAACTCTACCAGACTGAAAGGCTACACGCAGTACACCCATAAATTTTGTCTCTTCAACTTGATACTGTGATCGCTCCAGATCACCAATATATACATAACGAATTTGGTATTGGTCAAGGATCGACTTGGCTTCCTCCCAACTCCTGGATCCATACAACCATTCAATATCATTGGCGCGTGATCCAAGTTGGTCACCTGTTCGCCCCCATTGGGATTCGTGACCCGGCCAGCCCAGCACAGTAGGCAGCCCTGTATGTGTGGCAATCCGCGCAAAGTTGGAATATTGCCCCCCAATTGCTTCGGCCACCACTCCTTCATCTGCCGTGCGCAACCATTCGATTGCCAATACTTCATCCGGGTTATAGACTCTCATTGAGCTTAACCCATCCAGGGTCCAATCCTTCATTGGTCGGTCAAACCGTTCCGACAAGGCTGCAACAGGATAAATAAATCCAATCGCAATAACAAGAATGGATAAAACTTTATACAGTAAAAATACAAACCGTCCTCGTTGATTCCACATCAAAACCAGGGCAAAACTTGCTGCGAGGCTCCACATTAACCAGCTTTGATAATAAAACTTGAAGATTGTGTTCATCCGGTATCCGAATTGATCCAGCAAGTAGAAGAATTCTGGCACCAAAGTCAAGCCAATCCCCAGCAATACCAGCAACAAAGCAAAGGTTTCCTCTCGTTGATCCTCGTTAAGAGGTTTTTCCGTAAGGAAATCCTCTGTAGTCAACTTGTTTTTATTGGCAAGCAAACCCCAGGTCAAGAATAGCAAACCAAATAATGTAATCCATGTGCCTGGATGTTTTATTCGTTCTGCGATACTGCCAAAAATTAAGAGCTGTGGATCTGTACTCCCATGCAAATTAAAAAACCGTCCGGCATTATCCAGTAACTTTTGAGCGGTTGCAGCAAAAGCAGAAGTAGCCTGGATATTGTTGCTTTGAATCCATGAAGGTGCTGCCATCACTCCAATTCCAAAAAGGTACGATAGGAGAAACATTCCGACCAGGATTATTGTCGCACCCACCAACCCATGCCGCCGGTTCTCTCGTGATGTTCGACTTGACCAGTACCAGATGAGCCATCCAAAAATTGGAATAAGCAGCCCCCCAAACATGATCCAAAAATAAATTCCCCGGCTGAACAGGCTCAAACTTGGTAATACGCCACCGGCCTGTGAGCGAAACGCAAGGTAAAAAGGTAAATAGAACAGAAAGCCTGTAATCCCCAAACTAAGTGCAGACTTGAGAAAATCCACGATTCGGTCAACACCCCAGCCTGCTTGTTGGTAATTCAAAACGACATAGGTTGCAGCTGCCAGCCCAACGTACATGGGAAAATCCCAGGTATTCAAGAACCCCAAAGCGCCAATAATCAGGCTGCCAAACCAAAACCTCGGTTGGCGTAACCAATCACCAACTTTCCGACCGGAAAGCATGCCATTGCCTTTGCTCAGATAGAAATTTAAAATAATCCCAATCGCAAGCAAAGCAAAAGGCATTGCGAGAACGTGAGGGTGAAGATCACCGAGGAAGAAAGAAAAGAACGGGAACTCATCAATATTCTCGGTGACCACTCCGGCCAGGTTAGTATCCGTAACCACTCGTGAAGCACGCCACCACCAGATGCCACCCACCCGCTCTGGCAACCATCCTAATGGCAAGGTTGGTGGATCCACTAGTTCCAGTAATCCAAGCCATTTCCAAAAAGCTGAGGTTCCATTCCCATTCATTTCGAGTTTCCAAAATACACCGCGTGCATGCAGGATCTCAAAAATCCCTTCCATGTTGGAAACAATTAGCAGAAGAAACGGGGCAAGGAAACCATTCCAAACAGCGTGTTTAACGTTTCTGCCTGTTCTCGTTAGCCAACCATAGGATAGATTGAACAGAATACCATAGCTGGCAACCGCAGCCAGGGCGAACCACATGGCCACCGCCAGGTTGAAACCTATATTCGGGCTGGTTCCTGCCAGCCGAATGATCATCGAAACCAGCACATAACCAAAATAATAGTACGAAATGGAGTATCCAGACAACCAGGGATCCGATGGAGGAAAACCTCGGGAGCGTAAAATGGCGTTAATAAACGCCATTTCCATCGGCTTTTCTGTGGATGCTATCTCTGGTCCTGCTGCCCGAACCATGGCCCACAGACCAAAAGCCAAAAGGAATAGGATCTCCGTCACAATCAAGTTGCGCCGGTGTCCTTTGAACCATTCCCAGATATTTTTCCATCCGGAAGTAAATCCTTGCCAGATGCTCAATCCACCCAGTACGCACAATCCAACCAGGATTCCCCCGGTTGTGTTCTGGTTGATCTGTAAGGTGGTTGAAATCCAGAAGACATAACCAGATAAAAGTAAACCCAGGGGTTTGCTTAAAGCCCATCCTCGGTCTGGTAAGGAACCCAACAATCTATAAGCCAAAGGGAAAGCCAGCAAGCCAATGGCCATAATCAACAGATACCAGAGGATAAAATCACTCATCGCTCGATGACCTCATAAATCACGGTCTCTCGTTCTCGATAGACCTCTTTCCAATATACACCATTTAATGCGTCAAACTTAGCCAGACCTTCCGTGGAATAGTAAACTCGCTCAAGCTGTCCCAGGATAATAAACTTCACATCATTTTTTTTCAGGAAAACTTGGGCAGCAGCCGGGTCTACGCCATTATAGAATGCGTTAATCTCATCGACCCTCGGCCAGACCCAGTCCACCGCCAGAACTGCCCTTTGCTGCCGCTGATGCCAATTCCAACCCACTACGCCTGGTAGACCGGTATAAATTGTGAAACGACTTCCCCAACGATATTCTGGTGTATTTCCTTCAACAATGACCGGAGATCCTTTCACGTTTTCTTGCATCCAACGAATGGCCCGATAATCTAGGCTTAAGTCCATTTCTATTCCCTGATCATTATAAGTGGAATATGCCATATAGGTCATTCCATCCAGGTTGTGGGGAGCCGTACTGGACATCCGGTCTTTGACCTTATCATTCCCGGCCAGCAATGGGAACCAGGCTGTTCCTCCGACGAGTAATACCAGCCCAATGATCCAAACAGTTTTCAATGCCTTTTTCTGTAATTTGTTTATCTCTGGAATAAGCCAGATCAATGCTGCTCCGGAACTAACAGCAAACATTGTCCAGGCCTGCAGGTAGAATTTGAAAACAGTATTCATTCTGCCTAAATCACCCCGCAGGGTAACAAGTTCAACTACCAGGGTGATGGTTAAGGCTGTCCCCGCCATAAATAACGCCAGGCGCTTCGCATCTGGCTGACCCGGTCTCAGCATTAGGATTAAGGTCCAGGCAGCCATCGACAAGGCGAGCCAGCCGATAAAGATTTTCTGTAAGGTCAGGAAAACTACCGCTAGCAGGAACAGCACAACAAGAAGTTGAATCAGTGGCTTAAAGGGTTTCAAAACTTTCAATCGGGATGCCGGCGTCGTGACCATCCAATTCACAGATTCTTGGATAAACCAGGAAAGAAGGATGAAGAGGAACAATCCCCAATGCGTTATATAGGACCAGAATGCGGATTGATCGCCTTTATAAATATCCAGTGCGGTATAAGCTTGTCCGTACCAATGCGCAAATGGCTGATAAAGCAGGAAAGCCAGACCTGCAAAAAGCACCGTTGCACTTACGGAAACAATCAAGCGCCGTAAATTATTATTCAAATTGGGGAGAACACTTATTGGCAATTGCCCATACCGAAAACCAGTGTAAAAAACAACCAGACCTGCCAGGATCAAATAGGTTGGAAAATCCCAGGTGTTTGTAGGACGAAGAGCTCCAACGACCAGACCTCCCAATACCATCGTAAAAACAAATTCAAACACTCCCAGCCAACCCTTTTTCCACTGCCATTTCTTCAATAAAACGGAAAGGGTCCAGGCAATTGCCAACGCAGTCAGCACGATGGCAAACATATGTGCATGCAGGTCCCCATAAAAGAAAGTAAATAAAGGGAATTCCGTGATTGGTTCGCCAGGGTACACCCGGCTTGGAATCCAGTACCAATCGCCCGGCGGGTATGGTAGCGGCGTTCCTGCCAGGTAATTGAATAAACCGGAAATCGTCCAACCAACACGTTGGAAAAATGTGGATGGATCGATCACACCACCCGGAGCAGCCAGACGCATCAAACCATGCCAGACCATGCGAACTGAACCAAGGTTACCCAACAAAACCATACCGGCAGAGGCAGCTATCCCGCCCAGCCAGGCGTTTCTTTCCAAAGGTTGATTTCTTTCATATGAATGTGTCGGATCGACGTTGACGTCCAATTGCTTCTTTTGTCTGCGCGGCCAGAAAGAAATCCAGCCAGATTTCCACTCTTCAATGGCGTTGCCTTCAGCAGGCTTAGCATAAACAAAGAAATTTGCACCTAACACCAGATTAAATCCAACCGTAAACGCCCCCATACCCAGCAAGCTGAATAAAGTCGGTAGGATCAGGTTATAGGCTACTGAGGGGATAATCCCTAGTAATTTGACTGGCATTCCAACCAGCACAAATCCGTAATAATAATAATTAATATAACCGCCGGCAAACCATGGATCATAGGGGGGAAATGTTGACGATTTTAGCACAGCATTGAAGTAAGAGAAATCCATTGGTTTCTCCCCACCTTTATACGGGTGCCACAAATCGGGGTTGCCTAGTCGCACAGCCAAAAAAATCAGGAAGAAAATCAAAGCTAAAATTTCCAACCGAAGATAGTGTCGCCAATTGGCTTTGAATTCATTTAACAAATCCTTGCGAGTAAGCCAGCCCAGCACTATCCCGGACAATACAATTATCCCTGCCACCCCAAACAGCAATCCTCGCGAAACCGTGATTCCTGCTGACCCAGTGATCCAGGCCAACCAGGCAAATACAACCATTCCAATCAGCCGGCTTAGTCCATATCCCTTGTCTGCCAATCCGCCCATCGCCAGGCGAGTTACAGGGAAAATTGCCCAACCCAGTACCGAAATGAAAAGATACCAGAAGATAACCGTTAACCAGGGTGAACGATTGATCAATGAATCCCAATTAAACAACACTGACCAGGTTCCACCGGCTTGTTGTTCTGCCAGGCGATCTTCTGGCAGCAATAAGGTTCCTTTGGATTCACTGGCGCCCCCCGGTGTCACTTTGAGAATCTTTGTTAAATCCACACTATTCAGAATATTGGCTAAATTTTCTGGGTTATACGCAGTTGTTTTCTTGAGAATCATTACTTTTGGGGCATCATAGACGGTAAACGCTTCTTCGGCAAATTGTGAATTAAACTTGAACGAACCCAGGTTAGGATCTGACTGGAAGACCACTACCAGTTCAAACCCCAATTCACTCTCAAACATCCCTGGTTGGGCCACCCGGTAACACCAAACGATATCTTGATCCTCCGGGCAACCCAGCAAAGCCCGGTAATATTCGGTTGTCATCGGAAACCGTTCAGGCACTCGCGGCAATGTGCCCCATTGTCGTCCTGAAGTCAGGAACAGGTAATCCGCTTGATCCAGCATAGTGACCAGGCGATTGATTTTTTCTGGAGTATCATCCCAATAGATTTCAAGGTTCAGGTCCGTGCGATAAATCCCAGAGTAATAATCAAAAGGATTGTATCCATCCAATCCGAGCGGCAATGGATCATCCCAGGGTGTCTCCAGTGCCGGTCGACTGCCGGAAAGGCCAATCTGTCCATTTCCCGAGACCATTTCAATTTGAATGTAATAAATTTGCGCCTGTGTAAGTTGTACAGGGGATGTGAATTGCACGGTTTGGCTTTCACCACGGGGGTCTGCAACCACATCGAATACATCGCTTATAAATGCAGAAGCAATTTCGACTCCACCCTGGGCAGGATCAAGGATTGATACTTTGAGGGTTTTCTCATCCGGATTTCCATTCCAATCCACTACCTGGTTCAGCAAAATTCCCTGCAGAGTGCCGCTATTGTTGGAAATGAAAGCTTCCAGGTAATTCTTCCCCGGGCTGACCAATTCGACTGCGTCCATCAAATACTGCATCCGGACGGCCGAATTCTGATATAGTTCCAATGCCATTGTGCCTGAAAGGCTCAAAATCATATTGCTTTCAATCAGGCGAATTTGGAAATGGTAAGTTTCTCCAGCCCTCACGGCTACTGGAGTATCAAACTTCACTGTTTGGCTCAAGCCGCGTTCATCACTTGCATCCGCACGAAAATCGCTCGTCAGAAAACCTTTAGTGACGGATGAAGTCTCATTTTCTTGAAAAACTTCTATCGCCAGAGTCTTCGTTCCCACTTGCAAAGATGGATCATTGGATCCATCGACAATGTGAGCAAATTGAAATCCTGTCAGGTAGCCATCCACATCCACTGTGACTTCCAAATCTACTGGATCTTCGGAAGTTAACAAATAACGCAGATGATATCCAAGCGGCTGATTCTCAAGTCCCTCATTTGTTTGAACTTGCAGGTTAATCGGCCCCGGAATGTTGGCATAAATCCATTGACTGGCCTCAATCCGGGTGACTGGACGTGTGTAAATCTGGACAAATGCAAAAGCCCACAGGGCAGTTAGGATCACCCCCAGGCTTCCCAGGGTGATGGAGGATGCCTTTGGTAGCCAATTAAGCTTTTCATTTCGTGGCCGGCGATTCCAGAGATCTACAATGAACCAGGCCGCAATGATTGCCAGGGTAGGGTAAACCAAAAGCTGGTAGCGCATGGCCCGAACCCAGTTCAGGCTTTGCCAGGCAAAATACAATCCAGTCCATGACCAGAGCAGGATATATTTCTGCCATTCACCCTTGAGAATTCGCCAACCCATCCAGGCAAATCCACTCCAAGCCAGGATGCCAAGGGGAAGCCCCAAACCCCAGATAACCATATTGTTCAGAGCAAAAGTGATCGGCCGACGCGCCCATTGCCAGGCATAGGGCACTTCTGCATCCCCGGAACTGATGGTTGCAATCTCCTTTAGATTGGCAATCCATTGCGGATTAATTTTCAGTCCGAAAAATCCCGGACCCATAAAAGCATAGGGTTGAAATATTCGGAACACAACCAGTGAAATCAGCGCAGCAATGAACAGGTTGCGCAGAATAACCCAAAAATAACGCTCCTTACCATCTTCTGGCAGATGGCTCCACCAAACCAAGGCAGCCAGTGGCAACAGGATGGCGATAAGACCAGCATTCACCTTGGAAGCGACCGCCATCCCAAGTGCCACCCCAAAACCGGCATAAGGAATTAAGGATCGCCAATCTCCACCAATCCAACTCAGGAAATCATCGCTCTTCCCTTGCTTCTCAGTGGCAAGAAAGCCAGTTTCCATGCTCATCACAACAATTGCCAGATAGATGGCTAAAAACGCAAAGAAATTACTGAATGTATCAACCGTAAAATAATGCGAGAGTTGGATTGGTAAAACAGAAAAGGCGGCAAATCCCGCAGCCAGCAAGCCGATCTTTTCTTTCTTAAACAGACGGGTTGCTGCAAGAAATACTAACACCACAGTCAGCAGATCCATCAATGCCGAAAGATACCGGCCAACCATGTAAATATCTCCATAACCTGTCATATTGAAGGCTTCTGCAATAAACTTGGTGAAAAGCAAAGGCAGTGTGCCGTACACATAAAATGTCATCCCAACATTGTGTGGATTCAAGGTTGAGATAGCCGTATGAAAATATTCGCCAATTTTTTCCGGTTGAATGGAAGTGATGACCATCGTCAGGAACCGTTCATCCGGATGTAAGTGCTGACCTTCGTCCCAATCCATACCAACTAATCGCAACGCGGTTCCAGCTGCCAGGATAAAGATAAGAATTACAGTGGTTAGCCAGGCCGGCCACTGCCAGATTTTCTTGGTCTTAACAATTACCTCAAAATTTTCAGTCATCTATTTCTCCAGAGCATATTTCAAGGTTGTGCTGTTCCCTCCGGAGGGACAAAAAACACATAAAAATCTTTACCTTCGACCACAGATTGATGGTAGGAAGCTGCACCCATTGGATACATTGCGGCAAGCTTGCTCAATCCTTCAGTATCCAAAGAATAGAGAATAAATAACTTTGCTCCTGTTTGTTCCAGCGTCAGGTCATACTGTTCTGGCCAGATCGCAAAATCCTTACCAGGGAATCCAGCATTATAGGCCACCAATCGGGTATCAACCCAGTATGGGTATCCAACCACATAGGCCGTATCCCGGCTACCCACCGTATCTGCAAATTGACGAATCAATCCACCAATCTCACTCGTATTCCAGGCAGACAGCTGATATTGCCGGGCATACTTATCAAACACAAGGTTGAAGTTTTGTCCCAGCATCATTGTGATTAAAATCCCGGCAGTCGCGATGGAGAGCCACTTTCCCCGGGCACCGTTGAGAGGTTGATAAATCGCCCGTATAAACGACTCAAACGCCAGACCTGCAATTAAGACCACTGGAATGAATGCTGCCGATGTTCGATTCAAGCTTGGGTTTTCAGCCGGGTAAGCCAGCGACAAAATCGAAGGCATCATCAGAAGAGGAACACTAATAAGCAAAGATAAATCTTGCCACATCCGCTTCCGGATAAACCGGGCGATGAGAATTACGCAGCCGAACATGTAAAAAACTGCCATCACGCTATCCAATGCTGGATAGTTGGGGAGAGAATGTGGCCAAATATCACCATTCGACCAAAAATACATGGTCGATGATTTCCAGAAATTTTGCAAGAAAATCATAATGGCAGAACCTGGCAGTGGATTATTGATATCACCCAGGCGGCTGAAGGCCCGCATTGCCACCAATTCCGGGTATTGAGATGCAAAGCGCAGCAAAGGCAAGGCAACCGCCACGGAAACTAGCGTCACAATTCCAACTTGTTTACTCGTTTTTAACCATCTGCTTGGATCGATCTTGGAGAGAGCATAAATGATCGCCATGATTACAATCAGGAAAGGCACAATCCTCATTGGAGTGTAACCATGAAGCCCAATTCCAAGGAATATTCCCGCCCAGATCATATCATTTCGATTCGAACGACGGAGTCCTCTGATGAAAAAATAGAGCGCCGGTGCAGTAAAAGCAGCATAATACGTGAAGCGCAATCCAATCCGGGTGATGACGTTCGGCCAGTACGCCACCCCGCCAAACAACATCCCGGCCAATCCACCCCACTTGCTCCCCATTTCTTTCCCTATCAGATAAATAAATGGCAAAGTAAATAAACCTGCTATTGCCGTTCCAATTTTTAAGGAAGTGAACGTAAGACCGGTTCCAAAGATCAATGAAACTAGTGCTGTCCAGTAAAGCTGAAAGGCTTCCCGGCCGGTGTTTCGTGGAAAGAAAATGGAAAATTGCCCATTAAGCACATCTCCGGTGTCCAATAGTTTTTCAGCATGGTCGCTGATCATTTCTGCCGGCACTTGGTTAAGCTGATATAACCGAAAGAAAATGCTAATGATCAATGCAAGTATAAACAGAAAAGTAAAACCATCAATCTGAATCTTCCATGGCAAACGTATTCTGGATATAACCCCAGAAAAGCGTTGGCGGAAATTCGCAAATGTCTTGAATTCAGCGAAAGTTAAAACAACATATAAAATTGCTAACAACCATAAAACCAGATTGATGAAGTTAAATTGGTTTCCCCCCAATACAACAAATGCCACAACCAGCAACCCCATCGCAACAAGAAACAATCCCCTTCTGAATTTGTGAGGTAACACCTCGTCCAGGTTTTCAGGTAGTTGATTCAAATGCCATTCTTTGATGAACAAACCCCAGATCAAAAATGCAACTCCAACTCCATAAAGAGTAAGTCCCACTCCGAGATTGCGCGT
The DNA here is from genome assembly GCA_041741455.1 of Anaerolineaceae bacterium. Classification (GTDB taxonomy): domain Bacteria; phylum Chloroflexota; class Anaerolineae; order Anaerolineales; family Anaerolineaceae; genus CALESS01. The sequence continues at coordinate 141,038 of JBGSJZ010000108.1, read as the reverse complement.
TTCAGGCGCCAACATGCGTTGCCCAACCAGTCCAAGAATGACAGCCAGGTACGCCCGCCAGGGAAGGCGATAAGGAATTTTTAGTGTTTTTTCTAAATGCAATAATCTTGGCTCAACATCAACAGTATTGGCCACAACCTTCACGACAGGTTCCACCGGTTCATCTTCGAAAAGCTCGTCCATCTCCATCTGAACTTGGGTTTGTTCAGATGGGCGATGTTGGCGCCAGAAGGCTAATTTTTCCTTAACCCAATCCAGTACACTTGGTTCTTCCATGGCATTCCTATAGTGATTATTTCTCTTTCTTTCGGGTAACATAAAATGTACAGGTTCCCTCAGGTGTCCGGGGATCCTCAGAAAAATATTTATTAACAATTATATTCGTGAGTGTGAGATTCCATCGAGCAGGAACCAGGATCCATTTCTTAAATAGCAGATGGGATATGGCCGATGGCAAACCAAAATAATGCCCCCATTCAAGCACTGCCAGTGCCTGGGGTGAAAAATAATGCCACCAATCCACTACTTCAAATCCTGCTTCATCCAGCATGGTCTTCCACTTTTCTGGATCATAGCAATGATAATGCCGGGCAATTCGATTGAAGAACTTTCGATAAATCCTTGCCAATCCATTTAATTTAATCCGATCAAAAAATCGGGCGATTGATAAGTTTGGCAGGAATTGATGATTTGGAACGCAGAAGTAGAACACTCCACCGGGTTTCAAGACGCGTGAGACATCCTCCAATACTGGCTGTAAATCAGGAATATGCTCCAGTACAGAATTGCTTATAACACAACCGAAGTGTTCATCCGGAAATGGCATTTGATGACCATCCCCCTGGATGACCAGTTTGTAGGTTTCGGTTTTGACAGCTTTTCGGATAGGAGCAGTCCACGGATCGATTCCCACATCCAAGGGTTTGTCAAAGGTAATTTGAGCGAAGCTTCCATCCCCACAGCCCAAGTCCAACACCGGACCAGTCATATCCAGCGATTCATAAAATCGACCTTCAATGGCACGTAAAAAAGCTCTGAAATAAGGCAATTCCCGCAGGTTCAGCCAGAGATAATTTTTATTCGCCATCTACGCGCTCCGCAATTCCTGGAAAAGATGCTCATACAATTTTGCAATCGTATCTGGAAGATATGCGCTGCGAATTGTCTTAGCATCTCTTTTATACTTTTCAGGATGCTCAACTACTTCACAAATTGCTCTTGCCAGTGCGCTTGAATCACCGACCGGAATGATTTCACCCATTTGATGCATCATAACCGGTTGTCTTACGCCGGGGAGGTCGGACGCAATTGACGGGACTCCGTGGATCATCGCTTCAATTTGCACCAGGCCAAAAGATTCGGTCGCATTCAGACTGGGTAAAACCAGCAGATCCAGGTTTGAATAAAAAGCTGACATCTGAATTGGGTCAAGCAGACCAACAAACTTCCAATTCCCGGTTTCTTGATAATGCTGAACAATCGGCTCTAATTTCTTCCAATAAACTTCCTCACCAATAACTTTCTGGTAAATTCCTGTAAAAAGAACTAAGGCATGGGGATACTTGGCAAATATTTGTGGAAGTGCTCCAATTAGAACTTCAACTCCTTTTTCAGAGGCAAAACGTGCAACAGCCATCCCAATCACAGGATGTCGATTTTCAGGATTGAATTTTAATCCGAAGGATTGAATCGACTCGTGATCTACATCTGCTACTTCAACAGGTGGAGGAATGACATGAAGTTTTTTGAGATATCGTTTCAGAAACGGAGAATTTTCTCCATAATCTCGAGTATATGTGACAATCCCATGAGTAAATTGTGCAGCAAGATTATTCATCAAATGGACGCCAGCCATTGCTGTCTGGCTCAAAATTCCAGGAGGCATCTGAAGATCACAATGGTAGGTGATCACTGTTGGTTTATGCAGTAATCGACCTCTCAAAGCCACCCCAGCAGCATCAAATTGCGGTAGATGCAAATGAATTACATCGTGCTCTCTTACCAGCTTGTTGGCCATATAACCAAATGTTGGCATGATTACGCCTTTGCTTACACGGAAAAGCACAGGCACCCGCACTACTCTGACCCCTCCCGATATTTCCTCTAATGGGAGATTGGTATCAAATTGTGAAGTAAGTACCGTGACTTGGTGTCCACTTCTAGCAAATGCTTTGGATAATCGTTCCGCATAGATGGTCAGGCCGCTGGTGTGTGGCCGATAATAGGTTAAAACTGTTAATATCTTCATCAGATTCCTCAGGCAAACAGCCCTCGATTTGCCTGCACCCAGTCGACCAACCGCTGAACACCTTCTTCAACCCCAACCTTAGGTATCCATCCCAGTTCAGTTTGTGCCTTTAGGCAATTTGCAACGAACACTTTCTGATCCCCGGGTCTCCAATCACCCTGCCCGGTAGGAATGCTATGTCCGATTGCTTTCTCCAAGATCGGCGCAAACTCACGCCAGATGGATATGGTATTTTCAGCTCCACCCCCCAGGTTGAAAACCTGCCCGGCCGCCCGGTCGATCTTTTCGATTGCCAGGTCATAGCCGTTCAACAAATCATCCACAAACAGGATATCACGCACCTGTTTGCCATCACCATATATCGTGATTGGGTGTCTATTGATGGCAGCGATCACAAACCAAGCCACCCAACCCTGATCCTCAACCCCAAACTGTCGCGTCCCATAAATGCAACTTTGACGGAAGACCACACTTGGCAGTCCATAGATCCGGGCGTAATCCCGCACATATTGGTCACCAGCTCCCTTGGAGCAGCCATATGGCGAGTGAAAGTCCAACGGTTGGGTTTCAGGACAACCCATGGGCAAATCCCGGTACATATAACGTGTCTCAAATTCCGCCACCGTTACATCTTCCATCTCTCCATACACTTTATTGGTTGAAGCATAGAGAAAAATGGGGTTTTTCCCGGAGACTCTTGCTGCTTCCAATGCATTGAAGGTACCCAGGGCATTGATCTCAAAATCATCCCGGGGTTGAGTAACGGAAGTAGTTACAGCCACTTGAGCTGCCAGGTGAACCAATACATCCGAATCCGCAGCAGCTTCCCGAATAGCTTGTGCATCGCGAATATCTGCCCGTACCAATTTGAAAGCACTTAGTCCAAAGGATTTTTCCAGCCATTCAAGGTTCAGGTTGGATCCCTTGCGAGAAAGATTATCAAAAATGGTTACTCTTTCTCCCCGCTGCAACAGCCGGTAGGCATAATTTGACCCAATAAAACCAGCACCGCCAGTAATTAAAAAATGCCGGGGCATGCTAAATCTCCAATAGATTCGATTAACGTTCTTCTAGTGTTTCTCCAGAAGATTCGATTTCTCGCGTTTCAAATAAGTGACCCAATTGCGTCAGATTGCGACCATCTTGAGCCAACCCGATCAATCCCAGGATGGCAGTAATTACAAATTGCATGGCGTGTAAGGTAATGGCAAAAGCCAAACCTGTTGAACTGGCCACACCCAATAACGCCAGTGCACCCACGATGGCACCTTCATACACACCCAAGGCGGCCGGAGCAGATGGTAAAGCGATCCCCATAGCAAGAGATGTATCAGTAAACACTGCCCACCAGAACGGTGCATTTGGTACCAACGCCCGTAACAGGACAAAATGATACCCAAAAGCTACTAACCAGGAAAGTAGAATTAGCCCTGCACCGCTTAAAAACCTTCGTGGTCGGTTTAGCACAGCCAGTCCATCCAGTAAATTGCTCAATTGTGGCTTAATGAACTTATTCCACAGCTTTCCATTAACCTGGAGCTTGCGCAACCAGGATTCCAATTTCTCGCGTTTTCGCGCCATAACAAATAACACAATCAAGCCAATCAGGACCAAAGCCAGAGTCGCAAAACCAGCGGTTTGCGCCCACTCTGCACCTACCACCAAAGGCAGGCACAACAAGAATATTCCTGCAGCAAAGATCAAATCAAACACCCGTTCCAAAACGATGCTGGATAGTGCCCGGGAAAAACCCAAACCACTCGCCTGTCCCATGAAAATTGCCCGGGCGAATTCTCCTGCTCGGTGAATCAGGATGTTATTCAGTAAATAGCCTTCGTTCACTATCCGAAACGCCTGCCAGAATTTTGCTTTGCCATCCAACAATTCACGCCAGGCAGCCGCCCGGATCACCAGGAACACAATTGTCAGTCCGCAGGCGAACAACAGGCTTCCCAGCCGGATTTGCTGAAAGGCCTGTCCAAATTCCTGCCAGTCCGTGACAAAAATCAATATCACCGCTGCTGCCAGGCTCAGAAGCAACCCGGGCAGCCAGCGGCTGATCTTCTTCCATTTCACAGCTGATGATTGGCTCACTCATCCCCCAAACGCAGGATTGCCATAAAAGCTTCCTGGGGAATCTCAACATCACCGACCATTTTCATCCGGCGCTTCCCCTTCTTTTGTTTCTCCAACAGCTTCTTTTTACGGGATATATCTCCACCATAACACTTTGCCAGGACATCTTTCCGCAGGGCTTTGACAGTCGCCCGGGAAATAATTCGCCCATCAGCTGAAGCCTGGATCGGCACATCAAATAACTGGCGTGGAATGATTTCTTTCAATTTGGTGATCAGTCGCTGTCCCTTGTAGTAAGCATCATCTTTGTGAACAATGGCCGCCAGCGCATCCACCGGCACACCATTCACCAACACTTCCAATTTCACCAGCGATCCCGCTCGATATTCCAAAACGTGGTAATCCATAGAAGCATATCCACGCGTCCTTGACTTGAGTTCATCGAAGAAATCAATGATCAGTTCAGCAAGAGCAATTTCGAAATTCAACTGTACTCGGTTGGGCGCTGGATAATCCTGGTCCTTATAGATTCCATGCCGTTTGATCACCAGTTCCATCACCGTTCCATAAAATTCCGTGGGCGTAAAAATCTGCAGCTTCATCCAGGGTTCCCGGATTTCCGCGATTGCACCTTCATCAGGTAGTTGCGCCGGCGAGTCGATCCGCAGCGTCTCATTGTTGTTCAACATTACAACTTCATACTCGACCGATGGAGCTGTTACCACAATATCCAGATCGTATTCTCGCTCCAATCGTTCCTGGATGATCTCCATATGGAACAATCCCAGGAAACCACATCGGAAGCCGAAATTAAGAGCCTGGGAAGTTTCCGGTTCATAAATAAGCGATGCATCATTTAGCTGGAGCTTTTCCAATGCATCCTTCAAATTGGAATAGTCATCGTTCTCCACCGGATAAATCCCAGCGAAGACCATGGGTTTAACTTTCATATACCCAGGAAGTGGATGTGAAACCGGGGCTATGGTGGTTGTGATGGTGTCGCCCACCCGACATTCCCTCACGGTTTTCAATCCAGTGGCAATATATCCGACATCCCCTGCTTCCAGGAACTCCACCGGGACCATATTGGGGCCAAAAATACCAATCTCTACTGGTTTTAAATCCACACCAGTGGCTATTAACCGCAAAGTGTCAGTTCCACGAAAAATGCCATCCATAACCCGGATGTAAGCGATGACACCTTTATATGCATCATAGTGGGAGTCAAAGATCAGTGCACTCAATGGTTCTGTTGAATTACCCTTTGGTGCTGGGACCTGTTTCACCACAGTCTCAAGTACGGATTCAACATTCAACCCATCTTTCGCCGAAATGCGGATTACTTCATCCGGGTTTCCCCCCATCAGGGCGCAAATATCTTCCGCTACCTCATCCGGTCGGGCGGATATCAAGTCAATCTTATTAATGACCGGGATGATAACCAGGTCAGATTCCAATGCGAGATAAAGATTCGCCAGTGTTTGGGCTTCAATCCCCTGGGTTGCATCAACAACCAGCAACGCACCTTCACAGGCTGCCAATGCCCGGTTGACTTCATAGTTAAAATCCACATGCCCGGGTGTATCGATCAGATTAAGTTCGTATTCCACCCCATCCAGTGCCTTATACATCATTCGTACGGCAGACGCCTTAATCGTAACGCCCTTTTCACGTTCCAGATCCATCGTATCCAGAACCTGCTCCGTCATGTCACGATCGGAGATAGTCCCGGTCAAATGCAGCAGGCGGTCTGCCAGGGTAGATTTGCCATGATCCACATGAGCAATAATGCAGAAATTACGAGTTCGTTCGATCATATGAATATAGAAGTATAACCGAAATACCTGATTATTTGGAAAATCTTATATTTATGATATCTTGATTGGATCCTAAATTCGCTCGGCATATAACATTCCCAATGATGAATGAACCGGATTGGCTTCGTAGCGCACCTGAAAACCATGTTTTTTCAGAAACTCCACAATATCATTGTGAGAATATTGTGTTATCTCATCATGCGTTTCCATGCAAATTCGTTGAATTTTTCCCAGGACAACTTCTGGTGTAGAGAATAATATGTCGTATTCTCCTCCTTCACAATCCATTTTAAGAAAATCACATTGAGATATCTTCAAATGGTCAAATGCATCGATCAATGTAAGGCTTGCCACGGTTAATCCATCCCCCGTTTGCGCTTCAGCCGTGCTGAGTTGAACCGCCTCTCGATTACGAGTGGAAAGGTGGATACTTCCGCTCAACTTGCCAACCGCGGCTTTCACCAGCTCAACATTGCTCACACCGTTAATTCTCTGATTTTCTTCAAATAACTCAATGGATGGAGGAAACGGCTCAAATGCGATTACCCGACAATTGGGGTTTCTTCTCGCGATGCTAACTGCAAAATCTCCCCACCCCCCACCGATATCAAGTACTGTCCAGCCATCCTGAATGGATACCCCAAATGTTTCATATTGCCGGTCCAGGCAAGTCTCTTTCAATACCCATACATCCATCAGTGATCGGACATAAAAAGAACTCCCGTCAGCCAGGCGAATCAGACGAGGATGGGTGGATTTTGAAAACATCAGGCTTAATCCACCCCTCCTGTTCTTGATTCCAAAAACCAGCGTTGGAAGAGATCGCAAATAATAAATGATTCCGCTGAACTTAAAGGCCAATCACCGCTCCATCACCCTCTTTATATTGATCCTTTGCCCCCAAAATAAGATGAACCAGGAATTCCACGTTGCCTTTCGGACCAGTCAGTGGTGAACGAATAACACCGTGGATCCCAAATCCATTCAACCGAGCGGATTCCAGCACTTCATCGATCACCCGTTGATGAATTACAGCATCCCGTATCACACCTTCCCCTTTGGCAGCATCCTCCCGGCCGGCTTCAAACTGGGGTTTGATTAATGCCAGCACCTTTGGCTGTGGGTATTCGGCGATAAATTTTTCCAGCCAAACCTTAATCACAGGTAATAAAATTTTCAGAGATATGAATGACGCATCCACCGTGACAAGCTGAGTGATTTCTGGAAAACCAACCAGGTGCCTCGCATTTGTTCGCTCCATTACTACGACCCGCAAATCTTGCCGCAATTTCCAGTGCAAAATTCCATAGCCGACGTCTACCGCATACACCTTGCTCGCACCATGCTGCAGCAGGCAATCTGTGAACCCACCGGTGGATGCTCCCACATCCACACACACCCATCCGGGGATTTCCTCCAGTCCAAAGACGTTCAGGGCAGCTTCCAGTTTCTCTCCGCCTCTAGAAACAAATTTCGGACCTGCATCCAGGCTGATCTGGATGTCCATATCCACCTTATCCGAAGGTTTGAGAGCAACCTGCCCATCCACCCGCACCTGGCCGGCCATCACCAGGCGCTGTGCCAATGTCCGGCTTTCTGCCAGGCCACGGTCCACCATTAAAACATCCAGACGTATCTTAGTCATCGCACGTTTATTTTACCTGAACTGAGTGGAAAACTTGTGATAATATTAGGCCATGTTCAAAGCCTTGATTAAGACAATGCGCCCACGCCAATGGACAAAAAACGCTTTTGTCCTGGCCGCTCTGGTTTTTGATCGCCAGCTTACCCAATTGCCAGCCTTGCTTATCTCAATGGCTGGCTTTTTCATCTTTTGTCTGGTTTCCAGCGCAGTATATATCATCAATGATATTGCAGATATTGAGGCCGACCGCCGCCACCCGGATAAACGTAATCGCCCCATCGCCTCAGGTAAGTTGCCAATTAAGGTAGCCTGGATTGCAGCTCTGGTCATTATTTTTATTTGTCTCCCGGTTGCCTGGTTCATTTCCAAACCCTTCTTCATAATCACAACCATCTATTTTGTTATGATGCTGGCGTATTCCAAATGGCTCAAACATATCCCTTTGGTGGATGTGTTCATCATCGCGACCGGTTTCGTCCTGAGGGTAGCTGCCGGAGTCAGTCTGATAGAGATCGAACGCTTTTCTCCCTGGCTTTATATTGTGACCACTCTCTTCGCCTTGTTTATCGGCTTCGGTAAACGTCGGGCAGAGCTGACCATGCTGGCTGGAACACAAACCATACCCGTATCCAAAGAAGTGACTAGTAGCTCACCATCCAGCAGAGCCAATCACACTCGTAAGGTTCTGGATGGGTACACCATTCCATTTTTAGATCAATTGATCATCATCGTCAGTGGTACAACCATCATTGCCTATGGTCTATACACCTTCAACGCCCCAAATTTACCAACAAATCACACCATGATGCTGACCATTCCATTCCTTGTCTTTGGCATCTTCCGCTACCTTTATCTCATCCAGGTTAAACAAGAAGGTGGAGCTCCTGAAGAGTTGTTGCTTTCGGATCGTCCCTTGCAAGTGATTGTCCTGCTTTGGATGATATCCGTTTTGATTGTCTTCTATACCCAACCCATACCACTCTCATGAACAATTATCAGGCATCTGCTCCAGGAAAAATCATCCTATTTGGCGAACACGCGGTGGTTTATCAACGTCCAGCCATTGCTATTCCAGTTCACCAAGTTCAGGCAATGGCAACCATCCGCCCCCGTGAAACCGGCAACCCAACCGGTGTCTGGCTCGAGGCTCCCCAGATTAAAATGCAATCCTTTCTGGACTTGAATTCAGATCACCCCCTTGCAATTCTATTACGCTTGCTTGCGGAAGCTATTCATCTACCGGATTATCCGAATATAGACATTCACCTATCTTCTACCATCCCTCTTGCCAGTGGGATGGGCTCTGGAGCAGCAATTTCGGTCGCCATCATCCGCGCTCTGCTAGGGTATTTGGATGCTTCACTTCCAGTTGAACAAGTAAATTCACTCGCCTATCAGATCGAAAAGAAATATCATGGAACTCCTTCAGGAATTGACAACACGGTGATCACCTATGAGCAACCGATCTACTTCGTGCGAGGAACGCCTTTTCAAAAACTACACCTGGGACAGGAATTCACCCTGATCATTGCCGATTCAGGCCTCCCATCGACGACTCTTGAAGTGGTGGCTGATGTTCGACGAGGTTGGCAGGAAGAGCCTGAGTTCTTTGAAGAAATTTTCGACCAAATCGGTTCCATTTCAACTGACGCCCGTCAAATTATTGAACACGGACCGGTTGAAGCTTTGGGTCCATTGATGAATGCCAACCAGGCCGCTTTACGGAAACTTGGAGTGTCCAGCCCCAAACTGGATTATTTGATTGACGCTGCTCTATTTGCCGGGGCCTACGGTGCCAAACTTTCTGGCGGAGGTCGGGGCGGCAACATCATTGCCCTGGTAGAGAAAAAACGCGCAGAGGAAATTTCCGCTGCCTTGCAGCAGGCTGGCGCCAAAAACATTATTATCACAACAGAAACACCTGTCTCCATCCCCAACAGCTATGGAAAACCTATACTTCGTTAAACTGGGTGGCTCGCTAATCACGGATAAGGATCATATTCGGTTCGCCCGTTTGGAAGTATTACATCGGCTTGCTGATGAAATTAAACAAGCCGTGGATCATTGCCCTGACCTTCGCTTAGTCATCGGTCATGGCTCTGGCTCATACGGTCATCAATCCGCCAACCGACACAAGACCATACATGGAGTTTATTCCCAATCCCAATGGCTCGGTTTTGCTGAAGTTTGGAAGGATGCCCGGGATCTAAATCAAATCGTCATCAATGCTCTTCTGGAAGCGGGATTGCCCATAGTTTCCTTTCCACCTTCAGCCTGGGTGATCACACAGAATCGGAAGATTGTCCAATCGTTTGATTCTCCCATCCATCTAGCCTTAAATTCTGGGCTTTTCCCGGTCATTCAGGGGGATGTCATCTTTGATCAACAAACCGGTGGCACCATTCTCTCAACTGAAGCATTATTTTTCCACCTGTCTCAATCATTGAATCCAAAGCGCATTCTGTTGGCTGGAGTTGAGTCAGGAATCTGGGATGCCTTCCCTGAACGCAATCGATTGATTCCGAAAATTACACCCGAGAATTTTTCTCAGGTGGGTCCAGCCATTTCTGGATCAGCGTCAGTGGATGTAACGGGTGGAATGGTTGAAAAAGTTTCCACCATGCTTCAGTTGTTGGATCAAAACCCAAATATTGAAATATTGATCTTTTCCGGCCTGCAACCAGGGGAACTTTATTCAGCCCTGGTCGGAGGTTACCCCGGCACAACCCTTTGCAGTCAGTAATTTTGGGAGGCAGTATGCTCTTCACCCGAGAAATGCTTGAAAATCTGGAAGATCAATCTCTCGCTCCGTATGGGATGCACGCCAAAAATACTAAAGGTCGTCATTATCCAGAAGACGAGGCAGATTACCGCACCGTCTATCAAAAAGATCGGGATCGTATCCTGCACACTTCAGCCTTCCGGCGTTTGGAATATAAAACTCAGGTTTTCATAAACTATGAGGGCGATTACTATCGCACCCGCCTGACCCACACATTGGAAGTTACTCAGATTGGCCGGACAATTGCCCGGGCTCTAGGCGCCAATGAGGATTTGGTCGAAGCCATTTGCCTGGCCCATGACCTGGGTCATCCGGCTTTTGGCCATTCAGGTGAGATGATCCTGCAAAGCTTGATGAAGGATTATGGTGGTTTCGATCATAACAAGCAATCCTTGCGGATCGTCACCTTCCTGGAACGTCGCTATCCAGATTTTCCCGGGCTTAACCTGTCCTGGGAAGTCCTGGAAGGTATGGTCAAGCATGAAACCGAATATGACATCTCGGATGCCCGGGATTTCAATCCCGAGATGCGTGGAAACCTTGAAGCCCAGATTTGTAATATCGCTGATGAACTTGCCTTCACAGCCCATGATCTGGATGATGGCCTGAGATCCGGCATGATCACCATCCAAATGTTGGCTGGTATTGACCTCTGGGAGATTGTCTGTGATTCCATTGGCTGGCATGGATTTGCGTTGGATGATCTGACTCGGCATCGCATCATCCGTCGCTTGACTGGTATGGCTGTTACCGATAACCTTAACGCTACCATCTCAAGGATTAAGGGAAGTGGGGTTCGTTCAGTAGACGAATTGCAGCGGTTGCCTTATAATGTCATCGGCTTCTCAGATGATATGCGCCGTCGCAATCGCCAGTTGAAAGATTTTCTTTTCCAAAACCTTTACCGTTATTGGCGCGTCGTCCGTATGGCGGTTAAAGCTGAGCGCATTATCTCAAATCTGTTTACCGCCTATCGAACTGAGCCAACCATTCTGCCCACACACGTGCTGAACCTGGTGGAAGAGCGCGGATTGGAACGCACCGTTTGCGATTATATTGCAGGCATGACAGATCGTTTTGCCATCGAAGAGCATCGCCGTTTGTTCGATCCGGCTTTGCTGCCATAACAAAATTAGCGCACTGGAGTAACCATGTCGGAAGTATCTTATTTAACCGCTGAAGGTGCCACCCGCCTTCGGGCTGAGCTCGAATTCTTAAAGGGTCCTGCTCGAGAACAGCTCTCAGTTCGGCTGCGCGCTGCCATCCAGCAGGGAGACCTATCCGAAAATGCTGATTACACTGCGGCCAAAGAAGAACAAGGTTTTCTGGAAGGCCGCATCCAGGAACTGGAACATATCCTGAGAAATGTTGTATTGATCGATGACATCCCCCAAGATACAACCACCATTGCTATCGGTTCTAGGGTGACCGTTCAGGAGGAAGATTTCGATCCAGAAACCTACCACGTGGTGGGTCCCAAAGAAGCTGATCCGCGCAACGGTCGCATTTCCCACGAATCCCCGATCGGTCGTGCCCTCATCGGATGCCGTTTGGGAGAGGAAATTCAAGTCGATACGCCCGGTGGTGCCATCCGGTTGAAAATTCTCTCCATCGAATAAACCAACACCTCAAAAACAACAAAACAGGCCGTCCTGATCAGGACGGCCTGTTTGATTGATGGGTTTATTGTCTTTAGGCTTTCACTTTTGGCCAGACAGCCAGTTCAATGGTCAGGTGCTCAAAGAAGCTACCTGCAGGTAGTGCGCCCTGGCCATATTCCATATCTACAACATGCGCTTCCAGTTGCAGGGTGGCAGTTTCAAGTAAAATCCGGGCACCTGGTTGTAACACAACCGGCTCTCCCTTGGACTGCAACTTCTGCCTCATTTGAGGGTCAGCGTAGGCATTCTCGCTCATCAGCACCTTGGTGACAGTTTGAATATCGTTCTTGTCAAACAACCATACTTCAAAAGCAGTCACTTTCTTGGGCTCGCCTACCCCAATTGGTTCAGAAATACCCACGCCACATTCCCCTAGGAATTCACCCGTTGGCGACTCGATGCTATCCGATGTGTCAAAATGATCATCACCGATTTTGTAGGTCTTTACGAATTGGATGATCGGCGCTTCTACGCCTTCTGCTTCATAATCTGTTCGGACAGCATTTTTGCTGATCTCAGCAGCCTGTTGAAAGGCGGAGGGTTTGGTGGTTGTTCCACTGGTAAATCGTTTCCGCAGCAGGAAGATGTACACCAGCGCTGCGCCAATTACCAGCAGTACCAGGCATAAAACCACAAAGATGATTGTACTGCCACCACCTTTCGTTTCCTCAGTCCCGGTGGGTATAGTTGTCTCTCCTACCGCAGGAGTGCTGACAACCACGGCGGCTCCAGATTGAACCAGGTTTTTAAACAGCACCAGTTCCTGGGGATTTACCTGGGGATCCACCATTAATTCATTCAAAAGGTCAGGACCCACCGCACCTATTTCGCTCCATCGCGCATTTGCCAGTCCAGCATCGGGAGTCTTTGCATAGGATTCAATCGCCATGCGCAAGTAATCTTTTTGCAGGTCAACTCGCAGATGCTCTACTGAGGCATCTGTCCATTGCACGGGGAACAACCACCATCCCAGCACTGGCAAGCCAATGAGTAAGCCGATCACCAGTCCGATCGCACCTGCCACCAAAGGTCGTTTAGCATAGCTCAGGATCTTTTCCATCATTTCACGCTCCTCATGTCCGGTTGGACCTCTGCCTGAATATTGACAATTGTATTTTAGAACAAATATCACATATACGCAACAGGGTTTTATAGGTTTTTGCTATCAATGTTGCAAGTTTTATGCCGTCTCAGGCGCAATCTGCAGAATTTCTTCCTGAAGGAAGGTTTCCGAACAGTTATTGCATTGAAGTTCTCGTTTATTGGCAATCAATAAAAGCCCACCGCACTTCGGGCATGGGGTGGCAACTGGTTTCTTCCAGCTGGTGAAATTACAATTAGGGTAATTTTCGCAACCATAGAAAACGCGCTGTTTGCGAGTTTTCCTTTCAACAATCTCACCGCCATCTTGAGGACATTTAACTCCTGTTTTAATCAGCAGAGCCTCGGTGTGCCGGCAGGCCGGGAAATTCGAACACGAGACAAACTTGCCATACCGCCCCCATCGGATTACCAAGTCACCCCCGCAATCAGGGCAGGTCTTGCCGATCTTTTCCAATTCAGCTTTTGTAATCGGCATCTCCGCCTGGGCTCGTTTCAGGGTTGGGCCAAAGGAAGCGTAAAAATTGCTAATGACCTCCACCCACTCCTGCTCGCCCTCGGCTACATGGTCCAGATTCTCTTCCATCCGGGCGGTAAATCCCATATCCACAATCTCTGGGAAATGGGAAACCACCAGATCATTGACCAATATTCCAGTTTCCGTTGGACTTAGGCGTTTACCCTCCCGGTTCACATATCCCCTTTCCTGGATTGTGGAGAGGATCGGTGCGTAGGTGGATGGACGGCCAATACCGTGTTGTTCCAAAATTTGCACCAAGGAGGCTTCTGTATAGCGCGGCGGTGGCTGTGTAAAATGTTGTTCAGGGATTAACCGGATCAATTCTTGTTTCTGACCTTCAGTCAGACCTGCTGGAATCTTTGCGATTTCGTTGTCCTCCTCGCTCTTCAGGTCTTCGTCTTTGGCTTCCTCGTTGACAATCAGGTAGCCAGGGAATTTCAACGTTGCGCCGGTTGCCCGGAACAAATACTTATGAAGTTTGGCGGGGATTTCTAGTTCAACCGCCAGGGTATCGTAGACCGAAGCTTCCATCTGGCAGGCTACAAACCGCTGCCAGATCAATTGGTATAGCTTGAACTGGTCATTGCTCAAGAAAGGTTTTACCGCTGCAGGCGCTCGCATAACGGAAGTTGGGCGAATAGCTTCATGAGCTTCCTGAGCGCCCACTGCCCGGGTAGTATATTTCACCGGTTCAGCTGGCAGAAAATCACCGCCGTAGGTTGTCAGAATGAACGAGCGCACTTCACTTAAAGCCAATTCGCTGATATTGGTCGAATCCGTTCGCATGTAGCTGATCAGGCCGGTAGTGCCGCCTTCTCCCACATCCAACCCTTCATAAAGTTGCTGGGCTAATGCCATCGTACGGCGAGCTGTGTATCCCAGTTTTCGGCTGGCTTCCTGCTGCAGGGTGCTGGTGATGAATGGGGCAGCTGGTTTCTTACGGCGTTCGCTGCGTTTGATCCGAGTGATCTCATAAACAACGTCAACCAATTCACCCAGTATTTCATCCACAACTTGTTGATTTGGCAATTCCGGGTCAGCTTCATCCACTTTGACCAATCTGGCCACATATCTGCCTTTTCCACCATGCGGTTTTAATTCCGCGCCAATTGACCAGTATTCCACTGAATTAAATGCATCAATTTCACGTTCCCGTTCCACAATCAGGCGCAAAGCTACCGATTGAACCCGACCAGCAGAGAGCCGGCTGCGTACCTTCTCCCATAACAAAGGTGAAATCCCATATCCCACCAGTCGGTCCAATACCCGCCGGGCTTGTTGGGCATCCACCAGGTGCATATCAATATCACGGGGATGAGAAAAAGCCTCCTCAATGGCTGGTTGGGTGATTTCATGAAAAACCACTCGTTTAGAGAGCTTCGGATTAATCTGGGCAGCTTCTATCAGATGCCAGGCTATCGCTTCACCTTCACGGTCCGGGTCAGTCGCCAGGAATATTTCCTCGGCATGTTTGGCCAATTCTTTTAATTCCTTGACCACCACCCGCTTCTCATTGGGTACACGATATTTCGGTGTGAATCCGTTATCCACGTCCACCGAAAGTTCTGAACGCAACAAGTCCCTAACGTGGCCGACTGACGCTCTCACAGTAAAGCCTTTGCCAAGAAACCGACCTACAGTCTTGGCTTTGGCAGGCGACTCGACAATCACCAATTTACCAGAACGTCTGGCAGCCTCACTGCGATCAGGCTGCGGTATCCCTGCATGGGCTTCAGTTCGCCCCATCCGGAATAATTTGGTGCCACACACCGGGCAAATGCCGCGAGTGACCGGCGCCCCGGCCGCGTTGTACTCTGCAACTGGTTCTTGAACTTCTCGTTTTGCTTTGCATTTAACACAATAAGCTTCCAAGGTTTTTGCTCCTATAAATATTCTAGGTGTCCATTTTGTCGTAGTTGGTTGACTGCAATCCGCACCATCTGGGCGTCATCTTTCCGGCAGATCAGCAGCGCATCCGGTGTATCGACCACAACCAAATCATCCACACCGATCAACACAACCAATTGCCTTTCGTTTTCAGTCACAACCAAATTGCCGCCTGCATTAATTTCTACACCTTGTTTTGCTAAGAAAATGTTGCCATTTTCGTTGGTAGGCAAGATCTCAAAAACGGACTGCCAGCTCCCGACATCATTCCAGCCAAGATCTTCAACAGGGATTACCGCAACCTGCTCGGCTTTCTCCATGATGCCAAAATCAATGGTTTGTGGTTGAATAGTTGGCCAGATTTGCTGCAATGTATCATCCTGATTTTGGGTTCCCCAGTCCTGTTCAATCTTCATCAATACGGAAAATAAATCAGGCATTTGCAGTTTGAATTCATCCAAAATCCGCGTCACTCGCCAGAGAAACATCCCGGAATTCCAGGAATGATCCCCGGTCAATAAAAAGGATGTCGCCGTTTCAAGATCCGGTTTTTCCTTGAACTTGATTGCCCGGTATGCTTGGATTTCCTGCCTCTGCCACACTAGAACGCCTTGCTGAATATAACCATAGCCAGTGGCTGGGTAAACTGGTTTCACCCCCAGGGTAACTAGAAAATCCTTCCGCGCCACTTCCATCCCAGCTTGTAACAATTGATGGAATCGGGCCACGTTACTGATGACATGATCTGCGGTTAAAACGATCATCCCAGCGTCAGCACAGCGCTTTTGTAATGCAACCGCAGCCAACCCGACCACCGAGGCAGTCCCCCGCGGCATTGGTTCCAGGATAAAGTTCTCTGAAGGGATCTCTGGTGTTTGTTCTCGAAGTTGGTCTGCCTGATCGGCTGTTGTGACTACCAGGATCCGTTCAGGTGGGACCAATCCATCCAATCGATCAACCGCAATTTGAAAAAATGAGCGGTCACCTAGCAAGCGTAGCATCTGCTTGGGCTTTGTTTGTCGAGAGAGGGGCCAAAGACGGGTTCCACCTCCCCCTGCCATGATCACGACATAATCATTTTCACTCATCATCCTCAGTCCTGTAAACGTCGTGAGATTCACGCGCCAGGACATAATTCATAGCTCCTACCTGGCGTACCATGCCTTTTAATTCCATGAGTGCCAGTGTAGCTGAAACCTGTTGAATTGGCAAGTCTGAAACCGCCTGAATTTCATCTATATGAAGAGGCTCTGTGCTCAATGCGTGCAACAGCATGGCTTCACCCGGTTCCAGTGGCAGTTCGCGTTGCAAAGCCTGGTGCTCCTGTACCATATCCAGGTGCAATACTTCCAGTACATCCTGGGGTTTTAAGAGCGGCCTGGCTCCATTTTGAATCAAAATATTCGGTCCCTTGCTCTGCGGTGCATTGATATTTCCAGGCACCGCAAACACATCCCGTCCCTGATCAGCTGCGAAAGATGCCGTAATCAGTGCCCCGCTTTTTTCGCTGGCTTCCACCACTACTACTGCCAGGCTCATCCCAGAGATGATCCGGTTACGTGGTGGAAAATTCATGCTCTCCGGTTGTGTACCGGGTGGATAATCGCTGATAACCGCCCCTTGATGAATCATTTGCTCCGCCAACCGACGATGCTCCGGTGGGTATATCACATCCACTCCACTACCTAATACCGCCAGAGTCCGACCGCCTGCTTTCATGGCTGCTTCATGGGCCACCCCGTCCACCCCGTAAGCCAATCCTGAAATAACACTGATCTTATTTTGAGCCAGAAAGCGCGCTAGTTCTTCGGTCACCTGTCGACCATAGACAGTCATCCGTCGGGTACCGACAATTGCCACTGCCCATTCATCTTCCAACAAAACATCTCCCCGCACATAAAGGACGGGTGGCGGTTGGTCAATTTCCTTAAGCCGCCGCGGGTAAGCTGCATCCTCCCAGGTGAGGGTCTGGATGCCTTTTGACTCCAGATTAAAAAGCAACGCATCCAAATCCACACCTTTGCGGATGCGTTGCAAATTCTCGATTATTTTTTCTGGAAGTCCGGCTTCCTGTAATTCCTGGGGGCGGGCGTTCCAGGCGTTTTCCAGGTTGCCGAATGCATTCAACAAACCCTTTAAACGTACCGCTCCAATGCCCTTTACCAGACTAAAGGCGATCCAATATGCTTGCGGCTCCATACTCCCCTTCAATTACGCCCAATCTGGTGGGCGAACCCGTAGCTCGCCCTGCTTCGGTAAAATCTCCAGAATCACGCTTTCAATGGCGGGAAGCAGCAAATCTTCCATATTCTCCCGTTGAACTACGTACACTTCATTAGCGCCAGTTTCCAGGATTTCAGCCAGCTTTCCCAGGATTTGGCCATCTTCCGTAACCACGTTCAACCCAATGAGTTCGTGATGATAAAATTCACCTTCTGGCAGTTTCGGCAACTCACTTGCCTTTACGTACACCGGTTGATTACGCAAGCGAGCGGCATCCTCACAGGTGGGGAATCCCTCAAAACCAATAATTAATTGGGTGTTGGCTTTGCGCACTGAACGAACCCGTAAGGGTTCGTGCGCATCCCCCACAAATAAAATCTTATGCGGTCGGATACGGTCGGGAAAATCTGTAGTGAGATCCATCAAAAGATCACCCTTCACCCCATGCGTCCGGCGCAGATTGCCAACCAGCAAGAAGACAGGCCCGCCCGGGAGGGGCGAGCCTGCTGGTTGTTCTTCTTTCTGATCGTGAGGAAATGTTTCCGTAGGGATCATCGAGGTTCAATCACATCCAGAGTCGCCTGCTTTCCTTCACGGGCAGCAGCCACCCTTAATAGAACCCGCATGGCATTGGCAACCCGTCCGGCTTTGCCAATTACCCTCCCCATATCGTCTTTAGCCACCCGCAATTCCAAATGAATACTCCCGCCTGTGCCGCGGTCTGTTTTCACTTGAACTTTGCTGGGATCATCGACTAAAGAGCAGGCAATATACTCGATCAGTTCTTTCACGGCCTCTCCTTTGTCGCTGATTTGAAAATCTCAAACCAGTCTCGGATCAGTTCTCTTATTGTCGGGCGGTTGTGCGCGTCGCTTCAGCAGTTTTGGCTTCTGCCAGCAGAATGTCCAGCGCTTCTCCAGCCTTAAAGCGAGCGTAGCGGTCAGTCAGACCAATGGTTTTGAACAGCTGGGCAACCGATTCGCTCGGCTGGGCACCCTTGCTCATCCAATCATAAACACGCTCTTCGTTGACTTCAATTGTCCCTGGGTTGGTGCGCGGGTTGTAGAAACCAAGAATTTCCAAAAACCGGCCATCGCGTGGAGCTTCTTTATCAGCAGCAATGATGCGATAGCTGGCTTGGTGACGCAGACCTGTGCGGCGTAAACGAATACGTACCATGTGAAACCTATCTCCTTACAAAATCTTTTAACATAGAGTAGAAATCTGCCAGATCTTTCCGGCAACCAGTGAGGAGCGCTGAAGGGAGCGCCACTGGTTACAAGTCAACCGCAGTTTAGCCAAACAGCCGCGGCATTCCGCGTCCGCCTGTCTTTTGAATAGTTTTAAACAACCGCTGCATATCGCGAAATTGTTTTAACAGCCGGTTTACATCCTGAACCTCTGTTCCTGATCCGCGAGCGATCCGCCGGCGCCGGCTTGCATTCAGAATGTCCGGATCCCGCCTTTCAGCATGCGTCATGGAATTGATGATCGCTTCCGTATATTTTAACTGTTTCTCGGCATCTTGTGGAGAGACTTGACGGGCTGCCTGGCCTAATTCACCTGGCAACATCTCCAGAATCTGGTGAAACGGCCCCATCTTCTTGATCTGGCGCAGTTGATCGGCAAAATCTTCCAGGGTAAATTGCCCTTTCATCATCCGTTGGGCTTGTTCCTGAGCTTTTTGCTGATCCATCGAGGACTCAGCTTTCTCAATTAGGCCAATCACATCGCCCATTCCCAGGATCCGCGAAGCCAGCCGCCCAGGGTCATAGGTTTCCAGGGCTTCCACCCCTTCCCCAACGCCTAGGAATTTGATCGGGACACCCGTTACGCTGCGGATCGAGATCGCCGCGCCGCCTCGGGCATCGCCATCCATTTTTGTCAGGATCAACCCGGTTAACGAAACTGCATCTCGGAAACCTTCCGCAATATGCAGCGCCTCCTGGCCAACCATGGCATCCACAACCAGCAATACTTCCACCAACGCCACTCGTTTTTGGATCGATTTCAGCTCATCCATTAACTGATTATCCAATTGAGAGCGGCCTGCTGTGTCAATAATCAAGACCGTCACACCGCCCTTTTGAGCTGAGTCATAAGCCCGGGCTGCCAATTCAGGCGGTTTGATACCCGCTTCATGAAACACAGGTACTCCAACCTTTTCACCGAGTGTCTGCAATTGTTGCACAGCCGCTGGTCGGTATGGGTCGCCTGCCATCAGTAGTACCCGCTCACCCTGGGAGCGCAACAAGCGCGCTAGCTTGGCTGCTGCGGTTGTTTTCCCAGAGCCTTGCAAACCTACTAGCATAATCACTCGTGGTCGGGGTCCGCTCAGGTTCAAACGGTCCGGCTCGCCAAGAGTGGCAATTAGTTCTTCGTGAACGATCTTGATGACTTGCTGGGCAGGATTGAGTGCTTTGGAAACCTCATGCCCAACCGCCCGTTCCCGCACCCGGTTGATGAAATCCTTTACCACAGAGAAATGAACATCGGCTTCAAGTAAAGCCATGCGAACTTCGCGCATGGCAGAATCAACATCAGCCGCCGAAAGCTTGCCTCGGCGGCGCAGATTCTGGAAAACGCTGTTCAGACGGTCCGTTAGTGATTCAAACAATCCAAATCAACCCAATACGCAAGTCAACCTTCCTGAAAAAACCAAGGAAGAATGCGGATGGATTTTAGCTTGGTTGGCGTCAAAGGTCAAGGGATTGTCTGGTATAATCATTAGCTTGTCAATGATTGATACTTTCTAGCTGGATAAAAAAACCGATGTTAGAGAAAATTACCTCAATTGAAAATAGATACGATGAACTCACACGCCTGATGGAAGAGAACGCCATCGATTACCAGCTCATTGCTGAACTGGCAAAAGAACGCTCAGATCTGGAAGAAATCGTGACAATCGGTCGGGACTTCCGTCAGGTTGAAAAATCCATCGAAGAAGCCCGTGGATTTCTGGCTGGTGAAGATGAAGAAATGCACCTTTTGGCTCAAGCAGAGCTGGATGAACTTCTCCCCCGCTATGAAGAACTGGGAAAGAAGCTCAAATCTTTACTCGTACCAAAAGATCCACGCGATGATAAAAATGTCATTGTCGAAATTCGAGCTGGTACCGGTGGAGATGAAGCCGGCCTGTTTGCCGCAGATCTTTTTCGGATTTATTCCCGGTATGCAGAGAAGCGTAATTGGTCGGTCGAGATCATCTCCCAGAACGAAACTGGGGTTGGCGGATTCAAGGAAATCATCTTCATGGTAAAAGGGCGTGGAGCTTACTCTCGCTTGAAATTTGAATCAGGAGTCCATCGCGTCCAGCGTGTCCCAACCACAGAATCCCAGGGACGCATTCACACCTCTACAGTGACCGTTGCGGTCCTGGCGGAAGTGGAAGATGTCGATATCCAGATTCCAGATTCCGACATTCGCGTGGATGTCTTTCGCTCCGCCGGAGCGGGTGGACAAAATGTTCAGAAAAACTCCACCGCCATTCGCATCACCCACCTGCCAAGCGGGATCGTTGTTGCCTGTCAGGATGAGCGATCTCAATTGCAAAATCGCCTGCGCGGTATGAGCATCCTGCGCGCCCGGCTATATGAAATTGAACTTGAGAAACGCCAGTCGGAGCTTGAAATTTCCCGCCGGTCTCAAGTCGGGACGGGTGAACGCTCCGAGAAAATCCGCACCTATAACTTTCCCCAATCCCGGGTCACCGATCATCGGATTAACACATCCAGTTTCAACATGCCCGCCATTCTCGACGGTGAAATTGATGTCTTCATCGACGAGCTTTCTCAGCGGGACGAAACAGAACGCCTGTCTAGCCCAACCAGTGAGGATGACGAAGAATAATGTTTCTGCCTGGCTGAAACAATCCGCCAGGCAGCTTTCCTCGCTCACTTCTTCGCCCAACCTGGAGGCGCAGCTTCTGCTCGCTCAAGCCCTCCATCAGCCGAGGGAGTGGCTGTTAGCTCACCCAGACTCCTGTATCCCAGATCAAGATCTTCATTCTGCCAATGAGTTTCTTGAGCGATACCGGGCTGGAGAACCCCTACCATACATTCTGGGATGCCAGGAATTCTTTGGATTATCATTTCGCGTAACACCAGATGTTTTAATCCCCCGTCCAGAAACCGAACTGCTTGTGGAACGCGCCCTTGCCTGGGGAATTACCCATCCAAGCGGTCATTGGGTTGCAGATGTAGGAACTGGGTCAGGTTGCATTGCCATCTCTTTGGTTTTAAACAATCCTGTCTTCCAGGTGCTTGCTTCTGACCTCTCATTCTCAGCCCTGCAGGTAGCAAAATCCAACCTCCAAAAACATCAAGTGGCAGATCGCATTCAATTGATCCAAACCAACTTACTGCCGATCACTGCATTTCATTTCGATCTTATTTGCGCCAATCTACCATATATTCCAAGCCAGATCCTGTCTGAATTGGAAGTTGCCCGAAACGAACCCCTGACTGCTCTGGATGGCGGCCGGGACGGATTACACCTGATTACATCTTTACTGGTACAGGCCAGGCAACAAGTCCAACCAAATGGGTTGCTCTTACTTGAAATTGAAAGCTCCCAGGGTGATACTGCTACGACTCTGGCAAAGTCGGTTTTCCCTAGGGCCCAAATCCAGGTCATGCCTGATCTGGCTGGGCATCCCCGTCTGTTGGAAATCCAGCTTTTGGAGTGAAGAATGGAAAAAACCCACATTTTACCAATCAATTCTCCTCTTGCCATACCAACAGCATTGGAGGTCCTCAACCGGGATGGTCTCGTGGCTTTTCCGACGGATACCGTTTACGGTCTGGCCTCCCGCCTGGATTCAAAAACTGCTATCGAAAATCTTTTTACCGCCAAAGGCCGGGACTTCAACAAAGCAATAGCTGTCTTAATCGGTGACCTGGATCAGGTATACCTGGTTAGTGCCAGTTTCCCAGCTTCCGCTGCTTTGTTGGCTGCCAGGTTCTGGCCTGGCGCTCTAACCCTGGTCGTAACCCGTCAACCATTCCTTCCTGTCAACCTCTCGCCAAATGAAACCATTGGGATGCGTATGCCTGATCATCCATTCACCCGCCAGTTGCTGCGGGTTGCCGGACCATTAGCTACCACCTCTGCTAACCTCTCTGGCCTATCCAATCCATTATCTGTTCAAGATGTCCTGACTCAGATGGATGGAAGAATTGACTTGATCCTGGATGGAGGCACTGTATCAGGGGGTGTACCATCCACTGTGGTCGGCTGCATTTCCGATGAATTGGTTTTTTTCAGGCACGGTGCCATCTCGGAGGAGGAAATTCGAGAAACGCTTAATGGTTCTTAATCAATCTCCCATGGATCTCGTAAACAAGTTCCATAATATCTAAGAACCCATCCTGAAGTTCGGGTAAACATCAGGAAGGGGTTTTTAATTTTCCGCTGGAATTACTTGCCTTGCTTTTTCTTCCATCCAATCACAACCAGTAATACGATTAGTCCAATTCCTAATCCTCCAGCGCCTACGGTTATCCATTCGGTGGGATTTATTGGTGCTTCAATCGGTTCGATCACCGATACAGGGTGCACCTGTCCGGTTGGAATGGTGGTAGGTTCTTTAGTTATTTCCTGAATCCCTTCTTTTCCCTGTGAGATTACCTGAATCGCCTGGCCTTGATGCACCACAATCACCTTTTCACCCAGAGCCAGTGCAGCTGCCAGATTTTCATTATTAGCAGACAACTCAAAGTAAGCATCGCTTATGAATTCAATCTGCATCGGGATCATGATTTTTGGATCGAAGGTTGTATCCATCCAGATGCCATCCAACAATATAAAAGTTTTACCACCTGCTGTTCGTAGGATCCTTCCTTCAGAAACCGATGGCGCAGCCGGCTGTTCTGCTTGGGACATAGCACCGCCCGCTGCTGCCTTTTGTACTGCATCCATCCCAAAAGTGGCTTGCGTTGGTTGTGTCAGCGCATGGCTATACGCATTCTGAGCGGCTTCCCGCTGAGCTTCTTCGCCCATTGGCATATCTTCTGTGACCAGGTATGAGGTGTATGGTGTCACAATTCCATAGCGTAGGCTGAGTCGGACGATTTGATCGATGGTTTCCTGGTCCGTCCCATTCAAGCGAAGCTGGTTCAAGAGTGAACCAATTTTTCGCGTCGCCCACAGGCGCGGTAGGCTGGAGAAATTCTGGTCCAACCCCTGCTTTCCATCCGCAAATCGTTGAGCCGGATAGAAGTACTGCTTCATAGCTCCATTTGTTTCGCCTCTCAGGCTGATTTCTACTGTCTTTCCTTCACGATATCTTCCAGTCACAATCACCTGGTTCCCCTCAAACAAATCCGGCAACGGATTTGGGAAGACGTCATAAACATCCAATCCGCCAAAATCGATTATCAAGTCCGTCAATACGGGTGTGCTGATTTTTTCATAGAAGGCGGATAAACGCTCATCCAACGCTTCTTCCGGTTGAACATATGTGCTTAGCCCATGCTGATTTTGTGCCAGAGAATCCAGTAAGAATGTATCGACATCATAGCCTACTCCAAACGGGAACACCCGGACGTTCTCTGGCATTTCCTGGCTAACATTGGTCAGGATCTGGTCAATATCGGTGATCCCTCGGGTGGGTAAACCATCGGTCAAGAAGATCAAATAGGTCGGCCTCTCCTCATCCACCACACGGGCCACTTCCATCAATGCTCGGTCGATCTCCGTGCTTCCCATCGCCCCCATCTGGTTAATCCAATTGATCGCCTCATCGGCCTGGCTAACCGACGCCAGTCTTTCAGAAAAGGCCTGTGTATCTGAACTGAAAGCCATCAGGAAGAATCGATCTTCCACATTCAAATGCTCCAAGATGTAGGTCAACGCCGCCTGGGCTTGCTGGAACTTTTCACCCTCCATGCTGCCTGAGCGATCCAGAATTAATACCACATCCTTGGCCACAACTTCATGAAGACCGCCAATTTCTGGCGCTAACAGCATCAAGAAATATCCACCAGGATCGCTTGCATCCTGCGGTTCCATGAAGCTCATTAAGTGAAAAGCTTGATTCTCTCCAATCGAATAAAATAAGACAAAATCTGTATCTGGTTTGCTGTTGACAGCCTCATAGGTTGCCAGTACATTTCTATCGTCTCTTCTCTGTACTTCAACCGGATGGGAAGGTGAATAGACTGCCCGGATCGGTAGGTTGGCCTGGATGCTGACATCAACGGTTACTGATTCCAATGGAGTGGCCGAAAACTTTTCTGTATTGAGTGGGTATTGATAGCGCACCAGGCCGTTCTCCGAGGTCAGCACCTGTTGATACTCCAGTTCAATCCTTCGTTCCCCCTGGGGCGGGATCGGATAAATGCTGGCCTGAACTGCTCCTCGACCAACATATTCCAGCAAGGCTGGGTCTGCCATTTTTCGTACGCTCTCTTCATAAATTTGGCGTGCCTCATCGGCATCCAGCACCTTGCCTTCCACTGGCTTCCCGTCCACCCATAACACAAACTGGCTGACGACGGCGTCTGGAGGCAACGGGAAAACATAGGTGCCTTCGATGGTGTAATCGTTTGGATTGAAAAACACTTGATCCACCCGTGTGGTGACCAGTTGATTTTCAATCATTACCTTAACATGATGGTATCTAATTTCCAATTGCTGCATCGGAAACGGAGGGAGTAAACAACCCGAAGCTGGACAAATTGGCGGTACCGGGATGATGATGCCATCTGCTTGGACATTATCTGCCTGAAAAAGAATACTTGTAAGAAAAATAAGGAGAAGAATAAGTTTCGGCGCTTTTTTCATTTCAACCTCCGTTGAATGCTGAAGAAATCCACCCTTAAGACGCCGGGTTCCAGAGAAAGTTCCTAGTGCTCTACCAACACCTCCTGCTGGAGCTTAATCATTTTCCAGAATTGGCCTTGCTTTTCCATCAAGGTTTCATATGATCCTCGTTCCACAACTCGCCCTTCACTCAAAACGATGATTTCATCCATTTTCTCCAATCCCATCATGCGATGCATGATCCATATGCTGCTTTTGTTTTGGGTGATTTCGAATAATGTCCGAAGCACGACCTGTTCGGAAAGTGCATCTAGGCCGCTGGTTGGTTCATCCAGCAACACGATCGGCGCATCCTGCAAGACTGCCCGGGCTACCATCAAACGTTGACGTTCCCCCCCGCTGATATTCATTCCACGTTCACCGATCATCGTTTCCAATCCATTAGGCAAGCCTTTCACCCACTCGCTCAGCCCTGCACGGCCAATTGCTTTCCAGCATTCATCCACTGTACAGAAATTCTTGGCTATGCGCAAGTTTTGAAAGATACTCCCTTTAAAAACCCAGCCAGTGCTCGAAATCAAGCTGAACCTTGAGCGCACATCCTCAAGTTTCATGTCTTCAATTTCAACGCCACCCAACATGATTTGGCCGGAATCCTTCTGCCAGAAACGCAACAACAAGTTGATCAGAGTTGTTTTTCCCGCTCCGCTTTCTCCCACAATTGCTATACGTTGACCTGCCTTCAATTTCAGTGAAAAATCATTTAAGGCTGACTCTTCATCCATAGTATAAGCAAAGCAGACGTTTCTGATATCAAGTTGAGAGTCTTGAGGTATTGCTTGGGGTTGCGTTGCCTCAACCACGGCTGGCTGGACATCCACCAGTTTAAACAACCGCTGGGCCGCCCTCAAGCTGGCTTCCATCAATCCGGATGCTGTGATTAACGGGGCAGTGACTTCAAATGAGGCAATGGAAGATAAAATCAGCACGGCTAGACTGACCCCATCCAAATCCCCGTTCTGGACCATCGGAATTGCAATTCTCAACATGACCCAGATCGTCAGTCCATTCACCATCACCAATAAACCATTTACCATTCCGCTCCACCGGCTCAGTTGGATTTGCGTTTTTCCCATTTCATCCCCAATCCTGAGGATCTGATTTAACTTTTGTTGCTCTACGTTAAGAATGGTCAATTCACCTAATCCCTGAGTGAACTCCACCATTTGGCTGCTTAATCGAGCTCGACTTTCGATCCACTTCCTTCCAATAGGTTTTGAAATCAATAGATGTCCAACAGGTAAAACCAATTCGCCAGTTAGCAGTCCGAGAACCAGAACCCACCCCAGGCTTGGATCGTAAACACCAATGAAAAATCCCATGCCGATGGTAATAACAATCGCAGTAACCACTGGGGCAAACACCCGCACATAGAAATTTTCCAGGGTTTCGATATCCCCCACTGCCCGCGCCAGCACATCACCGCTGCTGAATTCCAGTAAACGTGCCGGCGCCAGTGGTTCCAATGCCCGGTAAAACCAGACCCGCAACAAACTCAATACCTGTAGGTTGACGGTATGCGAGCTCAATCGTTCGAGGTAACGAAATATTCCCCGGCTCAGGCCGAAGAAACGCACACCGACAATCGATACCTGCAAAACTGAGATGGATGGTTGCAAGGCTGCCATCGAGAGTAAATATGCCGATGCTCCCAGTAATCCGATCCCACATATGATGGTTACTGTTCCTGTCACAATGGAAATCAGCACCATTTGTGTGAATGGTTTGAGGAAAAACAGCAGACGCAGGATCGTTTTCATCCCACCCCGCCTGTATAAACTTGCATCATTTTTTGTAAATGGCCGGTAGCACGGATCAGTTGATCCGGTGTTCCAGCTTCGACGATCCGACCACCTTCCAATACCACCACCTGATCCGCCAGTTTCAAGGTGGGTAACCGGTGGGCGATCAGCAGCACAGTTCGACACTGGCAGGCAAGGCGAATGGCTTCTAAAAGATCATCTTCTCCAACCACATCCAAATGGGCGGTCGGTTCGTCAAGTATAACCAGCCTGGGCTTTTGCAGGATTGCCCGGCATAGCGCCAGCCGCTGCCTTTGCCCACTGCTCAGCTTCAGCCCATTTTCACCTACCTGGGTTTTCAGTCCGAGCGACAGGGTTTTCACCCACTTTGCCAGACCGCCTAATTCTAAAATTTGCCAGAGCTGGTGCTCGGAGCAATCTCTTACATTAATCCTGAGATTGTCTGCAATGCTGCCATGAAACAAGGTTGGGGTTTGGCTAACCCAGGCGATTCCTTTTCGCCAATCCGATAACGGTATGTGATTGATTGCCATTCCATCCACGAGAATCTGACCGGCTTTAGGTTGCAGAAATCCCAGCAGCAAATTGGCCAGTGTACTTTTTCCAGCCCCGCTGCGCCCAACCAATGCAGTCACAGATCCAGCCTTCATTTGTAAATTAATTCCGGATAGAGCTTCTTCATTACGATCCGGATATGAGGCTGAAATCTCAATGAATTCTATTTCTGGAGGGTCTCCCCAGACCCAGGGCTTTTCCCTTTGGTCAACTTTTCCAATTTCTGGCTCTTGAGTATCCAGTAACTCAAAGATCCTGCGGGCAGCCGAAACCCCCGCTGTCGCCGTGTGAAACCTTAAACCTAGTTGCCTCAGTGGCAGGTAGAAATCCGGTGCAACCACCAGGATGAACAGTGCCTGTTCTAATTGCATATCACCATTCAACAGGCGTAGACCAATCTGGACTGCCACCAAGGCTATGGAAAGTGTGGAAACTAGCTCCAGCGCCAGTGAGGAGAGAAAGGTCACCCGTAAAACTTGCAAGGTTGTCCGACGATATTGCTCACTCACCAATTGGACTTTTTCACTGGCTGCCTGGGCTTGATTCAAAGCCTTGAGCGTCGCCAGGCCTTGCAAAGTTTCCAAAAAATGCGCACTCATCCGGCTGAGAGCTCCCCATTGTTTTTGGGTCAACTTCTCGGCCGCTCCACCAATTAAGATCATGAAGATGGGAAGAAGCGGGGCTGTTAATAGTAAAACCAACCCACTAATCCAATCGAGTGGAAAAACTGCCCACAGGATGCAGATTGGGACAAGGGCAGCCAGGGATATTTGCGGCAGGAATTGGTTGAAATAACCATCCAGGGCATCCAAGCCTTGAACCAATAAAGCTGTGATCTCTCCACTTCGCTCGCCTGTAAAATTGACCGGACCCAGACGGTCGATTTTTTCCAGAATGCTCTGTCGCAAAAATCTCTTGATGGTCACCGAGATATTTCCGGCTGCAGCTTCCCCCAACCAGATAAACAGGAAACGACCGGCCAGCACCAGCAGAAAAATTGTTAATGTCCAATTAGCCTTATGCAGGTCCCAACCAGACAGATGGACCCTGGCTATCACCCGACTGAGAAGCCAGGCTTGCAGGACAATCAAGATCCCACCAGCCAAGCCAGACATTATGGTAATTGCTAATGACAGCCAGGCTCGTTTAGCCTGCAACATTAAACGAATATCAAGGTTCATCGCCTTAATTTTCCTTCAAGCCAGCCAATCTGTCAAACTTCGTTATCAGCGTCCGATAGCCCGGCGAAAAACCAAGATCAACAGCATAATGACTACCCCCAAAAGGCACAGAAGCAAAGCAATTAGCATCACCGCATAGAACACGCCATTAAATTGGCTGATGAATTGAACTCCCCGTGTGACAAAATTACCCATCCACAAGGTGACCAGGTTCAATAAGAGTACTATCGTCACTAGAGTTAGAAATCCAAGGGCTGCTCCTTTCAGATCTGCTGGAGAAAGGGAAATGTTGCTGCCAATGGAGAATGCCAGGTAAAGGAAGATCCAGAGCCTCCAATTACTCAGGTTGGCTGAAGTAAAAAAGTTCGCAATTGAATCCAAAGCTCCCCCAAGGATACCGGTGAGCAACAACAATACACCTTTGACAGAACCAAAAACCTGCGCAGATGTTTGTACATTTTGCAGAGGTGCAAATTCATCTGGCCCTAGTAATAGCAGCGCCAACAAATAAATCGCCATCGTCCCAAATAATATTGGGCCAATGGCGGAGAAGAAAACCCCGATACGCTGGTATATGTTGTGTGGATTGTAGGCGTATGCCACATGCGCCGTTTCACCCAGGCTTGGATCCCGATTGGTCAATTTGATTTTCAGGATTTTATGACCAAAAATTATATTAAAAAAGGCGTGCCCAATTTCATGCACAATTGTCCCCAGGAAGGAAAACAAGGTGGAATACACCTTCCAGCCGATGGCTCGGGTTGCCAGGCGGTCCAAACTTCCGGCTACCAGATGCATTAAGAAAGCCAGGATCAGACCAGGTCCCATCAGTACAAACAATTGCAGAAACGAGGTGAGAATTACATCTGCCAGATAGGTAAGGACACTGCTAACAGCACCTGCCATTTCCCCTCCGTGTTGTGAATAATAACCATTATAAACAAGAATTCGGCGGGTGATCCGCCGAAATCCTGTAGTTTATTTTTCGAATTTTAACATCTCAAGGATATCTTTAAGATTGGCAATGAACATTTCGTCCATCACTTCATCCGGAGCGGTGTACGGACCGCCGAACACACCATCTCCAATCGCTTCGCGTTCAGCCCGGGCGCTCAAGGTTTCATTAATCACCACTTGTGGCTTCACACCCTCAGGTAACTCCGCCACCCGAGTGAAGCGAAATGCCTCCTCCCAATTGGCGTGGTTGTTCGGTAAGCCATACTTGGCAGAAATTTGCGTAATACACTCCGCTGTCCACCAAGAATACCACTTCACCCGCAATTCGGTAAGTTGATTGGCCAGCTCCACGATCCGTTGCCGGGCAGGTTCATTGCCGCCGTGGCCGTTTAGGATGACAATCTTGCGGAAACCATATCCATAGACCGATCGAAGAATATCCTCCACTGCATCCAGGAATGTGGATACCCGCAGGCTGATGGTTCCCGGGAAGGCCAAAAAACTCGGCGAGACGCCAAAATTTAGAGCAGGCGCTACTAGCACCCCGGTTTGTTGACTGGCAGCATCCGCCAGGGCTTGTGGAATCTTGATATCCGTCAGCAGGCTCAAGAAACCATGCTCTTCCGTCGCCCCCAGCACCAAGATCAGGCGGTCATCCTGCTTCAGGTAAGCTTCCACATCCATCCAGTTCATCTCTTCAAAACGCATATTCCACCTCACACAACAATATTGACCAACCTTCCCGGCACGTAGATCACCTGGCGGGGTTCTTGGCCGGCCAGGTGCCGTTGCACCGTTGCGTTCGCCAGCGCTGCCGCCTTGGCTGCATCCGCATTCAGGTTTGCCGGCATCGTGATCCGATCTCGTACCTTGCCGTTGATCTGAAGCACCAGGGTGATTTCTTCGTCCTTGGCTGCTTCTTCATCCACCACCGGCCAAGTTTGTTGATGGATCGAATACGGCTTGCCAATCTTCTGCCAGATTTCTTCGCTGATATGCGGGCAGATGGGCGCTAGCATCTTCAAATAAATTTCAGTGGTTTCCTTCCAGGCCTGGCTTCCCCAAGCACCCTGGCTTTTTAATCTCATTAGATCGTTCATTAACTCCATCAAGGCCGAGACAATGGTATTGAACTCAAAGCGTTCATAATCCCGGCTAACAGATTTCAAAGCTTGGTGGACTTTTCGGCGCAGTGCCTTGATTGAAGCATCATTTTGCTCAATCATTCTCCCCGGTTCCAGGAAGGCAGCCCACACCCGCCTTAGCCAACGTTGAACCCCGTCAATCCCGCTGCTAGACCATGGAGCGCCCATATCCCAGCGAGCAAAGAACATCAGGTATGCTCGCACAACATCGGTTCCATACGCCTTGACCAATTCGTCAGGCGCAACTACATTTCCTCGGCTCTTGGACATCTTTTCCGAATCCTCACCCAGAACAATCCCCTGATTGCGCAACTGCAACATCGGTTCGTGTCCTTCGGTGATTCCCATATCCCGGCAGGCTTTGTGGAAGAAACGGGTGTAGATTAGGTGCATGTTAGCATGTTCAATCCCACCGGTATAGGTGTCCACGGGCATCCAGTAATTGTATTGTGCTGGGTCGAATGGACCTTCGTTGTACCACGGGCTTAAATAGCGTAAGTGATACCAGGACGAGCACATGAAGGTATCCATGGTGTCGGTATCCCGCTCTGCTGCGCCGCCACATACCGGACAGGTGACAAAGCGCCAGGTCGGGTGCAGTTTCAATGGGCTTTCACCAGTTGGTTTCCACTCTACATCTTCCGGCAAAGTGATTGGTAATTGGTCCTCCGGAACGGGTAGCACACCGCAATGCGGGCAATGGATCATCGGGATCGGTGCGCCCCAGTAGCGCTGGCGCGAAATTAGCCAGTCGCGTAGCCGGTAATTCACTGCCCTTTTTCCCACACCTTTGCGTTCTACTTGTTGAAGAGCTTTTTCAAAGGCTTCATCGCCGGGAGTGCCGGACAACTCACCAGAATTGACCATCCGCCCCTTGGCTGGCACCGATTCTGGCATGCTGTCGCCATCTAATGGCGCGGCATCTTCCGGTTGGATGACCACCCGCACAGGCAATCCAAATTTCCGGGCAAATTCAAAGTCACGCTGGTCGTGTGCTGGCACAGCCATGATCGCACCAGTGCCATAGGTCATCAGTACATAGTCGGCAGTCCAGATCGGAATTCGTTCATCATTTAATGGATTAATGGCAAAGCCACCAGTGAAGACACCGGACTTCTCTTTATCTGTCGCTTCACGTTGCACATCCGTCTGACGCACTGCTTGCTGGATATAAAGATCAACTTCAGCCTTCTGCGTCGAATTGGTAACTTTTGCTACCAGTGGGTGTTCTGGCGCCAGCACCATGAAGGTTACCCCCCACAATGTATCCGGCCGGGTGGTAAACACCTCCAGCGGGTCGCCCGCTTCTGTGCGGAAGATGACCGAGGCGCCTTCGGAGCGTCCGATCCAGTTGGTCTGTAGAGTACGAACGCGTTCCGGCCAATCAATTTCCTCATACTTCAACAATTCGTCAGCATATTTTGTGGTTCTGAAGAACCATTGATCCAGATTTTTCTTAATCACCGGAGTTCCACAGCGTTCACAATGCCGATCATCTCCCCACACCTGCTCACGAGCCAGGGTGGTATTGCAATTCGGGCACCAGTCCACTGGGGACATCTTATGGTAGGCCAACCCGGCCTTGTATAGGCGCACAAAAAACCACTGCGTCCAACGATAGTAAGACTCATCCGCAGAAACAGCTTCGCGCCGCCAATCGATCATGGTGCCCATCTTGCGGAGTTGTTTGCGCATGTTGGCAATATTTTTAAATGTCCACACTTTGGGGTGGATGTTGCGCTTGATGGCGGCGTTTTCGGCTGGCAGGCCAAAGGCGTCAAACCCCATTGGGAACATAACATTATAACCTTGCATGCGCATGTAGCGCGCCCGAGCGTCGGATGGCGCCATGGCATACCAGTGGCCGATGTGGAGATCGCCAGAAGGATAGGGGAGCATCGTCAGCGCGTAGTGTTTGGGTTTGGTCGGGTCAATATCCGCATGATACAGGCCATCGCGTTCCCAGCGTTCCTGCCATTTGGTTTCAATTTCACCCGGATTGTAGATCGATGTTTCTGCCATTTTTTCTCCTCTGTCCTCCGACGGTTGTTTTTAAAATTTCCGTCGATTAAAAAAATAGATCCTTCGCCCAACAGGGACGAAGGAATTCTCCGCGGTACCACCCTGCTTGTCAGGTGACGCACACACTGACCGCTTTGGATTGCTATATCGGGCTAACCCGGCCCGGGTTACTGGTGTTCACCCGTGCAGCCTGCTGTTTCCAGCCCCGGCGAGTTCAGTCTCAATTGGGTGTCCGAAACCACCCTGCCGGGCTTCCACCTCACTCTCCCGACTCGCTGACGGATGACCTACTACTCCGGTTACAGCTTGTATCTTATCAAAAGAGCGGTCTGAAGCCTGCGCCGCATACCGCTCCAATGTAGTGGACCCAGAGGGATTCGAACCCTCGGCCTTCTCAATGCCATTGAGACGCGCTCCCAACTGCGCTATGGGCCCATTTTCGATTGTTTGCAGCCTTTTGTCCTGTTGGGGTCTGAAAGGCTCTCAGTGGACCTGAGGGGATTCGAACCCCTGGCCTCCTCAGTGCGATTGAGGCGCGCTCCCAACTGCGCTACAGGCCCCTTTGGACGGTAGCCAAGATTTTACATCAGGTGCGCATGTATGTCAATAGTTACCGGGTTCAAGCAGTTATAAACAAATCCAGATTTTCTCGTCCATACAACAGTTTCAATAAAATTGGGATATCCCAGGCTGCCATTCTGGGATCAACTATGAGGTTTATCGAGTTGGAAACCGCTGTTGACAACCATTCTTATGGAGAGGTCAGTTTTTCCAACATTTCAATCGCCTGCTCAATCCGGATTTTTACCACATTCAGTCCAATAATCTCCATGGATTCAAAGAGGGGAGGGCTGACCTTTTGTCCTGTCACAGCTACCCGTAGAATTCCAAAAACCTGCCCGGCTGAAAAATCAGTTTGTTCTACATAATCCCGCAACGGTGCTTCAATTTTTTCGTGGCTGATTTCATCGGCCAGATTCACGATTTCAAGGCATTTCCGAGCAATCTCCAGAGATTGGGTAGCTGTCAGACCCTTTGCCACCAGTTCTGCTGCTTCCGGTGAAACTTTTTCCCGGAAGAAAAATCCTGCCATTTCAACAGCTTCATCCAGAGTACCAATCCGTTCCTGGATGATTGGTGCAATTTTCTGCAGCTTCTGCTCATTCACTTCAAGGCCGGCTTTGACAAAGAAAGGTCTAACGCGCCCCGCCAAATCCTCTGGGGAAAGTGAACGGATGTGCAGTCCATTAAAATAATCGAATTTTGTGAAATTAATGGCAGCTGGCGCAGGATTTAACCGTTCCAGGCTGAACATCGGCACCAGCTCAGCCAGGCTGAAAAATTCTGTGTGGTCGTCATAGCTCCAGCCCATTAAGGAAATCCAATTAACCACGGCTTCTGGTAGATAGCCCAGTTCTTCCAGATCCCTCACAAAGATTGAGTAGCCATCTTTCACTAGGTCGGCTGTCTCGCGCTTGCTCATCTTTCCCTTACCGCTAGGTTTGAGAAAAATGGACAGGTGCACCCAGGTCGGTTCTTCCCAGCCAAAGGCATCGATAATCATTTTATGTAAGGTGAATGATGGAAGCCATTCTGAACCGCGGATCACGTGGGTGATCTTCATCTCGTGATCATCCACCATTGCTGCCAGGTGATACAGGGCCAACCCATCAGACTTCACCAGGATCATATCATCCACCATCCGGTTTTCCACAGTGATGGGTCCGCGCAACAGGTCGTGCACCGTAGTCGCGCCTTCTTTTGGGGTTTTAAACCGGATAACGTGCTTTTCGCCAGCAGCCACCCGTGCGGCTGCCTGGGCTTTATCCAGGTGCCGGCAAGTACCATCATAGTGAGGATTTTCTTTGCGCTTTTGTTGCTCCTGGCGCACCTGCTCCAGGTGATCAGCCGTGCAAAAGCAATAAAAGGCCTGGTCTTGGTCTATCAATTGCAGGGCATATTTCCGATAAATCGCCTTGCGTTCTGATTGTCGGTAAGGCCCATAGGGACCGCCTACATCCGGGCCTTCATCCCAGTGTATGCCTAACCAGCGCAAGCCCTCCATCAATTCTTCCTCTGCCCCTTGTACCAATCGCTTTTGATCCGTATCTTCAATCCGTAGGATAAATTGTCCGCCTGTTTGCTGGGCAATTAAGTAATCATACAAGGCAGTTCGAGCGCCTCCCAGGTGCAGGTGACCGGTGGGGGACGGGGCAAAGCGAACACGGACTGGGCGATTCTGATCCATCATCATTTCTCCATTACACTTCCAAGGGTTTACGGCGCGAGATCACGCTTTCCACCAGGCCAATTCCAAGCGCCAGCGAAACCAGAGAGCTTCCACCATAACTGATAAATGGCAAAGTTAGTCCTGTAACCGGGATGACCTTTAAATTGACCCCAATATTAACTGCTGATTGGAAGAAAATCAATACAGCAAAGCCATAGGCGATCAGCGTTCCAAATAAATCCGGTGCCAGGCGGGCAGCCCGCAAACAACGGATGACCACAAATACCAACAATGCAATCACAATCACAGTTCCAATGAATCCGAATTCTTCTGCCATGGCGCTGAAGATGTAATCAGTATGGCGTACCTTCAAGAACCGTAATTGAACCTGGGAACCATGACCATAACCCTGTCCGAACAACCCACCCGAGCCAATCGCGATCAGGGCTTGATCGACATTGTATGAGTTGCCGTACCTGGCGTTTGGGTCTGGATAGAAAAAGGTCAAAATGCGCTGTTGTTGGTAAGGTTCAAGGAATGGAAACGCTACCAACGCCCCAACCAGGCTTAAACCCGCAAACACCAGCAGATATTGCCATGGCAATCCCGCCAGCCAGAGCATTGCGAACCAAATCACAAAGATCACGATTGAGTTGCTCAGATTGGGTTGCAGTACAATCCAGATAACTACGCCGGCCGTCAGCAGAAAACTCCCAATCACCCAGCGCAAGTCATGTGGAGCGTTTTGCCGCTTGGAAAAATAATCCGCCAGCACCAGGATGATGGCAATCTTAGCCACCTCGGTTGGTTGCACCAGGATTAAGCCAAATTCCAGCCACCTTTGGGCGCCAAAGCGCGCCTGGCCAAGCACATAAATGACCACCAGTAAGCCAACTGCCACCAGATAGATGATCCGGTTAAGGGATGACCAGGTCCGATAGTCCACCAATGTCATCACAATGATTACGCCAACAGCCATCCCGGCAAAAATCATCTGCCGTTCAACCGAAGCAATAATCTCTTCGTTTCCGGCAGCCGCCGAACGAATCATGACGATCCCAAAGATGGTCAATATCAGCACGGCACCAAACAGCCAGTAATCAAAGTGCCGTAGTAGTTCACGTTTCATGGTTGACCTTACTTCTTGCTTCCTCCCCGTCGTTTAGGGGGACGGATTGGAATATCTGCAACCAGCCTCTGTTCACGCCCTTCTTGCGTCATGGTGATGTTAACCGCGTTCGGATCAATATCCACATGACGCGCAATCACTTCGATCAACTCATTTTTCATGATCTCCAACTCCTGAGGAGACAGGTCGGTTCGGTCATTGATTAAAACGAGTTTCAAGCGTTCCTTAGCCTGGTTGGCGCTTGCGGGTTCCTTCCCAAACAGTCGATCTAACCAGTCTGGCATTTAGGCATCCCCTCCTGGTCTAAAGATGCGGGATATCCGATGGAAAAAGCCATCCTTTTCTTCCAAATCCAAAAACGGAACTTTCTCACCTTGCAACCTTCGGGCAATATTATGAAACGCCGTTCCTGCCCGGGTCTTGCCATCCATGGCGATCGGTTGGCCGCGGTTGGTGCTAATGATCACATTTTCGTCTTCAGGCACGATCCCAATTAATTCAATTGCCAACAATTCCAGGACATCTTCCGCATTCAGCATGTCACCACGCTTGACCATGTTGGGGTTCAAACGGTTGATCACCAGGCGCGCCGGTCCTTTTTCCTCTGCTTCTACGATGCCGATGATTCGGTCGGCATCACGAACAGCAGAAACCTCTGGATTAGTGACCACGAGCACACTGTCCGCCGGGGCTATCGCATTACGAAAACCACGTTCGATGCCTGCCGGTGAATCTATGATGATCCAATCACAATCCTGCCGCAGATCATCGCACAATCGCACCATGTCGCTGGGAGAAACCGCTGATTTATCTCGGGTCTGTGCAGCTGGAATTAAGTACAGCTCGGGTAAGCGTTTATCCCGGATCATCGCCTGCCGTAAACGGCAACGCCCTTCAATTACATCCACCAGGTCATAAACAATTCGATTTTCCAAACCAAGCACCACATCCAGGTTCCTCAAACCGATATCACCATCAATACAAACTACTTTTTTACCCATGGAAGCCAGGGCCACAGCCACATTGGCAGTGGTTGTCGTTTTCCCGACTCCACCTTTCCCGGAGCAAATCGTTAATACCGTAGCACTCATTTGCCTCCCTCTCTTGTATCCCAGGGTTCTGCGATTAATTGTCCTTTGATAATACGAACAACTTCAGGACTTGATTTACCTTTTTTTACAGGGGAAATGGAAATTAAATCAGCTATGCGCAATTGCATTGGCATCATATCCAAA
Source organism: Anaerolineaceae bacterium (assembly GCA_041741455.1). Taxonomy (GTDB): domain Bacteria; phylum Chloroflexota; class Anaerolineae; order Anaerolineales; family Anaerolineaceae; genus CALESS01. The sequence goes on along the minus strand of JBGSJZ010000108.1, from coordinate 103,037 downwards.
GCACAGACCATGGCGGCCTCGTCTCCTTCCGCACCGGCATGGATTGTGCCGCGTAATTTGCCCCAGATGATGATACTTCCAGAGGCCACCACCTCAGCCCCAGGGTTCACATCTCCCAACACAACCACATGACCCTGGAAAGATACTTTATTGCCAGACCTTAAAGTCCGGTGAACCAACATCGCTTGCTCACCGTCACTCAACGCTTGTTGGTTGCGCGTTACCCGCTCCTGCTTTGGGGTAAAAATCCGCGTCGCCAACCCCATGACCTGGGCAGTTTGTTCAGTGGTGGGTGAATTGCTGATCACAGCCCATAAGATGACGCCCCGTTCCGATAGCTGGTCCCGCAAATTACCCATCTCGACCGCTTTTAGAATGTGATTTCCTACATCCAAAGCTAAACGGGCACCTCGGAAAAAAGCACCTTTTTCATCGATCTGGGTGAGTAGGATCTCTTGCAGAGCCGGCCATTCACCATCGCCAACGGTTACCAATAAACCATCGCGGATGCCCTTGATTTGAACGGATAATGTCCGATCGAATTCCATGCTCATCCTTCGTCGCCAAATATCTTGCTATTATAGCAAAATTTTTCTATTATTGGCCACTTGTTCCGGAAGTTGTATCCATGGCTTTGAATTGGAAATAAGCATCCAAAACGTTGCGGACAATCGGGGCCGCCACTGAGGAACCTTCATTACCGTTGTAGACAAATGCCACAACCACAATTTCCGGGTTGTCATAAGGAGCATAACCTACATACCAGGCATGGGCTGGCCATGCGCCAAATTCGCACCGATTCTTTTCGCGGGCAATATTATCACAATACTCAGCCGTCCCCGTCTTGCCTGCCGATGGAATGGCAAACCCTTCAAAGTAGTCCGAGGACGTGCCTTCAGTAACCACAAGACGCAAGCCTTCCTTAACTTTTTGGACGACCCATGGTTCAACCGTGATCTTTTCTTCGGTTGCAAAACTGTTCTCATCATAAAGCGTGATTACCGGATCAACCGTAATATCCCAACGTACATCTGGCTCGGCATTATAAATAATATTTCCATCTGGATCGCGTATTTGTTTGACCAAGTGAGGTACTAACAGCTTTCCGTCGTTTGCCAGTGTAACAAAAGACATCAGCACTTGGATTGGTGTTGAAACAACCAAACCCTGGCCAATGGTGGCAATGTATGTATCACCCGTTGACCAGCTCTCACCAATGATTCGCCGTTTGTATGTCGGATCCGGAATGAGACCATTTGCCTCCCCGTTGAGCTCCACTCCGGTAGCCGTTCCATATCCCAACGCTCGCGCGTATTCTCCAATTCTCCAAATTCCCAGGCCTTTCTTAACTTCGTCTTCGTAACCGCCGCCAACTTTATAAAAATAAACGTCGCAGGATAGCATCACTCCCTTAAGAAAATCCACCATGCCATGGCCATTTTCATCGTAACAAACATAGCGGCGGACTTTTCCGGGGTCATTTTGAGAATATTTTTCCAGGATTTGAATTTCTCCGGGATCTTTAATTTGATACTCTGGAGTGACAACATCTTCATTTAGAATTCCTACAGCCGTCGCTATCTTGAAAACGGATCCAGGCGGATATTCACCAGAAATAGCCTTGTTGAGCAAGGGTAGATGCGGATCGGCTTGAAGTTGTTGATAGTAATAGGTTGGAATAAATCGGGTCATCCGATTATTCTCATACGAAGGGTAGGATACCATTGCCAGGATTTCCCCGGTCTTCGGATCCATAGCAATCACCACCCCGCTGGAGAGCGCTAACACCGGATCTCGGTTGTTCCAGTATTGTATTGACTCCAACAAAGCAGCTTCCGCCACCTGTTGCAACCGGGTATCAATCGTCAGGGTGACATTATTTCCTGGCACCACCTCTTGTGGTGGTTCCAAATCTCGGATTTCCTGACCTGCAACATCAATTTCTACAACGCGCAAGCCATTCGATCCCGCCAGGGTATCCTGCAAATAATCCTCGATCCCAGCATAACCTACTTTATCTCTACCAGGTACAAACCCTAAGGCCGTAAATTCTTCTTCACGATTGGCCGGGATTGGCCCGAGAAAGCCAATGATTTCTGCTGTCAACGAGCCGGTTGGATAATCCCGAACTGTTTCGATTTCCACTCCAATCCCTGGCCAGTCTTCAACTCTTTGCCGGATAATCATCGCCGTCGTCTGGTCTACACCACACTTGATCGCAGTTGCCTGGTAAGGCCAGTTAGTTTCTGCAATAAATACAATTTGCAGAATTCCCAGATCCGTATCGCATTCCTTAAACAGAGTGGCTGTTTCTTCGTCTGTATTTCCAGAGCTGGCAGTAATCCCGATCACTTCAGCCAATTCACGATAAATGTTCTGGCGTGCTCCTTCATCTTCCGGTAAATTCGCCGGTGTCACTGTGACATTGTAGGTGGCTACATTTCGAGCTAAAACAAATCCATTTCGGTCATAAATAATCCCGCGCTGGGTGGGGATGCTCACTTCCAGTGTGCGATTGTCATTAGCCCTGGCCAGATAATCAGCTCCCTGCACTATTTGGTAATCAAACAGCTTAAATACATAATATCCAAAAATGATCAGCACTGCAGCAACAACAATTAATATCCGCCATGCTTGAAAATTAGGACCCTGATAGGGTTCGTTTTCTCTCATCATGTTTCCTTTTCTGTAGGGTACACCCAATTTGCGAGATCAGTAACGAGAGTATACACAGGAATACTGAATAACAGATTAAGGAAAACACTGGGCAGGATCACCAGACTCAAGCTGTCTCCAATGGGCAGCATAACCCCGGTGATCACTCGTGTCAGGTATTGGGCACCCAGCAATAAGATAGTACCAATGGTTGTCCCAACCAGCATCATTAATAATGGCACTTGCCAGATTCTGCGGATGACGAGGCGAACCCCGATAATAATAACCATGTAGGTGATTACTAGGATTGGTACTGGTAAACCGCTGAGATAATTCATTAAAGCGCCGCCCAAACCCGCCCAAAACCAGGCATGCTTCACCCGGTCCTGCAAAGCCCAGGCAATTAAAACCAGCAATACAAGATCTGCACTCCCCTGTAAAAGGGTGATCCGGCTGATAATCGAGCTTTGCAGAATCGCCAGTAACAAAAAGATAGGAACTGCCAAAATAGTGGCCACAATTACGGATTGGTATCCGGAAGTAATGGTGTGATATCCACCGGGATGAAGTTCAAGATGACCAATACAGCCTGCAAGTTGGAAAAATCAACCACCGGTTGGATGGAAGCAGTCTGAAACAGATCCGTCTCACGCTTTCGGATGGTCACAACCTGCCCTACCACAATATCTTGCGGGTACGTCCCACCCAACCCGGATGTCAGAACCAGATCCCCGGGGAGAAGATTTACATCCTGCGTAATCATTTCCAGGTTGATGTCACCCGTCAGAGAACCAATGATCACGCCATCTGCGCCGGCATTTTGCAGGTTAACATTTACTGTAGCACCTGGATCAGTGATCAACTGAACCCGGGCTGCTCCGCCAATCACAGCATCAATTCTGCCAACCAGACCTTGCTGAGTCACAACAGGCATACCATAGCGCAGGCCATTATCAGAGCCCTGGTTGATGATGACGTAATGCAGAAATGGGCTTGGATCCCGGCCAATGACGGCCGCCGCCACGTACTGGTTCTCCGGTCGATTACGGGCAAAACCCAACAGTTCCAAACCCACCCGCGCTTCCTGAAGAGATTGCTCCAATTCAATATTCTCAGTTTTTAGCAGGTTATTTTCTTGCTCCAAAGAGGAAACTTGCTCGCGCAAGGAAGCAACATCACGCGGCACGGTAAAAAACTCATAAATCGCCTGATACCGTGTCGATACCCAGGTTTGAACTGTGATCAAAGGGTTGGAAGCAGCCTGAATGGCTGGATTAAGAAAACCGCTAATCGCCAAGATCAAGATCCCACTGACGATCAGCACAAAAACCGCAGCTTGAAAATATCGCGGTAATTTATTGTTCATTTTTTGGCAAGTTTAACCTGGAACGCAGCCCCATAATTTTCGGTCACTTCCCGCTGGTGCGCTCCAATCCCACCAGCAAAGGACCATACAAATCCAAATCCGTTAGCACAATCCCGGCTCCGCGTGCCACACAGGTCATCGGGTCTTCAGCAACCCAAACTCGTAAGCGCAATTCGTCGGATAATCGTTCTGGCAAACCGTGCAATAGAGCACCACCACCGGCCAGGCAAACCCCTGAATCAATCAAGTCCGCTACAATCTCCGGCGGGGCTTCATCAATTGAATCTTTAATTGTGTCAACAATCACTTGAATCGAACCGGAAATCGCTTCTCGAATTTCCACCGAGGAAATTTCCAGCGATTCTGGTAAACCACTCACCAAATTCCGGCCTCGCACAGCCATCGTGCGTTCGGTCGGTAGCGGATAGGCTGAGCCAATTTGCATTTTTACGTTCTCAGCCATCCGTTCGCCAATGAACAAGTTATATTTATTGCGAATATAGGTAATGATATCCTGGTCCAATTCATCACCAGCGACTCTCAACGACCGGCTGACAACCACACCGCCCATCGAGATGATGGCCACCTCGGTGGTACCGCCACCAATATCAACTACCATGCTGCCACGCACCTCGGATACAGGCAAACCTGCTCCCAAAGCCGCAGCCCTCGGCTCCTCGATCAGGTACGTCTCCCGGGCACCTGCTGCCATGGCAGCATCATAAACAGCTCGTTTTTCAACTTCTGTGGCACCAGAGGGGATTCCGATGACTACCCGGGGTCTGGGCATCGGTACGATGGATTGCTGGTGGGCTTTGTAAATAAAATATCCCAGCATCGCCTGGGTGATTTCAAACTCCGAGATTACGCCATCCCGCAATGGTCGGATCGCAACCACATTGGCTGGGGTCCTTCCTACCATTTCCTTGGCTTGAGCACCAATGGCCAAAGGCCGGCGGGTTCTTTTATCGATTGTCACCCATGATGGCTCATTCAACACAATCCCCTTACCACGCACATTGACCAATGTGTTTGCAGTCCCTAGATCAATACCAATATCCAGAGAAAACAGACCCATGAACCAGCTAAATGGATTAAAAGCCAAATTGTGCTCCTTAATAAATGCGCCAAAGAGTGCAAAACTACGAAAAATTATACCATACCTGTTTTTTCCCACTTTGCAAGATGTATAATTTATCATTGTCACACTAGGACTGGCAAAAATGACTCACCAAATTTCACTTTCTACCCTCAACATCTACCGCTCGCAAACCTTTCACATTCTGCCTGCTCTCAAACTACGGGACTTAAACCAGGCGGTCAACTTTGTCAATCAACGTGGTTTTGTCTTCTTCTGGCCCAACAAAGGGGTTGTCTTGCCCAGCTTATGGACTGCGGTTGCCGGGGATCGCCCGGTTCCCGATGAACACGATGATCCTGGACATATCACCTGGGATTGGAAGGATAAATCCCTCGGTAAACGCTTGTGGTATTACGGCCGGGTGATTTCCAATCGAAATGCGATGATCTCCCTGGAATGTTTACCGTGGTTTTATGCCCTCTCCCCCAATTATGGTTCTCCTGAGGAAGACTACTTGGAACAATATGCTGCCGGCCAACTGTCTGCCGAAGCCAAATCTGTCTATGAAGCCTTGCTGGAGAAAGGCCCGCTGGATACACTGGATTTGCGCCGGGCAGCTCATATGACCAGTCTGGAAAGCGACGGCCGCTTTAATAAAGCCATTTCCACTCTACAAATGGAGTTTAAAATTCAACCAGTTGGCATCAGTCAGGCAGGCGCCTGGAAATACGCCTTTATTTACGACCTGACCAGCCGTCATTTTCCGCACTTGATCGCAGAAGCCGGCATGGTCAGTGAATTCCAGGCCTGCCAGTCACTGGCGTTACGTTACCTCGAATCCATTGGCGCCGCTACTGCAGCCCAGGTGGCGCGCTTGTTCCGTTGGCCCTTGCAGCGCGCCCAAACAATCCTTGGTGAACTTACCGGTCAAGGCTTAGCGATTCATCCGGTTCAGGTTGAGAATACTCGGGGTGAGCATTTCGCCTTTTCGGCGCTGGTGTATAATGAATTCAATATCTGATTGGGGAGAAGGTGCATCAATGAAAGAATTTCATGTTTCCCGCCAGTCACGCGATCGATTTCAGTTCGATCAATCCATTTTCTCTTTTAATGGAAATGTGATCTTTGCTAACTTCCATGCAGCACGTTTGTTTGCCCAACAAATGAATTCAAAACGTGACCTTCTTCGCTTTCCGGAGCAAGGTATCAAGGCCGGAGAAGTCAACGCCATGGGATTACTGGATGAAATCCTGCACCTGGTGATTGAATTATATCGTCGTCAGAAGAATCCCCAAGTGATGGAAGCGGCCATGGCTTGGTTGGAAGAAAGACTGGATGTGGAGGATATCGATCGTGCTTTATTCCAATTTGTCTCCGATTTTCCTCCGGTTGCTGTTTATCGCCATGAACTAACCCTTACTGAATACCTGGATGGCGAAACCAATGGCGTGCCAAATCGTTTAGATGCACTCGAAGAAATGCTGATGCTTTGGGTTGCCAACAAGAATCCAGCCCAGTCCAAATATGTTGAATTATTCGATGACGGCAATTTACAAACCGAAACGATTTATATTCCAATTCTTAAACATCTCTATGCGTTTTTTGAATCCCAGCCTAAATTCGGTCCAGACCACCAGAATTTAGTCGATTTGCTGAGGGCTCCCGCCATTGCCCACCCCTATTCCCTTGAAGACCAACTGGAGTATGTGCGCACACGTTGGAGCGAACAACTGGGTCGTTACCTCTACCGATTATTGAGTAGTTTGGATTTCATCAAAGAAGAAAACAAACCCATCTTTGCCGGTGGCGGTCCCGGTCCAGTCGAAATACCAGTTTTTGGTGCCGGGACAACTGCCGGAGAGGCTGAACCTGAACGCTTCAGTGAAGATCGCGAATGGATGCCCCGCCTGGTGTTGATGGCTAAAAACACCTTTGTCTGGTTGGATCAACTGAGCAAGAAATACCAACGCAAGATTAGCCGCTTGGATGAAATCCCCGATGAGGAGCTTAACCAACTGGCGCATTGGGGTTTCACTGGCCTCTGGCTCATTGGTCTGTGGGAGCGCAGCAAGGCCTCAGCTCGCATTAAGCAGCTTTGCGGTAACCCGGATGCAATTTCCTCCGCGTACTCCCTGGCAGGTTATCAGATCGCCTGGGAACTGGGCGGTGAAGATGCTTATCGTAATCTGCGGGATCGAGCCTGGCAACGCGGCATTCGCCTGGCCTCGGATATGGTGCCCAACCATATGGGTGTCGATTCCTCCTGGGTGGTGGACCATCCGGATTGGTTCCTATCCCTGGATTACAGCCCGTACCCTGCTTACTCTTTTAATGGTCCCAACCTTTCATCAGATGACCGGGTTGGGATCTATCTAGAAGATCATTATTACACCCGCACAGATGCCGCAGTGGTCTTTAAGCGCGTCGATCATCGTTCCGGGCATACCACCTACATTTACCATGGCAACGATGGTACATCCATGCCCTGGAATGACACCGCCCAGCTCAATTACCTCAATCCTCAGGTGCGAGAAGCCATCATTCAGACGATTCTGGATGTAGCCCGGCACTTCCCAATTATCCGCTTTGATGCCGCCATGACACTGGCCAAACGCCACGTCCAGCGTTTATGGTTCCCCGAACCCGGCTCAGGCGGCGCGATTCCCAGCCGGGCGGAACACGCACTGACCAAGGAACAGTTCGACGCGCTCATGCCGATCGAATTCTGGCGTGAGGTGGTTGACCGGGCTGCCATCGAAGCCCCGGATACCCTCCTGCTGGCCGAAGCTTTCTGGATGATGGAAGGCTACTTTGTTCGTACCCTGGGTATGCACCGGGTTTACAATTCGGCTTTCATGAATCTGCTGCGCAACGAGGATAATGCCCAGTATCGCTTTGTAATGAAAAACACCCTTGAGTTTGATCCCGAGATCCTCAAACGCTATGTCAATTTCATGAACAACCCGGATGAGCGCACTGCGGTCGATCAGTTTGGCAAGGGTGATAAATACTTTGGCATCTGTGTTATGATGGCGACCCTGCCCGGTCTGCCGATGTTCGGGCATGGCCAGGTCGAAGGCTACAGCGAAAAGTATGGGATGGAATTCCGCCGTGCCCTTTGGGACGAACATGTGGATCCCTGGCTGGTGGAACGTCACCAGAGCGAAATCTTCCCCCTGTTGCACCGTCGCGCCTTATTTGCCGGCGTTTCCAACTTCCTGCTGTATGACTTCAACTCACAACACGGCGACGTAAATGAAGATGTTTTCGCATTTTCCAACGGACTGGGATCAGAACGAGCATTGGTGGTGTACCATAACAAGTTTGGTTCCACCGAAGGCTGGATCCGAACCTCAGTCAGTTTCCCGGTTAAGGATGGCGATGGCAAAAAAATGATCCAGTGCAGCCTGGCAGAAGGCTTGAACCTTCATGCCGCTCCGGATCAATACATGATTTATAGAGATGCCATCTCCCATCTGGAGTATATCCGTCCAAGCACAGAATTGGTGGAGAAAGGCTTCTTCATCCACCTGAATGCTTACGAATATCATGTCTTTATGGATTTTCGGATGGTCACTGATGACCAATGGAATTCATACGCCCATTTGAACCAATATCTGAATGGTCGCGGAGTTCCTTCCATCCAGGAGGCCTTGAAAGAATTACTGCTTCAGCCGGTTGTGACCCCCTTCCGCCAAATTGCCAACCCGGGTTATCTGAATTTCCTGATGTTCAATCGACTGGATCAGGAAAATCCCGTCCTCCCAGAAGGCTTGTTGGAAGAAGCCCAGCGCAAGAGCCAGAATTTACTGGAAGGGATTGCTTACCATACCGTCCGCATCATATCCATCCCTGCATTATCGGCTTCTACCAGGGCAGCCTTGGATGGCGCCCTTCAATTACCCTTGCTAACGATCCAAACCCCTCTGATGGGTGGATTGTTCCAGAGCGCCTGTGAGTTCTTCCTGTCAAAATTGGAAGAACATGCGCATCGCTGGTATGCACTGCTGTTGTTCCCGTTTCTCTTCAATCTGGCCAAATCAGAGGATGAAACCAATCCAAGCCAACAAGCGCTTTCCTGGATGGATGAATGGCAATTCTTCCGGATCATCAAAGAGACCCTGAATACCCTGGGGTTGGATGAATCGCAAAAAGATGAAATGATTGGTGCTTTGCGGGTAATGGTGGCCGAACAAAATTGGTTTGAATCCGTCGGGCAAAAACCACTTTCAACCATTGTCCAACATTGGTTGGCGGATATCGAAGTCCAGCGGATCCTGAAGATCAACCGTTACCAAAACACCATCTGGTTTCATAAGGAAGGCTTGGATAATTTCTTGTGGTGGATGATGGCGGTCGCTATTATCCAGGCTGCCAGTGATCCAAAAGCGACCTCGGTTCAGGTGGTTGAACGTATGATCGCCGCCTACGAGATTGCGGTGAAATTAATCAACCTGGCACCCAAATCTGGTTACCAACTTGAGAAGATGTTGGAGCTGATCGAGGACTAAATCTAATCCTGGGATTGTAAACTTTGGATATTCCGGGCGCGTTGGAGATGATGTCGGAAAACCGCATCTGCAGCCAACCCGGAACGCCAGCTCTTAACCGGCTTCAGCCATTCTTCGGCTTTGGTCTCGATATTAACTCCGGTTGCCAGGAAGGTCAGCCAGACAGCCTGGGCTGAATACGCCACATTATTCCGGGGTTCGATCCGGTCAAAATCCTCAAAAAACCAACCACAGGAAGTGAACATCCGTTGCCGCTCGTATTGGGATTGCAACAAATACTGAATTTTCTGGCTGAGATCCTCTGACACAATCCCCCTGCCCAGCCTCTGAACGAATTGTTCAGGGGTCAACAATCCAAGTAAAACCTGGCTATAGGTGTGGCGCCACTCCCAAACATCTCCACCAACCCATTCTTGCATGGATTTTTCGTAAAGGTCATCCAATTCTTCCGCAATCTTTATCAACCCATCCCGGAATGGTTTCTTCCAGGCGCTGTTTGGGGTGCATGAACAACTGCCACTCCAACGGACCACCCCGTGATGACAACTCCAACTGGTGTTCTCGCGAATTTTAATAGTCTTCTCAGGCGGGTTTTGCATTAGCCACAACCCCGGGAATGTCCACCCAATCCCATTGACCTGTAAACTATGTGAGAGCAGGAAATTTAGAAACTTCTCGCGGAAGGGCTGATGATGCCCGTACAATTCCCCATCGCTAGCGGTCAGGATAAGCTGATCATGGTGATTCGTAGAGATGAATTTTGGCGCCAGGTAATCCCGGCTGAACAAATCCGCATTAACAGTCGCACTCGGGTCAAAACTGATTCGGGTGCTTAAGTCTTGCTCATAGAAAAATACGGTGATGCTTAGCTCACCTGGCAATTCCACCCGGTATGGTTGTGTCACATCCAGTCCAGACTGGTCCGCCTGCCAGGGCGCCAGGATAGTGAATTGGATCCCATTTTCTGCTAACACTTCCAGGGTTTCCAGATCTACACCGGTTTCGGGCAGCCACATCCCGGCTGGCGCGTGACCAAACCTCGCTTTAAAATCCGCCATCCCCCAACGGATTTGGCTGACTTTATCCCTACGGTTCATCAGCGGCAGGATGGTGTGGTTGTAAGCCTGAGCCATGCCATTGCCCACCCCGTAGCGCAGAAAGCATCGATTCTCCTGTTCTATGATCCTGGCCATGGTTGGGTGGTCATATTTTTCCAACCACTGAAACAGCGTCGGGCCGATGTTGAAACTGATCCGTTCAAAGTTGCCAGCTTCCGCGTTGGGTTTATAACAATCATGGAAGATCTTCTCGTTCCAATTGCTGTACGGTGCTGCCCCGGCTTCGATGGGAATTTCTCCAGTTAATGGATCCTCCCGCGGGGGTTGGTAGAAATGCCCATGGACACAAAAGGCTGGTTTACGGCTCACTCCACTTTCCTTTTCATCGGTGATACCTTAAATCATTTTTCAGATAATCCAATTGTTGACCAAAGCGGGCCGGCAGGATGCCAAATTGCCGGGGCATCGAATCAATCGCACAGGTTCGATCAACCGCCAGATAGTCTACCCAAAAAATGGAAACCGGGAACTTCGGGAATGTATTCTCCATATAAACCGCCAGGTTTCTCAGGCGGACCGGATTCATGGATACCAGTCGCCGTCGAATCCCGAGCGTTTCACAGATGGTTTCTGCAATTTGCTTGAAGGTCAAGTACTCCCCGCCACCTACAGAAATAGTCTGCCGGTCATATCGCTCTTCTTCTACCAGCCAGGTGATGCAGGCGGCCAGGTCATTTCCCCAGACCGGTTGTAACATCGTCCCACCAGCTTCCGGTGCGATGAAGAAGCCAGGCGCAAGCTTTAATAACCTTGCCAGAGAGCTGGAGAATTGGTCGCCCGGCCCAAAGGCAGCCGCGCTGCGTAGAATGGTGAAATTCAACGGACTGCGATTTATCGCAACCTCTGCCAGGCCTTTGGCGCGCAACACCGGATACGCTGAGGCTTGATCTGCGCCTATATGGCTAAGGAAAATTAATCTGCGAATTCCAGAATCTGTGGCGGCTTTTACCAGCGTCTGGGTACCGAGCACATCCACATTGGATAAATCCGCCTGACTGCTCAGACGTTCGGAGCCAGCCAGGTGAATGACCGTGTCCACCCCCTTCAATGCTGCTCGTAAACTTCGCTCATCTGCCAGGCTGCTGATTGCCACCTCAACCGCCAATCCTACTGGAATGTTCGGGGATTTCTCGGATGGCCGTAACAATAAACGCACGACCTGGTCCGCCAATTTTAATTGACGCACCACCATCTGACCTATAAAACCTGTTCCACCGGTGACGAGAATCATGCCCCTGAATTATAGCAGAGGTTTTCTCCCCTGAATTGGCACATTTCTTGCTACTTAGCTTGCGAGACTCGTTTTAAGGATGGGCAGCAATGGCAAACAAATCCCCCGCACTTCCAATTCGTAGCACTCGCTTCGGTTTTCATTACTTTGAAGATGACGCTCACTATCGCGAACACGATCTTTCAATCTGGTTGCCAATTTTAAAGACCCTGGGAACTTCCTGGTTATTGTTAAAATGTCCACCGAATCGCGCCATCCCTGAATACTTCATAGCTGCTCTGGTGGAAGCCGGGATAGAGCCTATCCTCCATTTCTCAACAACCATGGATGGATTACCTACCCCTGCTGAACTTGAGCCCATCCTCGCTGCTTACCAACGCTGGGGTTGCCATCTGGCCATTTTCTTTGATCAACCCAACTCCCGCAAAGCCTGGAAATCCGCCGGTTGGACCCAGGATGACCTGGTGGAGCGTTTCCTTGATCACTTCCTGCCATATTCCTCTCTGGCTCTAAAAAATGGCCTGATCCCCGTTCTGCCTCCGCTATTGCCTGGTGGAGATTACTGGGATACTGCCTTTTTACGCTCCTCGCTGGAAGCCCTGGAACGGCGAAAGCAGAACCAACTGCTCGAAACTTTGGTGCTGAGTGCCTATGGTTGGACAAACGGCCATCAGCTGGATTGGGGTGCCGGCGGTCCAGAACGCTGGCCAGATGCCCGCCCATACTATACGCCAGCCGACACCCAGGATCAGCTCAGTGTTCGTATCACCGATTGGTATCAGGCCAACGCCAATGCTGTGCTCCAGCAAACTCCACCTACCATCCTGCTTCAACTCGGTCGTCAATCGATTTCTCCTTTTGATGCCAGCCTTTTTAGAAAGACCAATCTGACCTGTGGAAGACTACTCAATGGGGAAGAAGCAGACGGTTTTGAACCCCTTTCCTCATCCGTCATGGCGGGGTTGTTTTGGCCGCTCTCGAACCAGGAAGAGATGGGTTGGTTCAATCCGGATGGTTCTCCGGCAGCCTTTGTTGCCGAGTGGCAAGCCTGGATTCAAAACATTCATCAGCAACCTTCTTCTGCTAAATCTTTCTCCCCTGGCGCATCGGAAAGCCATCCACTCAGCCATTACCTTTTGCTGCCCCATGCAGATGCAGGTCTGCTGGCCTGGCAATGGGATGCCATCCACCCGTATGTCCGGAAATATGCCCCTACCGTTGGCTTTTCGGTTCTGGAAGCAGCCCTGGCCGTCCATGTCACTGTGCTGGGGAGCGAAGATGAGTTTCCGGAGGAAATCCTCAACCAATTACGAGCCAATGGAACCTGGGTCGAACGAATCTCTGGAAATGGCACAGATGTTGCAACATCACTGGCAGAGAGGTGAGCCATGAACATGTCCCTGACTGCAAAACCAATTAGTCACACCCCAATCGTCGCAAGAATCCCCATCCTGAAAGTGGTTGGTTTGGGAGGTGGCGGGTGTAACGCCATTAATCGCATGATCGAACTGGGTTTGAGTGGTGTGGATTACATCGCGGCCAACACCGACGCCCAGGCTTTGAAAAGCAGCCTTGCTCCAATCAAGATACAGCTTGGCCCACACCTGACGCGAGGACTCGGCGCAGGCGGCGATCCGCTGAAAGGTGAAGCTGCTGCCGAAGAATCCTATCGTGAGCTGGGTGCGGCCATGGCCGGCGCGGATATGGTTTTCCTGGCCGCTGGTTTGGGCGGAGGCACCGGCACCGGGTCCATCCCGATTGCTGCCCGGGTGGCGCGTGCCCTGGGTGCAGTGACCGTTGCGGTCGTCACGATGCCGTTTAGCTTTGAAGTGGGTCGCCGCCAGCAAAACGCCCGCGAAGGGCTTTCTCGCCTGCGTCAGTACACCGATACCCTGATCACTGTTCCCAATGACCGCTTGCTCCAGGTTGCTCCCAAGGACACACCGCTGGAGCTCGCCTTCCGCCTGGCAGATGATGTCTTGCGCCAGGGTATTCAGGGGATTTCTGAACTGATCACCCAGCCTGGCCTGATTAATGTCGATTTCTCCCATATCCGCCAGTTGATGCAAATGGGGGGCGGTTCCATCCTTTCCATTGGCTATGGCCAGGGGGAAAACAAAGCCCGTCGGGCAATCGAATCCGCCTTGCATCACCCATTGATCGAATCGATTGATCTGGATAATGCCACGGGCATGATCGCCAACTTCAGCGCCAGTTCAGATTTGACTTTCCTGGAGGTAACCTCCGCCCTGGAATATCTGCAGTCACAAACCAATCACCAGGCCGACATCATCCCGGGTGTGATGACCGACAATTCCTTGGGCGACCGGGTGCAGGTTATCTTGATTGTCACCGGGCTGGGCGCTACCGCTATCGATCCGCACTCATTGCGCCGGGCAGCCGATCAACCTCTACCGGCGGTTACTCAAAAACCCAAAACGACCGAAGAACCAGCTCTGATGGAGGTGTCCAGCGCCAACGTCAATCTGGATGTCCCATCCTTTATGCGCCGCAGGATGCGCTAGGTAAGGAGTTTCCATGTCCAAGCCCTGGTTGTCTCAGGTCTGTCAACAAGTGTATTCCCAGTTCCCGGAAGTGGATGGCGTCAGGCCAACCCAGCAGGAACAAGCCAGCGGGCAGACCCTGCTGATCTTCAAAGCAAGTGTTGTTACAGCCGGCGGCAAGCGTATCCAACGCACCGTCCGGGCTGTGGTAAACGAAAACGGCAAGGTTCTCAAACTCACGACATCCCGCTAATCTTGGAGCCATCATGACTACACATATTTACCATCAAATCGAACTCAAATTCTGGCAGATCGTCATCCCGCAATTAACACCTAACAAACCATTAGGGCGTTTCGTACGCAAAGCCAACCAGATCAAAGCCGCGATTCCTTTTCTCCGCTTTAGCCTGGTTGCCGCCGCCGGCAGCCTGGTCGGTACCCTGGGGGGGGTACTGCTCTTCTCGCTGTTTACATAAATTCCTCATTCCCTCCTCATCAACCGCCGGCTCGCACCCGGCGGTTTCTTTCAATAAATCCTGATTGCTCCAGTCTTCAGACTGAGAGCAATCAGGATTTATTGTCAGGCTAATATCATTTCCTCTCAATTCTGGTACAATGATGAAGGTCTCATCTTAATCATCCTCTTCAAGGGATTGGAAATACGCTGGCATGAGCAAGCGCACACTTCTCATTTTTGTCATCCCCCTCATCTTATGCCTGGTTGGCACCTTCTTGCTTTTGAAAATCAACCAGAATCAATCAGCGCAAACCCCGCTAACAAAAATTTCCAGCCAATCCAATTTCCTCCTCCTGCAAGTTGACTCGCTCTCGGATGACTCCCCTGAAATCGTTTCTGCCTGGGCGGTGCTGGTTCGCACTGAGCAACCTGCACATCTCATTTTCAAGCAATTATCACCAGCCCAATTAGCCGCCGATCAGCAAGTAACTATTTCGCTGGACTCGGACGGTCTGGCATCTGACAAATTCCTGCGTTATGCGCAAAATCTCAAACTGGATTTGGATAGTTATTTTCTGCTGGATTCTCAAGCAGTTGCAACGTTGTTTTCAGATTTGACCGGCCAGGCAAGCCCGGGTTTGGATGAGGCAACCCTGTCTAACCTGTGTGAAAAGTTGGGCGAGTTTCAGACCAAATCCGCCAACCTGACACTGTGGAACGATTTGATTCCAAACCATATGCGCACCAACTTAAGCTTTGAGAGCTATGCGACCATCTGGGAAAAAATCACCCGTTCCGGAACTGCTGCCCAGTGCAAGATGATCAGCCTGCAATCAGAAAATTCCCCAATTCCATAACTGCCTTCGTGATATAATCCCCCCGTTTGAAATGCTTGAAAATTTAAGGAGTAAGAATTGAACACGCCCCAAAACCCATCTGCTGTTGCCAATGATGTCGTTGTCAGCTTGGATTATAAGCTGACGGTTGATTCCGAAGTAGTCGATTCATCTGAAGGCGATGACCCGATTGAATTTTTACAGGGACGCGGCCAGATCATTCCCGGCCTTGAAAGTGTCCTGTACGGCATGAAAATCGGCGACGAGAAAACCGTCACTATCCTTCCCGCTGATGGCTACGGAGAGATCGAGAAAGACGCATTCATTCAAATTTCACGCTCAGAATTCCCGGCGGATATCCCTGCCCAGGTGGGTATTTCGATCCAGATGCAGGATGAACATGGGGAAATTCTGGATGCCAGGATTTTTGAAGTGAGCGACGATACCATCACGCTCGATTTCAACCATCCCCTGGCGGGCAAGACCCTCCACTTTGAAGTGTCCGTAGTCGACTTGCGCGTCGCCACCCCAGAAGAGTTGGAACATGGTCATGTTCATTCGGACGACTTCGAAGAGGACGAGGAATTTGAGGATGATGACTTCGATGATGACGACTTTGAAGACGATGAATTAGAAGATGAAGATCTTGACGACGAACTCGAAGATGACGAAGAAGAGAAAGACAATCATCACTAATCAAGTTTTTCTCAGCCAGGGCAGCCGCCCTGGCTTTTTGTTTTCTTTGATCACCAGATGAATAGAACCCTGGCTGGTATCCTCCTGTTGTGCCTGCTGTGCAGCCTGGCCGGGTGTGCGATGCCTTCAGGACAGGTGCTCCCGACCACCTTTCCAACCAGTACTGCTTGGATTAAACCCTCTGCCCCCCCCGCAACCCCCACAATTCTCCCAATCCAACCTGAACCAACCCTGATTCCAACCATCACCGCCACACCGAATTCACCATCGACAATTAACCTTTTTCCCCAATATCAAATCGTCGCCGCTCTGGATTATGCGACCGGTCTCTTGAGCATCAGCCAGAACATCGGTTATTCGAATACTTCTGATAGGGAAATTTCCTACCTGGCCCTGTATGCCGAACCCAACCGCTATCCGGAGACGCTCTCGCTGTTCTCGATCAAAATCAATGGCTGGCAACAAGACAATTACACCTTGAATCAAAACATTTTGATCCTTCCTCTTGCCTCACCCATGCCACCCCAAGCGACCCTGCAATTATCGTTCGCGTATTCGCTGCAACTCCCAAAGATGCACTCCGATCTTGGCAACGGTCTGTTTGGCCAGTCCCAGTGGCAGATAAACCTGCTGGACTGGTACTTCTGGCTCCCACCGTATTCCTCAGACCAGGGCTGGCTGATCCACCCATCGGCCGGCTTTGCTGAACATACAGTTTATCCACCAGCCAATTTTGATTGTTACCTTAATGTCATTAACGCTCCAGAAAACCTGGTGGTTACAGGTTCAACCGACCCATTCAAAATCAATAATTCGTATCATTTTTCACATCCTAACGCTCGAAATCTCTCCATATCCTTGAGCCCTTACTTTCAACTGGTTGAATTATCGGATGAAAACGTAACCATTCACAGTTATTATTTCCCTGGACATGAGCCAGCCGCAACCATCGCTCTCAATGCATCCTATCGGGCGGTGCAAATTTACGGGAAAACCATATCTCCTTACCATCGTCAGGTGTTAAACATAATTGAGACGAACTTAATTGATGGCCTGGAAGGCGATGGCATGTATTTCCTGGGGAGTGCATTCTATGACAACTCAGCCAGCTCCCGCAGCCTGCTGACCTTACTGGCCGTCCATGAAACCGCCCATCAATGGTGGTACGCCGCTGTTTCCAATGATCAGGCAATGGAACCCTGGCTGGATGAATCATTTAGTACATTTATGGAGAGTATCTATTACGAAAATACATCCCCTGAGGATTATACATGGTGGAAAGGCTACCGCCTGTCAGACAATCCTTCATCTGCGGCCGTTGATTCAACACTCTATACGTTCTCCTATTTTCGCCCCTACCGCAATGCCATCTACTTGCGTGGCGCCAGCTTCTTATTGGAGTTACGCACTGTTATGGGTGACGATCAGTTTTTCGCCTTTCTTCAGCAGTATTTTCAACGGGCAAAGAGCATCCCAACAACCAGCGCAGCCACCTTCTTCAGCACCCTGTCTGATTTTTTCGATATCAAACAAACCGATTTGCTCAACACGTATTTTCTTCCGGTTCAACCGGATGAATGAAAACTCAAATCATCAGATCGTTTATAAATTAACCCAAATCACCTCCACTGATGTAAAATCATGAGAGTGAATGGATGATTGAAACGTTATATCATCACCTCATTGCTGTTGGCCGACTTGTAAAACGGTCATCATAAGACGCTGGTCATCTCATCCCAAGGATCTGATATGAAATATCGAATCATCGCCAATCCAACCGCCGGTAAAGGCCACGCTGCCATATTAATTCCACAGTTCACCACCTATCTTCAATCCAAGAACCTGGATTTCGATGTTGTACTGACCGAACGGCCTGGCCATGCGTACGATCTGGCGATTCAGGCAGTTCAAGATGGTGCTGAAGTCGTTGTAGGTGCTGGTGGTGACGGCACGATGAACGAAGTTCTAAATGGCCTGTATATCGCCAAAGAGCAAGGCCTGGGCGAGGTGATCATGGGGGCGATACCCACCGGGCGCGGTAATGATTTCAGCTTTGGAATGGGAGTTCCACAGGATCTTACCGAGGCTTGCGAGGCGCTGGTGGCTGGCCGCCATCATCGCGTGGACCTTGGACGTATCAGCGGTGGCTTGTTCCCGCAGGGCAAAATCTTCGGCAACGGGGTTGGAATCGGTTTCGACACGAAGGTCGGTTTTGAGGCCAACAAGATGAACCACCTGCGCGGCTTTCTGCCCTACCTGCTGGGCGCGCTCAAGACCTTGTTTGCCTATGGCACGGCTGCCAAGTTGAAAATCGAACTGGATAACGAAACCATCACCACGAACGCCTTGATGGTCTCCATCATGAACGGTAAACGCATGGGCGGCGCCTTTATGATGACCCCCAAAAGCCAGCCAGATGACGGCACCTTTGATCTATGCATCGCAGACCTGGTCAGCCGGCTGGAAATCTTGAAGCTGATCGGCCGGTTTATCAAAGGCTCCCAGGAAGGGCACCCTGCCATTCGCTTCCGCAAGTCCACAAAAGTGACCATCAGTGCCCTGGATGGCTCGATGGCTTGCCATGCAGATGGTGAAACGATCTGCATCGAAGGGGAACTCCTTTCCGTTGAGTTGCTCCCTGCCTATCTCTCGCTCATCTACTAAACTTGTCTTATGCCTGTCGTTAAAACCGTTGTCACCACTCTGATCCGGGAAATCTTCAAAATCACCTGCAAAATTGATGCAGCCGAGTTGGTTAAGATTCCCGATCAAGGGCCATTGATCATCATCTCCAACCACATCAACTTCCTCGAAGTGCCGGTGCTGTTTTCCCTGCTCTACCCCCGGCCTGTTTTGGGGATCGCCAAAGAGGAAACCTGGAAAAATCCCCTCCTGGGACCTCTCTTTACCCTGTGGGAGTTGATCCCGATTAAACGCGGCGAGGTGGATTTAAGTGCTATGCAGAAAGCCTCTCAAGCCCTGCAGACTGGTAAAATCATTGCCTTTGCACCGGAAGGCACGCGCAGCAAAACCGGTCAACTGCAAGAGGGACGTCCGGGGACCTTGCTACTGGCTCTGAAAACTCAAGCGCCCATTCTACCGGTTGCCCACTACGGTGGTGAAAGTTTCTGGGGTAATTTCAAGAAATTCAAACGCACCCCCTTCCATGTCCGGGTTGGCCAACCCTTCCGCCTGGCCAACTTGCCCACCCCACCCCCCAGGGATGTGCGCGCGGCAGCCATGACGGAAATGATGATCCGCCTGGCCGAGTTACTCCCGCCGGCGTATCATGGCATTTATTCCGGCCTGGATTTTTCAAAACATCAATACACGGAAAGCTTACCGCCCAAATAAACCTTTGATTTTTTCTGAAACAGATCGATAGATCGGGCAGCGGTCATAGACTGCGCTGAACAGGACCAGCCCCCCGATTGCCAGCAGCCAGTAGTTGATGCCATTGACTGTGCCCAAAACAATAAAGGCCAGGGCAATCACCAGCCGGATCACCCGGTCAAAGGTCGACAACTTCGTTTGAGGGGCTTCTCCCTTCTCAACCGCTTCAAAAAATGCCCGGATACCATCTACCGGCAACGCACCGGTCCGGCGTGCTACCTGCTGACCGCCTTTGTAGCCGATCATAGTAGGGATGCCCATCACCCCCAGCGCTTTAAGCACCTCGGGGTTTTCATCGGCGTTAATCTTCCACAGGCGCACCCGGCCGGCCATTTCCTGGCTGACCGTCTTCAAGCCGGGTGCCATCGCCTTACACGGGCCACACCAGCCAGCCCAAAACTCCACCACCACCGGTATTTGTTCTGCTTCCAACTCTTTTTTAAATTCTGCGAGATTCATCTTCACATCATTTCTGCCTGGTTGTCCTTACAAGCCCATCAACGACCGATAAAGAATAGTACCAGACCCTGTTATCCATTGCAAAGTTAACGCCTACTAAAGATAGGCGTTAACTTCGCTCTCGAAAGGACTGCTGTAAATGAGTCCAAAATTGAGGCTTTTGAGAACCCCGGGCAAATTAAGCTTTGTTGGTGCGGAGATGCAATAACGCATACAGTGGACAGAAGCCAATCAGGCCGGTCAACAGGGGCAGGAAACCCAGGATTTTGAAAACCAGTCCCAGCGTGCCGGGGACGACACCCAACCAACCCAAGGCCAGCAAGATCAGCCCAGCTACCACACGGATTACCCGATCGATGTTTGATTCATTTGATTTCATGTTTCACTCCCAAAATTCAGATTTTTACGGCATGGTTGGTTAGATGTGAAAAACCGGAAAAGGTTACAGAGAAACAGGTTCAATCAGATCGGAATGTATATTGCCTGAATCGGGGCAAGTCTGGGAGACCATGAATTAGGATCATCAACATTCACGGGCTTACCCCAACCGGATGTAGAAATCTGGAACGATGCCTGCACATACCATTCAGGATTTGTCCACCCTGCCAGCGACCATCTTGCAGTGCCTCACCCAATTGGATTTGATATAATAACAACCGGCAATGAAATTTAGCATGAACAACATCCTTATTCATGTTTTTCTGAAAGGAAACATATGTGTGGTATTTTTGGCATCGTGACAGATAAAGAACAGGCCCTGGGTCCCATCCTGGTAGAAGCTGCCCGCCGGCTCACCTATCGTGGCTATGACTCAGTCGGTGCGGCCACCATCCGTGGGGCAAAAATCGACCTGCGCAAAGACAAGGGCCGGGTGGATGATGTGGCGATTAAGTACAACTTCGCTGAGATGACCGGCCAGCGTGGCATCGTCCAATTACGCTGGGCAACCTTTGGCGAGCCCTCCCAGGTCAACTCACAACCCCACCTGGATTCGGATGGCGACATCGTCGGCGCCCATAATGGCAACGTGGTCAACAACGTCGAGCTGCGCGAAGAGTTCATAGCGGAAGGCATGACCGTCCGCTCCCAAAATGATGGCGAATCCTGCGTGCATGCGGTCGAACGCTACGTCAACCAGGGCAAGGACTTCATCGAAGCCATTCAACTGGCTTATGGCGACCTGCAGGGAGATTATGCCTTTGTAATCGGCAGCATCAACGACGACAAACTGTTCGCCATTAAGAAAGGCTCCGGGCTGGTGGTTGGGATCGGCGAAGGCTTCACCTGCGTCTCCTCCGACCTGCCTTCCATCCTGCCCCTGACCCGCACGGTCATCCGCCTGAACGATGGCGAGATCATCACCCTCTGGGCAGATAAAGTGGAATTACATTCTGTTCTCGATGGCAGCCTGATCCAACGTGAGCCGGAATTGATCACCGAAACAATGGCCGCCGTGCAGAAGGGCGGTTTTGCCCACTTCATGGAAAAAGAAATCCACGAGCAGCCCCAGGTGGCGCACGAGGTGCTTGCTCTGCTCAACAGCAGCCCGGCTGTGGAGACGTTTATAGAGAAGATCCAAGCGGCCCGCAACCTGTACTTCATCGGCTGCGGCACCAGTTATCACGCCTGCCTGGCCGGGGCGGTTTATTTTGCCCAGTTAGCCAAACGCGCCGCCATCCCAGTACTGGCGCCGCAGTTCATCCCGCAATATGTCCCGACGATCGGCCCGGAGGATGTCGGCATCTTCGTCAGTCAATCCGGCGAGACCAAGGACGTGCTCAACGCCATGCAGGCTGCCCAGGCGGCCGGCATGACCTGTCTCAGCCTGGTCAATGTCATCGGCTCCACCCTGACCCGCACCCCCACCGCCTGGCTGCCCACCTGCTGCGGTTACGAAATCAGTGTACCGGCCACCAAGACCTTCACCAACCAGGTCGTGACCTTCCTGTACCTGGCGGCGCGCCTGGGCCGGCACGACTTGAAGCAATTCGACCGGCTGCCAGAACTGATGCAACAAACCATCGAAATGGCCGATCCGCAGATCAGGGCCCTGGTTCCTTCCATCAACACCTGGAGTAACCTGTATTGCCTGGGCTACGGCGCCACCTACCCGATGGCCCTGGAAGGCGCGCTGAAGCTCAAGGAGATCACCTACGCCCACTGCGAGGGCATGCTCTCGACCGAGTTCAAACACGGGCCGCTTTCAGCCGTCACTCAGGATTTCCCGATCCTCTTCGCGGTTGGACCGGAGGATGTGCCGGTCATCGTCAGCGGCATCAACGAGGTCACCTGCCGGGGCGGCCGGGCGATTGCCATCGGCCAGGCCGACAGCCGCCTGGCAGCCAATGCCAGCGACGTGGTCACCATCCCGGCGGCCAGCCCTGCCGTCTCCTCGCTGCTGGCGGTCATCCCGCTACAACTGCTCTCCTATCACATGGCGGTGGCGCGCGGCTACGACCCGGATTTCCCGCGCAACCTGAGCAAGACCCTGACGGTGGATTAGCCTTTTCACCCTCTTTTTCGACCCCCAGAAATCAGAAATCTTCCCGATTTCTGATTTCTATTTTATTACGGTAAGACAAGATTGAGTTTGTCTGCCCGCAAGCAGACAGCTTACGATACCAAGTCGTTCTATCTTTTCCTGCAATGATATTTACATTTTTTAATCTTTGGACTATTCCAGCACTCTTTATGGGCAGGTCTGTGGTCGTAACGACCAACCCCAACCCGATTCATGTTCCGCCCGCGCCATCTATTACCCGAGGTTGGTCTTGGCTGCAATCGGGTCATGCCATCTGGATTCACAGACCACCCCCTACCGCACCTCGGAATACCCTTGCTCCCGTAAGGGCGGGTCTGTGGTAGTGACGGCCGAACTTGATCCGTATCCAGACCCGCCCACGCCAATCTACCCCGGTTAAATGAAAACCTGCCTTGCGGCAGGAAAATGCAGAAAAGGAACTTGTGGCGAGAGTGGGAGTCGGACCCACGACCAACGGATTATGATGCCGCCGCTCTACCACTGAGCTATCTCGCCGTCCTTTGAGCGCCAGAATATTACTATGAACCCAAATTTTTGTCAATAAATTCAGCCGGAAAAACCCAGGTTACTCTCCTTGAGCGAAACATAGCGGTTGTGGCCGATCACCAGGTGATCCAACACTTCGATGTCCATCAGAGTGCCGGCCTGCACGGCTGAGTGGGTTAGCTGGATGTCCTCCGGGCTGGGAGTCGGGTCGCCCGAGGAATGGTTGTGGAACAGGATGATGCTGGCAGCGTTCTTCTGGATGGCAGCTTTAAATAATTCACCCACCCGTACGGTCGAGGAGTTGAGCGAGCCTTTATACAAGCGCTCGGTCGAGATAACCCTTTTGCGAGTATCCAACACCAGCACCCACAGTTGCTCCTGCACCAGTCCAGCCATCTCGTATTGCACCAGGTCGGCGATATCCTGGGGTTTATTGATGCGCGGGCGCTGGTCCGGGTCGTCGATTTGCAGGCGGCGGCCGAGCTCGATGGCAGCCTTAATCTGGGCTGCCTTGGCCGGTCCGAGGCCGTGCTGGTTGCGAACTTCGGCGAAGGTGGCCTGCTGGATGCCGCGCAATCCACCCAGGTCGTGCAGCAGGCGTTGGCCCATCTGGACAGCGTTTTCGCCGGGCACACCTACCCGGAGCAGGATGGCCAACAATTCGGCAGTATTTAAGGCTTCCGGGCCTAGTTTTCCCAGCCGTTCGCGCGGGCGCTCGTTTTCGGCTAAATCCTGGATTCGGTATTTCACGTCGATGCTGGCTCCGTTCAAGATTGGTTTTCCGTAGAGACGTTACATGTAACGTCTCTACGCCTGACTCTTGCAGATTATTATCCGTGAGATTGGCAAATGTTGAGATACCTGGAAATTGTTTCACAAAACGGCCTGTTTTTCGGTGTCTATTTTCAGGGCCATGCTATAATTTCTTCTATCGGAGATTCTTATGATTCTGAATCCACTGGAATTCAGCAATTTCGTTTCATTGGCGACAGCCTTTGCAGCCGCTTTCCTGGCTGCCCTTTGGCTGAGCCTGGTCATCTGGACCTATCGCGATGCGCGTGCCCGCACCCGTGACCCGCTGGCGCGCCTGCTGGCCGCCCTGGTGGTGGCTGTGCTGTTTTTACCGGGGTTGCTGATCTACTGGATCCTGCGCCCACCCCATACGCTAGAAGAAGATTATCAGCATACGCTGGAAGAAGAAGCCATGCTCCAAACCATTGAGGATACGCCTCTTTGCCCCGGATGCGGGCGTAAGATCCATTCAGAATGGCTGGCCTGTCCTTCCTGTCATACCCGGTTGAAAAAACCCTGCCATCACTGCAGTCGGCTGATGGACTTATCCTGGAACTTATGCCCATGGTGCGCCACCCCGGTGCCGGGTATGCAGCAGGATCAACTGAGCATGGATGATGCGCTCAACAACCTGCCCTATGAAGAACCCGAAGAAGCCAAAGCCACCGGGCAACTGCAACCCCTGCCGTTGTTCGATGATATTGAAGAAGCAAAACAACCCGAATCCCCTGAAACCCCCTCGAAGGAGGCTGGATAAATTTCATGCTTGGTTTGTCGCGAATTGAACCGGTGGATTATCTTGTCATCGGCCATGTTACCAAAGATATCATCCCCGGTGGGTATACGTTGGGCGGCACCGCCTCGTACGCTGCGCAAACCGCCCGCTCAATTGGGTTGAGGGTGGGGGTGGTCACCTCCTGCGGTCCGGATATTGAAATCCCGGAAATCCCGGGGATCCAATACGCCATCCTGCCCGCCGAGTATTCCACGACCTTTGAAAATCGCCAGACGCCAAATGGGCGGGTGCAGACCCTGTTTCACACCGCGGCTCCTTTGGATCTTTCGGCCGTGCCGGAAACCTGGCGCCGTACACCGATCGTGCACATCGCCCCGCTGGCACGGGAGGTGGACACCAACCTGATCAGGGCCTTCAGCAATTCGTTGGTCGGCGTCACCCCGCAGGGCTATTTACGCGATTGGGACCACAGCGGCCGGGTTTTCCCGACCGAATGGCCGGAAGCCTCCTATGTCCTGCAATATGCCAATGCAGCCGTGCTGAGCATTGAAGATGTACAGGGCGAAGAAGAAGTACTGGAGGATATGCTGGCCAGCCTGCGGATTTTGGTCGTTACCGAAGGTGCGGCTGGTTGTCGACTGTTCTGGAATGGCGATTTGCGCCGCTTCCGCCCGCCTCATAAAGATGAAGTCGAACCCACCGGCGCCGGGGATATTTTCGCCACCTCTTTCTTCATCCGCCTGTCCCAGACCCGAGACCCGTGGGAGGCGGCCCGTTTTGCCACATTGCTGGCGGCCAACTCGGTCACCCGCATTGGTCTGGCGGGCATTCCCAGCCCGGACGAAGTTCAATCTGCACTGATGGAAGTGATTAAAAATCAACCATGACCCAAATCCTTACCCTCGTCAATCAAAAAGGTGGAGTCGGCAAGACCACCACGGCCATTTCCTTGGGCGCCTACCTGGGCTATTATGGGCAGCGGGTATTGCTGATCGACCTGGATCCGCAGGCTAATGCCACCGCTTCAGTCGGGATTGATAAACGCACGGTTAAGGCAGGCACTTACGAGGTGCTGATAGGCGCGGCGCCGATAGCCCCGCACATCTGGCACAATCCTCGCTATAAAATCTCCCTGCTGCCCTCCTCACCCGCCCTGGCCGGGGCAGAAATTGAACTGGTGGAGTTGAGCAAACGCGAATATCGCCTGCGGGATGCAATCCAACCGGTTGTTGACCGCTATGATTATGTCCTAATCGATTGCCCGCCCAGCCTGAGTCTACTGACGATCAACGGCCTGGTAGCGGCGCGCAACGGCCTCATCATTCCCGTACAATGTGAATACCTGGCGTTGGAAGGTCTGGGCCAGTTGATGAGCACCATCCAACGCGTACAAAGCTCGCTCTTCCCGGAGCTCTCCATCCGGGGTGTGATCTTGACCATGTTTTTGGGGCGCACCAATCTAGCCCGGGGCGTCGAATCCGAAGTCCGGCGCTTCTTCCCGGATAAGGTATTCAACACTATCATCCCGCGCAGCATCGCCCTGGCAGAAGCCCCCTCCTATGGACGCCCGATCTCCGTGTATGCACCGGAAAATATTGCAGCCAGGGCCTACCAGGCGCTGGCCCGGGAAATTTTGGAGCAAGACGGGGTCAAGCTCCCCGCTTTGCCCGTCTGAGGGATGAAACGATGAGTAGAAAAGGTGGCTTGGGTAAAGGTCTGGGAGCATTAATCCCCAACGGCTATTCCACGGTGGGGGATGGCTCGGCGTCTTTCGTCTCGGTGGATAAGATCATTCCAAATCCACGCCAACCCCGGCGGGAATGGGCGGAAAGCGAACTGGCAGATCTGGCTCAATCCATCCGGGAACACGGCATCATTCAGCCACTGATCGCCACCTACAACCCGGATGCTGACCAGTACACCCTGATTGCTGGTGAGCGTCGCCTGCGGGCGGCTGCTTTGGCCGGATTGTCCTTTGTGCCGATTATCGTGCGCGAAGCCACGGACCAGGAACGCCTGGAGCTAGCCTTGATCGAAAACCTGCAGCGGGCAGATCTTTCCCCGTTGGATACAGCCCTGGCCTACGTGGCGTTGAATGATGAATTCAACCTGACCCATGAAGAAATCGGCATCCGGGTCGGCAAAAGCCGGGAAGCCGTCAGCAACACCATCCGCCTGATCAAGCTGCCCACTCCTGTGCGGCTGGCCTTGTCCAGCGGCCAGATCAGCGAAGGACACGCCCGGGCCTTGCTTGGCCTGGAAGGCAGCCCGCAGGCCCAGGTGGCTGCATTGGATTCCATCCTGAGAAACGGGCTGACGGTGCGCCAGACGGAAGAGCTGGTACGAAAATTCAAAGGGGAGAAGCCGCCGGTCATCGAAAAAACCACACAGACACCGGAAATCCAGGAAATGGAAGAACGCCTGCGCAATGCCCTGGGCACCCGGGTGACCGTGAAGCACGGGCGCAAGGGTGGTCGTTTGATCATTCACTACTATTCAGATGAAGAACTTGACTCCCTAATGTCGCATTTATTGAAAGAGATTGCATGATCATTTTTACCAATGGCCACATCCGCACCCAGAATCCCCGGCAGCCAAACGCCAACGCCATGGCGATCGCCAATGGGCGCATCTTTGCCATTGGCAACGATGATGAAATTCGTAGCTTTAAGCCTGCTGCTGACAGAGAAGAAGATTTAGCTGGCCGAACGGTCTGGCCGGGTTTGACGGATGCCCACCTGCATTTGGATTATTACGCCCGAGGGTTGAATTACATCGACTGCGAAACAACCAGCCGGGCAGAATGTATCGAACGGGTGGCCCTCCGCTGCCAGGCTACCCCTGCCGGTGAATGGGTGCGGGGGCATGGCTGGAACCAGAATAACTGGATCGAAGGTTTTGGCAACGCCGGTTTGCTGGATCAAATTTCCGGCGGTCATCCGGTTTACCTGACCGCCAAGTCGCTACATGCCTCCTGGGCCAACAGCCAAGCCCTGCAACTTGCCGGGATCATGGCCGGAACGCCAGACCCGGAAGGCGGGCGGATTGGCCGGGATGAAGCTGGACAACCGAATGGCATCCTGTTTGAAAATGCCATGCAACTGGTGGAGAAAATCATCCCGGAACTGACCCCGGCCCAACTGCTTCCCCTGCTGCTGGATGCCCAGCAACATTTGTGGAGCCTGGGATTGACCGGTGTGCATGATTTTGACGGGGTTAACTGCTTTTCCGCCTTGCAGGCTCTGGACTTGAGCGGCGAACTTAAACTGCGGGTGGTCAAGTCCATTCCACGCCAGTTCCTACCCATGGCTGTTGCCCTGAAATTACGGAGCGGATTTGGCAGCGATCACCTGCGCATCGGCTCGGTCAAGCTGTTTTCGGATGGCGCCCTGGGACCACGCACGGCTGCCATGCTGCAACCTTACGCAGGCGAGGCCGACTATCGTGGCATGGCTTTGCTGGATTCCGAAGAGATTTTTGAGATCGGCCGGCAGGCAGTGGAAAGTGGTTTGAGCCTGGCTACCCATGCCATCGGCGACCTGGCCAACCACGAAGTTATCAATGGCTATGCGCAAATTCGTAATTACGAACAGGAGTGCAATTTATTGCCGGCCCGGCACCGCATCGAGCATGTACAAATTATCCATCCGGATGACCTGCCACGCCTGCAACAACTGGGTATCATCGCTTCGATGCAACCGCTACATGCTACCTCGGATTGGGAAATTGCTGATCGCCACTGGGGTGAACGGTCTCAGTATGCTTATGCTCTCCAATCCATCCGCCAGTTGAAGACATCAATGGCATTTGGCTCGGATGCCCCGGTCGAATCTCCCAATCCCTTCCTCGGCTTGCACGCCGCCGTTACCCGCACTCGCACGGATGGCTCGCCCGACCCTCAAGGATGGTATCCCCAGCAAAAGCTCAGCCTGGCACAGGCTTTGGAAGGTTACACGACCGGCGCGGCCTATGCCGGGCACTACGAAAATGACCTGGGCCAGTTGGCACCCGGCACCTTTGCAGATTTCATCGTGCTGGATCAGGATCCGTTCTCATTACCTGCTACCGATCTTTGGAAACTCTCCCCGAGTGGGGTCGCCGTGGGTGGCGAGTGGGTTTGGGGGAGATAAATGCCTTCTGAGCCTTCACATATCACACCTGAAATCATCTTCTCCCGCTTTGGCGAATACCTGGTGGAGAAGGGTATAATCAGTAAAGCAGATTTACAGAATGCACTGGTCCGCCAGATCGAATTGCGCAAGCAGGGACTGCCTGTGCCGCTGGTCGGCAATTTGCTGATCGACCAAGGGGTGATTGACCGCCCTACCCTGGACCTGGCTTTGACCGAACAAATTTTACTGCTCCGTTCTGCCCTACAGGACGCCAACCAGAAACTGGAAATCCGGGTTCAGCAACGAACGGCAGAATTGCAAGATGCCATTCGTCGCCTGGCAGAAATGAACGACCAGAAATCCAATTTCGTCGCCAACATTTCCCACGAACTGCGCACACCGATCACGCATCAACGCGGCTATATTGATCTGTTGATCACCGAAGAACTTGGCCCCCTGAACGCGGAACAAAAGCAGGCGCTGGCAGTCATTGAGCGATCCACCGACCGCCTGGCGCACCTGATCGAGGATTTGATCCTGTTTTCATCGGCTGAACAAGGCCAGGTTTTTATCCGCGTCCGGCCATTTGATTTGAAGCGCCTGGTCAAAACTGCGGTCTCCTATGGCTTGGAACAAACCCAATCCAAATCCATCCGATTGGCTGTCGAATGCCCGGCGGATCTGCCTTACATCCAGGCCGATGAAGAGAAGATCATCTGGGTGCTTATGCAACTGATGGATAACGCCATAAAATTCACACCACCCGGCGGCAAAATTACCCTGGGAGTTGAGATCGATGGCAATTTGGTGATGATCAGTATTTCCGATAATGGTATCGGCATTCCTACTGATAAAA
Organism: Anaerolineaceae bacterium; assembly: GCA_041741455.1. Taxonomy (GTDB): domain Bacteria; phylum Chloroflexota; class Anaerolineae; order Anaerolineales; family Anaerolineaceae; genus CALESS01. The sequence goes on along the minus strand of JBGSJZ010000108.1, from coordinate 73,206 downwards.
TTATCCATGTATTTGAACCTTTTTATCAGATCGACGGTTCTTCCACCCGCAAAGCGGGAGGGATGGGTCTGGGTCTGGCGCTGGTAAAGAAAATCATTGAAGCCCATGGCTCCGTAATCAATTTAACCTCTTCCGTGGGGCATGGCAGTCGATTTGAATTTGTGCTAAAAATAGCAGACAAGATTTAATCATTTTTATTTAGAGAAAGAGGCGAACCATGGCAACCCGCCCGATAATACTCAGTGAAGTAACCATCGAGCCCCTGTATGAAATCAGCCGCATCGTGGTTCAATCGTCTGAATGGAAACCCGCCCTGGATGAAATCAGTGTTCTGGTTCGCTCCATATTTATTTTTGATAATCTGGCCGTGTATATTGCAGATACCGAAGCCCAGAATCTGGATGTGATGTATGCCAAAGCCGTCGGCCGCGGGAGGTCCGCCGGACCGGATGTCACCTGGGGAGAAGCACTGGCAAATCAGATCCTGCAGACCCAAAAAACCACCATACAAGAGCCCGAACCAGATCTAACCATCGATCGCCTGCGGCGGCCGTTTATCCTGGGAATTCCATTACTAATTTACAAACGTTTGGTGGGTGTCATCATTTTCATCCGCTTTGGCGGTCCACCTTACACACCGGAAAATGTGAGTCTGGGTGAATATATCGCCAACCAAATCGGCCTGCTGGTGGAGCGCGGTCATTTACAAGAAAATTATGAGCTGCTGGAAGCCCAGCACCGCCAGGCCCGCCTGCAAGATGACTTTATCTCCACCATTTCTCACGAGCTTAGCACACCCATCGGTTTCATCAAGGGTTACACCACCACCCTGCTGCGTTCCGATATTTCCTGGGATCAGAAAACCCAGATCGAATTTTTGCGAATTATCGATCAGGAGACAGATGAACTGGAAGAATTGATCCAAAATTTATTGGACTCAAACCGGTTAATGTCTGGACAGATGCGGATGGACTTTCAACTGGTGCGCCTGGATGCGCTGATGAACGACATCCTGCAACGCGCCCGCTTGCACCACCCCCGCTTGAAAGTGAACGTGGAAATCAGTCCCCAGCTTTTGCCCGTAATCGCCGATCCGCGCCGCCTAGCCCAAGTCTTTGAAAACCTGCTGGGTAACGCTGAAAAATATGCACCCAATTCACCGGTCGAGATTCGTATTCATCAGGATGAGCAGAATTCATATATTGATATCTCTGATCATGGCCCGGGGGTTTCAGCCCAGGCCATCCCGTATATTTTCGACCGCTTTTACCGCAGCCCGGATCGGGCTTTAAATGTGCGCGGCTCAGGCCTGGGGTTATTTATCTGCCGCCAGATTGTCCAGGCGCACAAGGGAGAGATCACAGCCACCTCAGAGCAAGGTAAAGGCACAACGTTCCATATCCAATTACCAGCGCGTAGTGAGGCCATTACCTCACTGGGAGGGAGATAAGACATGACAAAGATTTTAGTCGCTGACGATGAAATGCTGTATCAACATCTATTGCGGGTCAACCTGGAAAAAGAAGGCTACGAGGTGATTGCAGCCAGCAACGGAGAAGAGGCCCTAGACCTGGTCACATCCCGCCATCCTGACCTGGTCGTATTGGATATCATGATGCCCCGGCTGGATGGAATTTCAACCTGTGAACGCATCCGGCAATTCTCCAATGTGCCGATTATCATGCTGACTGCCCGCAGCGAGGAGCAAGACCGGGTGCGCGGGTTGAACGTGGGTGCAGATGATTACATTGTTAAGCCCTTTTCAGCCACCGAGCTGGTTGCCAGAGTCCGGGCGGTACTGCGGCGGGCCAAGAATTCGGAAGGGGGAACCTCCAATCGTTATTTTGAACACGGCAACTTGAAAATCGACTTTGCGCGGGCAGAAGTCTGGCGGGATGGCAAGCCCATTTATTTGTCCGCCACCGAATACCGGCTATTGATTCAATTTGCCCACCATATTGGCCAGGTGATGACGGCCGAAGAACTCTTGGTGGCTATCTGGGGGCCTTCCTACCGAGAAGATAAAGAAATCCTGTGGGTCAGCATTGCCCGGCTGCGCCAAAAATTGGAGGATAATCCTCACCAACCCCAACATATCGTCACCCGGGCTGGGCTGGGTTATTTAATGCCGCCGCTGGATTCCTCCGGCGCTAACGATTAAGGAAATCGTCATGTTCGCTCAATTTGAAGAAAAAGGAAAAATTTTCACCAACGTTGTGTCAAAAATTCCTATTGTTGTCATTGTTCAAACGACCCAGCAAACCATCCGAGGAAAGATGCATGTCCGTCCAGGTTACCGGTTGAAGGACGAATTAAATCTGGCCGAACCCTTTTTCGCCATGACCGAGGTCGAAATCACTGGCCCTCAGGGTGAATTGTTAATGAAGGCTGAATTTTTAGCAGTCCAACGCTCACAAGTAATCTGGGTTCTACCACTGACCGGTGAAGCGGATCTGGAGAGGGAAGAATGAACCCGCAAGGTACGTTCAGTACTCCAGAAATAACCCGCTTAAAGAATCATTTAATGGACGTGGTCTTGCGTGAAATGGAAGCTCGCCCTCCGATCGGTACCGACCGTAGGGAAGTCATCAAAGAATACCTGAATTATGCTTACCAGAGTTTAAAAATCCAATTACCAACCAGCGTGCGCGAGCAAATCTTTCACGAGATCATGGACGACCTGCTCGGATTTGGCCCGCTTCAGCCTTTATTGGACGATCCCGAGATTAACGAAATCATGGTGAATGGTCCAAAGCTGGTCTTTATCGAGCGCAAAGGCCACCTGGTAAAAACAAATATCACCTTTGAAAATGATGAACAGGTGATCCGCCTGATCGACCGCATCATATTACCACTCGGGAGGCGCATCGACCATGACAGCCCGACCGTGGATGCTCGCCTGCCGGATGGCTCCCGGGTGAATGCAGTCATTCCTCCAGTGGCCATCGATGGACCGACCATCACCATCCGCAAGTTTCAGAAAGAAAAATTTACTGTTGAACAGCTGATCAATTTTGGCACCCTGACCAAAAATATGGCTGAATTCATCCGCGCCTGTGTGGTCAGCCATCTGAATATCATCATCTCCGGTGGGACTGGCTCCGGCAAGACAACTTTGCTCAATGTACTCTCAGGTTTCATCCCTGAGGATGAGCGAATCGTCACCATTGAGGATGCGGCAGAGTTGAAGTTACAACAGGAACATATCGTGCGGATGGAAGCCAAGCCACCGAATTCAGAAGGGCGGAACGCGGTAACCATCCGAGACCTGGTTCGCAATGCCCTGCGCATGCGGCCGGATCGAATTGTGGTTGGTGAAGTCCGTTCCGGTGAAGCCCTGGATATGCTCCAGGCAATGAATACCGGGCATGATGGATCTCTGACAACCCTGCATTCCAACTCTCCCCGGGATACCATTTCCCGTCTGGAGACAATGTGCTTGATGGCGGGGATAGACCTGCCATTGAAAGTTGTTCGAGAGCAAATCGCGGCAGCGGTGGATTTGATCATCCATGAATCCCGCCTGCGGGATGGCACCCGGCGTGTCACCTCCATCACCGAAGTTTCTGGAATGGAAGGTGATACGGTGGTCATGACGGAAATCTTTAAATTCACCCAGACCGGGGTGTCAACAGACAGCAAAATCCTGGGCGAAATGAAACCCACCGGGATTCGCCCACTCTTCTACCCCCGGCTGGAGGCTGCTGGATTCCGGCTTCCCCCGGAAGTGTTTGGTGCTAACCTGGGTGAGTTTCTAAACCAACGGCGACATTAGTCGCCCTGGATGATGAACCGGCACATGAATTGCATCCCATCAAAGAAGCAATCCTTTCTGATTTTGACGGCTGGAATAGCTACTCACACACCCAGAGGTTTGGCCCTTACAAAACGATGTTATTTCACAAGACCCCCGGGTAAGGGTTGATTTACTAGCATCAAACAGGATACAGAATTGCTCATCACGAAAGTGCTATAATCATAAAGAAATTCGACTGATCTGCAAATAGGGAACGGATGACCATGGATAAAAACCAGCAATTGATCAGTTTACGCACCCGCAAACTAGGGACGATGATCTACGATGCGCGTCTCTTTCGCCGCCGAACGATTGAAGAATGCGCCGGTGTGATGTCACTCACCCCGGAGGAGTATGCGACGATAGAGAGCGGCCGGGTTGCGCCAACCTTACCCCAACTGGAAGCCCTGGCTTTCTACCTTGACCTGCCCATTGAACATTTCTGGTCACAAGAGATCCTTTCCACCAAAGAAGAAGGACCCGGGATCATTGAAAAGAAACGCCTGGTCAACATACGCAATAAAATGATCGCCGCCAGGTTGCGTTTGACCCGGACAAACCTCAACCTTTCGTTCCAGCAATTATCCGAAAAAACCGGCCTATCGGAAGAAATGTTGCGCCGTGTTGAGCAAGGTGAACAGCCGATCTTGTTGCCGGAGTTAGAAATTATTGCTGACGCACTGCAAATCCCGTTGAAGGAGTTGTTTGATAACCACGGACCAATCGGCGAATGGCGCAACCGGCAGCAGGAGTTTACCAAGTTTATGGAGCTGGAACCGGCAATGAGAGAATTCATCTGTAAGCCGGTCAACGAACCGTACCTGGAGCTGGCTTATCGCCTGAGCGGCCTTTCGGTTGAAAAACTGCGCCTGGTGGCCGAAAGTCTCCTTGAGATTACCTACTGATTTGACACAAAAAATGACCATTCCTTCTCCCCAACAAGCTGCCGATCAGGCAATGAAGTTATTTAAAGATGAAGAATTTGAGCAGGCTGCGGATCTTTTCCAACAGGCTGCCAATCAATACCAGCAAAGCGGGGAATTCCTCCTGGCTGCAGAAGCCCGGAACAACCAAAGCGTTGCCCTGCTCCAGGCTGGAAAATCTCAAGAAGCTCTGGCCGCCGCTCTCGGAACGGAAACTGTTTTTTCTGAGGCAGGAGATTCCCTGCGCCAAGCGCAAGCGCTCGGCAACCAGGCCGCAGCCCACCAGGCCATGCATCACCTGGACCAGGCAGCAGAACTGTACCTGAAAGCTTCAAAGATTTTCAAAGCCGCCAACCAATTGGAGTTCTATACGCTGGTGATGAAGAACGTCTCTTCAATCCGTATGAGCCAGCGTAAGTTTCTGGATAGCCTGTTTGCCATGAACCAGGCACTGAGTGTAAAAACAAAGCTTTCTCTGCGTGAACGATTGATTCGCTTCCTCAGCAATCTGGCTTTCCGGATGTTTAACCGTCCCCCTTCGATTTAAGCTCACCCGTTATGCTCCCAGATTTTAATATTCGGCCAGTGAATCCCCAGGACCTTCCCGTTTTGCAGGGTTTGATTGGATTCGAATTTTTTGTTCACCGGCACCTGGATTGGAACTCGCCATTGGAATGGATCGACCAGTCCCCCTTCCTGGTACTGGAACTGGATGGACGGATCATTGCGGCCCTGGCCTGCCCTGAAGATCCGCCAGGCGTATGCTGGGTGCATCTTTTTGTAACCATCACGGAATACCAACCCAAACAAACCTGGCCGCTTCTCTTTCCTTCCATCCTGGATTATCTGCAAGACCAGCCACAGGTTTTGTGGCTTTCGGCGATTTCTCTGCAAACCTGGTTCACTTCCTTACTTCAGGAAAGCGGGTTCCAACACTTTCAGGATATCGTTGTTCTTGAACAAGAGTTGGACCAACCCAAACCTCATCAATATGAAATGCCTGTGCAAGCCCAGATTCGCCTGATGGAGAATGAGGATTTACGAGCGGTGGCAGAAGTGGATCGGCTTGCATTTCACCCACTCTGGCAAAACACATTCGAGGTTCTGAGTAAAGCCTGGGGACAAGGATCCTATTCCACCGTTGCTGAATTAGCAGGCGAGATTATCGGTTATCAAATTTGCACAGCATCCATCTATAATGCCCACCTGGCTCGCTTGGCAGTTCATCCAAAAGCCCAACGCCTGGGTTTCGGCGCTGGGCTCATCCATAACCTTGGCGTTCATTTTTTAAGCCGGGGTGTGACCCGCCTGACAGTCAATACCCAAAGTGATAATATTGCCTCGCTGGCGCTCTACCGAAAAGTCGGTTTCGAGCTATCCGGAGATTCCTATCCGGTGTTTGTTTACCCGCAGGCCAATCTGTGAAAACACTTTCTTTACTTTTTTGATCATTTATGGCAAAATCCTCCAATCTTGATGATTGGAGAAAGACGCAATGCCGAATCGAACACCCAGCAAACGCTCAGAAATCCGGACTCGGAATCGCCGTACAGAAACTCAACAACGCACAGTTGCCATCGTCCTGGTGGTTGCCTTTGCGCTTGTGATCGCATTTTTGTTGATCTGGCCAAGCATCCGCCCGGTGGGTGAAGTGGTCATGCCAGAAGTCAAAACATACACCAACGCCGATAAAAATGGGGTCGGCGATCCAAATGCGCCGGTTCGGATTGATGAATATTCCGATTATCAATGCCCGGCCTGCGATTACTTTTTCGTCAATATCTTTCCTCAATTGTTGACAAATTACATCGATACCGGCAAGGTCTATTTTGTTTCCAACGCCTTCACTTTTATTGACGACAATACGGTTGCGAAGGAATCCGACCGGGCGGCCGAGGCGGCTTACTGCGCCATGGATCAAGGCAAGTTTTGGGAGTTTTCCCAGGTGATTTATGCCAACCAGACCGGTGAAAACGTTGGCGATTATACCGATCGCCGTCTGCGAGCCATGGCAGAAAAATTGGGTCTGAACATGTCTGATTTCAACGCCTGCTTCAACCAGGAAAAATACGCAACTCAGGTCACTCAGGAACGCAAGGCTGGTGATAATTTGGGTGTAGACTCCACCCCATCCTTTGTCATCAATGGTCAATTATTTGATTTGACCAGTTATGATGAGCTTTTTAAAGCAATTGACGAAGCTCTTGCAGGAAATTAACCCATTCACTAACAAAAAGCGACCCTCTGGAACTTCAGAGGGTCGTTTTTTTATAGAAACCAGGATTACATATTTTGGATTTCAAACCAGATTATTTGATCCAACCAAAATATGATAAAAAGATGGTGATCAGCGGGGAGAGAATCAAGGCCGGGATAAAATTTGCCGCCCGAATGATTTTGATTTCCAACAGGCTGCCAAGAGCAATGCCCAGCAAAATGATTCCGCCAACTGCGCTCATTTCATCCATTACCACAGTGGTCGCTACCGTCTGGACTTGTAGCGCGAGCAAAGAAATGGCGCCCTGGTAGATCAACGTAGGGATCACCGAGAATAATACCCCGATCCCCAGGCTGGAGGCAAAAGCCAGTGCGCCAAAACCATCCAGGATGGACTTAATCGCGAGCAACGAGAAATCTCCAGTCAGGCCATCTTGGATCGAGCCCAGGATGGCCATCGGCCCCACCACGAACACCAGGGAAGAGGTGAGAAAGCCGCGAATAAATCGCTCCTTGCTTTCATCCCCGGAAGCAGAACCCTGCACCTTTTTTTCCATCCAGGCGCCGAAACGGCGCAATCCTTGCTCAATCTGCCACCACTCTCCCAGAATCGCCCCCACCAAAATGCTACCCAATGAGATGAGCGGATTGTGGTTCTTTAAGAACATGGAGACACCATAAGCCATGGTGAATAATCCCAAGCCAATCACAACCGTCTGGCGCAAGCGCTCCGGTAAGCGCCTTCCCAACAAGAGGCCTAGCACCCCACCGATTAAAATCGTGGCAACGTTAAGCAATGTTCCGGTCATGGTCGTTTTCCTTCTTGACTTTTGCCAGGGTGGGACCTGTTCGTTTTAACGAGAAATGTTCAAAGATTTCAAATAAAAAGATTAATGAGGAGGCTCGGTTTAGATAAATTAGGATATTTGAGTTGGTTAACTTCCCCTCTCTGAACAATTCCACCGCCCGCCGTTCAGCCCTGCGAATGATGGTGCGGGACAGTGCCAGGGCAGCCTCTCCCTGTGAATCCCCTGGAACGAGGAATTCCTTCGGCATTCTGACCAGCTTACCAAAGGTTTCAATTATCCCTTCCAGCCAGGCGACCTTATCCGCATCAATATTATGAAAGCGATCTGCATTTTCTGGTGTAGCTGCCACTTCGGCCATCATCAGATACAAATGACGTTGGATCTGAAGAATTAATTTGGTGATGCGCTCTGCATGGCAGGTGGCTCTGGCCAAACCCATTGCAGCTGAGGTTTCATCCAGGGTGCCCAGTAATTCAATCTGTGCATCGTTCTTGTGTACTCTACCTTCACCCAATAATCCGGTGGTGCCATCATCGCCGCGCCCTGTGTAAAATTGGCTCATTTTTACCTGCTTTCTTTTGCTGGTTAATCGGTGGTCACAACGAACTTGCAAAGATTCTTGCTAAATTCCTTGGATATTACTTTTCAAAGGGGATACTTCATTCTTTTCAAGTATACAAACATTTTTTGTGCAGCTTTAACAAAAACAAACAGGTTATGTACGGTACAAAAACCAAAATCTGTTTTCAGGAAATGCCTGTTGAAATTTCACATCCCAGATAAACGGGCCTGGCAAAGTAAAATCCATGACCAGTTGGTCCAGGCTTTGCATCAAGTTGCGCTGTGCTAAATTCTCATTTAATAATTCATCTATCAATAATTCCAGCATCGTTCTCAAGCGCACCTGGTTTCGATAATCGCTTGTAGATTGTTCCACCACCAATTCATCCGTGACAAATGCTCTCCATAATCGCAAGCGTTCACTGAATTCACGTTCTGCTTTTCTTGACCAATTCGCCCGCCACTGATCGCGGATTTGATCCAACCATTCACAGGCATGCAAAAAATCCGGCAGATCTTTGAACTCTGGCAGAACCAACAACCGCGCCTTCGCCAGACAGAGATTTCCTAACGTAAGTCGCGGCAGATTCAGACCATTCCTTTTCGCTTTTCTTTGGTTGAGAGGCCAATGCAAAACTGGTGAGGAAAGATACTCCTCAAGATCTTCCATTGCTGCTTGCAAAAAAGCCCAATCCTGGTTCATCCACCCTCCTGTATACCTGGACACCAACCTACGGCGTAGGTGTCAGCGTTTCAGTTCTTTGCCCAGTTTCCAGGAACCACTCGGTGATCGTTGAAAACCGATCGCTGGCATCAAACAAGGGCCCCATGCGAACACCCTGGACTTGTTGATCGACTGCATAATTGTAAACCGGGTAATACAATGGCAAAGCTGGCAATTCCTGAATAAAGAGGATTTGAAAATTCCGATACAACCGCTCGCGTTCGGCGAAATCTACGGTGATGCGGGCCTGTTCAAGGTATTCACTGGCGATCCGGTTATCCCACTGGGTGTAATTCTGGCCGTTTTCCGCCATCGCCGTATCCCAGAACGGGTAGGGGTCGGGATCGGGTGATTGAGCCAGGTTCAAATCTACTAATGCTACCTGATAATCTCGGTTGGCCAGGCGCTCATTGATTAATTGGTCATAGGTGATACCTTCGATCATCACCTGGATATTCAAATCCTCCCAGAATGCTTGCAGCATTTCAGCCGCCAGGCGATGTTCTTCATCATCCGGATATAAAAGGGTGAAAGCCAGGATGCGATCATCTTTTTTGAGGATCGCTTCTCCCTCCGCAGGAAGCTCAAATCCCGCGTCTTTTAGTAATTGCTGGGCCAGGTCTGGGTCGTACTCAAACACTGGCAGCCCATCATAGGCGGCCCAGATGCCAGGCAGGATCGGCCCATGCGCCTGAATGGCCTGGCCCTGCAACACCTGGTCAACAATCTTTTGGCGTTGGATGCCATGGTAGAGCGCCTTGCGAACATTCACATCCTGCAGAAAATTTACTTCATCATTTCCAAGGTTGAAAAGGATCATGGCCATCTCAGGGCTTCTGCTGGTATATACGTTTATGTTCCGTTCAGCCAATACTTTTTGCAGAATAGCCGAATCCACAGAGCCAATTCCCATCACTTTGCCGGATTGATAAGCTGCAAACGCGTCTTCCGTGGAAGGATAGAATTGAAACACAATTTGCTCAATGAAGGGTTTGCTATCGTAATATGTTTCAGATCCAACCAAAGCAACCCCCTGGATTTTACCGTTATCCGTTATCCAGCGTTCAAACCGGTAGGGACCGCTGCCAACCGGCTGCAGGTTGAATGGCGCATCCACCATTTCTTCAAAACTTAAATCTCCCAATATATGCTGTGGAAGGATTCCAAAAGTCAAGTAATCCATGAATGGTGCAAATGGTTCTGGCAGGCGGAATTGAAGAGTGATTTCGTCCAGGGCTGCAACCTCAATCTCATTCCAAAACGCCTGGATATCTGCTGGCACAATCTCCCCGCCAATTTGCATCATCTGGATGGTAAATGCCACATCGGATGCAGTCAGCGGTTTTCCATCCTGCCAGCGCAAGTCTTCTTTCAAGGTCAGGTTGTAGATGGTACCGTCCTTGCTGACACCCCAGGTATCCGCCAGATCACCAACCGGCAGCCCTCGTCCGTCAAACTTCACCAGGCTGCTGAAGATCAAACGATTGATATCCCGATCGGTCGTATTGTAAAAATCCAACAATGGATTTAACCGTTGGGGAGTTCCTATCAAAGCCTCAGTATAGATCCCACCCTGGACAGGTTCAGGGGTCTTTTGTGTAGTTGTAACAGGCTGCTGTTCGGTAAAAAGCAAAATACCAACGACCAGGCCTGTCAGGAAAATGATGATGAGTTGCCAGCGTAATTTTTTCATAGTCTCATAATACGAAAAGGGCGCTCACCCCTGAGGACAAGACGCCCTGGTAATTCTTTGAATTTTCAAACCAGAAGTTTGTTTCAATCAGCTAATAATGACAGTTACCAGTGTCAGAACAACAAAAACGATGCTCAAGACAATCGTAATCCAGAAGATGGTCTTTTCAATTCCACGGCGGGCAGTGAAAACGCCACCGGAATCTTGGCCGGCAAAACTCCCAAGGCTAACGCCTTTGTTTTGCAGGATCACCATAGCAATCAAAGCGATTGACGTTATAATTAACGCTATATCAAAATATCCTGTAAGTTCCACGCTCAACCTCCTGAGTTGAATAACAGACGAAATTATACCTGTGTACACCCGGAATCGTCAACCAGAAATCAAAAATTAAACATCGATCAAAATCTCAACGAAGAGTCAACCCTTCATGGAAGAATTAATTCTCAATCTACACATGCACACCACCTATTCGGATGGGACTGGATCTCATGCTGAGCTGGGGAACATCGGCCTGAAATCTGGATTGGACGTCTTGCTGGTGACGGATCATAATGTTTATGTGCATGGCCTGGATGGGTACTATTCCGATGCGAACCGGCAAGTACTATTGATGGTTGGCGAAGAAATTCACGACCGTAATCGCCTTCCTCAGAAAAACCATATGCTTGTTTTTGGGGCAGGCCGGGAGATGACACAGTTTGCCAGCAACCCGCAACAATTGATCGACCAGGTCAATGCTGCCGGCGGCTTATGTTTTCTGGCTCACCCGACGGACCCTGCCCTCCCCTCCTTCCATGAGCCGGATATCTCCTGGGAAGATTGGTCTGTAACCAATTATACCGGCCTGGAACTCTGGAATGGTTTCAGTGAGTTGAAAGTCAATGCGAAATCGAAAATTCAGGCCATCTTCTATGCCTTTTTCCCAAATTGGCTGGCAACCCGCCCTCCTTTACCCACCGTACAAAAGTGGGATGAGCTCACTCGCAGCGGGAAACGCATCGTAGCCATCGGTGGCGCCGACGCTCATGCCTTGCACATGAGACTTGGACCGTTGCGTAAGCGCATCTACCCATACGAGTTTCATTTCAAAGCGGTTAACACCCATTTAATAACCCCCTCTGTCTTGAGCGGCAACCTGGCAGATGATCGCCGAATGGTCCTGGCGGCTTTAAAAAAAGGAAATTGTTTCATCGGTTACGATCTTCCAATGCCGACCAGGGGTTTCCGCTTTTCCGGTCATGCTCAAGACCAAACCTTGATCATGGGTGATGAAACAAACTATACCTCCGGGGTGACATTCCAGATTCGCCTGCCAGATGAATGTGAATGTCAATTGTTATGCGATGGTGAACCCATTAAGCGTTGGAAAAATCAGGAAATCTGTACCTTTCTGGCTTCCAAACCCGGTGTCTACCGGGTGGAATGTTATGTACACTTCAAAGGCAAACGCAGAGCCTGGATCTTCAGCAATCCAATCTACTTGCGATCAACCAATGAGCAAAATCACAAATAATGTAACCCGCCTTCTACAATCCAGGAAAATTGCTTTTTCAGCCTTTGAGCTTCCTTCAGAAAAGCTGGGTGCCCTGGAAACTGCCAACTTGTTGGGCATCCCCGCCCGCCAGGTGTTTAAGTCAATCGTTCTACTTCGTGAAAAACCCGGCAAGCCTATCCTTGCCATCATTCCGGGGGATCGAGAAGTAGATTTGAAGTTGGTGGCAGTGGCTGTCAACGAAAAAAAAGTCAGATTGGCAACCCAAAAGGAAGCGGAATCCATGACCGGATTGGAAGTGGGAGGCATCTCTCCCCTGGCGCTGCTGCAACGTGGCTTTCAAATGTTGCTGGATCGTACAGCGGAACAATACCTGGAAATCCATATCTCTGGGGGCCAACGCGGGCTAAATATTCGTCTTTCTGTCAAATCACTGCTGGGTCTAACCAACGCCCACCTGGCTGAATTATCCAGTTTTCCGGATTCATCCGCTGGACCTCCAGATTCAGTATAATAGGGTTTATGAAAATCAATTTGGCAGAAATTGAAGATCGCTTGCAATCTTTTTTGGAAGGCAGCCTGACGATCTTCACCTGGGGTAATCGCAAAGACCAAATCGCCCCCCTGCTCATGGGCGCTTTACGCACATCCCTGGTCCAAGACGCGACGGGTGAGTTATTAGCGCCTTCGTTGTTGACCATCTATGTGCATCCACATGCCTTACCCGGATGGAAAAACGACTTGCCTGGATTGGATGCACTGGCCCGCATCCTGCAGGACGCCTGCCTGGAAGCCGGTATCCTCTTTCACCAGCCCCCGGTTGTCCGGCTTGCCACCAGTTACGACCTGGGAAAGGACGAAATCCGGATCAACGCCAGCTTCCCCCAACAAGAAGTTATTTCAGAAACCTCTGCCATTGGAACGCCTCTACCAACGGCATCCAATGGTTCATCCAGTCCGATTAATGCATTTCTGGTCATCAATGGCAGTGAAATTTTTCCACTGGAACTTGGCGTCGTTAACCTCGGCCGACGAGCAGATAACCAAATAATCATTCAGGATCCCAGGGTTTCTCGCCAGCACGCACAACTAAGGGCAGTCCGGAACCATTATGTCCTGTTTGATTTGAACTCCTCTGGAGGTACGTACGTGAACGGTCAGAGAATCAGCCAGATCACCTTAAAACCCGGGGATGTTATCTCTCTTGCTGGTGTCACACTCATTTACAGCGAAGACTCACCCCAAACTGGTCACACTTACACTAAGACACCTACTGCGGATCTCAAACCGCTACCCTGATTCGCTATGACCTCTATTCTCGTATTTTTCCTCCGCATCCTGATCGCACTGACTTTGTATGGTTTCCTGGGTTGGGCGCTGTACACCATCTGGCGCGAGCTGAAATTTGAAACCGAACGATCGACTTCTCGCAATATCCCCACCCTGCATGTAATTCTATACAACGCAGACCAGGAGACGGAACATGCCTTCACCGGCGGAGAAGTTCTCATTGGCCGCTCCTCAACCTGTAACCTGCCGGTGCAGAATGATACAGTTTCCAGTCAACATACTCGTTTGAATTACACTCAAAACCAATGGTGGGTGGAAGATTTAAACTCAACCAATGGCACCTTCCTGAATAACGAACGGCTGGAAATTCCCACGGTTATCATGTCCGGTGACGAAATCCGCTGCGGGCAGGTGGTGATGGTCGTACATATTGATACAAAACATTAGAATTACGGCATTCATCATCTTTGTTCCAAGGAGAAACTTATGTCAACAGAAATAGCTTTGGCAATCATTGGCGGATCAGGATTGTATAATATCCCGTCCTTGCAAAATGTAGAAATTTTCGATCTGGATACTCCCTTTGGCAAGCCCTCGTCTCCCATCCGGATTGGCACCTTGGGTGATAAAAAAGTAGCTTTTCTTGCACGCCATGGGATTGGTCATGTTCTCAATCCAACCGAGGTCAATTACCGGGCAAATATTTATGCGCTGAAAATGCTCGGGGCCAGCCGGGTTCTTGCGATCAGTGCATGTGGTTCTTTACGAGATGATTTTTCCCCGGGGCATGTAGTCATACCGGATCAATTGTTAGATTTCACTCGCTCACGCCCGCGCACCTTCTTTGGGGATGGTCTGGTAGTTCACATTTCGGTGGCAGATCCATTCTGCTCTGATTTATCCACCCTGGCCGCCAAAGCAGTTTTAGAGGCTGGAGGAATTGTTCACTCCTCCGGGAAATTAATCACCATCGAAGGTCCACGATTTTCAACCAAACTAGAATCGAATCTCTTCCGCAGCTGGGGTTTGGATATTATTGGCATGACCAGCAGCCCGGAAGCTTTCCTGGCACGTGAAGCAGAAATGTGCTATGCAACCATGGCGCACGTTACAGATTATGATGTCTGGCACACCAGCGAAGAATCTGTAAGCGTTGATATGGTGGTTCGCACCCTGCACCATAACACAGCTTTGGCCGTGGCTGCTATTCAAATTCTTGTCCAACACCTGCCAGAACAGCAGGCCTGTAAGTGCGGTCAATCCCTGGAAACCGCCATCATCACCGATTCCGCCCACATCTCCCCGGCGGTTCAGCAAAAATACCAATTACTCATCAGCAAATATTTGGAATAGTGGACTTCCTGCTCAGAAACTCTCCGTTGTCTTCTAAAGACCGGCTTGAAAATCGCCTGTTTCAATTGGCGGGCGTGTTTCTATTGATCTACAGCGCAATTCTTAGCCTGGCAACTGCCGTTCGTCTGCATTCCTGGAATGTGGAGTATCGCTGGAAACACTGGATTGGTTTCGCCATCTGGTTGGTCGGTTGGTATTTGGTTCAACGGGTGTTGATAAAATACCTGCCAGATCGGGACCCATACCTCCTTCCCATCACCAGCCTGATGACAGGTTGGGGGTTGCTGACAATTTGGCGTCTGGATGAATACTTTGGAACTCGCCAATCCATCTGGTTGTTGGTCAGCCTGGCGATCGTTATACTCGGTCTGCGCAGCCATCATCTTTTAGGCTTTTTACGCCGATATAAATATATCTGGTTAACCACCGGTCTTTTATTGATGGGGCTGACCTTCATCATCGGCCTTTACCCTTCCGGAGAAGGTCCCCGCCTGTGGCTCGGTTGTTGTGGAATCTACCTCCAGCCTTCCGAGCCCCTCAAACTATTATTAATCATTTATCTGGCAGGCTACCTGTCAGAGAGGGTTCCCCTTCAGTTTAAACTTCTTCCACTGATCGTCCCCTCACTGGTGCTCACCGGAGCGGCACTGGTGATCCTGTTGGCTCAGCGTGATCTGGGAACAGCCTCCTTATTTCTCATGCTGTATGCATTCATGATTTTCCTGGCGTCCGGTCGCCGGCGTGTCGCACTCATCAGCCTTGTGGCATTGGTGGTGTCTGGTTTTGTCGGTTACCGGTTGTTTGATGTCATTCAAATTCGGGTGGATGCCTGGTTGAACCCCTGGGTGGATGCGGCTGGTGGATCGTATCAAATCATTCAATCTCTGCAGGCGATTGCCGCTGGCGGCGTTATTGGGAGCGGACCGGGTTTGGGCAGCCCGGGAGTGGTACCTGTGGCTCACTCGGATTTTATTTATGCAGCGATCTCTGAGGAATTTGGCTTATTAGGCGCATTTGGCGTGTTGCTGCTCATTGGTCTATTTACCAGCCGCACCCTGATCATAGCAGCAAAATCACCAAACCTTTTTACGCGGTTTTTAGCGGCCGGTTTATCCATCACCATTGCTTTACAATCGGTATTAATCATTGGCGGTAACATCCGCCTGCTACCATTGACCGGCGTTACCTTGCCCTTTTTTTCATATGGGGGATCATCTCTGTTGACCTCATTATTGGGGGTGATGATCTTAACAATTATCAGCAATCAAACCAGCGAAACTCGCCCCGAAATCAGCCTGAACCGCTCCTTTCAGATCATTTCGATGAGCATCCTGGTTCTCTTGGCGCTCAGTGGTTCCTTCAACTTCTGGTGGGCCATCATCCGCGGGGATGATTTGTTGGACAGATCAGATAATTTAAGACTGGTCATTACAGATCGTTTTGTAAAAAGGGGAACTCTGCTGGATCGAAACGACCAACCGATCAATCAAACCACTGGCCAATCAGGTTCATTCCGCCGCGAATATTTTTCCCCTGCCCTCGGCAATTTGATCGGCTACACGCATCCAAGTTATGGACTTTCCGGTGTTGAACTGGCGTTGGACGATTACCTGCGCGGCCTGGCAGGCACAGCTGCGACGACTATTTGGCAGAACCGAATTCTCTATGCCCAGACTCCCGTTGGGAATGATGTCCGTCTGAGTATTGATTTATCCATTCAAAGCCGGGCTGATGAACTGCTTGGCGATTCGATCGGTGCAATTCTGCTGATGAATGCAGAATCTGGCGAGATCCTGGCGGCTGCCAGCCACCCCGGGATCGACCCATCTCAACTTGATGAACTCTCCGAGACCTGGAAATCAGATCCAAATTCTCCCTATCTCAATCGGGTTCTGCAGGGATCCTATCCGGTGGGAACTGCCTTTGGCCCCTTCTTGCTGACCCGGCTGGCTCAGGTCTCTGAACTGCCTTCGTTGCCTTCCACCCTCTCCATTTTTCAAAATGGGGAACTCTGGGATTGTTTGCAAGAATCCACTATCACGGACAACCTGGGACAGATGATTGCCGCAGGATGTCCTTCATCACTTATAACCATTGTGGATGAATTATCCGTTGATCAGATCTCCCTGCTTTATCATCAGTTGGGGTTTTATATGGCACCTGTAATTTCACTTCCCCTGGCGAATCCGAGTGAGCCTCAAGAAGTCACCAATCAAATTGATCTGATCCTTGGAACGCAGGCGCCGCATCTTTCGCCTCTCCAAATGGGACTGGCTGTCTCAGCGCTGACAAACGCAGGGGTTCTACCTGCACCCAGGCTGGTATTATCGGTGCATACACCCGATCAAGGTTGGCTGGCGCTGCCTTCAGGATCTTCTTCTGTTGTTCTGGAGGAGGTTGGACTGGTTGAAGTGACCAAAATGATGCAATTGCAAAACCTGCCAGCCTGGCAAACTCTGGCTCAAGCCCGCGAAAATGGGAAAATCTTCACCTGGTTTATCGGCGGCACCCTTCCGAATTGGCGTGGCGCGCCCCTGGCGCTGGTCGTTATTTTGGAGGAAGATGCCCCTGAACAAGCCCATGCAATTGGCACAGAATTGTTTAATTTTGTGCTTCAAACAAAATAATCGCTGCCAGAATTCCAGATACCGATCCAATCAAGAGCAAATAAAAAAGGGCCTCGGTTTGACCGAAGCCCTTTGGATCCTATATCAGCCGGATAAAATTGCGTTTGCCAACTTGTAAAACACCTGGAGTGGCAAGCGATTTGAGATCCGCGATAATAAGCCCATTCAAGCGCACCCCTTTTTGTTCAATCAACCTCCGAGCCTCACCACGGCTGGCGGCCAAATGGGTCACCAGCAACACATCGACAATGTTCAACTCAGCATCCAATTGAAATTCCGGCATCTCATCCGGGGTTTCTTTCTTCTGAAATTTGCTGATGAAAGCCTCTTGCGCCTTGTGGGCATCCTCCTCGCTATAGAAGGAAGCAGCAACCTCGAAAGCCAATTGCATCTTGGCATCCCTTGGGTGCAAGCTGCCATCTTTAACGCCATTTTCTATCGCTTCAATGTGCGGCGGATCCCAGCGCGTAACCAGCCTCGAAAATGATGGCATGGCGAAATCCGGAATGCTCATCACCTTGCCGTACAAATCCTCGGCATTGGTATTGATCGGGATGTGGTTGCCCAGGGATTTACTCATCTTGACCACCCCATCCGTTCCGGGAAGGATGCCCAGGATGATGGCAATGTTTGGTTTTTCGCCCATAAAGGTCATCACCTTGCGGGCTGCGGTCACAATATTAAACAGTTGGTCAGTTCCCCCAACCTGCACATCTGCCTTCAAAGAGTATGCATCATAGCCTTGCATGATGGCGTAGAAGAATTCATGCAGGTACACCGCATCGTTGCGTTCCCAGCGCAACTTGAAACTTTCCCGCGTCATGAACTGCTGAATCGTAAAGTTGGAGGCCAACCGGATCAGTTGTTCAAAAGACAGGTGAGATAACCATTCAGCGTTGTATCGGATGATGGTTTTCTCACGATCCAAAATGCGAAAAGCCTGCTCCGCATAGGTGCGGCCATTTTCTGCCACTTCCTCGTGGGTTAACTGTGGTCGCAGCACATCCTTATCGGATGGGTCGCCAATTAGCGAAGTGTAATTGCCAATCAGAAAGGTAACCTCGTGCCCAAGCTCTTGGAACTGGCGCAGTTTGCGCATCGTGACAGTATGACCCAGGTGCAGATCAGCCTTGCGCGGATCGTATCCAGCATAGATCCGTAATGGGCGACCTTCCTGATCCGCTTCAATCAAGCGCAAGCGCAATTCCTCAGCCATCGTGCGTTTTAGCGCTTCATCTCCATATTCGGTGCCTTGCATCAGGTATTCAACTTGTTGTGCAACGTTCATGGATGCCTCCCAGTGACAAAATAAAAAGCGCGCCCGGTACTGCCGGGACGCGCCCTCATAGCAGCCGAAATTTTCTACATCAAAAAACGTAATAGTACTTGTTGTTCATATGTTCACAATTATAATCCACACCTGTAAACATTCAAGGGGTAAAAATCTCCCTTAATGCGCCTTCCAAGTCAGGGTACTGATATGAATACCCCAGCTCCAACAGCCGTTTGGGAATCGTCCTCTGTCCTTCCAGCAAAATCTTGCTCATGTCACCCAGGACAATTTTCAGGGCAAAGGCAGGAATCGGCAGCCAAAATGGTCTTTTCAACACTTTGGCCAACGCCTTGCCCACATCCGCCATGCGGGCAGGTGTAGGGGCTGAGAGATTGTAAACGCCACTGGCTTGATCGTTTTCCAGCAGATAGAGCATGGCCAGCGCCTGATCTTTCAAATGGATCCACGGCCACCAATGTTTTCCACTTCCCAGTGGACCGCCCGCAAACAATTGATATTGAATCTGCAGTTTCCCCAGCGCCCCGCTAGTTTTTGTCAACACCAAACCAGTTCTTAAGACAATTCTTCTTACCCTCAAATCCTCCACGTTGCGGGTGGAATTTTCCCATTCCACGCACAAATCACCCAGATAGTCGCTGGCCGCCGGGGAGGACTCGTTTACTTCGCGGTCACCAGTTTCGCCATAATAACCTACCGCAGAAGCTTGCAGCAGTACTCGTGGCCGATTCTTGGCGGCTGTAAATGCCTGCGAGACTGCCTCACCAGCTTTAAGCCGGCTTTCTCGAATGACGCGCTTGCGCTTAGGTGTCCAAAGACGATCGCCAATATTGGCACCAGCCAGATTGATCACGGCGTCCGTTTTCTCCATATAGCTTTGCCAGCCATCTGATGTTCGGCCGTCCCACCTGATATATTCAATAACTTGGGTGGATGTATATTTTTCCGGGTTTCGGCTTAGCACAAGGATTTGATGCTGACGTTGGATCGCTTCCATAATGAAAGCTCTTCCAATCGTTCCAGTTCCACCGGTCAGCAAAATCTTCATTGAAAAATCCTCCTGGTTTTGGCATTTCAAAAAGTGCTATAATCGCTAACAAGGAGCGGAAATGGACGAAGCCGTCCTTGTCCTCAATGCGAATTTTGAACCAATTCATGTCTGCAGCCTGCGTCGGGCTGTCAATATGATGTTGGCTGAGAAAGCAACCCTGGTTGTCAACGGTCGGGGAGAAATCAGAACTGTCTCAACCTCTTTTCCCAGACCTTCTGTTATTCGCTTGGACCGCATGGTGCCGCGTCCCCGTCCCAGGGTAAATATCTCTCGCAAAGAAATCTTCCGCCGGGATAATTTTATCTGCCAATATTGTGGCAAACGAGAACCAGATTTAACGGTCGATCATGTTATCCCCCGACATCATGGGGGGCAGCATGTGTGGGTCAATGTTGTCACTGCTTGTTCATCATGCAATCACAAGAAAGGCGGACGGACGCCGGAGGATGCAGGTTTGCATTTACTCCGCATTCCTCGCGAACCTTCATCTTCAGCCTTTTATATCTTTGGCAGTCACCTTACCCAATACGCTGAATGGGAACCTTTCCTCCAGGGTTGGTAATTAATCCAGTTCGATTTTCATGAAGTCTGTAGCCAGGGCAACTTTTCCGGAATAAATATTCTTAACCTCTTGAAGAACCTGGTCCGGGTCTATTTTCGTGCTATCGTAATGGATTAGGTACAACCTGCGGGCTTGAGCCTGACGGGCAATGGCGGCTGCCTGTTCTGCCGATGAATGCCCGGTACCGTGACCGGCTGCCTCGTGGATCAACACATCCACACCTCTTGCCAGCTCAACCACCTGGGGACAGGGTTCTGTATCACACGAATAAGCCGCTGATTTTTCAACCAATAAAAATTCCATGCGCAAGCCGATGGTGGGGATAAAATGCTTGACAGGAGAGGTGAACAACCGGAAATCTGGCGAGTTGATCGCCAGGGTCATATCCTGCTCGGGCAAACTATGGAAAAACACTGGAAAGAAACCCGGCCAGTGCTTCCAATCAAATAATTCCATCATTGTTTTAACCCGTTCGGTGGTATGTTCCAAACCATAAATATTTAATGGCCTCGTCCGCTTCTGCAACCACATTCCCATCAGCATTAACGGTAAGCCTGTTACATGGTCCGGGTGAAAATGAGTTACTACAATATCTGTAATCTGATCCAAATCCACCCCTGCCTTGGCTAGATGCACAATTGGATTGCCACTACAATCCACCATGATATTGCGTTCACCCAACTGAATTAAAAAATGGGTATTTTCGTGCCCTTCCTTGGGAATGGCGTTCGCTGTTCCAAGCACATAAATCTTGGCCATATTGCCTCCTTCCTTATTATCCGCCGAGAAATAAAGAAGCAATCCGAGGAGTTATCCAAATTTCGATTGCTGCAGCCAGGATGAGGGCGGGTATCACAACTCCCACAAATATTTTAACCCAATCTGCCAAAGAGATGATAAATACCTCTCCAATCGTTTTCTTTTCACTGGCAGAAGCCAATCTGGCGCCACTTTGTAATATCACGGCGCTAGCCAGGATACCAGCCCCAATTTCCAACCAGCCATGCGGCAGGATAAATCCCAGCAGAATTTGAAAACCAGGCAAACCACTAACGGAAAGGGTGATAACAAGATAAGATGTCACCGCAATGGTGGCAATCGTTGGCAACACCCCCAAAATACCCAATGAAAGCATACCTAAAATAACCGAGAGCAGCATAAAGCGGATGTTATTGCTTAAGAACGCAACAAAATTCTGTCTGGCAAACAAAGGCCAAATGTCCAGGGAGGATTGCACCTGATCCCTCCAATCCCCCTGTCCAAGATTTTGAATCGGCAGCGGAAAAACTTTCGTTAGATACCAACCAACGAAGATTCCGGCAATCCCCAGCAGGGACATCATCAACACCGGGCGTCCCAATCCATTTAAGGTTTGCCGAATTGAATTTCGATACCAATCCCACAGGTTTTTTGCTCCTCCTGTGAATGCTCTACGAAAAACTCCCCATCCCCAGCGTAAATTCAAGACATCAATTTCATGTCCCAATAATTCTTCCCTCTGAAAATGCGCCAGACCTACCCGAACCAATAAAAATGCCAGGATGAGCAAGCCACCAACCACCACCCATAAAGTGGAGTAAGTACCCCAAAACATCACAATCGCTTCACCCTGAATCATTAAAGCCATCGGAATAATAATAAAACTTGCCAGCAAATTGGCTGCCCGAACCGAGGTTGCCTGGGTGGAAACCACAACTGCCCCACTCACCATCACCACTGCTTGAACAGTTGATAGAAGGAAGACCAATGCCAACAAATCGAATGTAGGCAATCTCACCTGGCCGATCAATAACCCACCTAAATACACCCCCATACCTAAATAACTGGTGAACAGCGGCGGAACAACCGAAGAAAGCAGCTTCCCCAGGTAAAGCTGCCAGTCTTTTAATGGCGTATTTAGTAAAGGCTCAATACTGCCGCGTTCTTTTTCGCCAACGAAGGATTCGAGAGCAATCACCAACGAGACAGAAATCGGGAAAAAGCCGGTAATCATTAACAAGAATGGCACCATCCGCTCTCCAATGATGGTGGCTCCATATCTTTCCACAAATCCAAGGATCTGCTGGGCAGTGAAGTTCATCAGGAAAGGGAAAAAGACAGTCAGGGCAACTGCTGGAAAGATGATCCGCCAGTCGCGGAACTGATCTCTGACTTCCCTGGCAGCAATTTGCAAAGCTGGCCTCAGTTCCGCAAGGATCATCCTACCTCCTGCAATTCATGCAAAGCCTTGAGGTAAGCTGATTCCAGGCTGCGCGGTACCTCTTGGAACGTAACAAGCTGTGATGGACTTTTTAAGAGGAATGCCATAAGCTGAGAATTCGTCTCCAGGGGATGATCAACCCGGAAATGCAGGGAATTCTTGCCGAAGCCGCTGATCTGGACGCCCTCTGGAAGATCCCCGTGCCAACCATCCACATCATCCGAAAAAGTTGCCACATATTCCGCTGCGCCCAGTTGTTGATCCTTGAATCGGTCAACAGTTCCACTATAGAGAATTTGCCCTTTTCTGATGATTGCCAGTTGATCAGCCAGTTCCTCTGCTTCCGTCAAGTTGTGCGTGCAAAGCAAAATGGTTCTTTCGTCTGACTGCAATCCCTTAATTGCTTCCCGCACCAACCGGGCGCTTTCCGGATCCATGGCTGAAGTAGGCTCATCCAATAACAACACCTGAGGTTCATGCAAAAGAGCCCGAACCAGGGCTAACTTTTGCCTCATTCCTTTTGAATATTCCCCCAGCCGTTTTCTGCGGGCTTCCACTAATCCAAATTTATCCAGCAATTCATCTGCCCGTTTTTTTCGCTGGTTGGCCGATAGCCCATATAATTGACCAAAAAAATCCAGGTATTCATCGGCATTCATCCGCACATATAAACCATGATGCTCGGTAAGCACACCGACGGATGCTCGAACACGGTCTGCCTGGGTGACTACATCATATCCAGCCACCTTGGCCCATCCCCGGCTTGGCCGTAAAATGGAGGTCAACATACGGACGGTAGTGGTTTTTCCGGCCCCGTTCGGCCCCAGCATAATTAAAACCTTCCCAGCAGGGACAGCAAACGAGATTGTGTCCACCGCCAGGAAGGTGTCAAAATACTTGGTTAGACCTTCTGCAACGATCATGGAATGATTCTAACCACTTTTATCCCATTTCCACTTAACGTTCCTGTTATTTTTCGGTTGATTCTTCGAGCACAGAGGCTTGTTTTTTATGGAGGGTGTGCCGCAATATCAAGATTACTGTCGCAACCACGGCAACAATTCCCATGATTGTTTGGTTTATGTTAATCCCAGCCACTTGCGATGAGTCCAATCTCAGAAATTCCAGGGTAAACCGGGTGACTGGATACATGATACAGTAAATCAAAAAGATATCACCATTCATTAACTTACTGGCAAACCGCCGCCCGATCCATAATAGCAACCCCATGTTGATCAAATTCCACAGGGATTCATACAAAAACAATGGATGGTAATAGGCAACATCCAAATACTCTTTCAGTCTGCGGGTCGGATCGATAAAAATTGCCCAGGGTAAATTGGTTGGAAGACCGTAAATTTCCTGGTTGATGAAGTTCCCCCATCGGCCTATTGCCTGGGCTAATAGCAAACCCGGGGCGAGCATATCCGTCCATTGTAAAAAGTTTAGACCTTTCTTTTTGGTGTAGATATAAACGGCCAAAGCTCCACCGATAACAGCGCCTGGAATTCCCAGCCCCCCTTTCCAGATAGCCAATGCATCCAGCGGGTGGGTAAAGTAATACGCTGCTGTGACCCCCATCGACTCTGAAGGGGTCAGAATATGCCAGATGCGTGCTCCGATAATTCCACCAATCAAGGCCCATGGAAGCATATCCCAAACATAATCCGTAGATATCTTCCTTCGCTTGACCTCAGAAGCTGCCAAAAAAGCAGCCATGATAGCACCAAAGACAATGATCAGCCCATAAAAATGCAGGACTAACTTCCCGCCGATTACGATCCCTTCGCGAACGATCATTTCTTTTTCTCCTCATAATTCTGCTTGGGTTTTGCCAGGCTCGCATACCATTGCTTACGCACGTAGGCAAAACGCTGCATAGCTGTCAGGTTGCTCAACACTGCTAAAATCCATAGGCCAACCAGCGGAAAATTGAACACAAGGCTCGGCGCTAATACCAGATAGCGCTCGGCCCTGGTCAGAATCCCCACGTGTGCATCAAAGCCCAATGCTTCGGCACGAGCTTTGATATATGACACCAGCACACTGCCGGCAGCCGAAAGATACACCAGGCTACAGGCCAGCCAATTTTCCTGCTGAAGGAAGTAGACCATCAAACCAGCCAGAATCACCAGCTCAGAATATCGATCGGTGACCGAATCGACAAAAGCGCCAAACTTGGAGCTTTCTCCCCTCAGTCGTGCCATGGTGCCATCCAGGCCATCCACCGGTCCCATCAACAACACAACGATACCGCCCCAGGTGATGTGTCCTGTAGCCAGCAAATAGGCGCCGATGGTGTTCCCGATCAGCCCAAGATAGGTGACAACATTTGGCTTCAAACCAATCCGGTTCAAAAAACCGGCGATTGGTTCAGCCACCCCCTTTAACCATTTTCGCAAATAATCTGTCAGGGTTTTCTTCTCAATTTCAGGTGCAAGTATTGGTTGATTCATTGTCTCACACAATCATTTCTTGGATTAACACCGGTCTATGCTATCCTATCCAGTTTGGTCTGTCAAGAAACATCCCGGGATTCGTCAGCCTGGTTGTTTTCGTACTCATCATCCTCGGAAAGCAATACTTCCCGCTCACGCCCGCCGCCCTGATTCGGTCCCACCACCCCCATTTCTTCTAATAGATCGATCAGACGCGCTGCCCGCGGATAACCAATCCGCAGCCGTCGCTGTAACAATGAAGTGCTGGCCCGGCGGGCTTTCCGAACCACTTCAATCGCGCGTTCAATTAACTCATCTTCGTCGTCTTCGTCTCCCTCAACCAGGTCTTCCCAGGGAGGCGTTGCAACATCTGTTGCTTGTTTCAGCATCTTCTGCCAGAAATGGATCACCCGACTGATTTCCTGGTCAGTCACCAGAGCCCCCTGCGCCCGCACCGGCACCCCTTCTTCCGGATTCAGAAACAACATATCGCCCCGTCCCAGCAAGGTTTCTGCGCCATTCACATCCAAAATCACGCGCGAGTCAATCGAACTGGCAACCGTAAATGAGATCCGGGTGGGAAAATTGGCCTTGATCAAGCCTGTGATGACATCCGCACTCGGGCGCTGGGTTGCAACGATGAGATGGATGCCGGTGGCTCTCGCCATCTGAGCCAGGCGCACAATCGCATGTTCAGTTTGGTCTGGCGCATTCATCATCATATCCGCCAGTTCATCAATCAAGATCACAATCCGCGGCAACCGTTCACCCTTCTGTCGATCCATTTTCCGATTATACGATTCCAAATCCCTGGCATGGGCTGTCTCCAACAAGCGATAGCGCCGATCCATTTCCGCCAAAGCCCAGCGCAGAACAGCCAACATTCGTTCGATCTCAGTTTCAACCTTACCCAGTAGGTGGGGTAACCCATTAAACCGGACCAACTCAACCATTTTCGGATCCAGCATGGCCAGCTTGAGGTCTTCCGGGGTATTGTTTAAAGCCAGGCAAGTTGTGATCGCCGCAATGCAAACAGATTTACCACTACCAGTTGTACCCGCAATTAACAGGTGGGGCATCCGGACCAGGTCCGCCACTACTGCCTGGCCAGCCACATCTTCACCGAGCGCCAACGCCAGGGTTGAGGCAAGCTTGATGAATCTTTCAGTCTCCAGGATCGGCCGTAACCTTACTGTAGAACTGCGCGAGTTGGGAACTTCAATACCGACATAAGAGCGACCTGGTACCGGGGCCTCAATTCGCAAGCGCTCCGCAGAAAGCGCCCTGGCCAGGTCTTTAGCCAGGTTGCTGATCTGTGAAACCCGTACTTTCTGCATGATCGGTTTTCCATCCGGGCCAATTTTTTCCACATATCCTGGTTCGACGGCAAACTGGGTGACGATCGGCCCGGTCCGAAATCCGGCAACATGCACAGGAATGCCAAACTCTGCCAAAGTTTGGACGATCAACTCTGCAGTCTCCCTAATTTGAGTTTCGTCCGGTGTGCTTGCATGGCCATTCATCAACAGGTTAAGTGGTGGTAAACGTTCATCGCGTTGGAAAATTGGCTTGCCCGCTTCAACTTCCAAAGGTTTCCCCCGTCGTTTGGGTTTCTCGGGTTGGCTCTCCTGGCTGGCGTCCGGCTTTTCAAGCTTTTCCAATGGACTGCCGAGCCATTTCTCCATCACTTTGGTGATTCGGTCGTCCAAACCCAAGCCAAAATAACCAAACAAGGCGAAGAACAACCCGGCAAGGACGACCGCTCCCCAATCAGGTAAAATTCTTAAAAATGGAGCTGCCAGACCCCAACCGATAACCCCGCCATCCAATCCTGCCTGGGCTCGGTCCAGATCGCCAGCGTTGATGGAGGCGAAAAAAGCCAGAAGGCTGAAAGCCATTCCTTCCAGTGCCAAAACTTTTGAGAGGTGAAGGGTCGGAAGCTTCTCATAATGCTGCTTTAAAGCAGACAAACCTGCCAGACCTACCAGACCAACCATGATGGCTGCCCCCCAGCCAAATAATCGTTGTAACACAACGATCCATAGATCAACCACTCGGCCCGATGTGAGCCCCAGCAAACCCAGGATTGAGATAAACGTGACAGCCAGCAAAATCACACCAAACACATCCCACACATACTTGCGGACGCGCAACCACCAGCCGCCAATTTTTTCCAGCGCGCTCTGGGTGGTTTCTGGTTCCGGTGCCTGGATTGTGGGTTTTTCTGGTGACCGCGACTGATGTGCTCTGCGGCTCATGAATAGCTTACCAGGCCTAATCCCAAACGTCTGCGTTCGGGATCAATATGTAATATTCGAACCTGGACAGGCTGTCCAGGCTGTAAAAATTGGTCAATTTGCCTTTTCCCGGTTGGCAGTTCCATGGATGAAATATGGATCAGCCCTTCAACGCCTTCTTCCATCCTGGCAAAGGCCCCAAACCGCATGATGTCAGTTATCGTCGCAGAAACGACATCCCCCGGTTTGTAATGCCTAGCCAATTGTTCCCATGGATTGGGGAATAACCGTTTCAGGCTAAGCGCCACTCTGGCAGATTCCTCAGTGACTTGCAACACCATGGTTTTTACCCGATCAGAAATTTTAAGCACTTCGGAAGGATGGGCTACCCGCCCCCAGGAAAGTTCAGAAACATGAATCAATCCTTCCACGCCGCCCAAATCCACAAACACACCAAAATCGGTGATGTTGGTAACCACACCATCCACCAATTCGCCAATCTTCAAGGATTGGAATAACTGCCTTCTGCGTCCTTCGCCGGCTAATGCCGCTCTTTCAGAGAGAACAACTCTCTCCTGGCTTGGTTCACACTCAATGACCTTCAGTCGTAAACGACGTCCGACATAATTGGCTAAAACCTTGGTTTTCTCCTCTTCGGTCGGGTTGGATGGAATATCCACCAGGTGTGAAATTGGCACAAAACCTTGGATGCTGTCACATTGGACAAGCACACCCCCTCGGTTGTATCCATAGACATCTAATTCAATAACTTCATCCTGATCAAAGCAATTCTTAACTTGATTCCAATCGACACTGACCGTCGAGTGGTTGCCATTTCTTGAAGAACTTTCGTTTCTGGTCGAGACAGCCGCATCCTCATCGGCCAAAATACTCGACCACCAGCCTTCGTCCAGCTCCAAATCTACCTCTGGATGCGGAACAGCCTGAGTTTGCTTACTCCCCATTGAATACTCCTCCCCGAAACCCACTAATAAAATTGATAAACCCGCCTAATCAACACCCTCCGTGTGATCAGCGGTTGCCTGCGATTCCATTTCCACAATGGTACGCGCGACAGTTTCTATGGCAATTCTCTGTTTACGGTATAAATCTGCCTCAGACATTGACAGGCGAATGGCTATCTCTCGTACTTTTCGACCCTCCAAGAATTTCATTTCCAATATATTATATAGGATCCACTCACCTGTAAAGCGTCTTTCACCTTCTGGACGCGTTTTATCAATCGCTTTCCTCAATATCGACCTTAAGGCATTGGGGAGGTTTCCATCACGTCCATCTGCTTCATTCTGAACAACTTTCAGTTGCATTAATGGGCTCTCAGTGAGTTTTGGACCACCCCAGTAATGGGTGAGTGCATCCTTTACCCATTGTATCATGTCCTGTGGAGCCATTGGTATCTCATCCAGTAACAATGTCCGGCCATTAAAAGAGGCTGCTGCTCGCATTCGCTGCAATTCTTCCATTTCAGTTGTTATTGGTTCCAGGGCAACTAGCACACTTTGCTGCGTCTTCCAATCTCGCAATACTCGCATCGCCCGGTTGGCTAGTAAATTTAACGCCGTTCTGGCATCTTCCTCCAATTTGCTCTCATCCAAACCGTTGATTCCCAGGATCCCATGCAACTGATACGTTCCATCTTCATCTGCTTCACTGAGGGGCATCAGGTAATCTCCGCCGAGTTTAAAGAACTCACTCCCCGCCTGAATTTGAAGCCTGGATTTTAGTTCATCATCCAAGTCAGTCGTTTCAACTGAAACTTTCCCAATTCGCAAGATGACCCCGATTTTTTCGCCATTCATCACCGCCAGGTAAGCCCCACCTGCCTGCAACCGGTCGCAAATGGCTGCCAACAACATCTCAAGTAACTGGTTCAGGTCATTGCGGGTCATCATTCGGTCTTCAAGATCATGCACTGCCTGTATCTCCAGGCGATCCTTACCCATAAATAGCTTGCGTTCCCACACAGGGAAGAGTAAAGTAATCAAGTATTCCATCAGCAGGATGCTGCCAGTCATCACAATCGGCACCACCGCTGTGTAAAGCTGGCCGAATTGTTCCCCGGCCCGCCGGATGATCGTCACCAAACCCAGCGTGATACTGGCTGTCACAGGGCCGCGCAAAATCCACTTGAAGAGACGGCTTTTTACCACCCGATCCGGCCACGAGACGCCAAAAAACGCCACGGCATAAGCCATCACAATCAACAAAGTCTCCACCACCACGTTGCTGATCAATGCCACGAACCAGAAGAGGGTCGGTCGGGCTGCAGCTATACCAGAACCGAATAACAAGTACGGGAATACCCCCAGGGCTGGAGCCAGGGCGCCAAAGCCCAGGTAGATCATTCTTCTGCGGCTGGTTGGAGTACGTGTCCGTTGATAGGATCGTAAAAATAAAAACCAGGCGATCAACATCACGCTGGCGTAGAAAAAGGTGAATAAATCTGTGATGACGGTTCTCTGCAGGTGCGGTGCGGGTGGCTGGTCGCTCACCAGGGGACCAACCAGGATCGAAAATGGCAGGCCGACTAGGAATACCAGGCAGGCAAAGTACGTCAAACGGATTGCCCAGATCCTTCGTCCTCGCGACGGTCTACCGGTCGTGGCCAGTAAAGCGTCGGAAAAATGCAGGTAACTGGCCGGCAGCATCACAATCCCAATCCATTGAATCCGCAGCCAAAATTCCGCCGATTCAGTCGTCCCGGCATTGGAGCCGATCGCCTCACCTGTAAATGCAATTACTACACAAACCAGAATAAAAGCAAAGGTTCGCGCCACCTTGTCCTGCAAATTGAAGGTCAGGGTATGCAATAATAAGCCAAATGCAGTAATTGCGATACCAGCTGTCAATATTTGACTGATGGTTCGCAAAGCAGCGATTAATCCCGTTTCCCAGCTAAAAGTCATCTCTACCGCTCAAAAAATCCGCAACTTAGATAAATTTACCAAAAAACAAAGCAATATCCCGATTTGCAAAATATTGATCGTGGTAACCGCAAAACTCAAAACCCAGGCCCAAGGCCATGTGAATCGCCGGAATATTCTTGGATTGCATTTCCAACACCATCCGCACCAAATGGCGGCTCCTTGCCCAATCCTGACCAGCCATCAGCAAAGCGCTGCCGATACCTTTCCTGCGATACTCTTCCCGAACGGCCAGGCCTTCCACCCAGGCGCTTCGTGGGACCGTCATTTCCTTGACAAGGATATAACCGACAATCCCTTCAGGCATACTGGCCACCAATAAACCAGAAGGTTGGGTGAAACTAACCGTCGTGAATTCAGGTGGATTTGGCACATCGACCTTAATCGATCTCGGCAAGCGAACTTCGCGAAATCCAATGCTGAAATCATTATCACCGACTCTCCGGTCCATTTGCCAGACTGCCGATGTTTGGTAAATTTGTTTAATTTGAACGATCGAATTTAAATCTTCCAGTAAAGCAGGCCGAATCTCAATCGCAGGCATAAGCATCCTTTCACCAACATTATTCTTCTACGCCGATCACCCTGATATTGATAGCACATATCGCAATCGTTTCATTATTCGAATTGATCGCCACCAATCGCAAGCGATAATCGCCAGGAATGAGGGTGTCAGTCACCCAGGATCCACCTGATAATTCCTCAGTGATCAACTCATTACCTGCAGCAATCGTTTGCCATTGCTCTGTCCCAAGTACTGTGTACTCATACTTGTAAAATCCCAAGTTTTGAACTTGCACAATGAAACGGAAGTCAACCGTTCCACTTACCTCAGTGCCGTCGGTTGGATTGACCCACTCCAAAGCGCCAGGAATGCAACCTTCCGAAACCGGTACAATTCCGCTGATAGGTGTTAGCGTGATGGCCGATGTCACCAGGGCTTGCGGAGTTGTTGTTTCTACAGTCAATTCTGGCGATTTCTGCAGGTCAATGGTCGGAGTAGCCAGAAATGCCTGGGTCTGTACCTGGGGTTGCACAAATGTGACCAGGGCAAATTCTGTGATGCCGATCAAACCCAGTAGAACCAGGACCGCCAGGCGGCTATTGAACTTATTTTGCGCTTTTTCACGTTCCAACCCATACAATGCGCTGCGGACTTCCTGCTGGGCGCTTGCCAGTCGATTGAATACCAGGATCGCCGCCCCCCCCAGCAGTAAGTAGATCCATATTTCATAAGCGCGCAGAAACAGCAGGATATCTTCCATTTCGGAAGAGGGGTCAGAGTGCTTGTAAGAAGCCGCGGATTAATTTTACCAGCTTGGGAACAATCAATTCACCTGCCTGAAGCACCTCTTCATGCGTTGTGATGGTAGAGCCGTCCAGGTTGGCCTTGTTGCTGACGCCGGAGAAGCCCAACACCCGGATGCCGCCATGGTGTGCGACGGTCACTTCGGGCACGGTGGACATGCCAACTGCATTCGCACCGATCAGGCGCATGAAGCGCAAATCCGCCGGGGTTTCAAAGGATGGCCCGGACAGGCAGATGTAGATACCTTCGTGCAGGTGAATCCCTGCCTGTTGCGCCACTTTGCGGGCAATCTCCATATACTCCCGGTCGTAAGCCTGGCTCATATCCGGGAAACGTTCGCCCAGTTCCGGGATGTTCGGACCGCGCAACGGGTTGTTACCCGTCATGCCAATCAGGCTGAGATGGTCCGTTATTAGCATCACATCCCCCGGCAGGTATTCCGGATCAATAGCACCGGCGGCATTCGTCACCACCAGCGTCTGGATGCCCAACCGTTGCATCACTCGGATCGGGAAGGTCACCTCGTCCATGCGGTGGCCTTCGTAATAATGAACCCGCCCTTGCATAACCAGCACTGGGGTCAGGTCAAGATAACCAATCACCAGGCGGTTTTTATGGCCTTCCACCGAAGAAGTCACCCAGTGCGGAATTTCAGCAAACGAAATAACTTTAGCATCCGTCACCATCTCCGCCAGCCCCCCCAGGCCAGAGCCCAGGATGATGGCCACTTTTGGTTGAATCTCAATTCTGGCACGAATGAAATCCGCTGCCTCATCCATTTGTTGCAGGGTCAGAAACTGGTCCATCAATACCTCCGCCATAATCCAATGATAATCAATTCTTAAATTATATCAAAGAACTCAAGTACACTTCTTTGAACTTCATGATTGCTCTTGAATGAAACATTCCGTGAGGTGCGGTCAAAGAATAATCCAAAATCTGATTGCCCGTCATCCATAAAACCAATGCAATCAGATTTTTCAGAGACGAGAAAAAACCAAGGGCTGAACCAAGCTGATTGGTTTGTATATCCTTCATACCAGAAAAATGCGTGGTTAGGTCTGGTCTTTCATCACCTGCTGAAAAGCTTGGATGGTTTGCGCCACGCTTTCATCGTCAATCCAATAATGGGTCACAAGGCGGAAGCGCCTGGGTCCGGATACGCCGACCTTAACGCCAAACGCCTGGATTTTCTCCGCCAGGGCTGGGGACAAGATTTTGAGATCATCCGAAATCCTCAAGAACACCATGTTGCTTGGGGGATTTTTGATTTCCACCTGGATCCCCGGCAGATCCGACAAACCTTGGGCCAGCATTTTTGCCCGGCGGTGGTCATCTGCCAAACGTTCGACCATCTGTTCCAGTGCATAAATCCCGGCCGCTGCCAGAATCCCAGCCTGCCTCATCCCTCCGCCCAGTTGCTTGCGAATTCGATGAGCTTTCTGGATGAACTCCTTGGAACCGACCAATACCGAGCCAACCGGGGCGCATAAGCCCTTGCTCAGGCAAAAGGTAATGCTCTCGGCCGGGTCGGTTAAATCCGTGACCGGCACTTCCAGCCCAACAGCCGCGTTGAAAATCCGAGCGCCATCGATGTGCAGTGCCAGTCCGCGCCCATGGGCCAGTTCTCCGGCCTGCCGGGTGTATTCCGGGCTCAAGATCACCCCGCCGCAGCGGTTCTGTGTATTTTCCAGGATTACCAGCTTGGAAACCGGCTGGTGCACATCCTCCGGCCGGATGGCCGCCTGGATATCCTCCAGCTTCAAGGTGCCATCTGCCTGGTTGGGAATGGTATGCGGGAAAACCCCACCCAGGGCTGAAATGCCGCCCGCCTCAAACAGGAAGGTGTGCCCCAGCGTCCCCATGATCGCTTCATCGCCCCGATCGCAATGTGCCAGCACGGCGATCAGGTTGCCCATCGTTCCACTAGGAATGAACAAGCCAGCTTGTTTTCCCAGCCGGATCGCTGCCATCTCCTGCAATAAATTGATAGTTGGATCCTCGCCATAGACGTCATCACCCACATCGGCCGCAGCCATCACGACTCGCATTTCCGGGGTCGGTTGGGTCACAGTGTCCGATCGTAAATCTACAATCTTCATCGTTGCTCCTACGGTTTGCGAAGTTGTGAAAGGACTACGGCTAATTCATCAGGAAGTTCTGCACGAAAGGTTTGGGGGGCCTTTTCCCCCGGCAAAGTGATGGTGAGTTGAACGGCATGTAAAAAGTGGCGGTCAAGCGGCAGTGAAGACTTCCGATGCCCATACACTACGTCCCCCACGATCGGGCAGCCAATAAAGGCCAGGTGCAGGCGGATCTGGTGGGTTCTTCCAGTCTGGGGATAAGCCTCCACCAGGGCGTGATGGGAGAAGACTTCCACCACCTTGTATTCAGTGATGGCTTCGCGTCCCTTATCGGGACGGACAATGGCCATTTCCTTGCGATGCACCGGGTCACGGCCAATCGGGGCTTCCACCCGGCCGGTCGGCGTGGGCGGTTGACCATCCACCAGCGCCAGGTAGACCTTCTTGACTTTACGCAAACGGAATTGATCTTGCAGCCAGTGGTGCGTTCGGTCATTCTTGGCCAGCAAAATAATGCCGGAGGTATCTTTGTCCAGGCGATGCACCACCCCCGGTCGCTGCTCCCCACCGATTCCTTCCAGCTCTGGAGCGTGGGCCAGGGCGGCATGTACCAGGGTGCCGCTGTCATGCCCGGCGGCTGGATGTACCACCATCCCTGCCGGTTTGTTGATCACCATCAGGTCATCGTTCTCGAAAAGTACATCCAACGGAATATCTTCCGCCAGTAAACCGGACGGTTGGACGGGTGGAACACGCACCAAGATTTCCATCCCGGGCTCCATAACCAGCGCCACCTTGACGACAATCTGATGGTTCACCGTTACGAAGCCATCCCGAATCAAACCCTGGATTCGGGAGCGCGAATAACCATCCATTACCTCGGTCAGGTAGCGGTCCAGGCGTACACCATCTCCTCTGGAGAATTGAAATCGAAATTCGTGGTCGCTCACAGCTCAGGATTCTCCTTTTCACCGGATACTAGATCCTGTGCCCGGTGTTTTTCTTTTCTTTCCGTGTACCAGAATCCCAGGATCATGACGACCACCCCCACAGTGATGCACGAATCAGCGACATTGAACACGGCAAAATTTCCTACTGAAATGAAATCGGTCACATGCCCGACCGTCAGGCGGTCGATCAAATTCCCAAGAGCCCCGCTGAGTTGAAGGATCAAAGCCAGGCGTAATGGCCAATCTTCTGCTGGGATCTTGCCGTAGAAAATGACTATAAACACAGAAATGATCATTGATAAAATGGCAAACAGCCAGCCTACCCCCTGGAACATGCCAAAGGCTACCCCGGTGTTGTACCAGTGAACGATCCGTGCATACGGGGTCAGCCATTCAAATGGTGACCAAATGTCGCCCATGGCCAGGTTGGAGCGGACCAGCCACTTAGTCCATTGATCCAATGCTATAAGCAAGACAGTGATAACCACCAACCAGAAATAAGCCTTGCGTTTGTTCTTCAACCTCACCTCCATGAATAAAATCCTCTTGATTTTACCGCGAATAAAGTGACATTTCAGAGATCGGATTGATCAAATGCCCCCTGAGGTTTGGTCAGGGGGCAGAGGGTTTAATCGCTATCTGATTTTACTGATGGCGATGGTGGTTTCTTCGCCATCGAAGAAATCGCTGATCGTCGTCAGACCGACCGGCACCGTTGCGTACACCAGCTCTACTGTCAGCGTCTCATTCATGATGTATCCTTGAAATGCCTCAACTGCATCCTTGAGGAGTGGAGATGCCTGGTAAATCACTTTGATCCGGTCAGAAATATCAAACTCTGCCTGCTTGCGCAGATCCTGCACCCGGCGGATGAACTCACGTGCCAGGCCTTCCTGGACCAGTTCCGGCGTCAGCTCGGTCACCAGGGCTGCCACAAAAGCGCCTTCATACGCCACAGCATACCCGCTACGCGCCTGGGTTCGAACTTCCACTTCCTCTGGCAGTATGTCCAAAAGCTCATTG
Source organism: Anaerolineaceae bacterium (assembly GCA_041741455.1). Taxonomy (GTDB): domain Bacteria; phylum Chloroflexota; class Anaerolineae; order Anaerolineales; family Anaerolineaceae; genus CALESS01. The sequence goes on along the minus strand of JBGSJZ010000108.1, from coordinate 37,628 downwards.
TTCACCACGACCTGCAATGGCTTGCCAGCCAGCAGTAAATTAGCCACCGCTTCGGGATTCATCGCCAGGATAGCCTGGCGGATGGCCGGGTAGCGGTTGCCGTATTTCTGCCCCAGTTGTTTGGGCAACGGATTGACGCTATAGGCTACCGCTTCAGCCGCTGCATCCAGTACGCTGACCTTTTTGACATTTAACTCATCTGCCAACAGGTCAGCGTATTGCTCCACCATGTGGCGTTCATCCAGGCTGCCTACCGAAAATGCACATTCCGCCAGTGGTTGGCGCACCTTGCGGTTGGCCTTGTTGCGGGCGGCATGCCCCAGGGAAGCCAGGCGCATCACCAGGCTCATTTCTTTGTTTAAGCCTTCATCAATGACGGCTGGGTCGTATACCGGCCAGTCAACCAGGTGCACGGAGAGGGGTGTACTTTCATCCATTGTCCTCACCAGGTTCTGATAAAGCTCCTCCGCCAGGAACGGCATGGTCGGAGCCAGCAATTTGCTCACCGTAACCAATGCCTCGTACAACGTGGCATAGGCTGCCTGTTTGTCACCATCCGATTCGCTCTTCCAGAAGCGGCGGCGGGAGCGCCGCAGGTACCAATTGGAAAGTTGATCCACAAAGGTCTGGATGGGACGGGTGGCACTCAGTACATCATAATTTTCCAAAGCAGTCGTAACATCTTTAACCAGTGTATGCAAAGCAGACCGCAGCCAGAGATCCAGCGGACTGTATTGAACAACGGCATTGGCATTCGGTGACCAGTGATCCAGGTTGGCATAAGTCACAAAGAAGGAATAGGTGTTCCACAGGGTCAAGGTGAAATTCCGCACGACTTCCTCCACCAGGGTGGCAGAGAAACGCCGTTCCTGGCCGGGCGGGCTGGCAGTGTATAAATACCAGCGCATGGCATCCGCCCCATGTTTGTTCAATACCTCCCATGGTTCCACTACGTTTCCGCGCGATTTTGACATCTTCTGACCATCACCATCCAGGATCAAGCCCAAACAAATTACGTTCTTGAAACATTCGCGCTCAAAGAGCAAGGTGCTGATGGCATGCAGCGAGTAGAACCAACCCCGGGTTTGGTCCACTGCCTCGCAGATGTAATCCGCCGGGAACTGGTTCTCAAAATCCGCCTGGTTCTCAAATGGATAATGCCATTGGGCAACCGGCATCGACCCAGAATCAAACCAGACATCGATCAGTTCAGGAACTCGGCGCATCGTGCCATCGCACTGGTCGCAACTGAAGGTGACCTGGTCCACAAATGGGCGGTGTAGATCCAATTCCACCAGGTCGCGGCTGGATAGGCGGCTGAGTTCCTCCACCGAGCCGATGCAATGCTGTCGGTGGCATTGGTCACATTCCCAGACCGGGAGTGGGGTGCCCCAGTAACGTTCCCGACCCAGCGCCCAGTCCACGTTGTTTTCCAGCCAATTGCCAAAGCGACCATTCTTGATATGCCCTGGATACCAATTAATTTTTTCGTTATTCGCCACCAATTGGGTTTTGTACTGGCTGGTGCGGATGAACCAGGTCGGCCGGGCGTAATACAACAAGGGGGTGGAACAGCGCCAGCAAAACGGATAGGTATGGGTGATCTTCCCAGCCTTGAACAACAACCCGCGATCCTGCAAATCCTGCATGATGTACGGGTCGGCATCCTTGACAAATTTTCCAGCCCAGGGTCGCACTTCCGGCAGGAAAGCCCCATCCGGACCAACAGTCATGATGACCGGCAGTCCCTCTTCCATGGCGGTTGCCATATCCTCAGCGCCAAAAGCCGGCGCCATGTGCACCAGGCCAGAACCATCCTCAGTGGTGACGAATTCACCCATCACCACATAATGGGCCGGTTTGTCAGGCGGCATAAAGGTGAATAGCGGTTGATAACGTTTGCCCTTTAATTGTTTACCTTTGAAGCGCTCCACAACTTTTACTGGCTCATCTCCGAACACCTTGACGAGCAAGGCTTCGGCGAGAATCAAGCGCTCCTTCCCGCCCTCTGCCAGCTCGCGTTCAACCGTGACGTACTCCACATCTGGATGGGCTGCCACGGCCACGTTGGCCGGCAATGTCCATGGGGTGGTCGTCCAGACCAGCAAAGAGGTATCCGTGTGATCTTTTAGCGGCAGTCGGACATAGATGGATGGATCTTCAGCATCCTCGTAACCCAGGGCGACTTCATGGTCAGAAAGTGGTGTTCCGCAGCGTGGGCAGTACGGCACCACCTTGAATCCCTGGTAGAGCAGGCTTTTGTCCCACAACTGGCGCAGGATCCACCACACCGATTCGACATAGGTGTTGGAATAAGTAATATAGGCGCTGCTTAAATCGACCCAGTATCCAATCCGATCGGTCAAGCGCTCCCATTCCTGGATATATGTGAATGCCGATTGGCGGCACAGTTCGTTAAACCGGGCGATCCCATACTCCTCAATTTGCTGCTTGTTGGTGAACCCAAGTTTCTTTTCAACTTCAATTTCTACCGGCAAGCCATGCGTATCCCAACCGCCGCGGCGGCTGACATGGTATCCCCGCATGGTCTTAAACCGGGGGAAGATATCTTTAAACACTCGCGATAAAATATGGTGGACACCCGGACGCCCATTGGCCGTCGGAGGTCCTTCGTAAAAGACATACTCCGGGCAACCAGCGCGTTCCTCCATTGTCTTCTGAAAGACATCATGCGAGTTCCAGAAGCGCAGGACACCTTCTTCCATCACGGTCACGTTCAATTTTGGTGAAACGGGTCGAAACATTCAGCCTCCAAAAGATTGCCTTAAACAAAAAAGCTCCCATCCCATCAGGGACGAGAGCCAATATCTCGCGGTACCACCCTGCTTCCCGTCTTTCAACGGGCACTTTGTCAGGTGCATCCAAAGATAGACCTGCGACCGGGTAACGGTTGGCGAAACCGGCGCACCTACTGACAGGGTTCCTGCGTTCAGATTGCAGCTCCGGAAGGATTTTCCGTTTTCGATTGTGCCCCGGCTCGCACCAGTCCCGGGTTCGCTGACATCAATTGTAAAACGTACTCGTTTCCATCAAAGCTTTTTGTAGTTAATATTATCCCACAACCTTAACAAAAATGCAACAACTACTCGACCACGCCATAGAACAACGGCAAGGGTGCCGTCGGTTCAATACTCCAGGTGTGAGCTTCCAACAAACGCTGGACTGCTAAGGCGCATTTTGTCTCGTCGTTGGCGAAAACTGTAAACAAAGGTTCCCCCTTCTCAACCCGGTCGCCCACTTTATGGTGGATCATAATCCCAACCGCCGCATCCACCGGGTCGGATTTCTTGGCCCGCCCGGCACCCAACTCCACCGAAGTTTCGCCCACAATCTTGGCATTGATCCCCGCCAGGTAGCCGCTACGCTCCGTGCACACCACCTCCAGGATATTGGGTTTGGCCAGCAGGCTGGGGTTATCGACAACCCGCACATCCCCACCCTGAGTTTCGACCAGCAGGCGGAATTTTTTAAAGGCCCTGCCATCCGCAATGGCACATTCGGCCATTTGCCTGCCTTCAACCACATTCCTGGCCTTGCCACCCAGCGTCAGCAAGTGGCTGGCAACCACCAGGCAATGCTCGCGAAAATCAGCCGGTCCACCGCCATGCAAAGTCTCGATGGCTTCCACCACTTCCAACACATTGCCTACGGCTTCGCCCAGGGGTTGATTCATATCCGAGAGCAAGCCAACCGCCTTCCGGTCGCTCAGTTTGGCAATCGCCACCATCAGGCGTGCTAGCTGGCGGGCGGTATCCAGGGTTTCCATAAACGCCCCCACCCCAACCTTGACATCCAGCACAATCGCCTGCGCGCCGGCCGCGATTTTTTTGCTCATGATCGATGAAGCAATTAATGGGATCGAGGGCACTGTTCCGGTCACATCTCTCAGGGCGTAAAGTTTTCCATCAGCAGGCGCCAGATCCCCACTTTGGCCAGTCAGCACCAGCCCGATCTTGCCGAGTTGGTCAATAAATTCCTCGGTGCTCAGGTCGGTGCGGTAGCCGGGAATGGATTCCATTTTATCCACCGTGCCGCCGCTGAAGCCCAGTCCGCGACCGGACATCTTACCGACCGGTAAACCACAGGCAGCCACTACCGGTTCTACCACCAGGGTGGTTTTGTCGCCCACACCGCCGGTAGAATGTTTATCGACTGCAATCGGCACCACGTCCGTCAAATCCAGGGTATCTCCGGAGCGAGCCATAGCCATGGTTAAATCAGTCGTTTCCCGGTCCGACATGCCTTCCAGCATCACCGCCATGGCCCAGGCAGAGACCTGGTAATCTGGGATCTCGCCTTTGGTAAATCCTTCCACAAAATAATCGATTTCGGATTTACTCAGTTCCAAACCATCCCGCTTCTTGATGATAATATCGACTGCCCGCATCTTTGCCTCACTCGTGTGTTTGTTGGTTTCTGTTCATATAGTATATCTCATCTCAATTCATTAAAAACAGTGCGCCATTCGGAAACTCGAATGGCGCACTGTCTTAATTTCTGAAATTACTTCTTCAGAACAATCGTTACTTTCCGATTCGGATCTTCACCCACAGATTCAGTGGTTACATGCGGATGATCGCGTAGTTCCAGGTGGATGATCCGGCGTTCATTGGCGGGCATCGGCTCCAGGGTTTGTCGCCGGCCGGTGTGAATGGCCTGATCAGCCATGCGCCGGGCAATCTGGCGTAATTGGCGTTCGCGGCGCAAGCGGTACCCCTGAACGTCAATCAGTAAGGGCACCCAGTGCCCCAGTTCCTTGCCTAGGATCAGGCTGGTGATGTACTGCAGGGAATTCAAGACTTCGTTCCGCCGGCCGATTAAAATGCTCAGATCATTGCCTTGAATATCCACCAGCACAACTCGTTCATCCTGGTCGTCCAACGGATCAATAAAGCGAGTTTCAACCTTGGCGAAGATGTGCATTTTTTCCAGCAGTCCAGCCACCACTTCACGGGTCACCTGCAGGGTGTTGACATCTTCATCCGTCAAGGGCTCTTTGGAGGCGGGGATGGATTCGATGGATTCTTCAACGGGTTTGTCGAGAGGTCTTTGGACTCCGGTGCCCAGTGAAAAAGTTAACTTTACCCGCGCCTGGCGGCTGCCAAGACCAAACAAACCACGGCTGCCGGCATCCAGGACTTCAACCTCGACTTCATCGCGCTCCAACCCAATTTCACTCATCCCGCGGCTAACTGCTTCTTCTACGGTTGGAGCAATAATCTCAAGTGATGTTTTTTCCTGTCCCATAATAGCCCCTTTCACCTTAATGCTTTCTTGCCGGTAGTTTCTGGCGCTTTCCGACCCGGGATCAGATTACGCCAATTTAACTTACCTAATAGGGCATATTGGCCAATCCCAATTAAGTTGGATGCAACAAAGTACAGGGATAAACCGGAAGCGAATGTCAGCGCCAGGTATCCCATTAGCACCGGCATATACAGGTTCATCATATTTCCCATCATTGCACCTTGGTCAGCCTTTCCTCCGGTTGAAGCTGGCGTGATCAACTTGCCCTGAACGTAGGTGGAAATAACAACCACAATCGCCAATACAGGGATACCAAAGCTAAGACCAGGGATTAACAACCTCTCGGGCTGCCCCATATCCATCCACAGAAAGCGGCTGTTGAGAGGAATCAAGGTTGCGGGGTCCAGGAAACCAGGATAGATATGCCTGACTAATGAAAGCATTTCAATTGGCGTTGATGCCATGGCCTGAATGACAGCCTGGTACAGACCGATAATAATTGGAAATTGGATCAAGGTTGGCAGGCAGCTGGCAAAGGGATTGATGCCCAATTCCTTGTAAAGCGCCATTTGCTCCTGAGACAATTTTTCTTTATCGCCTTTATATTTTTCTTGAATTTCCAGCCATTTTTTATTCTTTTGCAATTCTTGCATGGCTGTCGACCCCTTGATTTGAGAAACCATCAAAGGGTGTGTGATGAGACGGATCAGAATGGTGAACAGGATAATGGCAACGCCAAAATTACCTACCAGACTGTAGATCCATAACAACACATTGATAAATGGTTTAATAATGATCGCATCCCACATTTTTCACCAACCTTATTCTGCAGGACTATAAGACCAGACCTGGTTACCGGCAAAATCCAGAGCATAAAGTAATTTTTCAGCTCCCACGGCCGCAATAATTACTTTTTCTCCGGTCACCACCGGGCTGGTATATAGCTTTGCATTCTCGAAATCTTTCGTCCAGACTTTCGTTCCGTCAAAGCCCAATCGAATCGCGCTGCCAGATTCGGTCACAACGATCAGACCTTCTGGGATGATTGCCGGTTTGGCGATCACTGCGCCATTAACGTCCACCTTCCAGATGCTGGAACCATCTGCAGCATTCAAGGCATGCAAGGAACCTTGCAAATCGCCGAAGTAAAGAGTGCCTTCATGGATTACCATGCCTGACCAAACAGCTGAGGTCAGGCTTTGCTCCCATTTTACAGCCCCTCTGGTGGGATCCACTGCCATAACAATATTGCCATTGGATGCCAGATAAAGCACCCCTGCATCATCTACCTCTGGGGTACCAATAATGGAGCCCTTGGCATCCACTTTCCAGATTTCTTTGCCAGTCCGTAGATCAAGTGCATACAAGAAATGGTCCATGGACGCAACATACACTCGCTCACCATCACTGACTGGTTTTGCCCAGATGGCTCCACCGGTCTCAAATTTCCAATTCTCATTAAATTGTTGATCTAATGAATACAGGAAACGATCCGCAGATGGCGCTAAAATAGAATCGCCAACCACCAGTGAACCGCCTACATATCGATTTTTGGCACCCAGGAATGATTGTACCTGTTCACCGCTGCTCCGGTTGATCTGGTAAAAAACATTGGCAAAATCGCCAACATACAGGGCATCACTGGTCAGAGCAGGAGCAGAATAATATTGATGGCGGTTATCGGCTTTGGCCGGGTAACGCCAGATCAAGCTGCCGTTTTCAGCATTGAGAGCATAAACACTGGTGGAATAGGACATATAAAGCGTGCCCTGATCCTCCGTGATGCCAGGCCAACTAGTCGCTACACCCGCACCAGTGCAAGCAGAAAGCCCCAGGCTGGCAATCATTACAATAGAAATCAAGATCAAAGATCGTCTCATAATTTTTGAATCCGTTCGTAATAGGTCGAACTTGGTGCAATCATGGTACCGGGTCGTAGCCACCCGGATTGAATGGATTACAGCGCAGCACCCGCCAGATTGCCATCAAGGTGCCTTTGATTGCGCCATATTTATACACTGCCTGGTAACCGTAATGTGAACAGGAAGGATAAAACCGGCAAGTATTTTCCGGAAGGCTGCGAGCAAGGCTGTTTTGATACGCCCGAATCAATGCCAAAACAACCCAGCGCGGGGCGGTCCATAAGGTAAATCTCAAATCCCGCAGTCGGGGCTCGTTTGGATAATTATCCTCAGTGCTCACTTTGAATTAAACTTCCGAATTTTGCAACAGGCGGGCTTTTCTGAGAAGGGTTTGAAGGGCGTTCAGCAATTCCTGCCAATCAGCCTTGAGAATGGGCTGGCGGGCAATCAGGATCAAGTTCCATCCAGTTGGGATCTGTGGCATCCATTGGTTGATGGCTTCGCGCAATCGTCTTTTTGCCCGGTTGCGTTCCACCGCCGTGCCCACCGATCTTCCTGCACTTATTCCGATTTTTAAACCTTCCGGTGCTGGTTCTTTAACCAACACAACAAGCGGGTGGGCGTAAGATTTTCCAATCTGCCGCACCCGCTTAAAATCGGTCGAACTCCTCAGGCGAAACCTTCGTTTCACCTAGATTCCTTTTCACTGGTTGCTGACCAAACCGGTTAGAAATCACACTCACCCACAGGCAAGAAAAATCCAACCCGTTGGTTATTCGGTCTACCACTTCACGTTTTTAACGTGATTGTTGGAGCTCACCGTTAAAATCCGGCGACCACGCAAACGACGCCGCTTCAAAACCTCGCGGCCATCTGCTGTTGCCATGCGCGCTCGAAATCCGTGTACCCGGACGCGGCGGCGAATCTTCGGTTGATAAGTACGTTTTACCATTGCCATTCCTTTCGATTCGTCTTGATTCGATCAAACTGGCCCGGGTTGGCTTGCCTTGCGAAGACTGGTGACTGATCACGAGACAACCTTCGCAAAGCGCCTTTCCAGCCCCGACCAGAGAGACTGCAAATTATACCAGAGCCTTCACTTTCGGTCAAACCTTAGTGCTTGCCGTTTCCGTGACCATGACCATTCCCATTCCCATTGCCGTTGTGATTAGGCGCAGACAGAACTTCAGCCAATAGGCGGGCTCCTTCCGGATCCGTAACAGCCAGAACTTCATCCCCGGCTTCAAACCGGGTATGCCCATGTGGCATCACAATTTCATGATGCCGGATGATGGCCGCGATGATACAAGCTTCGGGCAAATTCAACTCCTGGATTGCCTTGCCAACGGCTAGCGCACCTTCCGCAATCTTTTCTTCCACCAGGGAGTAATTACCCTTCTTCAACTTAAGCAAGGTCATCATATCCCCCAGGGACATTTCTTCCTCAATCAAGCGGGACATGATTTCTGCCTGGTTGACAGCGGCATCCACGTGGAACATCTCCCCAAATAGCCAGGCGTTGCGAGGATTGTTGACCCGGGCGATGGTGCGCTCAACATCGTACTTGGTGCGGGCCAGGTAACATAATGCCAGGTTTTCTTCATCTTCCGTCGAGGTCGCACAAAAAACATTGGCATCCTGGATCTTGGCGCTTTCCAGAACTTTGGGGTCCATAGGGTCGCCTTCATGGATGACCTCGGTGGGCAGTTCTTTATGAATGCGCGCCAGCACATTTGGCCTGGATTCAATTAAATGTACTTCATGATCCTGGCTGAGCAAAACTCGCGCCAGTTGGGCTCCGGTTCTTCCACCACCAATGATGACTACAATCATTTCTTTACCTCCTGAGCGGAATGCACCCGAACCCGCATGGCTTCTGCACCTTCAAATGTCGCACTGATGTGAAGGATATCGCCTTCACGAACAAAATCGTCCTTGCCTGCCAAACTGGCAACTCCAGCCCGGGAAAGCGAAACGATGACACAATCGGAGGAGGGAACAACCTCAGAAATCTTGTGGCCATCCCAACTGGTGGGGATGGTAAATTCGTAGATTTCCACTTCGCCATTTCCGGTGGAATAAACCGTCCGCACTTCCGAGTGATACACCATTTCTTCCATTCGTTGGGCCGCCCAACTGGTTCCGCTGATCACCTGCACGTTGAAGATTTCAAACATCGCCCGGCAGGAGGAGAAATAATTACGCGCCACCACCTGTTCCACGCCATAATATTCACGGGCAGTATGACAAAGGACTGCATTCAGGGCATCCTTGTTGGTCACAGCCACCAGCGCATCCGCATGCTCGATGCCGGCCCGGTGCAAAGTATCCCGGTTGAGAGCATCGCCTTCCACCCGCCGACCGTGAAAATCAGCCGGCAAATTGGAAAATGTGGCCTCCTCCAGATCAATTATGGACACATCCACATTTCGTTTGCATAAACGGTACGCCAGTTCAGCGCCCATCCGTCCACATCCCACGATAATTACCTTCATTTTTTACCTAGCCTTTAAATTTCTCTACCAGGTCCACCTGGTACGGAACTTCAGTAATCACGATATCCCTTCGCCCAAGCAAAACTTTTCGCAGCGTATCTGCCGTGCGCGCATGTAACAAATTTGCCACACTCTCATTGGCAACAAACTGGGGCACAATGATCGTCAATATTTCATTGGGTTGTCGTTGCGCATCAATATCGTCAATATATTCCAATAATGGTTCGAATAATAAGCGATAGGGCGAATCCAGGATTTGCAAGCGAATCCCATCTCCCCAGATCTCCCATTTTTCTTGTAACTTGGCTGTCTCTTCCTCATCGATAGAAATATGCACCGCAGTAATATCATCTGATAATGTCCGCGCATACCTTAGGGCAGTTAATGTGCCCCGATGCACTCCTCCGATGGTTAAGATTACCCGGTGCCGATTAATTCTTGGTGGTTCTCCAAAATCATCTAAAGATAGTTTATCGGCCAGCTTTCGGTAGTGGCGATGGATCAACCAGAAAATGGCTACCAGGATCGGGGTCAGAAATATGACAATATATGCGCCATCCTTAAATTTCGTAATGGCGAAAATAAAGGTTACGATCAATGTGACTACAGAGCCAAAACTGTTCACGATCATTTTGAACAGCCAGTCTTTTTCATATCGCAGGATGGACCCGCGCTCTTTCACTTCTGCGCCCGGTTGCATTCGCCCGGATTTCCGCCAGCGGTTGGCCATCCCTGCCTGAGACAGTGTAAACGAGGTGAATACCCCAATCGCATACAGGGGGATTAATTTGTTCACACTCGCTTGAAAGATAACTATCAACAAGCTGGCAATCACCGCCAGGGCAACGATCCCCTTGGAATAAACCAGGCGGCTGCCTTTCCAGGTCAACTGGCGCGGCAGGAAACCATCCTCCGCCGTCAATGCACTCAAACGCGGGAAACCCGCAAAAGCAGTATTGGCTGCCATCATCAGGATCACCATGGTCGCGCCAATCACCAACAGGTATAAAACATTGCGTCCGCCAAAGATAGTCCTGGCTAATTGGGAAATCACGGTTTCGGACTCGGATGGCAGAGCAGCCACCTGGTGGGTTAAAATCGTAATACTCAACATCAACGAGCCCAAAATAAAGGCCATCCAGATCAAGGTGATGCCGGCATTCTTACTGCGTGGTTCCTTGAAAGCTGTGATGCCATTGGAGATCGCCTCAACCCCCGTCAGAGCGGTGGTGCCACTGGAAAATGCTCTCAGGATTAAGAATAATCCTAGTGTCCCGGTATTTGCAACCTCATGCATCAAATCGGTAGGCGCCATTTCGACTACACCCAGTGTACCCAGGGCCAATCGGATAAATCCGACAATCACCATACAATACATCAGAAAGACAAAGAAGAATGTGGGGATGGCAAAGGCGGTTCCAGCCTCACGAACGCCGCGTAAATTGATCAGCATCACAAAAACAATCATTGCGATTGCAATGTACACCCGGTATTCATAAATCCCTGGGAAAGCCGAAACAATTTGTGCCACACTGGAGGAAATGGAGACAGCGACCGTGAGAATATAGTCGGTCAATAATGCCGAGGCAGCCACCAAGGCTGGAAATTCTCCCAGATTATCCCGGGCAACGATGTAAGCCCCACCCCCGCCCGGGTAGGCATGGATGGTTTGTTCATAGGATAAGGTTAAAATTGCCAGCAGAAAAACAATGGCAATGGCCAATGGGATGCTGATGCCAAAGGAGGTAGCACCCGCTATCGCCAAAATCACCAACATTTCCTGGGTTGCATAGGCCACAGACGAGAGCGCATCCGATGAAAACACCGCCAGGCCAATCAGCTTGCCGATAGTTTGATGAGGTGCATCTGCAGTAGGTAAAGGACGACCAATCAACCAGGTTGAAACGCCGCGTCTCGGCTTGGTTTCCGCTGTGCGCCTCAAGACGGTTGTGCCATGATCATCATGAATATCCATTTTTATTATTCCTAATTCACTCAATCAGAGTTGTTCATTCAACCCTGAACGCCAGGTTACAAAGGCAGAGATTATAAATCCGGCATCGGGCATTGTCAAGCAACCCAACACATCACACCATTATAGTCCGATTTCACCGATCTACCCTTTACAACCGCTTTGCGGGGGCTTGTGTCATCTTTGTTTGGTAAAACTTGAAATAGAATCGTTTTCAAGTAAAATGAATGGCAAGTAGTTTTTTAGTTGGTTGATGTTACACGGAGGAAACCATGTCACATGAAATTCATCACCCGGTACGGGTGGCTATTGTTGGAGCTGGTAATGTAGGAGCCTCTTTTGCTTTTTCTTTACTCAATAGCGCCCTGGCCACTGAAATTGTGTTAATCGATGCAAATACCGCCCGGGCAGAGGGCGAAGCCATGGATTTGAACCATGCGGTCCCGCTTCTGCAGTCTACACGCATTTGGCAAGGTTCTCTGGCGGACACTGCCGGCGCCTTGCTGACGGTCATCACTGCCGGCAGCGCCCAGAAACCCGGAGAGACTAGGTTGGATTTGGCAGGCCGGAATGTCAATATTCTGCGCTCCATCATTCCGGATGTGGTCCGGTACAATCCCCACGGTATTATCCTGATGGCCGCCAATCCGGTGGATATATTAACCTATGCGGCCATAAAAATCTCTGGCCTGCCGGCCAACCAGGTCTTCGGCTCTGGCACCATCCTGGATACCGCCCGTTTCCGTTACTTGCTCAGCCAGCACTTCGGCGTCGATCCGCGCTCCGTCCACGGGTACATTATTGGCGAGCACGGCGACAGTGAAGTTCCGGTCTGGTCCCTGGCCAACATCGCTGGCATGCGTCTGCCGGTCTTTTGCCAGCAAAACAACCTGGCCTGCCAGGATCAGGTGCTGGAGGAGATTTTCCACCAAACCCGGGATGCGGCCTACCAGATCATCCAGCGAAAAGGCGCCACCTATTACGCCATCGCCGCCGGCCTGACCAAGATCGCCGAGGCGATCATCCGTGACCAGAATACAGTGCTTTCGGTCTCCAGCCTGATTGATGATTATTATGGTATGGAGGATGTGTGCTTCAGCTTGCCCAGCGTCGTGGATCGCGGAGGGGTGGAACGCATTTTGCGGTTGGAGCTTTCGGAGCGCGAGTTGGCAGGCTTGCAGAAATCCGCTGAAGTTTTAAAGCAGATCAATCAGAGTTTGGGGTTATAAGCGACTTCAGCTCTGCAAACTTCACAAAACTTTTGCCATTTCACAACTTGATCAGTGCAGATAACCGCCGATTTAAAAATCTGCGGTTATCTGTACTTTTAATAATTAGGTTTCTAAAACATGATGGCTGAACGATGGGAATAAATTAAGTGTCGAGCACGCCAATCCAGATTTCGAATGGTTGCAGGTGGATCACTTCACCGGATTGTTCATACTCGCTAATTTCGTGGGACGAGAAAAGCCTGCGGGCATGCGGACACCCATCCCTGCAAGCAGTCTGAACTTCCTCTTCGTGAAAATTAAGTAGAACCAACACGGATTGAAAAGTTGACGAACGGAGAAAACCAAGAACATTCCCTTCCAGATGAAGCGGTTGATAATCTCCCTCAACCAGGGCTGGCGTGTGCTTTCTCAGCTGCAGCAAATCCCGATAAAAATGCCAGAGCGTATCATCACCGGCCATCTGTTCAGCAACATTCACTCCTTCCAGATATTCTGGCGCCACTGGAAGCCAGGTTTGGATTTCAGCAGGAGAAAACCCAGCATTTTCTGAAGCATTCCACTGCACAGGTGTGCGACCTTTATCACGGCCATTTCTTGCAGCATACGCCAAAGCTTCACCCTCGCCCTTACCCAGCAACCTGCGCTCTAACTCATAAGCTCGTGTACTGACTGGATCACGGAACTGGTCGAGCCGGAATCCGTAATAATTCCTCATCCCGATCTCTTCGCCGTTATATAGAAACGGTGTGCCTTTGAGGTTGAAGACCACGGCCAGGCTGAGTTTCGCCAGCGCTTCATCATTCACACGGTCACCATAATTGGAATAGACCCGTCCCGAGTCGTGATTGTTCAAGGTGTTGCACGGCCAGGCGCCGGCCGGCAAAGCTGCTAACCGGGTTTGCTGGTTCTCCAGAATCCATTCTGCTGAAAGTTGAGAGGTTCGCATCAAGGGAAAGTTAAAGGCCAGATGGAGTTCGTCTTCTCCATTTCCATAAAATGCGACATCATCCGTCTCACCGATGAGGACACGATCCTCAAATTCATCCACAACCTGGCGTAAATCCTTCATTAAAACGTGTACTTCTGCTCGGTCATGTTGCTCTTGATACATCTTCTCACCAACCAGATAGATTGCCCTTCTCTCCTCATCGTTTGTGGCCATTCGGTATGCCCGGTACAGTTCGTCCTGGTTGAGCGAACTGGTGTGGTCCGGCAGGTCTGGATTTTCGAAAATCGTACCAACTGCATCCAGGCGGAAGCCATCCACCCCCATTTTCAGCCAGAACCGTACTACCTCAAACATGGTTTCTCGCACTTGCGGATGATTCCAGTTGAGATCGGGTTGTTCTTTGTAGAAAAAGTGATAGTAATATTCACCGGTGGCAGCATTCCATTCCCAGGCAGAACCACCAAAAGTTGAATACCAGTTATTCGGCCTCTGGCCGGGGTTTCCCTCCCGCCAGACGTACCAGTCGTGCTTGGGATTCTTCCGGCTGGAGCGCGCTTCTTGAAACCATGCATGTTGGTCGGAGGTGTGGTTCAGCACCAAATCCAGAACGATCCGCATCCCCCGCCGGTGAATCTCATCCAATAAAATCTGAAAGTCTGCCAATGTGCCATATTCCTGCGCTACGTCGCAATAATCGGAAATATCATAGCCACAGTCAATCATCGGCGAAGGATAGTGCGGCGAGAGCCAGATGGCGTCCACCCCTAGGTCCTGCAGGTAATCTAATTTGCCGATCAACCCCGGCAGGTCGCCAATCCCATCCCCGTTGCCGTCTGCAAACGAGCGTGGGTAGACCTGGTAGAAAACCGCCTGCTGCCACCATTTCATAAGAGTCTCACTCCTTTTGGATGATCCCCTGGAAGCCATCCCCCTGCGTTTCAATCAGCCGAACTTTCTGGATCTGGTTCCAGGCATTTTCTGGCGATAAAGCCCGCACATGCAGGTAGGTGTCGCTCAGCCCTTCCATCCCCCAGCCCTGTGGACCCAGGCTGGATGCTGATTCCCATAAAACCTCAAGCGTTTGGCCCAGGAATTGCTGACGGTAAGCTGCGCCACTGGCAGCCACGGCTGCCCGCATACGGGCGCTGCGTTCTTTGCGGATTTTCGGCTGGATCTGCTCGGGAAACTGGGCTGCCGGGGTGCCCGGCCGGGGCGAGAAGTTGAAAACATGCCCTGCCGCTAAGTTCAACGCCTGCACATAAGCCAGGGACTCCTCGAAATCTTCGTCCGTTTCACCGGGGAAACCGACAATGATATCAGTGGTGATGGCCATCTCCGGGAGGACCTGGCGCGCCCACCCGACCAGTTCAGTATAAGCCTGTGGGTTGGTCTTGCGCGCCATCCGCCGCAGGGTGCGGGCTGACCCGGATTGCAGCGGCAAGTGCAGATGCCGGCACAGGCGTGGATTTTGCCATAACTCGAAGAAATCCTGAGCCAAATCCCAGGGTTCCAGCGACGACAGGCGCAGGCGGGGGATGTCACTTTCTGCCAAAATCCGTTCAATCAGATTCTTCAGGTGCAGCGTCTGTAGTAGATCACTGCCCCAGGAGCCCAGGTGTACCCCGGAGAGCACCACTTCCTGCGCCCCGCCCGCCCTGGCTGCGTGGATATCTGCCAGGATGGCATCCACCGGCTGGCTGCGGCCTTTGCCCCGCGCAATCCGCGTGATGCAAAATGTGCAGAAATTATCGCAGCCATCCTGTGCCTTGATGAACGCCCGGGTGCGCTGGTGAATCCCTGGCAAGGGTTTTCGTTCCAACGGCTCTAGGTCGAAAACTTCGGGTGAAAGGTGCAAAACTGCTTCGGTCAGGTGCTCTTTTTCGGAATTCATCACCACCCGGGTGACACCCGGAAGCTGGGCGGCGTTCTCTGGCTCCAAAGTTGCCCAGCAGCCGGTGACCACGATCTCTTGCACCCCGGCCCGGCTGGCCTGGCGAATCTTCTGGCGCGAGTCGGATGCTGCTTCAGCAGTCACTGAGCAGGTATTCACCACCACTAGGTCAGCTTGCAGGGCGGAATCAACAATCTCATGCCCGGCTGCCCGGAACTGGCTGGCCAGTTTCTCTATTTCGCTTTGATTGAGCCGGCATCCAATACTGTCAAAATAGACCTTCATACGCTCACGGATTGTACACTACAAAATTATCAAAGAGAATATCGGCACCACTGGTCTCATTGGTGCCAGCAATTACCCCCACATCGCCGCTGCTGAAATCAGCATCGCGCACAATCAGCAATTTCTCACCATTCACCCACAGAATCAAGCCATCGCCGATGCAATCCGCCCGGATGTGGTTGATGGCATCGCCGCGCTGGATGGCTTCACTGTATTCCATCGCTTCTGTTCCAATCAGCGAGTAGTTGCCTTCTTTTACCTTGAGCACCCCATAATAGCCATCACTGCTGATCAGCAAGGCGTAGAAATTGTCATGGTCAATATATCGGCAGATAACCCCATAGTCGTTGTCGTTCGGTCCCCCCACCTTGGCTGCATCCACCTCGATGTGAACATCCTGGTAATTCAGGCCGGGCCGGGACCAGTAATCAAATTGGGGTGAATTGACCAGGATCCGCAACCCATCGTTCTGGTAAACAACCATCGAGCCATATTCATCGTTCCAGGTATCCCAGCCTGTTTTTGGATCTGCGAAAGCATCTGCAAATAAAATTTCGCCCGACTTCGGTTCCGGCGTTGTCAGCAATGAACAACTACTGAGGATGACTGTCAAGAGGATTGCTGCAAGAAGTTGCAATGTGCGTTTCATGGGGTTGCCTCCACTTCACCAAAATAACGTTCCAACAAGCGCTGCGCCAGAATTTGCGTCTCACTGTCGTCTGGGGCCAGGTGGTTGGCTTGTTTTAGGTTCTGATAGGCTAGCAAAATTTGCTGGCTCTTCAAATATACCTGTCCAAGATGCAGATAAGCATTGACGTACTGATCATCTGCTTCCAATGCCCGGTGCAAGAAGCGTTCCGCACTGGTGGCGTCATCCAGCAGAAATAATGTCCAGCCCATCAAGTCCAGGGCTTCAGCATCATCGGGTGCCAGGCTCAAGGCTTCCCGGGCAGCTTGCAAGCCAATCGTCCGCAACTCAAGGTTGTGCTCAAGGCAAAAAGTTGCCAGTTGTTTCAAGGCTTGCAGGTTGTCTGGATCCAATAGGACCGCTGCCTGGAACTCCGCCAGGGCTTCATTTATTTGCCCAAGCTCGGCCAGTGTGGCAGCAATCTCCATCCGCCAAATTACCTGGTCGGGTTCGGCAGCCGCGACCGCCTCCAGGTACGGTAGGGCTTCTTGTGCTTTGCCCTCCCGCCGCAAGCGCATGGCATACAGCGCCTGGGCGATCACCGACTCCGGATTCAACGCCAACGCTTTCTGAATCTCCTCCTCGCCTCCCTCGCCCTGCTGGTATTTGGCTTCAGAAAGGAAAGCCCAGGCTTCGGTATATTCCGGCATTGTCTCAAGGGCCAGGTTGAAAGCGATTTCAGCCAGGTCCCACTCGCCCAGGTTGCCTAGCGTCCTGCCAACCAGCACGGGTTGGTAGCCGGAGTAGGAAGAGAGCGATCCGATTAGCACTGCGTTTTCGATTTGAGTGATGGTTGCATCCATATCCGGGTTCTTATCTTTGGCTATGCGCAGCTCATTCAAAGAATCTCCACTGCCCTGGGCGACCCGCACTAAGCCGTATAACAGAAATGGTTCGCCGTTGGTATCGTCAGCCTTCATCCAATCCACCAGTAAAGTTTCAAGGTTGGTCCAATCTTTCTGTTTACGGAAATAGGTTGCCAGCCTGGTGTATCCTTCCAATTCACCCACCTCGGTTGCCTTGCGCCACTTTTCCACAGCCTGGGTTGATTCCCTGCTCAAGCTCAGCCCATCTCCCAGTAAAACCAATCCCCTACCCGTCAATTTACCAGTGGATTCAGCCTTCTGCAAAGCATGCACAGCAGCATCAATGTTTCTTGCTTCAAAATACACCTCTCCCGCTTGTTGCCAGTAATTTTCCTCAGGTTTCAACCGGGCCAGGTTTTCCAATGCAGATCCCTCTGCACTCAGATCCCCGTTTTGTTGAGCTTCCGCCAGGGCTTGCTCCGCGTTTTCCACGGAAATCAAAGCTGGCCGAACAACCACCATCACAACGATTCCCATCACCAGCAGAGCCACAGCCAGCAACCACAACCAGCGTCTCATTTCATGCCTTCATAACTTGTGGAATAGCCTTCTGCCAGCAAGGCTCCACCCGATTTCCGGATTACGATCCCACCATCCGTTTGGATTCTTTGCTCAATTTCCATTTTTAGCTGATCCATTTGCTCTTGGAATAAGAATCCCGTCCACATGGATTGAAGGTAATCCAGCAAAGGTTGCACTTCGGTCACCCACAGGCTATCCAGATAATCCATTCGTTTGACCGATTGAAAAGCACCCAGCAGATAACCCGGTCCATTTTCCAGGCCAAAGCGCCGGGCAGCATACGTTGTGATAGGCAACAGAACACCAGTGGTTTCAATCAATTGGTGCATTTCTGCCAAGTGCCCAAGCCCATTGGTGGCAGCGCACAGTTTTCCACCTGGTTTCAGCACCCGCCGGAATTCCGCAATCGCGAGTTCTTTATCCGGTACGTGGTACAACATGTGGTTGGCGAAGATCAAATCAAAAGAATGCTCTGGCAAGGGAATTTGCTGTGCATCCAGGTGGATATACTGAAAACGAAGATCACCCGCTAGGCTGGACCGGCATTCTTCCACCATGCCAATCGACAAATCGGCAACTGTTATAGAAATCTCTTGCGGCAGTTGATCTTGAATGGCACGCCAGAATTCCCCCGTTCCGCAGCCCACCTCAAGCACATCCATCCCGGGCTGAAGGTCGATTTGCTGGAACATCCAGTTGTACCAGCCTTGTGGGTTGGTGGAATAACGTTTGTGCAGTAAAATGCGGGCATCCAGGTTGTTACCCTGGCGATATTGATGCTTGCGTAAATAATCCTGGTCGACGAAGATTTCGGGCATGGATCTGCTCCGTTTTCATTCTACCATAGCCACATTTCCCCGCTCCAATATCCTGCAGTCTGATCAGCCATTGCATAATAATCCTGGCATGGTTTTCTTGACAGTCATTTTTAATGGTGATACCCTATCCTCAGGACAGGCTTAATCGGCCTTAGATCACATACAATCACGGAGAATGCAGCATGTCTGAAAGAATCACTGGAGTTGTGAAATGGTTCAGCGCCATGAAGGGCTACGGCTTTATCGGGCGCGAAGGCGGCGAGGACGTGTTTGTCCATTTCAGCGCCATTGACATGGACGGTTACCGCCGCTTGAAGGAAGGCCAGCAGGTGGAATTCTCAATTGAACAGGGCGAAAAAGGTCTGCAAGCTGCCGGCGTCAAGGTGGTTGAGTAATCCCCTCACACCTTCAAAATGACAGGGCTGAGGATTTCAGCCCTGTTTTGTTTAATCTCCCCGGATACCAAACACGAAGAAGAACAGCTTGGTATATTCGCTCAGGGTTGCCCGGCGGCCTTCAGCACTCAGCCACCAGTTGTAGGAGCGATACCAGTGATCCCGCACCGGGCGAACACTAACCTGGATACCGGAGCCGGAAAAAATACTACGAAACAACAGGCGGGTCCGAAAACAATGATACGGGTCGGTTACAACAATCAGCGATGTGAATTGCCTTTGTTGCGCCACCTCCAGGACGGCCAGCGCCTCATCCCGGGTGCTGGTGGCGGTGGATTTGGTGACCAGGATCGCCTCACTGGAGATGCCCACAGCCCGGGCAGTGATCACTTTATCGATTGTACCCATCGAGCTGCCGCCGCCTGCCAGTTCCTCGGTTTCGGTCAGGATAACCAAAGGGGCAAAGCCTTCGCGCAGGATGCGCAAGGTCTCCTGCAGGCGATCTTCCTCATTACCGCTCAACACGGCCACTGCGTTGGCCTTCTCGAGAGGATCCGCCACGATTAACACCCCGCCCATCCCCCACATCAAAAGATAGACGATCGGCAGCAGGCAGGCTAAGACGACCAGGGCGATCAGTAGTTTGGCCAGGCAGCTTTTTCCGCCGGGTTTCAAGTTTTGTGGGTGTGATTCAAACAATTAGTGATCTCCCAGGCTTTCAGCCATTCTTTCCAGGCCTTCCACCAACAAGCTGCGTGGGCAGCCGAAATTCAAGCGGACAAATCCGGCTCCTTCAGCGCCGAACATATCACCTTCATTCAAACCCACCCGGGCTTGCTTGAGGAAGAACTCCGCCGGTTTGTCGGTCAGACCGGCCTGGCGGCAATCCACCCAGGCCAGGTAGGTTCCTTCGACCGGGGTCATGTGCAATTCCGGCATCTTGGCCCGGATGAATTCCTGCATCCAGTCCCGGTTACCTTCCAGGTAAGCCAATAATTCATCCAACCATTCCTGTCCTTCCTGGTAAGCCGCCAGCCCGGCCGTGATGCCCAACAGGTTGACCCCACCGGCCAGGCCTTTGCGGGCGGCCAGGTAACGCTGGCGCATTGTCTCATCGGGGATGATGGCTGCCGAACACTCCAGCCCGGCGATATTAAAGGTCTTGGAGGGGGCGATCAGGGTGATGCTGAGCTTCTCAATTTCCGGGTCCAGTGAAGCGATCGGGATATGCCGGTGGCCGGAGAAAATCAGGTCGCTGTGGATCTCATCCGAGCAAATCGGTACGCTATGCCGCAGGCAGATCTCGGCCAGCTGCTCCAACTCCGCCCGCCGGAAGACCCGTCCAACCGGGTTGTGTGGGTTGCATAACAGGAACATCGCCGTCTGTTCGGAAATCGAGGCTTCAAACTGCTCAAAATCGATGCTGTAGCCAAAATCCGCTTGCCGAATGAGCGCTGCATCCACCCGGCGCATGCCGGCATAGCCCGGTGCGCTGAAGAAGGGGAAATATACAGGCGTCTGCATCAGCACTTCACCGCCTGGCTTGGCCAGGGCATGGCTGGCCAGGTTGAAGCCGGTGACCACCCCGGGAATAAAGACAACCGCCTCCGGCTCAACCCGCCAGCCGAAGTGGGACCTCATCCGCTCGACAAGCACGGCTTTCAGTTCGCTGGCCTCGCGGGCGTAGCCGAAAACACCGTGCGCCACCCGTTCCTGCAAAGCCTGGATGACTGCCTGCGGCGCTTTGAAATCCATGTCCGCCACCCACATCGGCAGCACATCAGCCTCGAACAAGTTCCACTTGAAACTCTCCGTGCTTCGTCGCTCGATCAATTCATCGAAATTTACGCTCATTTATTTCTCCCAATATTTTCTACCTCATCTTCCAGGTGCCGGTTCGCCTGAAGCTGCCGGGATTTCCACAGCTTCCAAAAATCTACATAATTCCGGCTGCTTCGCTCTACCCGAGTATGCCAGGTTCATAAATACTCTATAAGGCACCAGTTTTCCTGCGAACCATTGCTCCAAGACTCTAACCCAAAATTCAAAATCCGGGAAGGTGCCTTGAAAATCAAAAACTGGTATACTTTTTCATTATGGTCGATCCTCTTTCCATCCCCCACATTCATATCCTGACCTCCCCGGACTGGCAGGATTATGAGCTGCTGGATTCTGGCGCCGGCCAAAAGCTGGAACGCTACGGTCCCTATCAATTTATTCGCCCGGAACCGGAAGCGGTTTGGAGCCCGGCCCTGCCAGACAAGGATTGGCAGAGCGCCCACGCCACATTCATCCCCAGCCCGGAGGAAAATGGCGGCCATTGGAAGATGCTGGCGCAGGTACCCGAACGCTGGCGCATGCAATACAAAAACCTGCGCTTCTGGGCTTCGCTCTCCGCTTCCCGCCACATCGGGGTTTTCCCGGAGCAGGCCTGCCAGTGGGATTGGATCAGTGAACAGGTCCAACATGCCCGCCGTCCGCTGACGGTGCTCAACCTCTTCGGCTATACCGGTCTGGCCAGCCTGGCTGCCGCCAGCGCCGGCGCTCGAGTCTCCCACCTGGATGCCTCGCGCAAGGTGGTCACCTGGGCCCGTGATAACCAGCAACTATCCAAAATTGACGAGAATTCCATTCGCTGGATCATCGATGATGCGCTCAAATTTGTCCAGCGCGAGGTTCGCCGTGGCTCCAGGTACGATGGCATCATCCTCGATCCCCCCAAGTTCGGCCGCGGCCCCCGGGGTGAAGTCTGGGAGTTCTACAAGCTGCTGCCCAACCTGCTCGAGAGTTGCGCCGCCTTGCTCAGCCCGAATCCACAATTTCTGCTCATCACTGCCTATGCCGTCAAGGCTTCCGCCCTGACCCTACATTTTGCCTTTGAGGAAATCTTTCGTTCGCAAAAAGGCAGTATCCAATCCGGCGAGGTTGCCCTGCAGGAAAAAAGCGCCAACCGCCTGATTTCGATGGCGATTTTCGCTCGCTGGTCCTCTGTAGAGACCTCCACCCGATAGAAAGTAATCTTCCCATGATTTCAAACCCACGAATTGGCCTGATCGGTTCTGGGGCGATGGGCGAAGCCATCATCGCCGGTTTGCTGCGCAACCAGGTCACCCCGCCGGCCTCCATCCTGGCCAGTGGCCCGCGCCCGGAACGCGCCGCCGACCTTTCTGACCGCTATGGCATCCAACCCATCACCGATAATACCTCCGCTGTCGACGCGGCCGATGTGGTCATCCTGTGCGTCAAGCCGCAAAAGCTGGAGAAAGTCCTGGCCGGCTTGCAGGGCAGGATCCCGCAAGCGGCAGTGGTGCTGTCGATCGTGGCCGGCGCCACGCTGGATTTACTTTCCAAAGGCCTGGCGCACCCGGCTGTGGTGCGGGCCATGCCCAACACCCCAGCCCAAATTGGCCAGGGCATCAGCGTCTGGATCGGCTCGGCTGCCGTTTCAGCCGATCAGTTCGAGCTGGCCCGCCGCATCCTGGCCGCCCTCGGCTCGGAGATCCAGGTGGAGGAGGAGAGCTACCTGGATATGGCCACCGCCCTCTCAGGCACCGGCCCGGCCTATGTCTTCATGTTCCTGGAGGCCCTGATCGATTCCGGGGTTCACCTCGGTTTTCCCCGCCGCATTGCTGAACAACTGGTCCTACAAACCTTGCGCGGCTCGGTGGAATATTACTCCCAGCAAAAATTGCACCCGGCTGCCCTGCGCAACCAGGTCACCTCCCCGGGTGGAACCTCCGCAGCTGCCCTATATTACCTTGAGAAAGCCGGTTTTCGCACGGCTATCTCACGCGCTGTTTGGGCTGCCTACGAACGCTCTCAAGAACTCGGCAAGGATCGCCAGGGCCGCGATCCCGAACGCAAAAATACCGACTGACCTGCAACCTGTGCCATTTTAGATCGTATATTAAATCATGGAGAAAATTGCTCAGGTGCAAACAGCCTTTATTGGTCCATGCAATCCAGGCAGTCGGCCAGTAACCTTAATAAATCGATCTGCAATCCTGTGCGGATAGTTTTTACCGAAATCGATGTATGAGAGGGAAGGTTTATTTTCAAACAATTTTTGATTAAATGGGCATTATCTGTGATAATCTGTGTGATCTGTGGTGTAGGTTTTTAAAAACAAAATGGCTGCTTGCATACCCGGAGGTATGGGTCACACACACGAAGTGCGCCTTTGGCGAACGATTTTTTGGCTACCGGCCAGGTTTGAATCACAAACATCAATAAGGAGAAACCTTCATGAACAAAATCCAATCCAGTTGGGAACTGGTCAAAGCCAGTTTCCGGGTCATCAAAGCCGATAAGGAATTAATGATCTTCCCGATCATTTCCTCCATTAGCCTGGTCTTCGTCACTATTACCTTTTTCATCCCCTCGCTGTTTGCCGGAATTTTCGAGGAATCCGGCCTGGGTGTGATCAGCTATGTTGTTCTCTTCCTGTATTACCTGGCTCAATATACCGTGATCTTCTTCTTCAACACCGCCCTGGTGGGTGCTGCCATGATCCGTTTACAGGGTGGCGATCCGACCCTCAAGGATGGCTTCCGCATCGCCTTAAGTCGTTTCGGCGCCATCCTGGGTTATGCCGCTATCGCCGCCACAGTCGGCTTGATCCTGCGGGCGCTCTCGCGCAAGGGTAACCTCGGCCGGATCGTCTCCTCCATCTTTGGTCTGGCCTGGAATATTGCAACCTTCCTGGTGGTGCCCGTCCTGGCGGTGGAAGGTGTTGGCCCAATCGAAGCCATTAAGCGCAGCGTTTCTCACCTGCGCAAGAGTTGGGGCGAGCAGATCATCGGCAACCTGGGTATTGGTGCAGTCTTCGGCCTGGTATTCTTCCTGATGATCTTGCTCTTCATCCCCATCGTTTGGTTGGTCGTCGTCTATATTCAATCCACCTGGGCAATCATTGTCATGGCTGCACTTATGGTGTTTGCCCTGGTAATCCTCAGCCTGATCCAATCCACCCTGAATGGAATTTATACCGCCGCCGTCTATCAGTACGCCACGACCGGCAAGTCCTCCGGCTTCTTTGATGAAAACCTGGTGCAGCAGGCCTTCCGCCAGGAGTGAGATTCTTCCACAATAATATGGTTGGTCGTCACCAACCATACAAACCGAGCCTGTCTCCCTGAGCTCCAGCGAAGGGTCTCAGCCTTGATCCTCAGGATGACAGAACTCGAGATAGGAGACCATCATGCAATTCTCAACCAGTTGTCCCGCCTGTGGCGCGTCGATTTCCCTGACAAATGACACCAACCACGTTTCCTGTCCATTTTGTGGCCGGGATTTTGACGTGGACCTCTCACAAGCCTCTCCCGAGCTAAGGCCCGGCGCCGGCAAGCCCAAGGAGTACATTCCCTCCCTGGAGCCGGAAATCCCCGAACCCGTCATCCCGGATGAAGTGATTCCAGCCGCCCAACCGCCGGCCTCCATGCCAGCGCCGGTGGACAAGGAATCACCTTACGCCCGCTTTGAGCCCCCGGCAGACACGGTCGCCAAAGTCAAGAAAACCACCAATTCTCTCGGCAAGTGGCTCTGGGTTCTCATCATTCTCCTGGTCCTCATGTGCGTTTCCTGCGTGGCCCTGACGGCCGTTGCCGTCAATTGGTTCATGCAACTTTAATGCCGGCTTACCAAACCCTCTCCTGGCAAGGCAATTGTCTGCGCCTGCTCGATCAACGCCGCCTGCCACATCAATTGGCCTATGTGGACCTCTCAACGGTTGAGGAAATTGCTGAAGCCATTCGCAATATGACCGTCCGTGGCGCACCTGCCATCGGCGTGACCGCTGCCTATGGCCTGGCCCTCGCTGCCCATCACATTGTGGCTACACGCAGTTCAACTCCTTTAGCAGATCTGGCGGCTTCAGCGGAAATACTGCGCCAGGCTCGCCCAACTGCCGTCAACCTGGCCTGGGCGATTGAGCGTATCATGCGCCTGGCGGCGGCCAATATCTCCCTGCCTGCCTTCGATTGGCGTGACCTGATCCTGGCCGAAGCCGAGCGCATGGCCGCCGAAGATGTCGAGACCAACCGGCGCATCGGTCAGAACGCCTTGTCACTCATCCCCCAGAAGGCCGTCTTTTACCACCACTGTAACACCGGTGCGCTGGCGACCGTCGATTACGGCACCGCCCTCGGCGTCATCCGCACCGCCCACGAGGCCGGCCGGCAGGTCTTCGTCTACGTCGATGAAACCCGGCCGCGACTGCAAGGCGCTCGCCTGACCGCCTGGGAGTTGGGGCAACTTGGCATCCCCTTTGCTCTGGTGGTGGATGGTGCTTCCGCCCACATCATGCGCACCCGCCAGGTCGACCTGGTGACCGTCGGCTGCGACCGCATCGCCGCCAACGGCGACACGGCCAACAAGATCGGCACCTTCAACCTGGCCCTGGCTGCCCGCGCCCATGGCATCCCCTTCTATATCGTCGGCCCCACCAGCACCATCGACCTGTCGATCCAGAGCGGCGCCGAGATCCAGATCGAGGAGCGCGAGGCTGAAGAGATTACACATATAGAGGGGTTCCCGATCGCCCCATTGGGCACTCCCGTCTTCAACCCCGCTTTCGACGTCACCCCCGCCGAATACATCACCGCCATCATCACCGAAAACGGCGTCGTCCATCCCCCCTTCACCACCAACCTACCAAAAGCAATGCACCAGCCCTGACTTTGTCAGGGCGACGGTGTAAGGGCGGGTCTGTGCAAACTTGAGTCAAACCCATTCCACATCTAGACCCGCCCGCAACGAGGGGAAAACCTGGCTTTTCACACATGAATGACTTTTCTTCCCCGGCATACCACCCCAAATCAATCACCGTAGAGACGTTACATGCAACGTCTCTACGGTGAGGCAGCGTTCTTACAATCAACCTCATCCGTTGACATCGCTCATGATTTGCGAACTATTTCTTCCCCTCTGACTTGGCCCGGCTCAACCAAAAACCAACCAGAAAAGCTACTACCCCGACCCCTGCCCCAAGCAGTTGTTTCCAGCCGATCCCTGTGTCACTGCCAATCCCAATCAGGTCCGCACCCAGCGACAAGAGGATGATCAACACACCACTTACCATCCACACCAACCCGATCTTTTTCCCTGTCATGTCTTCCTCCTTGGTCTATTAAAACCATCATAGCACGCCAGGAAACAAATTCAATAAGGAATATGCGATTCCAGGCCGAATCGAGAACCTGTACCCATTTGTGGATTCCATTTTTCCCTCAGCTAGTCGCTAGAATCCCCGCTCCTCAGAGAATCTCTGCTTGAAAAGGTATATACAAGATGCTATAGTATGCTTGTATTTGTCAATCCTCTGGACAAATAAGATCGGTCCATGATTAATTCCGGACAGTATGTCCTCTAGCTGCATAACTTTTCATTCATTGCTGCGTTGAGGATTCTTCTTGGTTGGCGCCTTTGATCCGTCACCCCCTCCAACCATTCTACTGGATTGGAGGAAACGATGGTCATCCCGCCCAAGCCTAAGCCCACCCGGGCTCTACCAAAGCTGGAAGTTACACCCACCCAGCGAAGATCAAAACTCGTACCCACTCCAACGAAACCAAAACCTGAGGTCACCAGAAAGCCCATGCTGAACCTGGGAAAAGTTTGGGATGGGATTTTCGAATTGCATCCGCTCGAATTTCGCCTCACCTTAATTCGTCCGGATGATCTGGTCGTCTGCGATTTCATCCTGGAAAATCTCAAACCAGTGTTGGAGGATGGTGTGCCGAAGTTGGTGCGCGAACATCCGAACACCTTGGCCACTATCATTATGGAATTGCCGCCTCAGAGCTTCGGTGAGCAAGCCTTCCTGGATGCCACAGGACCCGAAGTTTCCAATGTCCCCCCCGGAGAAAAATTCCCCGAGTCAAGTTCAGTCAAGGACAAAAATGTGCCGGTCTCGGACGCTGAAGTTCATGGCGCATTGCCCTTTGCCAAAATTCGCATGGCCGGTCGCAGCCGCATCGCCTTCATCATGCCAGCGGATGTACTCTCAGTGGACCTCACCGCCGAAGCCGTGCTGGATGCCTGCCGGCGCTGGAAAATGCGACTGGACGTCAATGCCGTTCCTGAGCCAGGCCGTTCATTCGGCGATTTACTCGTCGAAGGCACCCATTTCAACAAGGCGTGGTTGGCTGGCTTGGTCCAATCGGAGGCCTGGAGCAGTGCATCAGATACTCTCTCTTCTGCACTTGGCGATCCTAGTCTGACCCAGGCCCTCGAGAAAGCCGCCAGCCGTCTCGCTAAGCAATCGGTGAAGGCGATCAATGCTGGCAAGACAGCTGGCCTGGCTGATGCCTTACAGGCCAGCATGCTCTCGGAGCTGGTTACGCTTGGCAAGGAATATCCCAAGCTCCATGAGAGTGCTAATCGTGACCTCGGATTGGCTTTCTTGAGTTTACAGGCCAGTCGCGCCTTTGCCGAGGGTGGTATCAATAAGTTCGAGATTGGCTTGATCGAGAATCTTCCATTCCTGCCGATTTTGCTGTACCCCCATAGACCGGCTAAGTCTGTAACTGCCCTGGAACTGCCCTACCGTCTGATTGTTTCCCCGGTGCCCCCCTCCAGTTGGTGGCATGCAACAAAACCTGTGGAACACAACGGACGCACAGAGTTGTGGCACACCCGACTCACCCAACCCTCCAAAGGCATCGGCCCGGATTCATCGACCAACTTGCGTGCCATTTGGTCGGACGATTACGAGTTCTCGGATCAAGAAATCAATGACATCGTCAACGGAGAAAAGCCCTTCCTCATGAGCCTGGATGCGCTCGACCGGCAAATGCTGGTCAAGCTGATGGCAGGTTTTGATGAAGAGGATGACGATGGAAACACGTTTGTACCACATACAGCGCGTTCCAAACGTCTCATGCTTTCTGCTCTGGGTGCGCTGCTGGATGCAGAAGGGAATTGGGACACCAACCTACCCACCGGTGTTTCCCTGGAACAATGGAAACATCTGGCAACCCTGGGCCGCGATGCCTATGTGCGGGTGGTTTACCGTGGATACCTCATGCCGTTTGGCCACTCCGCCTCCCTCATTAAGGTGACAGAGCGCAAGTTTGAGGATCAAGGTGAGCCGAATACAGGCCGGGTCGCCATCTTGCGCCAGCGTTTCTTCATTGTGGTACGCGAGAAAATCAAGGAATACTCCGGCGCCGGCCATCAGTTCCAGGGCCGCAATTTCCCCTTCCGCTCAGTCGAGATCCTTACCCACACCACGCCCAATCTGAAAGCTCCAAAAGACTCAAAATTGGACGATCCCAACGGTAAGATTTACACGGGTCCCAAGTCCATTCCCAACCGGGCATGTTTCTGGCCAATCGTGCAGGGCCAGGACTTTATGTTCCAAATGGCAGCGACCGATATCGCCGGGGAGCGTGCCACCTTTGCCATGCCGCTCTTGTTTGTCGGTGTCGAGGTTAACAAGCCAGGCAAAGAGGCCACCCTCGTTGAGATTCGCGCCCGCTATAACGATAAAAACAATAATAAGAATAAACAACGCCGTACCACGTTTTATGGCAATGCACCTATTTGTTATGCGGAGAATCAAGCTGGTGCCGAGGGGGATACCCGCCTTCCAACCGCCAATCTGACCTTTACCGCTGCCGGTCTTCAAGGCATTTCCCGCAGCAAAGTCCAATTCTATCCGGAGATTGAAAGCGCCATGGTCGGAATTGCCGCCATCCAGCGCCTGTTGCAGCAACCGAATGCCGTGGTCCCGGTTGCCTATCCGGAGGTCTATAAACAATCCGGTTTTGCCGGGCCGAATGCCGGCGAGGTTTTCTTAAAAACTCTGGAAGTTTATGGCCTCGATTTTGGCGACCAGGTAAAGACCGATTCCATGGGTGGGCTGGCCTCACCAAGTATGGCCATCCAGGGTTTGTCCCGCAAAATGGGGCCAGTCGCTGCCCAACCGCCAGCCAACCCGGACGACATCGAAAATGCTCTCGGAAATATCATCAATGATACCTTCAATCCTGCCGATTTCTTTAAGGGCGCCAAAATCCTGGGCGGCATCGAGCTTGCAGACCTGTTGGAGGTGGCAGCCACACTAATCGGCGCGGATGTGCCCAAGCTGTTGAGCAAGCAGCTTCCGGATAAGCTGGAAGCTCGCTTTGATTGGAATACGGTCATTAAGAAGTCCGACCCGCTCGGGTTGTTCATCCACAGCCCGGCAGGCACCCAGACCAAGTTGGAAATGCACGGGGTGATCAGTTCGCCGATTGCCAACCCCGCCGCAACCACCTTCACCGCCAACGCCTCCTTGATGAATTTCAAAGTGAATTTGTTCGGGTTTATCATCATCTGGTTCGACAACCTCGAATTTAAATCCGGCAGCGGCTCAAAAGCCGATGTATCTGTCAATATGCACCCTGGCGAAGAGGCCATTGTGTTCGGTGGTCCGCTCGAGTTTGTCAATACACTGCGCCAGATCATTCCTTCGAATGGCTTTTCTGATCCACCAAATATCTCCATCACACCCAGCGGCATTTCAGCCGGATATTCACTTGGATTGCCTTCTCTCAGCGTGGGCATCTTCTCCTTGGAAAATGTCTCCCTGGGTGCCGGTTTCTCATTACCATTTGACTCCAAACCAGCCAATGTCCGCTTCAACTTCTGCGAACGCCAAAGTCCCTTTAGCCTGACGGTCTCCTTCCTAGGTGGCGGAGGATTTTTTGCGATCGGCATCAGCACCAAGGGTCTGGATGAAATTGAAGCTGCCCTGGAATTTGGTGCGGGTATTTCGATCAACCTGGGCGTTGCCAGTGGCGGCGTAGAGATCAAAGCCGGCGTTTATTTCCATTGGATGTCCGAGTCGATCGAGTTGACCGGTTACATCCGCTTGCACGGTGAGCTCTCCATCCTTGGTCTGATTTCTGCCTCCCTCACCTTCAACCTGCAGTTGACCTACCTGAAGGAAAATCAACACTCGGTCTTGTGGGGTGAGGCCACCCTGACCATTGAGGTGGAAATCCTCTTCTTCAGTTTCGATGTTTCGGTAACCTGCCGTCGTGAGTTTGGCGGCTCGGACGCCGATCCCAAATTCCTCCAGATGATCCCGGATCAACCCACCTGGACCTATTACTGTGAAGCCTTCGCAGAGGAGGTGTGACATGGCCAAACAATCCCTGACTTGGACCGTTCTACCCAATGGTTACACGAAGGACAAGAAATCCCTGCGGATTTCCCTGCTCCTCTCACCTCACCTGGATTCGGAAGCTGACCCGGAGCTTCTGGAAAGCTTCCCGGATTTTTATTCCAACACCGGGGACTGGCCGAAAACCCTTGCCAAGGCCAAATTTATCCTGCATTTTGCCAACCTGGCTGTCGTGACCGTGAACGGTGGGGATTATCTCAGCAAGAACCGCCTGGACAGCCACCTGGGCAAGCTCGATTCACAGGTTTGGCGCGCCCTCTTCTCAGGTCAAACCCCGGTCTACGGTTATGAGTTCAATGATCCTTCCAAAAAGAAAATCTTGTCCTATGAAGTCACGGCCATCGATTCCCTGGTGCGCAATCTCTACACCGGGCTCGCTGCCTCGGCGGGTGACCAGTTGCCGACCGCTACCCAGCTCTTTGCTGCACCCGGTTGGACAAACCTGGTCCAAAGTGTCGCCGCACAGGATCACCAGTTTATGGATCAGAAGACCGGATTGCGCGATCCAAAGAGTCAATTTGCTTTCTTTGCAGATGGCGGCTACACCGCCATGCCAGGTGTGAAGCGTGACCTGGGCTTGTTTGAGCTTTTCCATACCCCGCCTTCCACACCGCTGGTTGATAGACACAACCTCCCCGCAACAGATCCGCGTTCGCGCGCCCGCTGGCGCGGCTACACTCGCACTGATTTGCCCAAGCTGGATGAGTTCCAAAAGCAAATCGACTTCCACAAGATTGTGGCTGCCATGGGGCAATACCCCAGTGTCCTGCGTCGGTTAGGCCTGGTGGTCGATCTGATCATCGACCGCACTGAGTTCCCTAGTGCACCGGACGCCTTGCTCTGGGCTGAGGTCGTCCTGCCTTCCGGGGTAGGTACTTCACCTCGTACCCATACCTTACTGAGTGCCAATGATTTCTTGCCGTTGCCCCGTCCGAATCCGGGGACAGGTGATTATCGCGTCGCTGGAGGTTTGTTGGATTTCAGCACCGGTCAATTCCAGTTGATCCAGGTCGATCCGGACGGCGCCATGCTCAAGGTCATGAATTTCGCCCGCACCCTCTACCCGATGAAACCCCTGGTCAACAAGCCCCTGACCGACGTGGCCTTCGACCCGGTCAGCAAACAGGAGCGCCAGTTAGGTGCCCCTGCCATTCGCAATGCGGGATTGATGTTGGTCCACCATCAACGCGGCGCCATGCTGCAAAATAGCCTCAAGCGCCAGAAGGACTTTAATGATGTCGGCGAGCCGGACTTATACGCTGAGGATTTGGTGCGCGGCTATCGGGTTGACATCTGGGACGACACCTCCCAGAAATGGCACTCGCTTTGCCTGCGCCATTCCGTCTATAATTTCAGCAGCGGTCAGGCCGTCGTGGATATCCCCCAGGAGGAAGGCTCCGTCAAACTGGCGACCACCGCCAGTCCGGATCCAGCCAGCAATCCGGAGTTGCTCTGGCTACATGAAGCCCTCCTCTCGTGGACTGGCTGGAGCCTGTGCGTTCCGCCTCCCGGTAAAACCATTCACCACCATCGCAATGCCATTCAGGCCCAGGATCACACCGATGTCGTCGGAGATGCCGAGGCCGAGGTTCCTCCAGGCTTGAATTTGACAAGTCAATTCAAAGTCATCCAGGGCTCGCTTCCACGCTTGCGCTATGGTCGCAAGTATTGGATGCGCGCCCGCACGGTCGATCTGGCAGGCAACTCACTGGAACCATCACCGAAAGATTTGGCATCTGAACAGCCAGCCGCCCATGCCCGGACCTATTACCGCTTCGAGCCCATCCTGCCACCCTCCCTGGCTTTGGTCAAGCCCACCCCTGCTACCGTCGAAGCTCCCCGCGAGGGCGAATCGATGGAACGCCTGGCGGTGCGCTCGTTCAACGATATCCCGGCGGATAATGTCATTCCTTCGGTTCAACATGCCCGCCGCTTTGCCGTTCCTTCCCGCACGAGCGTTAAGGAGGCCGAGACTCACGGCCTGTTCGACCAAGGCGGCAAGGTCGATGATGCCTTCTTTGCCATGCTCGGCGCCAGGGACAACTCTTTGAAAAAGGAGCAAATTCCTTCGGTCGGTCCCCTGGATGGTACCGGGCCGGTAGATACCGATTTTGCAGTCATGCAGGAGGGAGAGGCCTTGCCCTATCTGCCCGATCCTTTATCTCAAACGATTGCCGCCCGCATTTTCGACCTCCCCGGCTTTTCCTCCGATGAGATCATCAAGATTCCGCTCTATCCCGGTGCTTCTCATTGGCCGGATGCCTTACCCTTCAAAATCGAGTTGTTTGAAGATCCAATGATGATTCCGCACTTTGACGACGCAACCCGCACCCTGTTGATCCCCCTGGGCAAAGCCGAGCGCGCCGTCTTACGCCTCAGCATCTTCCCCACGCCGGAAGCCCTCAAGCTGCTTGGCGTCTGGAGCTGGCTGACCCCGGTTCAACAAGCTCAATTGCAAGACATGGCCCTCAAGGGCCAGCATTGGATGCTGACACCCTGGCGGGAGATCAATCTGGTCCACGCTGTCCAGCGCCCATTGATCACCCCCGAAATCCAGGAAATCCGCATCTCTCGCCCCTTTGCCGCCAACCATGCCGTGCCAACCTTCATCTCCACCTGCAGCATCAAGAGCACCGACCACCTGGACCTGCTGGCAGCCTGGAACGATCCCTCCGAGGATCTCACCAAACCAACTGGGGCCAACATAGCCCGCACCGATCATGCCTTTGCTGTGAAGATCACCACGCCCAAATCCTATGCCAGTGCCCACGAGTACGTCCTGCTCAGTCCGGATCGCATCCGGGCGGGCGGTGTCTTCCACGACCTGGCTCAGAAGAAGTTGCACCATTTCAACGATACCCGCTACCGCCGCATTGAGTATCACCTGGAGGCGACCACCCAGTTTCGCGAGTACATGCCGCCAAGTGTCCTGACAGAGGACATTGATGGTTCTACCCTACCAACGGACAAGAACATCAAGGTAGTCGGTCCTAAAACCGTCACCTGGATCCCCAGCTCTACGCCTCCCCCCGCCCCCGAAGTCTTGTACGTCGTCCCCACCTTCGGTTGGACCCGCACCAAGGGGGAGGAGAAGCAAACCAGTTGGCGTCGTGGCGGCGGCTTGCGCGTCTACCTCAACCGCCCGTGGAATGCTTCCGGTTATGGCGAGATGCTTGCCGTTGTACTTCCGTCCACCGCCTTCAGCGGGGATCCGATGGAGGATCCGGATAGCCAGCCCCTCAAGAATTTTGTCACCCAGTGGGGCAATGATCCGATCTGGAAGAGCAGCTTCGTCCCCGGCGTCTCCCCCAAACGCAGTCACTTCCCGCTGGCCCGCGTAGCCGCTGACCCGGCCGGAAAATGGCTGCCGACCTTTGCCCCGGCAGAAGAAGCAGATCAGCCCCCCGAACCCTTCCCGGTCACCAACTTGCCTCATCCCCAAATTCTCGAAGCGGGCAATCCCCAAATGCAGCTTGAAATTGCTCCGCACGATGTCTTCTACGACCCGGACCGTCAGTTATGGTACTGCGACCTGGAAATCGATTGGGGCACCTCTTATTATCCCTTCGTCCGCCTGGCCCTGGCTCGTTATCAGCCTGTTTCGGTCTCTGGTGCCCATCTCTCCCACGTAGTGCTGGCCGATTTCATGCAGTTGGTCCCCGACCGCTGGCTGGAGGTCACCCGCACCGTGAATCCGGGTACCCGCCACGTCAGCCTGTTTGGCTTCACCTATTCGGACTCCAGCTCGCACCAGGAAGCACAGAATGCCCCCATGGCCAGCGTCAAGTTGCCGGATGGTCATTTCAAGCTTATCCAAGCCCCGCAGGTCGCCCCTTCCAGCGTGGTCGAGGTCTGGGTCGAACGCTTGCATCCGGAGCTGGGCGAAGACTTCGGCTGGCAGCGCCAGCCCGGCGCCGTGGTCAAGTCGGACTCGGCCACCCCCAAACCCAAGACCCCCAAGGTCACTAAGAAAGTTGCCAAGGCCAAGCTCGCCCAGGCCAGGAAACTGCTGCAAGCCCGCAACTTTGCCGAGCTGACCGTCCAGGGGCTTCTCGACCATCTGTTCATCACCCCCACCCTGTGGGCCGGCACGGTGACCCTGCCAGAAACACTGGATGATTCTCAGCACTACCGCCTGGCCATTGCCGAGTATGAGGAATACCTGGTGGATGATTCAACTCCATACAATGCTATTCCAACCCTCAAGGGTCGCCGGCTGGTCTTTATCGAATACGTAGACCTAGATTAACCCACCCCCAACTGGGTTCGCTTCTTTACCCCACTCGAACCCTACTCATCATCCGTAGAGACGTTGCATATAACGTCTCTACGATTGCATTTCGCCCTCACCCAGCTTGCGGCTTTCCCATAAGGGTGGGTCTGTGCAGGCCAGGTTCTAGCCCTTCCTCAACAAGACCCGACCGCATCCAGGTGAAACCCTTGCCCGCCTTATAACACAACCGTAAGGGCGGGTCTGTGCAGATTAAGGTCAAACCCCATCCCTCAGCCAGACTCGCCCGTTTCCAAGCACATCCGTCGCCAATAAACTTAAAAAGTATTATCCGGCTTCCTACTCCCTAAAAATAACCCGCAGAGGCGTTGCAATGCAATGTCTCTGCGGGTTAATCCAACGATTTTCGTCAATTACTTTAAAAGAATACCTACACCTGCCTGTCCAAGCGCAGGTGTGGTATGCAAACATGAGTTGATTATTTTTTTATCCTCGTAAAACCCTACTTACACTCCTTTATACACAATTTCCAGACTTCTCCGCCGGTCGCAAAGTTAATCGTGGCAATATACAATCCGTCCCGGTAAACGGTTGTGGCATTATCCCAATAGCTCCAATAGTTATTCACATCGCCAAAACCGTCAAAACCCACCTGCTCCCAATCGATTCCGTTGGACGTCCGCCAGACTACCATACCATAATAATTTTCCATCACCAGGTACAGTTGGTCATGGTAGACTTCCATCGCGTTGACCATTCCTAAAATGGAACCATCACTCACGTAGGCCTGGGTCCAATTCGTTCCGTCCAACGACCGCCAAACTTGGACTACCCCCCAGCCATTCCCCACCCCGGCATACAGGTAATCCCCAAAAGCAGCCAGCGATGAAATCCATTTATTATCCGGATTACCGAATCCATCCGTGATCACAGCCTCTGTCGTTTTACCATCTGTTCGCCAGAGCTGAGCGGGCACTACCAAATTGCCGCACGTTCCCCAATAAAGGCGACCATGGAAAACCTCGCTGGCAATCGCCCCGGCATTATTTGGATCATTACTTAATCCCGCATCAACCACTTGCTTCCATTGTTTCCCATTTGTAGTGCCCCAGATTTCTGTTCCAGTTGTCCCATTCCAGGTGCTGGCATACAGGGTATTATTGAAGACCACCATTCGGGCAATCCCATTGTTGATGTCACCAAATCCATCCGGGACCACTTCTTCCCAATTCACCCCGTCCTTGCTGCGCCAGATTTTTCCTCCCCAACTCCCACAGTACAGGTATTCTTTAAAAACAACTAGGGCAGCTGCTCCATTCTCATCAGCCTCGAATACCTTTTCCCAGTTTTCGTCATCCGCTGTCCGCCAAATCTGGGCTTTTCCAACACCACTCCCCCAGTCCATCCACCAAGTTCCTGCATAAAGGTATTTACCAAAAGATGCTAATGACGGGACCTGCCAGTTATACTCGCCAAACCCATCTGCATTGACCTGTAGCCAGCTCGGGGGAATACCCTTTGCCTGCTCTGTTTGCGCAATCGCCCGCGTTGGGGCCACACCGCCGATGATGAAGGCCACGATGAGACATACCACCAACAACTTAACTTTCATGGTAATCTCCGTTTCCAATACTAGACATGTATTTGTCTAGTTGTCCATACTTTAGCACGGATATTCCCGGTTTTCAACATATTGTAAGGATGATAATTTTAGACCCACTACCCCCGTTTCTCTTATACCTAACTTAGCCTCTGGTGCCACTCCCGTAAGGGCAGGTTTCTGCAGACCAGGATCAAGCGCATCGATACCTCCTTACATAAACCGGGGCCATAGGCAAACGCAGATCGATCAGGCCGACCAGGCGCCAGTCCCCCAGAAGCTACCCCTTGAAGGAATATCGCTGCCAGGTATTGACAGCAAGCCATAAGAAGCTAAACTTTAAAATACACTTGCTGCGAGGTTATCGTATGCGCTCATGCGAGCGATCACAAGCAAAGAAAGAGATGAAAAATGCAACAGTGGGAATATATGGAATTGTATTTGTTTCGTGACGTTTATGACAGTTCCAATTGGGTCGACAATTACCCATACAAAGAATTAAAGACAACCGAAAGACTGAACGCCTTTGGCAAAGAGGGTTGGGAGGTTGTTTCCGTAGTGGCATGGACGATTGGTCACAGGGGTTTTTGGTATCTTTTAAAACGGCCTTTAGCGTAATATCCATCACCCCACTGGGTGCACCTGTGATCCACCACCACGCCTTCCGTAAAAGGTCCTTTTTGATGCAAGAAAAAATACTTTTTTTGAAAACATTCAACTTCCTCAGACCACCTGTCAGTATTAACAGCCTGTATTTTTTCCCATCACCTTCTGCAACCTATAAAAAAATTCCATCATAGATCATCTCAGAAATCCGAAATCTTAAAAATTTTTGATTTCTGAGACCTGAGCAATCAGGCGAACCAAAAATTTGTGATTTACGTTGCAGAAAAAGAGAATCTAACACCCCTGCCTGCCATTAACAATCGTAGAGACGTTGCATTGTGCAACGTCTCTACGGTTTTGTGGGGCGGGAGGGGGTCGAACCCTCACGATGTCACCATCGACGGATTTTAAGTCCGTTGCGTCTGCCGATTCCGCCACCGCCCCATCGCTTCTATTTTATCCCTTGCGCCGTGGGCGTCAAGGTTCGGAGACCTTCCAAAGCCCGACTTTTTTCACCCATTTGGCATATTGTGAGGAAAAATGCACCCAGGGCGAAGATAACCTGCCCTCAACCCGCCCCTGCCGCACCGCCAGCTTCAATCCTTCGGCCGTGCTGAACTCGGGCAGCACCAGGCAGGCCCCGCCCACCTCGCCCGCCGTGTGCGCATCTGAGCCAGCCGTGCCCGGCAGCCCCCTGGTCTCGGCAAATAGTCTTGTCTGTTCATTGCTGTTCGGGTTGAAACAGCGGGCATTGAACACCTCCAGCGCATCCACCAGC
>JBGSJZ010000107.1:0-9700 GCA_041741455.1 Anaerolineaceae bacterium | reverse complement strand
TTCCAGACGACCAGAAATGGTCGTTTTTGGTTTAAACATGCGTTAATTCCTTGAACTATGTAATTGAGAAGAGAAATATTTCATTCACTACAAAGGTTCTTTTCTTAAGATAGATCAAGATTATCATTCCAGTAATTCCATTGCAATATATCAATATCGGTAGGTTGGTAACCTGAAAACCTATTCATATCGATAGGTTTTGGGGATTTGAGCGTTCATATTATGGAAAAACTCAAAAAAATTTTCAGTACCCTTGTGCTATCTTGTAGAACAGATCCCTCAACTCAGGCTCGAAGAAAGAGAAAAGACGAGTCTTCACTCTATAAGTTTCGGCTCCAACATATACCCTTATTCACTCGATTTAAGGATTTGTGCTCGTAACCTTGTGATTGGTGGTTTGAATCCACTTCCTGCGACTAACAATTCTGTCCGAAAGTGCGGAATTTGGTTTGGATTGTGGTGCTGAATGCGCTTGATGGGTTGATGTCCGCTTTTCCTACTGACTATTGACTCACAAATTTATTATGGCGATCGGAGCATTTCTGCGTTACAGGTAACACGTGTTCTGAGTTAATTTTTAGTACAGTTGTCAATTTTTTATACATTTTATAGGTTGCATTAGGGACATAGATAGACCCTTTGAGCTATGATGAAATGGTTATGAAAGCCGTCCTATGAAGAGGATGGAGATTCTTGATGCAAGCAATTTGACGAAACGCTGAAGGAGTACATCCATGAACGATCACCAACCATCCTGGGAGTTCACCTGCAAAACATGCGGTGGTCATCGGTTGAATGTCTATCGTGTTTGGACCATCCTGGCTGGGCCGGATACTGAAAACTGGCAGGAATGGGGCCCCCTCGAAGCTGATCATCTCTGGCACTTTGAATTCAGGGAAAAGATCGAGGAAGAAAAAGATAGAGACAATGAAGTTGAGCGAGGGGATTTCGGTGAGTATGCAAAAGATAATTCTATTTCAAATCCGGAAGAGTATGAGATACACGAACCGGAGGGCAACCCGGGAAACGACAAGTTTTTTGTGAATTGTGCAAGCTGTGATCGGGAGATCGAATTTGGTTGGTCAGAGCCAAATCGTGGTGGACGGATATTTCCTGTAGAGTGTTCTGATTTTAATCCAGAAGGAATTTGGCCGGAGCCCAGATATTTGGATTCCTGGCATCAGAAGCACTGGCTCAGAAGAGGAAATGGACAGCTATGACCAATCCTGAAAATAGAAATATAGTTGAGATGCATGGCTGCATCGTATGCGCCAGATTATTTAATATTCTTGTTGTGTATTCCCCTGATGGAAAGATATTGGATTGTGCCGTGACTAGCCCTGAGGGTCACCTCGTTTTGAATGAACAACAACCCCTGGTCGCTTGCAATATCCACCCAGCAGAGAAAATTGAGGCCGCTTACAAAAGATGGCAGTCCAAGAATGGCAAAGAGCAAGGTGATGAGTAAGATGACGATTAAGACAGTGCTCAATGGACTATAAGGATTATTATGGCATCTTAGGTGTACCGCCGGACGCCGAAAAGAAGGTGATCCAGCAGACTTTTCGCGAGTTGGCCCGGAAGTATCACCCTGATTTGAACCCGGGTAATAAAGAATCGGAAGAGAAATTCAAGACGATTAATGAAGCTTATCAGGTTCTATCGGATGCAGATAAGCGCAAGAAGTACGATGAGCTGCGGGTTCAATATCAGCAATGGCAACAGTCTGATAGCCGGCAACAGGATTTCGACTGGCAAAACTGGTCAACCCAGCCTGGCAAAGGGGAGCGAGTCCAATACGCCAACCCTGAAGATCTGGAAGACCTTTTCGGAAGCGCATCGCCGTATTCCGACTTCTTCACCTATATCTTTGGCCAAGCGCGCACGACCACCAGAGGCAGGAACCGAGGCGCTGCGCCCAGCCCGCGCCGCGGACGGGATGTCGAATATGAAGTTGCTCTGACCCTGAAGGAAGCCTTTCATGGCGCAGAACGTCTATTGGAAATAGATGGGCACCGCATCCAAGCCAGCATTCCACCGGGTGTCCGAACTGGATCACTTGTTCGCCTGGCGGGCCAGGGGGAGCCAGGCCGTAACAGAGGGCTGGCTGGAGATCTTTATCTGATCATCAACATTCTACCCAATGACACCTTCGAGCGTGAAGGCGATGACTTGCACATGGAGGTGCCCGTCGATACCTTTACCGCCATTGTGGGTGGTGAAACTAACATTCCCACCCTGGAGCGGCCACTGATGCTGAAGATTCCACCCCGGACCAACACCGGGCGGAGTTTCCGCCTGCGCGGCAAGGGGATGCCCCACCTGGGTGATCCTAAATCCCGCGGTGACCTGTTTGCCCTGGTCAGGCTGGTGCTGCCCGACTCGTTGACCGACCAGGAGATCAATAGCATCCGCGAGTTGGCCTCCGCCCGGCAAAACCGTTCTTAATTTCTACTGAAAAGAGGTAATGGCTTGATGTCCGAAAATACTTTCCCAAAACGGTTTCGGTATGCTCCATACGAAGGCTATGAGATGCGCTGCCAACGCCGATTGCAGGAAGATCTGGGGATCGACGAGGCTGCCGCCGAGACGATTTTGCACCTGCGAAGCCAGATCGTTGAGTTACAGTCCCAAATTCGCCAACTCAAAGCCGATTTGAACACTCAAATTGCATGCCAGCATCTGCGACTCGCGCGGTACTGGGAAGTTTATTACGAAGCGACCTGGATCGAACTTGAAATTCAGGAATGATATTTCGAAGAGTTATCCTCCCAAAAATCAAGGACAAAAAATGGACAAAACGACTTTCCCGATAGAGTTTAATAATGAGATCGATGATGTGAAGAAAAGTGAGAATGAATACTACACCCTGGCAGTTGAGCGGTTGAGCAAATTAGCAGAAGGTCACAATGACATTTCGGGCGGAGTGATTAACTTGAAGCAACCCTCTCAAGGACACAAGACACCTCATATATATGAAGTGACGATTGTAGTTTATATGGGATCAGATCATATTGCAGCGACCGAAAAAGGTGAGCAGTTTCAATCCACTCTCAGCGGTGCTTTAGATGCTGTTGAAAGGCAAGTTCATGAACGACGTACACAACAGCGAAACTACTAAACCACTCCTGTTGTTTACTGGATGGCGGTTGTAATAATGTTTTATGACAGGAATCCTAACTTGAGTCTTTTTCAGTAATGATATTACGGAAGAGTCCATGAACTTC
The DNA here is from genome assembly GCA_041741455.1 of Anaerolineaceae bacterium. GTDB lineage: Bacteria > Chloroflexota > Anaerolineae > Anaerolineales > Anaerolineaceae > CALESS01. Next base: position 6,473 of record JBGSJZ010000107.1, on the reverse strand, counting down.
GAAAAGTACACCCAAAAAGCCCAGGAGGCCCTACTCGCTGCTCAGCGTCTGGCACAAGATTACCAACACCAGGTTGTCGAACCTGCCCATTTGCTGCTGGCGCTCATTCAGCAGGAGGATGGGATCGTCCGGGCTGTCATCACCAAAGTTTCCGGCGGGACGCAGGCCATTGAGAAAGAACTGAGCAACGAACTGGATCAAAAGCCAAAGATCCAGGGAGTTAATATTGAAGTCAGAATATCCCGCCAGATGGCGGATGTCCTGGTTTCTGCTGAACGTTACGCCAAGGGCATGCAGGATGATTATGTCTCCACTGAACACATGCTGCTCGGGCTTTCAGAAAGCAGTGAAAACAAACGCCTGATTCAGTTTGGCCTGACGAAAGAAGCCATCCTGGCTGGTTTAAAACAGGTACGCGGTTCCCAGCGTGTCACTTCGGAGAACCCCGAAGGAACATACCAATCGCTGGAAAAATACGGCCGGGATCTGACTGCCATGGCCCGTCAGGGGAAACTTGATCCGGTCATTGGACGGGACGAGGAGATCCGCCGGACAATCCAAATCCTATCCCGGCGTACCAAAAACAACCCCGCCCTGATTGGTGAACCAGGTGTCGGCAAGACCGCTATCGTCGAAGGATTGGCCCAGCGCATCGTAAACGGAGATGTTCCTGAGGGGCTTAAACACAAACGCCTGGTCCAGTTGGATATGAGTGCCCTGGTGGCTGGAGCTAAATATCGCGGCGAGTTCGAAGAACGCTTGAAAGCCGTTTTAAAAGAGATAACCGAGTCCCGAGGCGAAATTGTCCTGTTTCTGGATGAAATGCACACGATCGTTGGCGCAGGCGCTGCCGAGGGCGCCATGGATGCCGGCAATATGTTGAAGCCGATGCTGGCGCGCGGTGAGCTGCACCTGATTGGGGCAACCACATTGGACGAGTACCGCAAGTATATTGAAAAAGATCCTGCCTTGGAGCGCCGCTTTCAGCCGGTGGTTGTAGAAGAACCGTCCGTAGAGGACACCATCAGTATCCTGCGCGGTCTGAAGGAACGCTATGAAATCCACCACGGTGTCCGTATCACAGACGGTGCAGTCCTGGCTGCCGCGACGCTTTCGCAGCGTTACATCAGCGATCGTTTCCTACCTGATAAGGCCATCGACCTGATCGACGAAGCCGCAGCAAGGCTGCGCACCGAGATTGATTCCAAGCCGCAAGTGTTGGATGAGGTTCATCGGCAGATAATGCAGCTCGAAATCGAACGCCAGGCCCTTAAAAAGGAACATGACAAAGCCTCGAAAGAGCGGCTTGAGAATATCGAGAAAGAACTGGCCAACCTGAAGGAAAAGTCACACGAACTTCAGGCGCGCTGGCAGACCGAGAAACAGGCCATCGCAGAACTACGCACGATTAAAGAGAAGATCGAACAAACACACCAGGAGATCGAACGCGCTGAACGGCAGAATGACCTGGAAAAGGTGGCTCGCCTGCGTTATGGCACCCTGCGGGAATTGGAAAAGGAACTGGCCAGTGGGGAACGCCATATGGAGGAATTGCAAGCCCAGGGAGGTACTTTGTTAAAAGAGGAAGTGGATGGTGAAGAGATTGCCCAGATCGTTTCTCGCTGGACACACATCCCAATCGCGAGGCTGCTGGAAGGCGAGACCCAGAAACTCCTGCACATGGAAGATCGACTGCGCGAAAGAGTTGTCGGACAGGAAGATGCCCTGCAAGCAGTCTCGAATGCCCTGCGCCGGGCTCGGGCGGGTCTGCAAGACTCAAACCGACCACTTGGCTCCTTCATTTTTTTAGGCCCAACTGGGGTGGGCAAGACGGAGCTGGCCCGCGCCCTGGCCGAATTCATGTTTGACGATGAACAGGCGATGATTCGCATCGATATGAGCGAATACCAGGAAAAACACACTGTCAGCCGTCTGATTGGAGCGCCGCCAGGATACGTCGGCTATGAGGAAGGCGGCCAGTTGACAGAAACGGTCCGCCGTCGACCGTACAGCGTGGTGCTGTTCGATGAGATCGAGAAGGCTCACCCGGATGTATTCAATGTGCTGCTGCAACTGCTGGATGATGGCCGCCTGACAGATGGTCAGGGCCGTACGGTAGATTTTCGCAACACTCTGGTGATTATGACTTCCAACCTTGGCAGTGAGCTATGGCTGGGTGGTAAAGGAGACAATGTAACTCGGGATGAAATCACGCATATCTTGCAGGAGCATTTCCGACCCGAGTTTCTGAACCGCGTCGACGAAATTATCATCTTTCACTCACTCAGCCGCGCCGACCTGACCCGGGTGGTGGACATCCAGCTCCGGCATGTTTCCGCACTACTGGCAGAGCGCGGTTATCACCTGGTTATCAGTCCGGAGGCACGTTCCTATCTGGCCGAAGTTGGCTATGATGCCGATTATGGAGCTCGCCCTCTCAAACGCGCCATCCAGCGCGAACTGCAGAACCCACTGGCGGTAAAAATCCTGAGCGGCGAGTTCCATGATGGAGAGACCATCCATGTGGAACGCGGGAAGGAAAAACTGGAATTCTCTGCAGTTGCAGCGGATTTACCCTCAGATTCAGAACAACCTGTAGCTGACCCGCTTGCCGGTTGAGCCAAAACTGGAATATTGCGACCATTGGAATTTAAAAAATAAAAAAGCGACACCATCGAGAGTGAATCTTACGAAGACGAGACGATGAATAAAGAGTTTGCTGAGCAGGCTGTCGCCGCTGGCGACCAGGCAGCTGCCAACCAATTTGCTGAAGTGCGCAGTGACGAAATAGGTCATCGAGACGCATTCAAAGCTGCCCTAAATAAGTTGAATCAAAGTTCAAAGAGGTGAGAAATGGGCAAAATTGTAGGTATTGATTTAGGAACGACCAATAGTCTGGTAGCCGTGTTAGAGAACGGTGAGGCGGTTGTTATCCCAACCGCGGAAGGCAGCCGCTTGCTGCCGTCGGTAGTTGCGTTCACCAAGACCGGCGAGCGATTGGTAGGTGAAATGGCTAAACGCCAGGCGGTAGTCAACCCTGAAAACACGGTGGCCAGCATCAAACGATTCATGGGCCGGCGTTTTAGCGAAGTAGCCGAAGAACGCCAACGAGTGCCATATAAGGTGGTCGAAGGAGCTGACGGTGACGCGCGCATCTCTATTGAACAGACTGGAAAGACCTATACACCCCAGGAAATATCGGCCATGATCCTGGGTAAGCTCAAAAAGGATGCTGAAGCCTACCTGGGCGAGCCGGTGACGCAAGCCGTCATCACCGTTCCGGCGTATTTCAACGACAGCCAGCGCCAGGCAACAAAAGATGCAGGAAAAATTGCGGGGCTGGAAGTGCTGCGCATTATTAACGAACCAACAGCGTCTGCGTTGGCGTACGGGTTGGACAAGAAGAACGATGAGACAATCTTGGTGTTCGACCTTGGCGGCGGCACGTTCGACGTTTCAGTGCTAGAAGTGGGCGAGGGAGTGGTTGAGGTTAAGGCCACCAACGGCGATACCCACCTGGGTGGCGACGATTGGGATGCGGTCCTGATTGAATACATTATTGATGAATTTAAAAAGGCCCAAGGCATTGATCTGCACAAAGATCGTCAGGCGCTTCAACGGCTCAAAGAAGCCGCCGAGAAAGCCAAAATTGAGCTTTCTACTATGTTAGAAACTGAGATCAACCTGCCATATATCACCGCGAACGCTTCTAGCCCCCAGCACTTGCAGATAAAAATCACGCGCGCCAAGCTTGAACAGCTCAGTGAACCGCTCGTAAAACGCTGCCGTGGGCCGTTTGAGGCTGCCTTGCGCGACGCCAAGATCACGCCGCAAGATCTGGATGAACTGGTGCTCGTCGGCGGTGCTACCCGTATGCCCATGATCCAGCAGCTTGTCCGCGAGTTAGCGGGCGGTAAAGAGCCGAATAAATCGGTTAACCCTGACGAAGTAGTGGCGATGGGTGCGGCAATCCAGGCCGGCGTCTTGAGTGGTGAGATGAAAGATGTGTTGCTGCTCGATGTAACTCCACTTTCACTCGGGATCGAGACGATGGGGGGAGTGATGACAACGCTCATCCCGCGCAACACGACGATTCCTACCCGCAAGAGCGAAGTGTTCAGTACCGCGGCGGACGCCCAAACCGCAGTGGACATTCTTGTGCTGCAAGGCGAACGCCCAATGGCAGCTGACAACATGACGTTAGGCACGTTTCGCCTGGATGGCCTTCCACCCGCGCCGCGCGGAGCGCCTCAAATCGAGGTTACGTTCGACCTGGATGCCAATGGCATTCTGAACGCCACGGCCAAGGACAAGGCCACCGGCCGCGAGCAAAAGATTACAATCACAGCCAGCACAAACCTGAACAAGGCTGATGTCGAGCGCATGGTGCAAGAGGCCAAGCACAGTGCGTCAGAGGATAATCGTCGCCGAGAAACCGTCCAGGCCCGCAACGAAGCGGACCAGGCGATCTACCAGGCTGAGAAATCGCTCCGAGACCTGGGCGAGAAGGTGTCTGCGTCAGATCAAGGTAAGATTGAAGCGCAAATAAACTCACTCAAGGAGGCAATGCCAGGCGAAGATTCCGGGCGCATCCGTGCGCAGATCGCAGAGCTGCAGCAAGCGATGATGGTCATAGGTCAAGCCACGCATAGTAGCGCTGCAGAAACCGAGCCAGGTAACGATGGTCATGCCGAACCACAGAATGATAATGTTACCGAAGGCGAGTATCGCGAAATCTAAAGTATTTTCACCAGGAGGAAGAAAATGGATATTTTGAATAAAACCGAACTAGAACAGTTGATGCTTAGCGAACAACAACATTGTGTTTCAATCTATCTGCCGACCCATCGTACAGGGACAGAGACCCAGCAGGATCCAATTCGGCTGAAAAAACAGCTCAGAGAGGCGGAGAAACTCCTGTCATCCCAGGGCGTAAGCACGCGAGACGTGCAAACCACGCTCGAGCCGGCCAACAAGTTGTTGCAGGATACTGGTTTTTGGCAGCATCAGAGCGATGGTCTGGCGATTTTTCTCTCTTCAAACAGAGTTCGCCTCTATCGTCTCCCCTTGAACTTTAAAGAATTGACGATAGTCGAAGACCATTTCTATATCAAACCGCTACTGCCCATATTCACTGGCGACGGCCATTTTTATATCCTGGCGTTGAGTCAGAATCATATCAGGTTACTGAACGGTACGCACACTAGCGTCAATGAAGTTGACATAGGACAGGTCGCAGGTAGTCTGGATGAAGCATTGCCATCCGATGATCATCAAGTGAACCTGCAACTCCACACATCTGGATCTGTTGGAGGAAAAATCGGGGATGGTTCAGTTACATTTCATGGACAAGGAAGTGGTAGTGATGAAAGCGCCAAAAATGATCTCTTACGCTACTTTCATCTGGTCGATGATGGTTTGCAAGAATTTCTTCAAGGAGATGGAGCGCCACTTGTATTGGCGGGAGTCGAATACTTGCTTCCGATCTATAAAGAGGCCAACACCTATCCGAACATCATAGATTTGGTCATTAAGGGGAACCCTGATTTGCTTAGCGCGAAAGAATTACACAAAAGCGCCTGGAGAATTCTTGAACCCCTCTTTCAGGTAGCACAAGAAGAGGCTTTTGCCTTATACAAACAACTTGCCGGCCAGGCAAGTGAACGAGCTGCAAACACATTGGAAAGGATTATTCCAGCCGCTATTCAAGGTCGGGTTGAAACTTTGTTCGTCGCTGCCGGAGTGCAGCAATCGGGTGTCTTTAATCCTGCAACAAATGAGATTGAAATCCATGATAAACAAGAGTCAGGCGATGAGCACCTGCTCGACCTGGCGGTTGTTCAAACCTACTTGAAAGGCGGAACAGTTTACGTAGTGGAACCAGAAAAAGTACCGGGTGGAACATACGCCGCGGCTGTGCTTCGCTATTAAGCCAATACTCCCAGGCGACGGTCTTCATTCGATACGGGTACACATAGACACTCCAGACCTCAAAATATGGCTAGATCCATCCCGGCTGTGTGACGCGCCATCATTAAGCCAATCTTGCAAGGTGGTTTCGGGTATATCCAGAGCTTTGGCAATTTCACGCGGCGCGTAGAGCATGGGCAGCAAACCGGGTGCTTTGATCATGATATTCCTGGGAATCCGGCAATTTGAAGTATTTTGGTTTTCTGGCATTCTTCTCCTTTGTTATCTGAAAGCTTTGCACAGAACAAACATGCGCCAGCCACGCCATTCCCTTAAGGAGTTGGCATGGCTGGCGTATCTTCCTCCCATTGATAGGTGTTGAAAGATCCTCGTTTGGTAACTTTGATACGCGGATCATTATTGAGTCTTGAAAATGCCCGGTCGATCGTCCTGGCACTGCTGTTGATTTGCAGCGCTGAAAGGAGCTCGTTCTTCTTGAATTCCTGCGCCGGTAAACTCTGCAGATATTCCAGAATATCCGCAAAGATCAATTCCGCCTGGCC
>JBGSJZ010000106.1:0-28196 GCA_041741455.1 Anaerolineaceae bacterium | reverse complement strand
AGCAGAGGATAACTGACCCACAAGCCAATGATCAAGCCACCGATCATGGATTCAAGCAGCATTGGATAATAAGAAATGGACATGGCAGCCCTGTATTCCGCCGCGATACTGGTGCGCGAGATTGCGAAGTTAGCCAGCCAGAAAGCCAGACCTCCCACCAGAGTCAGCACTAACACCTTTTTCAAAATTCCTTTTTTGTTTATCATTTTTACTCTTTTCTTTATTCCGGATTCACGGATAACCGGGGTTTCACAGCCTTGATGGAAAGCCATAAAGCTAGAGAAACCTCAGCAATAAAACTAATTACCAGGCAGGGATACGCGATAACCGCGAGATCAGGGAAGATCAACCGCTGGCAGACATAGACGAATTGGCAAATGCCATCTGCAATCAACAGTATGCCGAGGATCTTTGGAAGGAACTTGGATTTAAGGACCAGGTAACCGAGGGGAAAGAGCCAGACCCCGTAAGGTACCTGGGCAATAAAGACTCCGGTTTTGTATAAACCGAAGAATAACAAAGCCAGCGCCTGCAGTTGATCCGGTTGGAACGCTTTGATGGCTTCTGTTCCGTTCAAGATTACCAGGCTGCCAAAAAGGCAAAGTGAACTGAATAACCAGACCGCAAAACCGGCAACATTGAACAACAGGAAAAGCAATGCCAGATCTTTATTCGCCGGTTTCAGCAGCACGTACAAAGCCCAGGCTGCCAAAAGGAAAAGAACCACCGAAAAAAGATTGATCACAAAGCCAATGCGGAACTGCGTGGCGTGGGTCAGGATGTGATCGATAGTGACCGGCGCTTCGACAAAGACAAATTTTCCGAACAGATTGGCTACGACTGAGGTGACCACATAAAGCAGGTAAAGCACACCAGCGGTTCTGGCGATTTTAGTGATTGAATTCATTTTTTACTCCTTTGAACAGGGACCAGCCCGACAGGCCAATGCCCACAACGTATAGAACACTCTGAACAACATTCACCTGCCAGCGTCCATTCCCGATGTACGAGGAGGCGAGAAATGCCATCACTTCGATAAAGCCGATCACGAAAACCAGCGTCCAGAAAGCCGATTTTTCGCCAGCGACCAGGTTCCTGCGGATGAGCGGCCAGGTCAGCACCGAGATCATCAGAGAGCAGGAGTTGTATAAGATCGTGAAACAGTTGAGCGCTGCAATGGTCCTGGCACTCAGGCCGGCAATATCAGCTTCTGAAAAACCAGCCACCTGCAGAATAGGAGAATCCTTCCCGAGCACGATCACATAGCAAAGGATGATAAAGGCAAGCATGAAGTTGATGCCGCACCATATTGACAGAACCATCGAACCTTTTTTTAACATTTTGATTTTCTCCTGGTGATGTGTTGTGTACGTTTTTCAGGTCCATTCCAAGAACATTTACATGGTGATGAGCGGGGAGAGGGATAGCTGAAGACTCTCCCTCTCCCCTGAAGTGCAAATCTATGACGCGCTCGAAAGCTCGTTCGTCGCTGTTGTGGCAGACAGGGAAGAGATCGCAGATGGATTGAATCCTTTCACGATCAGCCATACCGCCAGAACAATTTCTTGCGGCAACATCGGAATAATCAAAAGGACTTGTTCCGTACCCATAGGAGCGATGAGCCCGATACTGACCAGCGCGCATGAGATCATGCCCGATATGCCGAAAACAAGACCCCAGACCGATATCCATCGCGGAACTAATTTTGTTTGGTAAAAAATGATGTAATATAACGTACACCCAATGGAAAAAGCCAGCAGCGCCCCAACATGGCTCACCCAACCTCTAGCTGCAAGTAGCAATTCGCCCAAGGTTTGGAAATACGATGATTCTGGAGCTCCAGCTTTTCCATAAAGCTGGCTTAACGTAATGATTGATAGCAGGACACACACAGAAACAAAACGTAACACTCCCTCCGAGATCCTGAAACCAACAGCTCCAAGAGCTAGCGGTGCGTTGAATTTTTTTAGCACCGGATACAGCGAAATTGCAATCCCAGAAGCGCAAGCACCACCGATTAATAAAAGAAAGGCTCCTGCTCCTACCAGGCTTGCATTTTCAGAAACACTAACTAGATAATTCGTTGAATTCACAGGTCCCAGAAAAAGGAAGCTGAGTACATCTACACTTGTATAAATGATAAATAGTATTCCCGCACTTATTGCGAGCTTTCTGAAGTTGTTCATTTTGTATCTCCTTTTTTTGAACGATATGAATGAGTTTCATTAAATGGGTCTTGAATGAAATTGTGGTCGCCACCCTATTCCCAAGGGCTGAAAAGGGCTGGAAATAATATCAAAGGCAAACCTCCTTTCCAATGTGCTTAATTCTTTTTACGATTTGAGATCTGATTGATCTGCTGGGCCGGGTTCGACAGAACAGACCGAAACTAATGGCAGCCCCAGATCACGCACTTTTTTCAGCAATCCGTGCAATGCAGCTTGGTCAATAACGGGACCGGTTAAAAGCGTGTCACCGTTGTCATCCAGCGTAATGGTCAGACCTTCAAACCAGTCTGTCCACTGGGAGTCCAATTGACCCTTGATCCTGATCTTATAGACAGTGGGTTGAGATGAATCGGGTTGAGGCTGGGGTGTATTTATCATAGATAAGCTTCCTTTGTGACAGGTAATATGCTTGGTGCCGCTTGCCTGTTGCAACGTTACTATACCTTCGCCAGAGGGTCAGCGATAGACACTTTGGTGTGGTGCGGAGTGTTGTTTTGAGAAAATAAGCTTGCTCCACCGGCTGATCCCTGGTTACTTTTTGGTTTCCACTTCCCATTCGCGTTGACTCCCTCCTTAAAATTGAAAGGCTCTCACCTCGCAGGAGTGGAGAGCCTTTCACCATAAGCAACAGGGGATGGATGAGCAGTTACCCTTCTACATCTTTTTCAAAATGGTCGGCAATTGCCTTGGGATTGAATCCTTTAACGATCAACCATACCGCCAGAACCATCTCCTGTATGGCGATGGGAGCTGCCAGGGTAATATAGCTGGTAATCCGGTTACCGCTGAACAAGGCCAACACGCAAGCCACCATCATCAGGATGATCGCAACAATACCGAAGCCCGATAGCCATCGGGGAATGAGCCGTGATTGGAAGAGAAGGTAGTAGTACATAAATGCACCCAGGCAAAAACTGAACACTGCCAACAGCACGGCGTGGTCGCGTATGCTCATCAACAAATTGCCGATCGCCTGAAGCGATGTGCGCTCGGCAGATGCCGCAGTTGTGAACTGCTGGCCGAGTGTCAGCAATGACATCAAGCACACCAGGCCAATCATGTAAAAAGCTGTCTCAATGGTCCTGAAGACGACAGATCCAAGGGCCAGACCCGCATTCCACTTCTTCAAGACCGGATACATCACGACGGCAATGCCGGCACATGCGAGGTAGGCGATGATCGAGAGTAACACTCCTGCGGCCGCCTGGTTCGGATGTGCGGAGACCCGTGTGAGGAAATCCGTACCAGTCAAATCCGGTAAGAGCGGCCTAGCCAGGATGGGACCCATTAAGGTCGCAATGATTAAAACCACGCCTGTAATGACCGCAATCTTACGATATGAAAGATGCCCCTTTGAATCTATTCCGATAGACGATTTGTTCCTGTTCATTTCTTTCTCCTTATTTGAACGATATGAATGATTTTTACTATTTGACATCGGTCGCATCTGTTGAGTCACCGCTCAGGGTTGCAACACCTCCATGCACGCCCAACCAGTTTGCGCTGCCTGCCTGGTGCAACCTTACTATACCTGCGCCCAAGCCTCACCGAAAGACACTTTGGTGTGTTGCTGAGTGTTGTTTTGGGAAAAATAACAGTTTCAATTGATTGCCCCCGGCTATGATCAAGTTGGTTTTTCAATCTAAACAAGATCCTTGAGTGAAATCAAGGATTGCCATATAAATTAATCTGTGTTGCGGGTGCGTCACTTGCATGGGGTTGAGATAAAGATCAGCCAAAGTAAGATGTGCTCATTTGTCGGCAAGATTTACTTTTCCATTGAGTACATCATTGATCATTATTTCAATAAAGCTTTCCGGTTCTTCAAACAATGGGCTGTGAGCTGAGTTTTTAAATGTATAGAATCCTTTTTCCAGAGCATTAATCTTCACAAAATAATTCTTTTGCAGATCATAGTTGACTGTATAATCGTAGCGGCCAGCCAGGATATAAACAGGAATTTCAAACTCTGTAACTTGCATGGTCAAATCTGTGGTTGTTATCTCATTCCAAATGGAACTAACACCTGATTGAGATTTGCCACGCCACAAATTGAACTTTTCCCTTACTGTGTACTCTCGGAAGGTAAGTGAAGGCAAAAAGATGCCGCTGATTATCGATCTCATGTCATGAGTTGTACCAATTCCAAGGCTGTGCATAGCTCCATCGCGCAAGAGATAATAGACATCCGGTATGCCATCTTTTAAAGTAATTGGCGCTGCCTCAAGTTTTCGCACCATTTTTATGTTTCCGTTTTCCCTGAACTTTAGAAGCATATATTCGTACGCCAGTCTTTCAGATTCGAGTTGATTTGCCATCTGTGCGATACCAATATAGGCAAAGTACAACTCCGGCACTTGTGCAGCTGCCTGGATGCCAATAAAAGTTCCGCCCGAATGCCCCATGAGGTATATCTTTTCTTTACCGAAGCGGTTACGCAAGTAGTTCGTAACCTCCAGAGTGTCAGAAATTAATTGTTCCGAGGTTATGGATTTCGGAGTAACGTCGGGATTAAAAGAGAGCCCTGAACCACGCTGTTCCCACCAAACAACGGTGAGATAATCCTCAAGACCTGTGGGGTATTTTTGTGTAAGAAAGTAATCAGGCATACCCCCATGAACGTATAGCAGCACTGGATTCGTCATATCTTTGCTTTTGATGATCATTCCTTGCTGAACATTGTTGATATTGACAAAGATTTTTTCTGAAATACTGCCAGTGAGTGGTTTTCCATTTTCGTCTAGATAAGGTTCGGGTTTTCCGGGACTGCATGCCAGCAGCACACCTCCAAGAATAAAAACAAAAACAAGTAAAACAACAGGTATGGTCAGCATAATCCCTAACACCTTTCTCATAAGAAGTTTGGTTGGAAGTTGCTTAATCATCTTCTTTGTCATTAATACTCCTTGTTCTAGCGAACTTTGTAGACGTCATCACTTTGATTCACGATAAAACTTAATGGTTTCTGCTGTCGGCTCAATGTCTGAGGTTTCCAGATCAAGACCACGATGGCAGCCATGATCACATAGGGTAGACACTCCAGCCAGTTATAGAGAGGAGATCGGGTTACCCCGGAAATAACAACCTGCGCAGCGTATGTATATAACCAATGAAGCAGGATGGCCGACCAGAGACTTTGTTTGGTGTTGTTGTAAAGCCACGTATAAAAAATTGAGTTGGCACTCATGCCTATCAAGAAGCCAATGAATGGGATTCCCAATTCATGCTGTGAGGTTCCGACCATCATAAACAATGGTAAATGCCACAATCCCCAAATCACGCCGATGATCACGGATGAGGTCAATGCATTCCACCTCGTTTGGAGGCGTGGGAGTGCATATCCACGCCAGCCGATTTCTTCTGATAGCGGACCAAGGATCAGAAGCGGTAAAAAACTGCCCAATTGCGCGAAAAATAGATTCCCATTAAAAGTATTGCCCAAGAGTCTGTTAATGGTTATCTGCCCAACCGTTCCAGCAATAACGATCAGGAAGGTAAACATGTACCAACGCCAGCCAATCTTAAATTGAATGATACGCTGACCTAATTTCCGTAATCCAGACAACCCCTCTTTTTTCCAGGTCAGAATAATCCCCAAAAGAGAGGGCACAAATCCACCAATAATATATAACGCGATCGCCCACGCAGGACCTTTAACATCACTCACGAAACTAATGGTTGGAACCATAAAAAGAGCCAGGGGACCCCAGAAAACGAACCAGGATAAGGCGAGGGTTGATCCTAAAAAGACATAAGCTTCAGTTGCTTTTTTTGAATTTTTCATTTTGTTCCCATAAGGATGGATCTAATGTGCAGGGCTGAATCGATCAATTTTTACTTTTACAAGAAACCCTAATGGTAAAACTTGAGTAAATCACATCATTTTTGAGATATAAATAATCCCGGTAACAAAACCTGTCGCATTACACAACATGTGAACAATCATGCCAACGTAGATATTCTTCTTTGTTGTCCCAATGATGATTGGCAAAAAACCAATGGTTCTTGCGATAATCATCCAGGGTGAAAAGACATGAATAGCTGCAAACAGAAAGCTGTGGAACAATAGGGGGTACTTACCCTTCATTCTGGGTAACAAATATCCACGAAAATACAATTCTTCAACCAATGGAGCTAAAAACACGTTGATTATTAAGAACACCGAATAGGTGACAATCAATATTGTTTTGGAATAATTACCATCCAATCCGGTATTTACGTCCGGCATCCAGAAAAACAGATTCTTTTGCAGAAAGGAATCAACGGGTTTAAAAAGTGTCATTAAAGCGCCAACAATCACAAAAATAATGCTTACCCATACGAAATATTGCCACCACGGAATAGAATTGCGATAGCTGATGATCCCCTGTAAGGTAAAGCGGCCTGTCTTTTTCTTCCCCTGATACAAGAGGAATCCGAGTTCGACAGGAACAAGAACAAAGGCGAATGCCAAAAATTGTGCAAAAAAGGAAGGATACCCCATTTTGGCAACTGGCTTTGGGGCGAAGAAGTAAAAACAACCGACCAGGATCCCGGGGAGTAGGTGCAAAATGATGGATTGTGCTGTTGAATGTTTCTCGATTTGTTCTTGATTCATTACGTTATTACCTTTTTAAGTCAGGTGAACCATCTCTGAAATTTGAGTGCATAGTTAAAAATACAATTGGAAAATATTAACTTCCTGAATTCACCATTATTACAACATTTCCTTTTTTGTGCCCTTTTTCAACGTACCTGTGAGCTTCGGCGATCTGTTCCAATGGATAACATCTAGCAATAACCGGTTTGATCTTGCCTGCCTGGTGCAACCTTACTATACCTGCGCCCAAGCCTCACCGACAGACACTTTGGTGTGTTGCTGAGTGTTGTTTTGGGAAAAATAACAGTTTCAACTGATAACCCCCGCCGATCATCAAGTTGACTTTTTCAGGTTGTGCGGTCTACATTGAGGAATAGAATGATATGCCAACACGAATCAATGCGACGAGGGCAATCCCTCCGCTTAGAAAGAGACGTTTACGCATTTTTTTCGGGGTTTTACTCGCAGAGAATTACGTTAGCTAATCCGAACTGATCGATTCATTGAATCTCTATAGAGCGGAACCCCGCTTTTTCCCGATTATTTTGTCGAGCTCAAAGGTTTTGATACCTGGAGTCATCCAGTTCTTTGCGCAATTTTTCTTCTTCGGAGGCTTCGGAAATTTGTGCCTTTTCAGTAGTCAGCTCGGCCTGCTCTGCAGCATGCAGATCACTCATCGAAGCCCGTCTCACAATACTCCACTTGCCGCAATGTGGGCAGGGCATCAATTTTCCAGCGATCATATTAATACCTAATAATTGAAAACCAAATGGGCGTTTGCATTTGGGGCAAATTCCTCCCCCAAATGTATAACTGCGCGTGGCGCCTGCAGGCAACTTTTTCCCTTTGCGTACGTTGATCATAGAAATGATGGCAGTAATTGCCATGGCGCCAAATACCACCGCCAGGATTGGCACGATCATCTTAAGCACTGCAGAACTTCCTTCTTCTTTCGAGACAAATACTGCACTGATCGTTTGTGATTTTAATTGTTTGCCATCCGCGCTGTAGCCCACTGCGCTGATTATATGCGCACCGGTCGGGTAGTTATCGGTAACAAATTGGATCGCAAAAGGAGCCTCGGTATCTTCTCCCAACAAAGTCTCATCCAGGAAGAACTGCACTCTTTCAAGATTGGCCGGCCCTTTGGCTTTTACGGAAAAAGTTCCCTGTATATCGCCATTAAAACCACCATAACCAAAATCGCGTGAAAGACTCAGGGTCAAATCTTCGTTTTGGGCGGATACAACCGACATAAATGTCAGGCTAACGAGAATTGTGATAAGGATTGCAAATGTAATTTTTTTCATAGTCTCACCTCCAACGGGTTAAAATGGATTCACGATCAAATACTTGGGATGCCAGGTAAATCATTAAAATGTCCAACGCTAACATCACGAATGCAACGATGCTGATGAGTTGAGTGTTGAGTATGAACAGCCCTGATACTTGGCCAAAAAAACCGGCTAGGACGGGGATGATGATAACCATGGAGATTTGTTCCGCCACACGGGGGTCATTGACACGCGAGGATACCATCAAGGCGAATGTTGTTGCTAAAATCGCCAGCAACGGCCCTACCACCAGGATGGCAATCAACCAGCGCGGCTCAAAAAACGCACTGAGCAGCGTTTTATTGCTCACCAGGATGGACGCCCCCACGGAAAAAATCGCATAAGCCCCGTAAGTGGTAATGATTGCAGGAATGACTGCCGCCAGGCACTTGCCCACTAAAAGTTCAATTGTGGTGATTGGCGTAGCCAGTAAAGGTTCAAGGCTGCGGGTGGTCTTTTCGCCCACGATCGAATAGGCTGCGATTACGCCTGGTATCGCCACCGGGATCAACATGAACAACATCATGAACTGGCTCACTATGTACACCTGGAAACATTCTGAACCTGTAAGCCCGGATGGGCATATTTGTTGAGAAATTGCGTCGGGCAACTGCCCGGCGGTTTGTCCGGCGGTGAGAGCGCTCGCCGATCCCCGTGTACTGTACAACATCGCCAGGGGTATGGTCACCATCATCAGGGGGAGAAATGCCACTGTAAAAATGACCATTTTATTTTTAAAGACTTCCATCCACTCTTTAATCAAGATCGTTTTAATTTTTTTCATCCCTGCCTCAAGCATTCTTTACCAGTTGCAAATACACTTCTTCCAGCGAATAACGCAATTCCCCGATGAATTGGATATCCACACCGCCATCCACCAGGTAACGCACGATCTCGGGATTGTTTTTATCAGGATCATTCAGTTGAACGATGAGTTTGTTATCAACCCGCTTTGCCTCTTGCACAAAAGGCAGTTGCAGCAGTCCATCGACCATGCAATCCTTTGCATCTCCCAGGTGGAACACCACTTTCCTGCCAAAAACCGATTTGCGTAATGCAGCGGGGCTATTTAAAACCAGTAATCGGGTCTTGAATACTCCCACACGGTCGCAAAGACGGTCAGCTTCATCCAGGTTATGCGTGCAAAGGAAGATCGTTCTGCCTTCCCTTTTGAGTTCTGATATAAACTCCCGCACCAGGTGAGAGGCTTCCGGGTCAAGCCCCGAGGTCGGTTCGTCCAGGAAGAGTAAACGCGGTTCGTGCAAGAGCGCGCGGGCAATGGCAAGTTTCTGTTTCATCCCTTTTGAGAAGGTGCCGGCGGCATCACTGCGGCGCTCCCAGAGCCCCAGCATTTTTAGATATTTTTCCACCTGCCCGGCAATATCCTTTACCTCATATAATTCTGCGAAGATGCGTAAATTGGTCTCAGCCGAAAGATTATCATACATTCCGGGAGTCTCGGTCAATAGTCCAACATTCCTGCGTATTTCAATGTCCTGCTTGCCCACCTTGAACCCGGCAACCGTTGCAGTGCCGCTGGTCGGGCCGATCAGACTTGCAAGCATCCTGACAGTAGTCGTTTTTCCTGCACCGTTTGGTCCAAGGAACCCAAACACTTCTCCTTCATTTATATCCAGATTCAGGTTTTCAACAGCAACCACATTTCCAAATTTTTTTGTAAGGTTTTCAGTCTGGATCATGTCATATGCCTATGAGTATTTTGAATTATCAAGTTGTTCTGACGTTGGTTCCATCAAGACACCATTTGATAAATGAAAAAAAAGCGAAGGATCCATTTTTACTCCTTTTATTCAAAAAATATCCTTTTTACTGCTTTTTGAAGCTCCTGTTTATTATATGCACGTTTCCAGTAGCCTTTCTATTTTTGAGATACGAAAATTGAATCTGATCGCTGCAAATTTCAGCCAACTTCCGAGTTCACCCACATGACGGGTGAACTCGGAGACTTGGTTTTTATTGATCGTTACCCTTCGACATTGATACGGTCCACCTGGAACTGTGGCAGTTGTAGTCAGGCACATTGACATCGCGCGAGCCATGCAAGATCTAACAATTGCTTTCATGGTTTTTCTTTCAAATCTGGTAGACCTGGCACACTCTCCTATCAATGTAAATCAAGAGCCCGTTTTTTCCACACTTCGACGTTTACACCCTTAATCAAAAGCCACAGGTAAAATAATGACTCCGCAATAAATGTAAACAAACCAAATACCGTCGCATCGAAGTTGGGAGAAAGAAAGAATAGAACAGCCAGTGCCGTATAGCACAAACCGCCAACCATCAACAAGATGCCGAGGATCCTGGGAAGAAATCCCGACTTGAAAACCAGGTAACCAAGGAGAAGCACCCAGAAGGAAAAAAACTGGCTAATAAATGTTCCATAGTTACGCAAATCAAGAAAGAACGTTACCAGGGCATTCAATTGTTCTGCTTTGAATGCTGGTAAATAACCAGCGCCGCTCGATAGTAGCAGGACTGCAAAATGGTTAAGTTCATTCAGCAGCGAGATAGGAACGCAAACCAGAGCGAAAATAACCATAAGCGCTGCAATGGTTTTGTTTACCGGTTTGAGTAATTTGTATAGGATCAACGGCAATAACATCAATAGCGCCTGGCGGAGTAGATCGCTTACCAGGGAGAGACGGAAGAGCGCTTCAGAAGCTGCAATATTCTTGATGGTTGCCGCGGCGTCTCCCGGAACAATCAGGCCCGGACGAATAAAAAGTTCAGTGGACATCCCCAGAATAAAAATGAGCACAAATACAAACGCTGCCACTCTTGCAGTCTTTTGGGGCGAATTCATTTTCATATCTTCCTCCAATATTGCCTTTACATTGTTGCCCATATTTTGCAGGGCTGGCAATCCAGCGTCATTTTCAGGACTGTCATTCCCAAAGTGCGTCAAATCAATCTGTTATTCTGTTTTCGCAAACAGGGCAGCGATAGCAGATCGATTGAATCCTTTCACGATCAGCCAGACTGCCATTATCATTTCCTGTGGGGCAAGCACCATTTCCAAATAAAACCCAATACCGGAATCCATGTTAAAGAATTTCAAAAGTGCGGAAGCCATATACAGCACCACACCGATAAAACCCCAGACGGACAACCAGCGGGGGATTAAGCGAGTGCGGTAGAAGGAGATGTATAAACACACAGCTCCAATGAGAAATAAGATCATACCGGTCGGAGCGAGACGACTTTGAAACCAATACAAGACACTACCCATGGACTGCAAAACAGCCGAATCAGCGCCGGCGGTAATGTATTCATTACCGAGTAAGACCAGTGCCAAATAACCGAGGGCCGATAGAAAATAATAAATTCCCTCCAATGCCCCACGGAAAAGGACCATCCCCATCGCCAGTTCTTCGCTATCTTTTCTAAAGATCGGGTAGAGGAAAACCGTCATCGCCATCAATGAAATCCCCATCATGAGGATAAAAAATGAACCCGTGGTAATCCGGGATGAATTGGCGGCAACGATGCCCAAAATATCCACACCAACAAGCGGTTTGCCGAAACTGAACGAGGAAAGCACTTCACCTCCAATGACTCCGCTCAAAACCCCAAAGACTGTCCCCAGGAAGTAGAGGACGCCTGCCATTACTGCATTCATTCTGTATGTTTTCATTTTATTTCTCCTTTTTTGAACGATTTGAATGAGTATTATTATTTGAAACAGGTGCGTCGCTCGAGCTACGCTTCCGGGTTTTGCCACTTCCATGCATACCAAACAACCAGTAAGGCAAACACTAGTTGAGCCGTTGACCAGACTAACGCATAACCAGTTGGGGATCCCAATACAAAACCTAAAACCCAAAAGCCTAAGATAATCACCGCATAGAGAATGCCTATGATGCGGTTTGCCCAACGACTCACGGGAGCCTTCAATATCAGAGTTAAGGCAGCCATAAAAACATGCCCTGCGAATATTATTGACATGATCAACAATAATCCGTTTGATGCTACGATAGGGCCGGTATTGTCAATTAACGACTTTAACGCTGCGGTATCATTTAGCCGGTATGTATCCCCATTTAAACTACTTAACATTCCAACTACCCATAGCACTGCAAGGATTATCCTCACATCCAGCGGATTTTTTGTTGTTTCTTTACCTTTCCCAAGGGGACTTTCTATGGTCGAATTCATTTTGTATCTCCTTTATCGAACGATTTGAATGAGTTTCAAGTCGACCAGGTTATTGGCATCTCCAAACGTCTCACTTTTTTGGACAGCCCAAGTAACGGTCAATGCCACCTTTTTGGTGCAACCTTACTATACCCATGCACAAGTGTCACCGTTAGACACTTTGGTGTGGGTTGAAGTGTTGTTTAAGAGTATTGAAAAGAAAGGGGGGCTTTTACAACAGGTTCAACTCGCGGGCGCGGGCAATGGCTTCGGTGCGGCGCTGGACCTGTAGCTTTTCGAAAATCCGGCGGTTATGTCCTTTGACCGTATCCAGGGCTAGGAAAAGCCGCTGGCAGATTTCCTGGTTGGAGAGGCCCTGGGCGATCAAACGCAGAATTTCCAACTCGCGCGGGCTGAGCGGTTCGACCAGGGCCGTTGAGCCGGTAACGGATGTGACCGGCTGCCGTCCCTTCGTTTCCGCCGTGAAGGCGGTCAACAGTTTTTTTATATAGTCCGGCCGGATGCCCTGCGCAGCGGCGGCGGAAAGGAGTTCCGCCATCAGGGTTCCTTCGTTCAGGAAGAGACGCACGAAGCCGCCCGGCTCAACCAGTGCCAATACTTCACCCAGCAGGTGGATTGCCTGTTCCTTTTCACCCTGGGCAAAGAGAGCAACGGATTGGACCGTCATCACTTCGAGCCGTCTTTGCACCAAAAATTTGGCTTCCGCTTTCTGGCGCAGTGGTTCGATCACTCCCAGCGCCGCGGTTGGATCGCCCAGGGCGATGAGGGCACGGGCATGCATGAGCGGAAGGTCGTTTTGCTGCGCCAGTTGAGTAACTTCAGCGAAGCGACCCTGGCGTAGGAGGATCTCTGCCCGGCAATAGGCCAGGTCCGGCAGGCGGATGCGGATGTTCTTCTGTTGTGCGGTTTGTTCCGCCTGCGATGTGAGGCTTTCCGCAGCGCTGACATCCCCCTGGGCTAACTTCAGGCGGGCCAGATAGAGGATATTCAAGACCATCCGGTCAACGACATGAGCATATTGTTGCGCCAATTGCGAACTCTGCTCCAGATATTTCTCGGCCACATCCAGGTTGTTCCACTCATAGTTGATATCCGCCAGGCTCATATAAGCGATGGCGGCGTTCGAAGGTGAATATTCACTGATCAATTCAAGGATTTGCTGGAAGGTCTCTGCTGCCTGATGGATTTGATTGCTTTCTGCCTGGAGCTGACCTAAACGGTATTTTGCCAGAGTGGTGTTGGGGATATCATTGCCTGCCTGAGCAAGCGTTAAAGCTTCGGTATAGGCTTGACCAGCCTCGATCAGGTCGCTGTGGAGAAAATAGCCATAGCCCAACATCAGATTCGCCATGGAACGGTAAGAGAGGGAGACGGGATCCAGGTACTCCAGAGCCCGGCGCGCCTGGGCCAGGATGGTTTCTGTCTCGAACTGGTTGCAGGCTAGAATCGCCCTGGCCAGGGCGATTTTTCCGGTCAGGTCACGGGATGTTCCATTGCAGGCTTCGGCAGCCTGGAGTTTCTCCTCCACCCCGATGGTCTGGCCGATTTCCAACATCAACGAAGCCTGTTTCCACCACAGAACCGGCCGGGCATTGCGCACAGTCTCTGGCAGAGTATCCAGCCAATCCAGGATCGTCGTTGCTGTGCCGCGCCGGTGCAAAGGCATCTTCCTGCTTTCCATCAGGCGGATGGCGCGTTCAAGATCATTGGCCAGCGCCGCATGGCGGAAAGCATCGAGCATCAGGTCGTGATTTTCGTACCATCCGCTGGCATGGAGATGCAGCCCGGCGATCCCTTGCGGGGTGAGGCTTTGCCCCAGACGCTTGCGCAGCAGATCGCCAAATAGGTGGTGATAGCGATACCAACCCCGCTCGTTATCGAGCGGGATGGTGAACAGATTGGCGTGTTCGAGATATTCCAGGGTCGCCTGCCCTGAAACGGATGAATCGGGTAATATGGCGTCACAAAGCGGGCCACACATGCGGTCGAGTATGGATGTGTGCAACAAAAACGCCTGAATACTCTCGGATTGTTGTTGCAGCACCTCTTCAATTAAATAATCCATCACGAATCGATGGCTGCCGGTGAAAGATTGGATGAAACTTGCGGCGTCTTTATGCCCTTGCATTGAGATGGCTGCCAACTGCAAACCGGCAATCCAGCCCTCCGTGCGTGTTTCCAGCGCGGCGATGTTTTCAACGGAGAGACCCAACCCGGTTACCTGGTTAAGAAGCTCGGCTGCTTCGCCGGGGGTAAAACGCAAGTCGGCAGCGCGCAGTTCGGTGAGCTGCCCGCGGGCGCGATAACGCGCCAGGGGTAACTGCGGGTCTTCCCGCGTGGTGATGACCAGGTGCATCTGCGGCGGCTGGTGTTCCACCAAAAAGTCCAGGGCATGGTCCACCGGTCGAGAATCAATCGAGTGATAATCTTCCAGGATGAGAACAAAATGCTCGGGTATCTTGGATATTTCGTTGAGCAGGGCAGTCAAAAGTGTTTCGATATGTAAAGGTTGAGGGCTTTGAAGTGCAGGCAACAGACTCTCACCAATACCTGGCAGAATGGTCTGCAACGCTGCCACCAGGTAAGAGATGAAACGCGCCGGATCGTTGTCTGCTTCATCCAGCGACAACCATGCCACCGAATTGCCGCACACCAGCCTGGGCGGGCAGTCCCGGGGACCGGCGACCCATTCGCTAACGAGCGTGGTCTTGCCGAAGCCAGCTGGAGCTGAGATGAGGGTTAATTTGCGGCCCGAAGAAAGACCCTCGTTCAGCCGCTCCACCAGGCGAGGGCGGAAGACAAGGTTATGCCGCGGTGGAGGAACGTAAAGTTTCGTGAGGAGAAGGGCATCGGACATTCTAAAATTAATTATACATCGCGCCTGAATAGAGCAGGGGGTATAAACAAAGAAATCATAAAAGGGCTATTAGACGCACATCGATCAACTACCGTGTCCCCCTGTGGGGCTGCTACGAGCCGGGCATCTTGAAGCACTTCCTCGGGGGAGTAAGAATCTGCCGCACAAACCTGATAAATCTTGGGCTCTGTGGCATTTGAATCCTCACTCCGCTACTAATGATTAGGTGTGTTCCTTTAGAGTACAGATTAGGCACAGATCCTATTAATAGAGCATTGGGATGATTCTATTTGTCCGTTCTTGATAATTCAAGTAATTTTCTCCCAGTTGTTCAACCATAAATTTCTCCTCACAATCTGTGTATGGTTTACTCTTCAACCACAATGCGATCTACTTGGACCTGCGGGCCGTTGCTTTCGTTGCTAGCTCTTCCCGGCCACATTCATCTCGGGGATCAAAACATAGGGGGCAAAGACGTACGGAGCGTAGAAGAAGTTGTAATTCCACTGCGCTTCCTGGCTGACTGCGGCGACATCTTTGAGCAGATCGTAGATGTTTCCTGCGATGGACAGGTCCTTAACGCGCCCGACAACCTCGCCTTTCTCGATCTTGAAAGCCAGGTCGAGTGGATTGGAGAAGGCGCCCGAGATTGTGTTGCCCATCCCCAGCCCGAGCAGGGACTCCACCAGGATTCCTTCATCGATCGATGCGATGATGTCCCTCAGGGGCGTCCGGCCGGGTTGGAGGATGACGTTACCGAACGAGACATCGGGCTGCGTGAACAGGCTGCGCACGGCATTACCGGTTGATTGAGTTCCTGCCTGGGCAGCCGTCTTCAGATCGTAGATAAAGCTCTTGAGTACGCCATTCTCGATGAGCACGTTATGGCTACGCGGCACGCCCTCGTCGTCATAGGGCGTGCTGCCGAAGCAGCCATCCATCGTTCCATCATCCACCAGGGTGATTTTCTCATCGAAGAGCTTCTCGTCGACCTTGTCCTTGATTGGCGAAGTCCCCTTGTAGACTTCCTTGCCATTCAAGGCTTCACTAAGCGGCAGGATCAATGCCTGAGCGCCGGCAGGGGAGAATAACACGGGCATTCTGCCAGGCTTGATAGTGGTCAGTTTGCGGGCAAGCTTGAGTTGTTCCGCCAACCGGCGGGCGAAGGCCAGGTAATCCTTCTCCCAGACCGTGGCGCCGAATTGTTCATACCGGATGAGTACGTCATTTTCTTCCATCCGATTGAGCGTGATGCTGAGCGTGAGTGGGGAGGTTTGGAAGGAAACGTCCAGTCCTTTCTGGTTGCGGATATTGGCTGAGACCAGACCGCGCGCCAGCGAGAGGTTACATCGGACGATGGGATCGACCGGCAGAATTAGGTCGAGGATCTCCTGGCCGATCTCGATCAGGCGGTTGATGGGTAATTCGGCGATTGCCTTGTCGTAGGTCCTGACCGGGATGGCTGATTTTGGATCGGCAAAAGAGAACGACGTTTGGTCACCATAAGCAGCCGACTCGAGGACGTTGGCCGCCAGCTTGTCCACGGCCATCCGGTCGGTGGAGGCAGAAAAGCCGAGCCGCCCCTTGCGGATGACGCGCACGGCGGTGCCCTTGGTACTGGTGACAGCGCAGGCTTTGAGCTGGTTGGCTTCGAACTCGACGGTTGTCTTTTCGTTCTCAAGGTTGAACACTTCGACCTGTTCAGCCTGCTTCTTGAGCATAGTTAAGATATCCATTTCAATCCTCCGGGTGATATGCAGGTCTGCTCTACTGTCCACCGATAACGATGTTCTGGATGCGGATGTGCGGCGCACCCATGCCGACTGGCAGGGGAAACTGGCCAGCCTTGCCGCAGCCGCCGCCGGTGTTCAACCACTTGAAATCGTTGCCGATCATGTCGATGTTCCCGAGCGTGGTGAACAGGTTCCCGGCCAGGATGACGTCCTTAACCATTTCAGCGATCCTACCGTCGCGGATCATGTAGGCGTAACTGGAGCTGAAGGAGAAATTTTCCAGTTGAGTCTCGCCACCGTAAGCGTCGCAGGCGTAGATGCCGAGCTTGATATCCTTGATCATGTCCTCAAAAGTAGCTGTCCCATTGTCGATAGCCGTGTTGGTCATTCGCACGATGGGAGCGAAGCGGTAGTTGACGGCGCGCGCGTTGCCGGAGGCTGTCTCACCCATCTTGGCCGCTGTCTGGCGGGAGTGCAAGCGCCCAACCAGCACGCCATTTTGGATCAGCCAGTTGCGGCGAGCGGGTGTGCCTTCGTCATCGTACAGGGTCGTGCCGCGCAGGTTGCGGATGGAGCCGTCGTCGTAGACGTTGAGGATGTCCTGACCGAAGCGGCGGCCAAGGGTCATCATCTTACGCGCCTTGGGATTCTCATAGACGAAGTCCGCTTCGGATAGGTGGCCAAAAGCTTCGTGGATGAAGACGCCAGCCAGTAGCTGGTCAATGACGACCGGATATTGCCCGGCCTGAACCGGCCTCGCACCCAGTAGTTCGACGGCGCGAACGGCTGCCTTGCGGACCAGTTCGTCCTTGTCGAGGACATATTCGTAGCCCTGGGTGCTGGAGAAGACCTCGTCCGCCTGCTGGACGTTATCCCCGTCACGGGCGGTGGCAAAGGCACCGATCACCACGGAGGGCTTGTCCTGTTCGATGTAGGTGCCTTCCGAGTTGGCTAGGATGAGGTGTGTGAAGGCATCCGAGTAGATCGACTGAGTGTCGACGATCCGGTCGTTATGACCGAGCAGGATCTGGTTGTAGCGTTCAGCCAGGGCTTTCTTCGCGGACAGTGGAACGTCGCGGAAATCGCGACCCAGCATGGCTGTCGTTACGCTCTCGACTGGTTCCGCCGGGGTCAGCTCGATCGGTTCGGGAACGGTACCCACCTGGGCGCACTGGTACGCCTGATCCACCATGGCGACCAGGTCGTCGAGGTCATTGAAGGTGGCCACACCCCAGCCCTTGTTCCGGATCAGACAGCGGACCATGCCGCCCTTATCGATATTGGTGTTAGCGGTCTCGAGATCCCTACCGCGGAAAGCGACCCGACTGGTTTCCTTGTCCTCGATGCGGATCTCGGTGTAGTCAGCCTTGCTTTGCTTCAGTGCTTCCTCTATTTTATCTCGCATGATTTCTCCTTTTTACTAACCCAGCTGATCCGAGACTTAGGGAAGATGGTTTACTCTTCAACCACAATGCGATCCACTTGAACCTGCGAGCCGTTGTAGTCTGGCACATTGCTCAATAATGTGCCGTAAAGATGCACAATCTTGCCGCTGTCGCGTAGTGTCTTGATCTGCGCTTGTACCGCCGGGTCCATTGAATCGATGCCAAAGTAGATGATCTGCCCGTTGGTCCACAACTCAAAGTAGTCATCATACTGT
This sequence comes from Anaerolineaceae bacterium, assembly GCA_041741455.1. GTDB lineage: Bacteria > Chloroflexota > Anaerolineae > Anaerolineales > Anaerolineaceae > CALESS01. Next base: position 9,629 of record JBGSJZ010000106.1, on the reverse strand, counting down.
GAACCAGGCTGCGTGCTCTTGATGACACCCCGCCAGTTTGCTATTTCTTCTGAAGTACCTGGCGGCATATAACTACCTGGAGCTTGTTCTTCGATGCGGTCCACCTGGATCTGCGAGCCGTTGTAGTCGGGCACATTGCTCAGTAATGTGCCATAAAGATGGACGATCTTGGGGATGTCTCGCAGCGCCTCGATCTGGGACTTTACCGCCGGATCCATTGAATCGATGCCAAAATAGATAAAATTCTGCCCTAAGTCCTGCCGCTCAAAGTAGTCATCATACTCTGCACCGGGTTCCGTACTCTTGATGACGCCCCACCAGTCAGTGAACGCTTCTGCAGTACCTGGCGGCATGTACCCGCCCGAGGCGTCTTCTCCAACGCCATCATTCGTTGCTGTTTGGGTTGCCGCAACGGTCACAGCAGGTGTTGGGCTTTCTTGTGTAGTGGGGCCACACTCTCCCCGGAAATAAGCCCACTCGTCACACGTACTGCCGTCTGGAAAAACACATACGCCAGATTGGCTGCCATCGGCAGCCGTTTGAATTTCGAGTTTATTCCCATTCTCCACGCAATAGACCGAGGCAGGGTTCGGCATATTTACCGGAGAGATTTCCGTCCCTGCAAGGTCAGGTTCCGCCTGAAATTGGGCCACGCTGCAGGCTGTTAATATTGTACATAGAAACGATCCAATTGTAACGAATAGCAATAACTTTTTCATTTTTAACTTCTCCTTATTTGATTGATTGTCACTGCGAGGAACGATCGCAAAGCACCCCCCTGGGGGAGCAGTCTCCATGTTAATCGGTGTTTGCTTCGCTACGCTCACAAAGACTGATATCGTTTTGTGTGATACACCCCTCCGGGTGTGCGAGCATCTAATTTTAGTACTGGTTAGACGCAGGAAATCCAATGATTGTTCCTTACAGAAAATATACCTGCAACGCGGTGTTGCCGTATAGACACTTTGGTGTTGCCCTGAGTGTTATTTTGCATGGTTAGCGAGAAATGCTGGCGCTTTGCCAGGGTTTGCCGCTAGGATCCACCTTAATGACCACATTTCCCTTTTTATGCCCTTGCGCCACATAGCGGTGCGCTTCAACAATCTGCTCCAATGGATAGCACCTGTCAATGACCGGTTTCATCTTTCCTTCCTCAATTAACTTTGTGAGGAAGACAAGGTCTTTGATCTTCTCCCTGGCCGGTCTCAAACCCGCAGCAACAAACTTTGTTTTTTTGCCGCCGCTCCTTGCTGGCCATAATACTTGGAGCATCATCACCGGCGTGGGGACAGTGGCAAGATAGATACCGTCACCTGTTAGCGAGCCTTTGCACTTTGAATACGAAATCTTGCCGACCGTATCAAAAATAATGTCATAGGTTGTGCCAGTTTCGGTAAAATCCTCCCGGGTGTAATCAATTGCCTGATCGGCTCCCAAAGACTTGACCCATTCCAAATTTGTGGTGCTGCATACCCCGGTCACCTTCGCCCCATAGTACCTGGCAAGTTGTACCGCGGCAGCTCCAACCGATCCAGAAGCGCCATAGATCAGCACGGTTTGTCCACTCTGGATCCTGGCCTTATCTCTCAAAAAAGGCAGCGCGGTTAATGCGCCATTCGGAATGCTGGCCGCCCCTTCATAACTTATATTGGCCGGTTTTATTACCAGGGCCCCGTTTTCAGGCATACATTTGTATTCAGCGTACGCGCCAAACATATCGATGCCAAAAACCTGGTCACCGGGTTTGAATCGGCTCACATCTCTGCCAATAGATTCAATTTCTCCAGCAAACTCCTGCCCAAGAATTGGATTTCTGGGTTTCAGAAAACCGTTAAAACCTGGGGAGGCCCTCATGTCTGGGTCTTCTTTCACGACGGTTGTCGCATGTATTTTTATCAGCACCTCGTTATCTTTGGGCGTGGGTTTTTCCACCTCTTGAAGATGCAGTACCTCGGGTGGGCCAAATTTTGTGTACACGATCGCTTTCATCGGTATGGTTCCTATGCTAGAAAAAAGAACTTATTGTGGAAGAACAGACATTACAATAGGCCATAAGTCAGTCGGATTTGCACGAAAGCTATCGTTAAACAAGATTGCAGCCGTTATAACAAATACGAAAAATCCAATCACAACGCCAATTTGCAGGATCGACGTTTTCTGGATCTCTTGTTTTGCCTTAACCTCACAAATTCCACCCGGACAGTATTGAGTTTTTTCTTTATGAAACAGTGGATAAAATTTGCATCCCAGGCAAATGCCAAACACAGCCTCAAAGAATAAAAAGATAAGGCAGATTTGACAGATAAGCCCGGTAATGAAGCTGGTTGAATTCATTACAACCAACAGCAGAAAAATAATCGAGGCTAACACCAGGCCGATCGTCCAGGCAAACTTTTTTGGAGCCGCACCAACATATTCGGGGGTTTGCTTACCGACAAACAAACGCCCAATGATTAATGAGGGTGAATATTTAGGGCTGATGAACATGCGTATAATGAAATCTATCAGGAAGATCGTGTTGACCAACTTGATCAGGAAAAAATCCTCTTTAAATATAACCAGCATCCAGGCCAGGAACATAAAAAAATAGAGTATTCCTGCCGATGCTCTTATTTCCCGTTCGTTTAAGACAGGAATGTTGTAACCTTCCACGGTTTCCCCAAATTGTTTTGCTTTTCTCATTTTTCTCTCCTTGTTCTGTTCCATTTTTGGTTTAAATAAGTTGCGTCCATCTGTTTATGATTTGACTGAGAGAGGGAGGGTCTTCAGCCTTCCCTCTCCCCGGACGTAAATCTACGCCGCGCTCAAAAGCTCGCTAGTCGCTTCCTTACCCGGATTGCTGCGAAGTAACACAATTCCCATCCAGATGAACCAGATGATCTGGCCCAGGCCAAAAACCGGACCCAGCGTGCCCGTTAGCACCGGAATAAGAGAGATGATACCCACTGCGCCTACCACTACACCGAGGATATTCACACCCTTGGGAAGTTCACCAGCCCGTAGTGCAGCCAGGCTGACCAATAACGTCATAAGACCACCCAGTATTTCACCATTGGCGTTGCCCAGCCCGTCAATTGTGGGTTCAATTCCCTGCCAGGTCAACGCAGCCTGGGTTGGGTCAGTAGCATTGAGTGCCACAACTGAGGTGAGCGCGGCATTCGCGACCATACCGCTGGCAATCAATGAGCCAGCCCAGATGATCCCAATTACGGTTGCCACTTGCATCAGTGCAGGCGCGCCAGCTTTCAATCTGTTGTATAAAGCCAGTGAAAATACAATCAGAAAAAAGCCAAAGAAAACATACATGAGCAGGTTGGTTGAAAAAACGACCGCCTGGTTGTCGACATTCATGGCGACCTTTTGAGCTAAATCAGTTATGCTGATGTAATCCAGAATAACGATGAAGATAATTAATCCCGTCAAGTGCGCCAATGCCATGTAAAGCGCTGCAAAACCACCAAATTTCTGTAATGACTTCACTTTAATATCTCCTTTTTTGAACGTTATGAATGAGTAATCCTATTTGACCTCTGGCTCGTCTGCCGGGCTACACTTCCGGGTTGGTCCACTTCCATGCATTCCAGACAATGAGTAACAGACTCGCGATTTCTATTGTGGAGTAAAAAATATACATAGGAGATGGGACCCCAAGAAACAATGAACCGATTTGAGCCACAACAAACAGTGTGCCTGCAACGATGTTTACCCAACGATTAGCACGATGCTTTAATACCCACGACAGGAGGATCATTAAAAACGGAATCTCGAACATGATCGCGGTTCCCAACAAAAAACCAGCAGTGATCTTAACAGTTCCATCTGCCGTGGTTCCTGACATTATCCCTTCCAAAACCCCAGGCTCCATTTTTAAGAGGGTGTCGCAATACATAAAATTCACGGTATAAAACACCCATAAAAGGGCCAGCAAGATTCTTGTATTCATTTTGCCACTCGTTACGCTTATTCCACGTGGACTTCCTTCTGTTGTGTTCATTTTTTCTCCTTTTTTGAACGATATGAATGAGTATTACTATTTGACTTCTGGTGCATCAACCGGGCTAATCTGCAGGTTAGCTCCAGTTCCACGCATACCAGAGCGTGACCACATTGAACCCCATGCTGACTGCAATCAGGAATTTGTCATACAGCGATGCATAGGTGGGCAGGCCAGCCAGGTTGAACAGGAAAAAGAAAACTGCCACGACGATATTCACCCAGCGACTCACAGGCTGCGGCATTACAAGGTTCAGGAAAACCATCAGGATGGGAATCATCATCAAAACCGCAAGCCCCAGCCAAATGTACTGATTAAGATTCATATCGGCCATCGGTTTTTTTGCCAAATCACCGCTGCAAATACGAAATACATCACCATAAAGATAAAGTAGAGTGACGACAACCCAGGTTGCAGAAAGTATTATTTTTGTATTAATCATTTTTATTGTTCCTTCACAACTGTGATGATGACACTTCCTTTTTTGTGCCCTGTGTCCGCGTAGTGGTGCGCCTCGGCAGTCTGCTCCAGGGGATAGCGCCGGTCAATAACTGGTTTGAGTTTCCCAGCTTCAAGCAGCTCTTTGAGGAAAACCAGATCTTCTACTCGGTCAGGCGCTACCCCGGCGATCACTTTCTTACCGCCGGTCAGTGCAGTCCAGGCCATTTGAGCAAATACTTCCAAACCACCTGCCCCGGCCAGATACAACCCGTTTGGCTTGAGGGAGGCTTTGTAGCGTGCAAATGAAGTATTGCCTGGGACCATATCCAAAATCACATCATACGTCTGACCGTTCTGGGTGAAATCTTCTTTCGTGTAATCGATGGCATGGTCTGCCCCAAGTGACTTCACCATCTCCAGATTCCTCGTACTGCATACGCCGGTAACTTCAGCCCCATAGTATTTGGCGAGCTGGACAGCATAAACGCCGGTAGCACCTGATGCACCAATAATTAGAACCTTCTGCCCGGACTGAAGTTTTGCCATATCTCTCAAAAAATAGAGTGCGGTGTTAGCGCCAAATGGAATGGAAGCAGCTTCTGCGAAGGTCAAATTCGCCGGTTTCATGGCCAGTCTGGCATCTTCAGTCATACAGATATATTCGGCATACGCGCCATATTTAACGCTTATGCCAAAGACCTGATCACCCTTCTTGAACAGCCTGACATCCTTGCCAACATCAACAATTTCACCCGACAACTCCACGCCTAGGATAGGCTGCTTGGGTTTGCGAAGGCCGAACACCAAGCGCGACATGAACCCGAAGCCAGGCGGAACAAAGACAAAACCGCGTGCGTTGCAGTCCCCAGCGGTGACGGATGTGGCATGAACTTTGATCAGCACTTCATTGTCCTTGGGGGCAGGCTTTTCTACCTCTTCGAGATGAAGCACATCTGGTGATCCATATTTTGTGTATACAATCGCTTTCATAGTCATCTCCATATTTTTTAGATCGATAGCTATCCGTTGTGTCAGCATGTATAGAATTTGCGCTGCCTGTCTGGCACAACACTAATATACCCATGCGCAAGTGTCACCGGTAGACACTTTGGTGTGGGTTGAAGTGTTGCTTGAAGTGTTGTTTTGGATTACAGAAAAGAAATGGGGGGGGGCTTTTAGAACAGGTTCAACTCGCGGGCGCGGGCAATGGCTTCGGTGCGCCGGTGTATCTGTAATTTTTCAAAAATTCTGCGGTTATGCCCTTTGACCGTATCCAGGGCGAGGTACAGTTGCTTGCATATTTCATTATTTGATAGTCCCTGGCAAATGAGCTTTAACACTTCCAGTTCGCGTTGGCTCAGCGGTTCGATCAATTCTGATTGCGGATGGGTTGTTGTCGACCCCGGTACAGCCTCCAATGGCGCAAAGGCAGCCAGGAGTTTATCCACATAACCCCGCAGGGGATGAGCACCGCCGCCGGACTGTTTTTCAATCCGTGATTTAAAATCCACAATTAACGACCGCATTGGCTCGCCTTTTTCTACGAAGAGACGGATGAAACCACCCGGTTCAGCCAGGGTCAGCGCTTCGGTCAACACCTGATATGCCGGGTCTTTTTCGCCTTGTAGGTGAAGCGCAAGCGCTTGCAGCACCATCGTCTCGAGCCGTCTATTTTCCCACCCCTTTTCTTCCATCTGCTGGCGATACGGCATAAGCAACGCCAGCGCAGCGGATGGATCGCCCCGGGCGATGAAGGTTCGCGCCTGGAGGAGTGGAAGGTCATTTTGCTGGGCAATTTGAGCGGCGGCCCCTATGTTGCCCTGGTATAAGTAAATCAACACCTGGTGGGCGGCAATGGTCGGCAGACGAGCAGTAAAATTCCATTGGCGTGTAATTTGTTCCGCTTGCGCCAGGAGGTTGGCCGCGCCGACCAAATCTCCCCGGGTTAATTTAATCTGGGACATGAACAGTTGACTCAAAATTAACCTATCAATGATCTGATCATTTAGCAACCCCAGTTGAAAACTCAGCTCCCCATAGTTCTCAGCGATATCCAGGTCATTCCATTCAAAATAGATCCTGGCGAGGCCAAGGTACACGACTGTCGCAAACGGAATCGGGTCCTCCCCGATCAACTGCAGCGCATGTTGGTATTTCTCAGCTGCCTGGTGAAGCTGGTTTCTCAATTCGTGTACCTGACCCAGGCGGGTAATTGCCAGTAAAACGCCCTCATGATCCCCGGCGGCCTGGGCAAGAGATAACGATTCGGTATAAGCTTGTTCCGCCGTGTCCCGGTCTCCCTGGATATAGTGGGCAAATCCAAAAATCTGGGTGGCTGAAAAACGGTCAGCCACGTTGTCGGGGTGGAGATATTCGAGGGCGCGGCGCACCTGAACCAGGCTGGTTTCTGCCTGGTATAGGTTTTGCGCGAGCATGGCCCTGGCAACTGCAATTTTCCCAACCAGGTTTCGACTCCATTCGTCCATTTCAGCGGTGGGTGGAATTTTCGCTGCCAATGCTGCTTCGGCTGCCTGGAGTTTCTCTTCAACACCTATTCTCTGGTAACTGATTAACATCATGGAAGCCTGTTTCCACCAAAGGTCGGGTTTGGAATTGAGCACGCTCACAGGCAGAGATTCCAGCCATTTCAAAATTATCGTCGGTACACCAGGGAGGTGTAAAGGCATCTCCTTGAGTTCCATCAACCGCTCAGCGCGCTCAATATCATTGGCTGCTGCCGCATGTGTAAAAGCCTCGAGGATCATACGGTTGTTTTCATACCATTGGCTGGCATGGAGATGCAGGCGGGCGATTTTATCAGCGGTGAGCTTTTGCTGCATGCGCTTGCGCAGCAGATCGCCAAAAAGATGGTGATAACGGTACCAGCGCCGCTCATTGTCTAATGCAACGATGAACAGATTCGAGCGCTCCAGATATTCCAGGGTTGTTTGCCCTGAAATGGATGAATCGAGTAATAGGGCATCGCAAAGAGGTCCACACATGCGGTCAAGCATGGACGTGTGCAGTAAAAATGTCTGGATACTCTCGGATTGCTGTTGCAACACCTCCTCGAGCAAATAATCCATCACGAAACGATGGCTGCCGGTGAAAGATTGGATGAAACCTGCGGCGTCTTTATGCCCTTGCATTGAGATGGCTGCCAACTGTAAACCGGCAACCCAACCCTCCGTGCGTGTTTCCAGCGCGGCGATGTTTTCTACGGAGAGACCCAACCCGGTTATCTGGTTGAGAAGCTCGGCAGCTTCGGAGGGGGTAAAACGCAAGTCGGCGGCGCGCAGTTCAGTGAGCTGCCCGCGGGCGCGATAACGTGCCAGGGGTAACTGCGGATCTTCACGCGTGGTGATGACCAGGTGCATCTGCGGCGGCTGGTGTTCTACCAAAAAGTCCAGGGCACGGTCCACCGGTCGAGAATCAATCGAGTGATAATCTTCCAGGATGAGAACAAAATGCTCGGGTATCTTGGATACTTCGTTGAGCAGGGCGGTCAGAAGTGTTTCGATATGGAAAGGTTGAGGACCTTGAAGCGCAGCCAACAGACTCTCACCAATACCAGCCTGAATGGTCTGCAACGCTGCCACCAGGTAGGAGATGAAACGCGCCGGATCATTGTCTGCTTCATCCAGTGACAACCATGCCACCGAATTGCCGCACACCAGCTTGGGCGGGCAGTCCCGGGGACCGGCGACCCATTCGCTAACCAGTGTGGTCTTGCCAAAGCCGGCGGGGGCAGAGATCAGGGTTAATTTGTGGCCCGAAGAAATTCCCTTATTCAGTTGTTCCACCAGGCGAGGGCGGAAGACAAGGTTATGCCGCGGTGGAGGAACATAAAGTTTCGTGAGGAGAAGGGCATCGGACATTCTATGATTAATTATACATCGCACCTGATTAAAGTGGATTTCATTATGCCACGTAGGGGGTCTCAGCCCCGCCCTCCTTCCCCGCCCGCCTCTTTACCCCGCCCATGGAAGCGATTTCGATCATCCCCGTACGGGCGACCATGAAGGTCGCCCCACTCGCACCTACATCCCGTGCCCGGTGTTACGGATACCACCCGCAAGGGATCTTTATTTTTCTACCATGCTATAATTATTTCATCCATTTTATTGGGGATGTTAAAATGTTAGAACCCGGTCAGGTACTAGTCGGTCGGTATGAAATTTGTGATCAAATTGGAGAAGGCGGCATGGGGCTCGTTTATCGCGCTCTGGATACCTTAGCTCGCCCACCTCGTCCTGTTGCGTTAAAAGTCGCCGTAATTAATACCGAAACACAAACGCCGAACCCAGCCAGATTGAGGAATGTAGATGTTTATGATACTCGTCCTCATGGCATGCCATCCACTTTTGAAATTCAATTTAAAATTGAAGCCAAGTTATTGTTTAATCTCACACACCCGAATTTACCTCGAGTTGAAAATTATTTCAGGGTGAATGATCAGTATTTTCTAGTGATGGATTTTATTGAAGGAAGCGATTTGTATCGGATGATGGAGATAAACCATAATACTCCATTCGCGGAAGAGAAAATGCTTACTTGGTTCAGCCAGGTTTTAGATGCTTTGGAGTATTGCCATCAACAGATGGTTTTTCATCGAGATATCAAACCAGAGAATATTATTGTAACCCCTGATGGCGAAGTTTTTTTGGTTGATTTTGGCATTGCCTATTTAGCTTCTGATTTGACCCATGAAGCATTTCCAGCTGCAACTTTATCTTTCTGCCCTCCAGAACAATTAGATCCCCTTAAACCATATGATGCTCGCAGTGATATTTATGCGGTTGGAGCCACTCTGTATTTTCTACTAACTGGAGAAATGCCTGCAGATGTAGTTGAAAGGCAACAAGGTACAGAATTAATTCAACCACGTCATCTCAATTCGTCATTATCTCTTGAAACAGAGGGTTGTATTCTACGGGCAATGGAGTTTAATCCAGAAGATCGCTTTGCATCGGTTGCCGAAATGCGCTCAGCCCTCGGAATTTCTTCTAAAAATAGCCATGAAATCTTTATTAGCTTTGCCCATCAGGATGAATTCTTTGCCAAAACGCTTTGTACAGGTTTGGAAAAAAGAAATCGGACCTGTTGGATGGCTCCACGAGATATTCCGCCTGATACAACCTGGCCAGCAGCAATTAGTGATGCCATTGATCATGCGTCAGTTTTTCTTCTCATT